>NZ_NEJR01000001.1:0-638833 GCF_002113165.1 Pseudomonas sp. B19(2017)
TCTTTTTCAAAATGTCAGCGCTGCTGCAGAACTGAAGCCGTACATCTCATGTTTGCTGCGCGACAGCGCAGCCCGGAAGGGCTGGGTGATCTCCCACAGTGTTCATCACCAGACTCAAGCCAAATTCCGGGCAAAAAAAACCCCGGACTTCGTATGGGGAGGGGGAAGTTCGGGGTCCAAGTCCGGACCGCTAGGGCGGGGTCCAGATATCTGCCAACACTTAACACAACATAGGAGCATCGAAAGGCTTCACCAGCCATTCAGTTACTCTGAGTTCCGCTTCACTGGTTTAGTTCCAGAGCCCTGAAAACTATTTGCGATAGTTTCATGAAAGCTCAGCACCACTGGCACTGAGCACTGCCAGGATCCGCATCCCTACCTCACGGATCCTACACAGCCTTCCCGGCCCGATCAGTGAGCTTCGTCCCAATTCGCGCCAATTCCTGCCTCGACCAGCAGCGGCACATCCAGTTGCGCGGCCTTGCTCATGTGCTGGCGAATTTCATCTTTCACCTGCTCCACCAGGTCCTCGCGCACTTCAAGCACCAGTTCGTCGTGTACCTGCAGAATCACCCGGGCATCCAGCCCACTCTCGCTCAGCCAGTTATCCACGTTGACCATGGCCCGCTTGATGATGTCGGCCGCAGTGCCCTGCATCGGCGCGTTGATCGCCGTACGTTCGGCGCCTTTGCGCAAGGCCGGGTTCTTGGCATTGATATCCGGCAGGTACAGGCGGCGGCCGAACAGGGTTTCGACAAAGCCTTGCTCTGCCGCCTGGGCGCGGGTGCGCTCCATGTAGGCCAGCACGCCCGGGTAACGGGCGAAATAGCGGTCGATATAATCCTGCGACTGCTTGCGATCGACGCCGATCTGCTTGGCCAGGCCAAAGGCGCTCATGCCGTAGATCAGGCCGAAGTTGATGGCCTTGGCACTGCGGCGCTGGTCGGTGGTGACGTCTTCCAGAGCTACGCCGAATACTTCCGCCGCCGTAGCGCGATGCACGTCCAGGTCGTTGCGGAAGGCATGCAACAAGCCTTCGTCCTTGGCCAGGTGGGCCATGATACGCAACTCGATCTGCGAGTAGTCCGCCGCCAGCAGCTTGTAGCCCGGGCTGGCAATGAAGGCCTGGCGGATGCGCCGGCCTTCGGCGGTACGGATCGGGATGTTCTGCAGGTTCGGGTCGCTCGACGACAGCCGGCCGGTGGCCGCCACCGCCTGCTGGTAGGAGGTGTGGATGCGCCCGGTGCGCGGGTTGATCTGCCCCGGCAGCTTGTCGGTGTAGGTGCTCTTGAGCTTGCTCAGGCTGCGGTACTGCATCAGTACCTCAGGCAACGGATAGCCTTGCTCGGCCAGTTCGTCGAGCACCGCTTCTGCAGTGGATGGCTGGCCCTTGGTGGTCTTGCTCAGCACCGGCATGCCCAGCTTGTCATAGAGGATCGCACCCAGCTGCTTGGGCGAGCCTAGGTTGAACGCCTCGCCGGCCAGCTCATAAGCGCGCTGCTCCAGCTCGGCCATCTTCTCTCCCAGCTCAGCGCTCTGCACCTGCAGCAGCGCGGCATCGACCAGCGCACCCTGGCGCTCGATCCTGGCCAGCACCGGCACCAGCGGCATCTCGATGTCCATCAGCACCGGTTGCACGCTCGGCGTCTGCGCCAGGCGCGCCTGCAGCGCCTGGTGAAGGCGCAGGGTGATGTCGGCGTCTTCGGCGGCGTAGGGGCCGGCCTTGTCCAGGTGGATCTGGTTGAAGGTGAGCTGCTTGGCGCCCTTGCCGGCAATGTCCTCGAAGGCGATGGTGGTGTGGTCGAGGTACTTCTGCGCCAGGCTGTCCATGTCGTGACGGGTGGCCGTTGAGTTCAGCACGTACGACTCGAGCATGGTGTCGTAGGCCACGCCGCGCATTTCGATGGCGGGGGAGCCGTTGGCGAGGATGTTGATGTCATACTTGGCGTTCTGCCCGACCTTGGCCTTGGCCGGGTCTTCCAGCAGCGGCTTCAGCGCCAGCAGCACGGCAGCGCGGTCCAGTTGAACCGGCGCCCCCTCATAGTCGTGGGCCAGCGGCACATAGGCCGCTTCATGCGGCTCGACGGCGAACGACAGGCCGACCAGCTGCGCCTGCTGAGCGTCCAGGCCGGTGGTCTCGGTGTCGAAGGCGAACAGGGGTGCCTGGCGCAGCTTCTCCAGCCAGAAGTCGAAACGGGCCTGGTCGAGGATGGTTTCGTACCTGGGCTCGACCTTCGCCGCCGGCTCAGCCAGCGGCGCGATATCGTCACCGGCCTTGGCCGCGTCGCGTTGCACCTCGGCGACCCAGCTCTTGAACTCCATCTCGGTATACAGCGCCAGCAACGCTTCACGGTCCGGCTCGCCGCACACCAGGGCATCCACTTCGATGTCCAGGGGTACATCGACCTTGATGGTCGCCAGCTCATAAGACAGGAACGCGGCGTCTCGATGCTCTTCCAGCTTGGCCGGCAGGGTCTTGGCGCCGCGAATGGCCAGCGTCGGAACCTTGTCCAGGTTGGCGTACAAGTCGCTGAGGCCGCCGCCGATGCCGGTCAGCAGGCCCACTGCGGTTTTTTCGCCCACACCCGGCACGCCGGGGATGTTGTCGACCTTGTCGCCCATCAGCGCCAGGAAGTCGATGATGTGTTCCGGGCCGACGCCAAACTTCTCGTGCACGCCGGCCACGTCCAGCACGCTTCCGGTCATGGTGTTGACCAAGGTAATGTGCCCGTCCACCAGCTGCGCCATGTCCTTGTCACCGGTCGAGATGATGACCGGCCGGCGCAAGGCTGCACTGCTGCGCGCCAGGGTGCCGATCACGTCGTCGGCCTCGACCCCTTCGACACACAGCAGCGGGTAACCCAAGGCCTTGACGCTGGCGTGCAGCGGCTCGATCTGCACCCGCAGGTCGTCCGGCATGCTCGGGCGGTTGGCTTTGTATTCGGCGAACATGGCATCGCGGAAAGTACCGCCCTTGGCGTCGAACACCACCGCGAACAAGCTGTCGGGGTATTGCTTGCGCAGGCTCTTGAGCATGTTCAGCACGCCCTTCACGGCCCCGGTCGGCATGCCCTTGGAAGTAGTCAACGGCGGCAGCGCATGGAAGGCGCGGTACAGGTAGGAGGAACCGTCCACCAGGACGAGGGGCGCTTGGCTCATGAGCAGAATCAACCTTTTCGACGGGTCCGGCGCTAGAATAGCCAGAATCATTGACGACAAAGGGACAAGGTTATCATGCGTACACTCAATCGCCTGTTACTGCTCGGTCTGTTGGCAACCATGCCTGTCGTCACCCTGGCGGCGGACGACGCCCCCTCGGCCGATCCCGAGGTGACCATTCGCACGGAAGGCGACAAAACCATCCAGGAGTACCGGCAGAACGGGTTCCTGTATGCGATCAAGATCACGCCGAAAAACGGCAAGCCTTATTTCCTGGTACGCGCCGATGGCTCTGATGGCAATTTCATTCGATCCGACCAGCCGGACATGCTGATTCCGTCCTGGAAGATCTTTGAGTGGTAATCTGACGCGCACCGTTCACATCAACCCGGCACTTCCCGGCGGAGTGCCCGTATGGGCAAATTTTCATCATGTCAGTTTTCACCCCCGTGACCCGGCCTGAGCTGGAAACCTTTCTGGCGCCGTACGCGCTGGGTCGTCTGCTCGATTTCCAGGGCATCGCCGCCGGCACCGAGAACAGCAATTTCTTCGTCAGCCTCGAACAGGGGGAGTTCGTCCTGACGCTGATCGAGCGTGGGCCCAGCGAGGACATGCCGTTCTTCATCGAGCTGCTCGATACCCTGCACGCTGCCGACATGCCGGTGCCCTATGCGATACGTGACCGCGACGGCAACGGCCTGCGCGAGCTGTGCGGCAAGCCGGCACTGCTGCAGCCACGACTGTCGGGCAAGCACATCAAGGCACCGAATGCCCAGCACTGCGCACAGGTTGGCGAACTACTGGCGCACATTCACCTGGCCACCCGCGAGCACATCATCGAGCGCCGCACCGACCGCGGCCTGGACTGGATGCTGGCCTCGGGTGCCGAGCTGCTGCCGCGTCTCACCGCCGAGCAAGCCGCACTGCTGCAGCCGGCACTGGATGAAATCAGCGCGCACAAGGTGCAGATTTTGGCCCTTCCACGGGCCAACCTGCATGCCGACCTGTTCCGCGACAACGTGATGTTCGAAGGCACCCACCTGACCGGTGTGATCGACTTTTACAATGCCTGTTCCGGGCCGATGCTGTATGACATCGCCATCACCGTGAACGACTGGTGCCTGGATGAACACGGCGCGATCGATGTGCCACGCGCCCAGGCATTGCTGGCGGCCTATGCGGCGCTGCGGCCGTTCACCGCCGCCGAAGCCGAGCTGTGGCCGGAGATGTTGCGGGTAGGCTGCGTGCGCTTCTGGCTGTCGCGCCTGATTGCAGCGGAATCGTTTGCCGGGATGGATGTGATGATCCATGACCCGAGCGAGTTCGAAGTGCGTTTGGCGCAGCGTCAGCAGGTGGCCTTGCACCTGCCGTTTGCCCTCTAGACCGCGTGTGCTTCTTCGCGGGCAAACCCGCTCCCACAGGTATGGTGACAGGCTTGAGATTTGTGCTGTCCCTGTAGGAGCGGGTTTACCCGCGAATAGGCCGGTACAGGCTTACAACTGCTCCAGGCACCCAACCAGGTCGCCACCCAGCTTCTCCAGCAAGCGCTCATAGCCCTTGCCATCCACCGGGTCGGTACCGCCCAGTGCATCCAGCTCGGCCAGCCGCACCGGCAGCCCGGCGGTCAAGGTCTCGGCCAGCCGTGGCCGCAATGGCGGTTCGCTGAACACACAGGTCTTGCCTACTTCCTGCAGGCGCTTGCGCATGGCTGCCACATGCTGCGCGCCAGGCTGCACCTCGGACGCCACGCTGAACACCCCGGTGTGCTTCAGGCCATACTCGGCCTCGAAATAGTCGAATGCTTCGTGGAACACGAAGTACGGCTTGCCGGCAATCCCGGCCACCCGCGCCTTGATCCGTCCATCCAGCGCGTCCAGGCGTTCCTCGAAGGCCTTCAGGTTGCTCTGGTAACGCGCCGCATTGGCCGGATCGACTTGCGCCAGGTCAGCCGCCATTTTCGCTGCGATAACCCGCGCGTTGACTGACGATAGCCACAAGTGCGCATCCAGGCTGCCCGGACGGTGGTCATGATCATGGTCATCGTGGTCTTCTTCCTCATGCGACTGGCTGTCCTCGCCAAAGTGGCGCAGCTTCATCCCCGGCAGTGACTGCACGGCTACTGTGGTCTTGCTGCGGCTACCCAGCACCCGCGGCAAAAAGCCCTCCATGTCCGGACCGATCCAGTACAGCAAGTCGGCATCGCCCACCAGCCGTACGTCAGACGGGCGCAGCGCGTAGTGGTGCGGCGAAGCGCCCGGCGGCAGCAATACCTCAGGGCTGCCAACACCGTCCTGCACGGCGGCGGCAATCTGCTGCAGGGGTTTGATACTGGTCAGCACGCGCACGTCGGCCTGGGCGGAAAATGCGATGAAAGCGACAAAAAGGACTAGGAATCGGGACACGGTGAATACTCGAGTCGTGAGAAACAGGTAACATAATAACGTCTCTATCCAGAACCGTCGCTGCCCATGTCCATCACGCCGCTGGCCAACCGTCCTCATGATCACTCCCATTGCGTGCACAACGCGCTGGCTGAAGCCGACGCCTTGTGCACCCGCCAGGGCCTGCGCCTGACCGCGCTGCGCCGTCGGGTGCTGGAACTGGTGTGGCAGAGCCACAAGCCGCTGGGCGCTTACGACATCCTCGCCGTGCTCAGTGAGCAGGACGGCCGCCGCGCCGCACCACCCACGGTATACCGCGCCCTGGACTTCTTGCTGGAAAACGGCCTGGTGCACCGCATCGCCTCGCTTAACGCCTTCATCGGCTGCAGCCACCCGGAACACCTGCACCAAGGGCAGTTCCTGATCTGCCGGGCATGCCATGTGGCCATCGAGCTGGAACAGGACAGCATCAGCGAAGCCATCATCAGCAGCGCCGAGGGCGTGGGCTTCACGGTCGAGACCCAGACTGTGGAAGTGGTCGGCCTGTGCAGCAATTGCCGGAGCGCGGCATGAGCGATGCACTGATCCGCCTGGAGCAGGTCGGCGTCACCTTCGGCGGCGAGGCCGTGCTCGACAGCATCGACCTGTCGGTCGCACCCGGCCAGATCGTCACCCTGATCGGCCCGAACGGGGCGGGCAAGACCACCCTGGTGCGCGCCGTGCTTGGCCTGCTCAAGCCGCACCGCGGCAAGGTATGGCGCAAGCCGAAACTGCGCATTGGCTACATGCCGCAAAAAATCCAGGTCGATGCCACGCTGCCACTGTCGGTACTGCGCTTCTTGCGCCTGGTGCCCGGTGTAGACCGCGCGGCAGCCTTGTCGGCGTTGCAGGAAGTGGGCGCCGAGCAGGTTATCGACAGCCCGATCCAGACCATTTCCGGTGGCGAGATGCAGCGCGTGCTGCTGGCCCGCGCCCTGCTGCGCGAACCCCAGTTGCTGGTACTCGACGAGCCGGTGCAAGGCGTTGACGTAGTCGGCCAGACCGAGCTGTACAACCTCATTACCCGCCTGCGCGACCGCCACGGTTGCGGCGTACTGATGGTTTCCCACGACCTGCACCTGGTGATGAGTGCCACCGACCAGGTGGTGTGCCTGAACCGGCACGTGTGCTGTTCGGGGCACCCGGAGCAGGTCAGCGGTGACCCGGCATTCGTCGAGCTGTTCGGCCAGACCGCAGCACCCAGCCTGGCCATCTACCATCATCATCACGACCACAGCCACGACCTGCACGGCTCGGTGGTCGCCCCTGGCACCCATGTTCACGGAGCGCACTGCAAGCATGGCTGATTTTCTTCTCTACGCCCTGTTTGCCGGCTTGTCCCTGGCACTAGTGGCCGGCCCGCTGGGTTCCTTCGTGGTGTGGCGGCGCATGGCCTACTTCGGCGACACCTTGTCCCACGCCGCGCTGCTGGGCGTGGCCCTGGGCTTTGCCCTGGACGTCAGCCCGGCGCTGGCGGTAACCGTGGGCTGCCTGTTGCTGGCGATCTTGCTGGTGACCTTGCAACAACGCCAACCGCTGGCCTCCGACACCCTGCTCGGCATCCTCGCCCCCAGCACCTTGTCGCTGGGCCTGGTGGTGCTGAGCTTCATGCACGATGTGCGCATCGACCTGATGGCCTACCTGTTCGGCGACCTGCTGGCCATCAGCACCACCGACCTGGCCTGGATAATTGGCGGCAGTGCGCTGGTGTTGCTGCTGCTCGCTGCCCTGTGGCGGCCGTTGCTGGCCGTCACGGTGCACGAAGAGCTGGCAATGGTCGAAGGCCTGCCGGTTGCCGGGCTGCGCATGGCGCTGATGCTGCTGATCGCGGTGGTGATTGCCGTGGCCATGAAGATCGTCGGCGTGCTGCTGATCACCTCACTGCTGATCATTCCTGCCGCTGCGGCGCAACGTCACGCCCGTTCTCCCGAGCAGATGGCCTTGGGCGCCAGCCTGCTGGGCGTGACCGCGGTTTGCAGCGGCCTGGCCATGTCCTGGTTCAAGGACACCCCCGCCGGCCCATCGATCGTGGTCTGCGCGGCGGTGCTATTCTTGCTGAGCCTGGCCCTGCCGAAACGCTGAAAAAAGGGCGCATGCAGTTGCGCCTTGCAACCTTTTCGCACGTAAAGGGTCTGTAAGACTTGTTTTCGAGCGTGCGCACCTGGGTGTAGACTTGCTCGCTTTTTGCGCAAATAGAGAGTCGCAGGAATGAAGCCGTTCGCCTCCCGTTATCTGCTTGTTGCCGCGTTTTCCCTGTTCCTGGCCGCGTGTTCCAGCGCGCCGGTCGAGCAGGCCAGCGCACCTTCCCAAGCCGATGCCTGGCAGCAGTTGCAACAGAACATCGCCAGCAACGAGCTGGCCACCGCCGAAGACCAGCTGGCAGCCCTGCAGGCGCAGGCGCCGGATGACGCGCGCTTGGAGCAATACCAGCGCCAGCTCGCCGAAGCCTACCTGCAACGCAGCCAGATCTTCCTGCAAAAGGGTGATGTGAACGCTGCGGCCACCGCCCTGGCCCGAGCCCGGGCGCTGATGCCGCAGGCCCCGGCGGTGACTGGTGGCGATGCCGTGAGCCAGGCACGCAAGGCCGAGCTGGAGAAGACTGAAGCAGCGTTGAAAGCGGCCGAAGCCAAGCCCAAGGCACGCATCATCGACCCGGCGGCACCGAGCACCGTGGTAGCCTTGAAGACCACCGACAGCCGCGCTATGCGCCGCCAGCTGGATGACATTGCCGCCGATGTGGTGAGCTACCAGTGCGACGTGGTGTTCCAGGTGCCGCGCACCGAGGATGCGCCCTGGCTCAAGACCTTGCTGGAGAAGCGCGTGCGCAAGATAGACAGCGGGTTCGAGCTGAAGCAGAAGCACGAGATCCAGCGGTCGCTGCCGGCGCAGGTGGTTCTGGTTCCGCATCAGCGTTAAGAATCTGGGGGCGCTGAGCGCCCCTTTCGCGACACAAGGCCGCTCCTACAGGGACCTGTGATCTCCTGTAGGAGCGGCCTTGTGTCGCGATGGGCTGCAAAGCAGCCCCTAGGCCGGCACAGCCTCCGCAGCCGCCTCCCGCTCCCACACCCGATGCCCCTCTACCGCTTTGACAAAGCCATCCACCACTTTCTGCTCATCCCCCAGCAGCAACCCTTTGTCCTCCTTGAGCCCCAAGCTGCCCAAAAGCTCTTTGGTCAACACCATCGCCTTCAGGTGCTTGTAGCCCTCCAGCAGGAAATGCCTGGCCAACCCGCTGGCCGCCAGCGCATCGGTCGAAGGCTTGCCCCCAGGCACGACAACCCCATCGAACATGATCGATGGCATCCCCTCCATGGAAGCATCCACCGGCAGTTGCTTGCCGTCCGCAGCCTTCACCGGTGCCGATGTCGGCCCTAGAAGCATTGGCCGGGCACTGTGCGCTTCCAGCGCCTTGACCAGCTTGTCTACGCTCGCAGCATCTACGCCATCTGCCACCAGCACGGCAATCTTGCGCCCCTTGATACCCACCGAACCCGGGTGGTTCATCTGGCTCAATGCAGGGGACTGCGCAAGCTTGCTGCCCTTCACTTGCACCGTGCCCGCGCTTGGCGCAGGCAAGCCGAGGTTGGCAGCCACTGCAGCCGCCAGCTTCAGGTCGATATTGGCAAGAATTTCATTCACCTCCCGAGCACGAATCGTCTCACGCTCCACTTTGCCCAGCTCAAAGCTGTATGCCTTGATGATGTGCTGCTGCTCGGTCGGGCTCATGCTCTGGAAGAACAGCCGCGCCTGCGAGAAGTGGTCGCCGAACGACTCGCTGCGCTGGCGGATCTTGTGCGCATCGATACGCTCCTGGTAACTCTCGAAGCCACCATCCTGGGCTGCAGGTGGCGTTTCCTTCGGCCAGCCGCCGTCGATGGAATTGGGCTCGTAGGATGCGCGGCCCTTGTGCACCACATGCTGATGCAGGGCGTCGCGTTGGTTGTTGTGGTTGGGAGCGACGGGGCGGTTGACCGGGATCTGGTGGAAGTTGGGCCCACCCAGGCGGCTAAGCTGGGTGTCGGTATAGGAGAACAGCCGCCCCTGCAGCAACGGGTCGTTGGTGAAATCGATGCCTGGGACGATATGGGCCGGGCAGAACGCCACCTGTTCCACTTCGGCAAAGAAGTTGTCCGGGTTGCGGTTCAGAACCATCTTGCCCAATGGTGTAACCGGCACCAGCTCTTCCGGGATTATCTTGGTCGGGTCCAGCAGGTCGAAATCGAACTTGTGCTCGTCGGCTTCCGGAACGATCTGCACACCCAACTCCCATTCCGGGTAATCGCCCGTCTCGATAGCCTCCCACAAGTCGCGACGCTGGAAGTCAGCATCCTTGCCTGCCAGCTTCTGCGCTTCGTCCCATAGCAGGGAGTGCACACCCTGGCGCGGTTTCCAGTGAAATTTGACGAAACTGGCTACGCCCTGGGCGTTGATCAGGCGGAAGGTATGCACCCCGAACCCTTCCATCATCCGCAAGCTGCGCGGGATTGCACGGTCCGACATCGCCCACATCACCATATGAGCCGACTCCGGTACCAGCGAGACGAAATCCCAGAAGGTGTCATGGGCCGAGGCACCGGTCGGGATCTCATTGTGCGGCTCCGGCTTTACGGCGTGGACGAAATCCGGGAATTTGATTGCATCCTGAATGAAGAATACCGGCATGTTGTTGCCCACCAGGTCGAAGTTGCCTTCGTCGGTGTAGAACTTGACCGCAAAACCCCGCACGTCACGCACGGTGTCGGCGGAGCCGCGCGGGCCCTGTACCGTGGAAAACCGCACGAAGACGGGAGTGATTTTTTCCGGGTCCTGCAGGAAGCCAGCCTTGGTCAACTCGGCGTGGTTGCCATAACTCTGGAAGTAACCATGCGCGCCGGTGCCTCGCGCATGCACGATGCGCTCAGGGATGCGCTCGTGGTCAAAATGCGTGATCTTCTCACGCATGATGAAATCTTCGAGCAACGAGGGGCCTCGGTCACCGGCCTTCAGCGTGTTCTGGTTGTCAGCGATTCGTACCCCTTGATTGGTACGCAGCGCATGCCCTGTGGCATCGCTGCGGTCAGCCTCCAGGCTTTGCAATTTGGCGTTGGTATTGGCCCGGTCCGGGGTCTGGGTGCCGGCGGCCTCGCTGTGCTTTGGCGCGTCCGTGTTCTTGCTGGGCATGGTCGGCTCTCCTCATCAGTCTGCAGGCGTGCCCGTTCGGGCTTGTTCAGGTAGTGACCGGAGCGCTTTGCCAAGCGTTCAATCAGAATTACCGGTTGTCGCGATATGCCCGAAGGATTGGTGCATTACGAAATAAATGCTAAGAACAGCTATGGGAAAAGGCTAAAATGCGCGACCCCAGCTAACCGCTGACCCAAATTCCATGCGCCCCACAAGGTTCGCTACGTGATCGAGTTCCAACAGGTACACAAGACCTACCGCGTCGCCGGTAGGGAAATCCCCGCACTGAATCCGACCAGCCTGACTATTGAAGATGGCCAGGTGTTCGGCCTGATCGGCCATTCCGGCGCCGGCAAAAGCACCATGCTGCGCCTGATCAACCGCCTCGAAGAGCCTTCCGGCGGCAAGATCATCGTCGATGGTGAAGACGTCACCGCGTTCAACGCCAGCCAGCTGCGCGGTTTCCGCCAGCAGGTCGGGATGATTTTCCAGCACTTCAACCTGCTGGCCTCCAAGACCGTTGCCGACAACGTCGCCCTGCCACTGACCCTGGCCGGCGAGCTGTCACGCAGCGAGATCGACAAGCGCGTGACCGAACTGCTGGCCCGTGTCGGCCTGTCCGACCATGCCAGAAAGTACCCGGCTCAGCTGTCCGGCGGCCAGAAGCAGCGCGTCGGTATCGCCCGCGCCCTGTCCACCAACCCGAAGATCCTGCTGTGCGACGAGGCCACCAGCGCCCTCGACCCGCAAACCACCGCCTCGGTCCTGCAATTGCTGGCCGAAATCAACCGTGAGCTGAAGCTGACCATCGTGCTGATCACCCACGAAATGGACGTGATCCGCCGGGTATGCGACCGCGTGGCAGTGATGGACGCGGGCCAGATCGTCGAGCAAGGCTCGGTGGCCGAGGTGTTCCTGCACCCGCAGCACCCCACCACCAAGCGCTTCGTCCAGGAGGACGAACAGGTCGACGAAGGCGAGCAGCGTGACGACTTCGCCCATGTGCCGGGCCGTATCGTGCGCCTGACCTTCCAGGGCGACGCCACCTACGCGCCGCTGCTGGGCACCGTGGCCCGCGAAACCGGTGTGGACTACAGCATCCTCGCCGGGCGTATCGACCGCATCAAGGATGTCCCCTATGGCCAGCTCACCCTCGCCCTGATCGGCGGTGACATGGAAGCGGCGTTCGCCCGCTTCAAGGCAGCTGACGTACATATGGAGGTACTGCGTTGATGGACGCCCTGAGTTTCTTTGCCAACGTCGACTGGGCCGAAATCTGGCTGGCCAGCGTCGACACCATGATCATGCTGTTCGGCTCGCTGTTCTTCACCGTGCTGCTCGGTTTGCCGCTGGGTGTGCTGCTGTTCCTCTGCGGGCCGAAGCAGATGTTCGAGCAGAAGGGCGTGTATGCGCTGCTGTCGCTGATCGTCAACATCCTGCGCTCGCTGCCGTTCATCATCCTGCTGATCGTGATGATTCCGATCACCGTGCTGATCACCGGCACTTCGCTGGGCGTGGCCGGTGCCATTCCGCCGCTGGTAGTGGGTGCCACGCCGTTCTTCGCGCGCCTTGTGGAAACCGCCCTGCGTGAAGTGGACCGCGGCATCATCGAGGCCACCCAGTCGATGGGCGCCACCACACGCCAGATCATTACCAGCGCATTGCTGCCAGAGGCCCGCCCGGGCATCTTCGCCGCCATTACCGTGACCGCCATCACCCTGGTGTCGTACACCGCCATGGCCGGTGTGGTCGGTGCCGGCGGCCTGGGCGACCTGGCCATTCGCTTCGGCTACCAGCGTTTCCAGACCGATGTGATGGTCGTTACCGTGGTGCTGTTGCTGGTACTGGTTCAAGTCCTGCAAAGCGTGGGCGACAAACTGGTCGTGCATTTTTCCCGTAAGTAACCCCAATGGGGTCGGCCAGGCCGACCCGTTCGGGGGCCGTCGCGGCCCTCACAAGGAGTGATCAATGAAGAAGCTGCTTGCTGTTGTCGCCGCTGTCGCGGCCTTCTCGGCCCACGCCGAATCGCTGACTGTCGCCGCTACCCCGGTGCCGCACGCCGAGATCCTCAACTTCGTCAAACCTGCCCTGGCGAAACAGGGCGTGGAGCTGAAGGTCAAGGAATTCACCGATTACATCCAGCCGAACGTGCAGGTTGCCGAAAAGCGCCTGGACGCCAACTTCTTCCAGCACCAGCCGTATCTGGATGAATTCAACAAGGCCAAGGGCACCAACCTGGTGAGCGTGGCCGGCGTGCACATCGAGCCGCTGGGCGTGTACTCGGCCAAGATCAAGAAGCTGGACGAACTGTCCTCCGGTGCCACCGTGGTCATCCCCAACGACGCCACCAACGGCGGCCGCGCGCTGCTGCTGCTGGACAAGGCCGGCGTGATCAAGCTGAAGGACAACAAGAACATCCTGTCCACCGTGAAGGATGTTGCCGAGAACCCGAAAAGCCTGAAGTTCCGTGAACTGGAAGCCGCCACCATCCCGCGCGTGCTGACCCAGGTCGATGCTGCCCTGATCAACACCAACTACGCGCTTGAAGCCAAGCTGAACCCGGAAAAAGACGCCCTGGCCATCGAAGGCAGCGACTCGCCGTACGTGAACATCCTTGTTGCCCGCCCGGACAACAAGGACTCCGATGCGATGAAGAAGCTGGCCGCTGCACTGCACTCGCCTGAGGTGAAGCAGTTCATCAACGAGAAGTACAAAGGCGCTGTGGTTCCGGCGTTCTGATCCGAACTATCGCGCTGGATTCTTCGCGGGCACGTCGGATCGCCGCACCGCCGCTCCCACAGGTACCTCACTAGCCTCAGGCCTTGTGATATCCCTGTGGGATCGGCGGTGCGGCGATCCGACGTGCCCGCGAAGCTTTTAAAGCCCCATCAATCCCGCTTCACAAGCCCGGGCAACTGCGCCGCCAGCTTCTGGTTGTTGAACGGCGCCCGAATGAACCCGCGCTGACGCCCGTCCGGCCCCACAACCGCCAGGTTGCCGCTGTGATCCACGGTATACCCCGGCTTGCTGGTATCGGCCGGGATGAACGGAATGCTCAAGGCATTGGCCAGCTTCTGGGTATCCTCGATCGACCCCACCACCCCGACAAAATCCTTGTCGAAATAACCCAGGTACTGCTTCAGCTGGTTCGGCGTATCGCGGTTCGGGTCCACGCTCACCAACACCACCTGCAGCCGATCGATGGCCTCCTTGGGTAGCTCGCTCTTCACCTGGCGCAACTGGGCCAAAGTGGTCGGGCAGATATCCGGGCAGTAGGTGTAGCCGAAGAACAGCAGCGACCATTTGCCCTTCAAGTCATCCAGTTGCACCGGCTGGCCGTCCTGGTTGGTCATGGTCACGTCGGCCACGGTACGGCTCTGCGGCAGCAGGATGATGCCGGCATCGATCAGCTCGGCGGGGTTCGGCTGGTCGCGGCCATTGAGCACCTTGTTGACGGTCAGGCCCAGGATCAACGCGACCAGGGCGACGAGGATGAAGACGGTTTTCTGGGTTCGGGTCATAGGTTCAGCAACAGGTAGTGGTCGAGGAGCAACGCGATGAACAGCGCGAACAGGTAGCCGATAGAGTACTTGAAGGTGCCGATCGCCGCGTGCGGCCGGCTGCCACGGTACAACACCCAGGCCCATTGCAGGAAGCGCAGGCCCAGCACCAGGGCGCAGGCCAGGTACAGCAGGCCGCTCATGTGGATGGCATAGGGCAGCAGGCTTACTGCCAGCAATACCAGGGTGTACAGCAGGATATGCAGTTTGGTGTAGCGCTCGCCATGGGTCACCGGCAGCATCGGGATATCGGCCTTGGCGTATTCCTCCTTGCGGTGGATGGCCAGGGCCCAGAAGTGCGGTGGGGTCCAGGCGAAGATGATCAGCACCAGCAACAGGGGCTCGGCGCTGACATGCCCGCTGACTGCCACCCAACCCAGCAACGGCGGTGCGGCACCAGCCAAGCCGCCGATGACGATGTTCTGCGGCGTCGCACGCTTGAGAAAGCCGGTGTAGAGCACCGCATAGCCGAGCAGGGAAGCCAGTGTCAGCCAGGCGGTCAGAGCGTTGGTGAACACTAGCAGCAGGGCCATACCCAGCAGCGCCAGCGCCAGGGCGAACAGCAGCGCCGGCAGCGGCTCTACCCGGCCCTGGGCCAGCGGTCGCTTGTGGGTACGCGCCATCAGCGCGTCGATGCGTCGGTCCACCACATGGTTTACCACCGCCGCGCCGCCTGCACACAAGCCGATGCCCAGGTTGCCGAACAGCAGCACGCTCCAGCTGACACCCGCACGGGTGGCAAGGAACATGCCCGCCAACGAGGTGATCAGCATCAGCACCACCACCTTGGGCTTGGTCAGCTCCAGGTAATCACGCCAGCTGGCCCGCCATGCGCTCAGAAGCGTCGCCACGAATCATTCCTCATGTGGTGGGAAATGCCCACGCCAGCCACGGGCCGCAGGCGCCAGCCATGGCCGACCCCCACCCGAACCTTGTCGACCACGCGGATGCGGTAGTTCACCAGCACCATGCTCAGCAGCAACAGCGCCCCACCCGCGTTGTGCGCCACGGCCACGGCCAGCGGCAGGTGCAACAGTACATTGCTGATGCCCAGGCCGACTTGCACCACCAGCGCCAGCAGCACCAACCGCGCCAGGCCAGGGAGGCCGCAACGGTGCAGCTTCCAGCTGAGCATCAGCAGCACGCAGGTCACCAGCAACGCGCCCAGGCGGTGGCTGATATGGATGGCTGTGCGCGCATCACTGTCCAGCTGCCCACCCAGGTAGTTGGGCCCGACGTGCTGGGTCAGGTGGAAACCGTTGCTGAAGTCCGCCGCTGGCCACCACTGGCCGTGGCAGGTGGGCAGGTCGATGCAGGCGACGGCCGCGTAGTTGGCACTGACCCAGCCGCCCAGGGCGATCTGGCCGATCACCACCAGCAACGCCAGCGCAGCGATCCGGCGCAGGCTCAATGGCAGCTTGGGCAAAGGCGCAAATGCCCGAGACAGACGCAGGGACAACAGGAACAACAAGCTCAGGGTAGTGAAGCCGCCAAGTAGATGCGCAGTGACCACCTGCGGCCACAGCTTGAGGGTGACCGTCCACATGCCGAAGGCTGCCTGGGCCAGCACCACGCCCAACAACAGCAAGGGCAGGCGATATGGCTGGCCATCGCGGGCATGCCTGCGCAGCGCCTGTACGGCAAGCAGGGCAATCACCATCGCCAGGGTGCCAGCGAAGTAGCGGTGGACCATCTCGGCCCAGCCCTTGGCGGCTTCCACCGGGTGTTCGGGGAAATGCAGCTCGGCATGGGCCAGCTGCGCTTCGCTCTTGGGCACGCTGATGAAGCCGTAGCAACCCGGCCAGTCAGGGCAGCCGAGGCCGGCGTGGGTCAGGCGGGTATAGGCACCGAGCAGGACGACCAGCAGTGCCAGCAGGGTGGCGAACACAGCAAGACGGAATCCGGGTCTGGCCATGGCAGGCTCCTAGCCGATGTTGGAGAGCTTGAGCAGGTGGCGCAGGTCGTCCAGCACATGCTTGCCGTTGACCTTGGCGTCGTAGCGCAGCACCAGGTTGCCGTGCGGGTCGACGATCCACAGCTGCGGGCCGACCTCACCGACCTGCCGCCGATAGCGCTGGGCATCCAGCGGGTAGCGTTGCAACTGCGGGTACTCGCGGCCGATCAGCGCCTGGTAGTCGGCGCTCAGCGGCTGGGCGGCGGCCAGTGCGTGGCTGGCACGGCCAGCATCGCGGCCCAGCCCCACCTGGATCTGCCGAGCCAGGTACACCAGGCGCTGGCAGTCCTCGGCACATCCCTCAGGTGCACTCACCAACAGCTGCCAGCGCTCGTCCTGGCCTGAAACGCCAAGATCGGCGCGGCTTTCACCGTTGCCGATCATGGCGCCGTGGTAACTGCGGCCCTCCGGCACCCAGAATTTGAGCTTGTACATGCTGGTGGCCAGAACCATCGGCCCGAGTACCACCAGCAGAATCAGCAACAGCTGCAAACGCCCGCGGGCTCTGGGTTTGCTAGGTTCAGGCACTTCCAGTGGAGTGGCGGTGGCCATGGCGTTTCTCCTTGTTGTGGTGCCAGCCGAAGTAGAGGTAGAGCAGCACCAAAGCGGCTGCCAGGGCAAACCACTGCACGGCGTAGCCCAAGTGTTTTTCCGGGCCCATGGCAACGACCGGCCAGTCCAGGCGATAGGCCGCCGGGCCGGGCTCCAGGCGCAACTCGTGGGCGAAGCCTTCGCGATCGAGCTGTTGCCATAGCTGCGCACCATCCACGGCGTTCAGCAGGTGCGGCCACTGGCCGCCTGCAGGGTCTGGATGCAGCTGGAACGTGCTGCCTGGCGCGACATATACCGAAGCGTCCAGCGCCAACGCCTGGGCCGGGGTGTCGAAACGCACCGGCACACGTCGATCCGGCCAGGGCAGCCAGCCGCGGTTGACCAGCAGCCACAGGCCGCTCGCCTGGTCATGGAAGGGTTGCAGCAGCTCGACACCTGCCTGGCCATCGCGCGTGCGGTTGTCCAGCAGCAGACTGTGCTCGGCGTCGAAACGGCCATACAGATGCACGCGGCGGAAGGCATTGTCCGGGTTCGCTGTCAGCTGGGTCACGGCCAAGGGCGCTTCGATGCGCCGCTCAGCGTAGGCAGCCAGCAGCACGCGCTTTTCCTCGGCACGGCCGAGTTGCCAGCAGCCAAGCGCGAGCAGCCCCGGCAGCAGCGCAAGCACTACCAGGGTTGGTACCCAGCCCGGACGAAACGGCCTCATCGGAGCCTCGCCGGGCCGATCGCTATACTTGTCCACATCACCGCATCCCCCCGGAGTATCGCCATGCTCAAGGCCGCGATTGTCCTGATGCTGTTGGCCACGATTGCCAGCCTGTTCAGTGGCCTGGTGTTTCTGGTCAAGGACGATGAAAACTCGACCCGTTTGCTGAAAGCGCTGACCGTGCGGGTGACCCTGGCGGCACTGACCATCGGTTTGGTCGCCTGGGGCTTCATCAGCGGTCAGCTGGTCTCGCACGCCCCTTTCTGAAGTTTTCACCTGATCCTGTGGGAGCGGGCATGCCCGCGAATGCGATGTTGAATGTACCGACGCATTCGCGGGCGCGCCCGCTCCCACAGGGTTCTTTATTCACAACACATAGACAAAGATGAACAACCCCACCCACACCACATCGACGAAGTGCCAGTACCAGCTGGCCGCCTCGAAACCAAAGTGTTTCTCCGGGTTGAAATGCCCGCGCAAGATGCGCACGAACATCACGATCAGGATGATCGTGCCCAGGGTCACGTGGGCGCCGTGGAAGCCGGTGAGCATGAAGAACGTCGCGCCATAGATCCCCGACCCCAGGGTCAGCCCCAACTTGGTATAGGCCTCGTGGTACTCGTAGGCCTGTAACGCGATGAAGCTGGCGCCCAGGATGATGGTCAGCGCCATCCACAATTTCAGCGGGCCACGGTGGTCGCGGCGCAGGGCATGGTGGGCGATGGTGATGGTCACGCTGGAACTGACCAGCAGGATGGTGTTGATCAGCGGCAAGTGCCACGGGTCGATCACTTCCCTGGGCGGCGGGAACAGTTTCGGGTCGGGCGTGTGCAGCAGCGGCCAGGTGAATTCGAAGGTCGGCCACAACATATGCGCAACACCCTTGGCCCCTTCACCGCCCAGCCATGGCCCGGCCAGCACCCGCACGTAAAACAGCGCACCGAAAAAGGCCAGGAAGAACATCACCTCGGAGAAGATGAACCAGCTCATGCCCCAGCGGAACGAGCGGTCCAGTTGCGGGCTGTACAGCCCCGCGCGGCTCTCCCGCACCACCGAACCGAACCAGCCGAACAGCATGTACGCCAGGAACAACGCGCCAATGAAGAAAATCAGCGGCCCGTGCGACTCCGGGTGGCCAGCCTTCATGTCGTTGAACCAGGTACCCAGGCCGAACACCGTGATGAACATGCCGATGGTGGCGATGATCGGCCACTTGCTCTGCGCCGGAACATAGTAGTGCTCATGACTTGCCATTGCTGTTCTCCTTCCCTTAACGGGCGCCCTGGACGTCCTCGGCCGCGACATGCGCGACCGGCGGGTGGCGAGCGGTGATGTCGAACAAGGTGTAGGCCAGTGTCAGGTGCTTCACGCTGGCCGGCAGGTCGCGGTCGACGATGAAGCGCACCGGCATCTCGATGCGTTCACCGGGCTGCAGCACCTGCTGGGTGAAGCAGAAGCACTCGGTCTTGTGGAAGTACGCCGCGGCCTCGGCCGGGGTGATGCTGGGGATGGCTTGCGCACTCATCGGCCGATCGGTCGGGTTGTGGGCGATGAAGATCATCTGGTTCACCGCACCCGGGTTGACCTCCAGCTGGTCTGCGGTGGAATAGAAGTCCCAGACCATGTCGCTGGCATTGGTAGACATGAACTGCACCCTCACCGAACGCGTCGGGTCGCTGACCTGGCTGCCTTCATACTGCCCGCCGGTCTTGCCGTTGATGCCGAAGGCCTTGCACATCACGTCATAGATGGGCACCAGGGCGAAGCCGAAGGCGAACATCACCACCGTCAGCATCAACAGGCGCAACACCAGGCGTTTCAGCGAAAGGCCGTTCATGGCACGCGTCCTATTTCACTTCCGGTGGCGTCTGGAAGGTGTGATACGGCGCAGGCGAAGGGATCGACCACTCCAGGCCCTCGGCGCCATCCCAGGGCTTGGCCGGTGCCGGCGCACCGCCGCGGATGCACTTGATGACAATGAACAGGAAGAAGATCTGCGTGGCGCCGAACATGAACGCGCCAATCGACGACACCATGTTGAAGTCGGCGAACTGCAGGTTGTAGTCCGGGATTCGCCGTGGCATGCCGGCCAGCCCCACAAAGTGCATGGGGAAGAAGGCCATGTTCATGCCGATGAACGATAGCCAGAAGTGCAGCTTGCCGAGGGTTTCGTCGTACATGTGGCCGGTCCATTTCGGCAGCCAGTAATAGGCCGAGGCGAAGATGCCGAAGATCGCCCCCGGCACCAGCACATAGTGGAAGTGCGCCACCACGAAGTAGGTGTCGTGGTACTGGAAGTCCGCCGGGGCGATGGCCAGCATCAGCCCGCTGAAACCGCCGATGGTGAACAGGATGACGAAGGCGATGGCGAACAGCATCGGCGTCTCGAAGGTCAGCGAGCCTTCCCACATGGTGCTGACCCAGTTGAACACCTTCACCCCGGTTGGCACGGCAATCAGCATGGTGGCGTACATGAAGAACAGCTCGCCGACCACCGGGATACCGACCACGAACATGTGGTGGGCCCAGACGATGAATGACAGGAAGGCGATGGCGCCGGTGGCGTACACCATGGAGGTATAGCCGAACAGCGGCTTGCGCGAGAATGCCGGGATGATCGAGCTGACCGCGCCGAAGGCCGGCAGGATCATGATGTACACCTCGGGGTGGCCGAAGAACCAGAACACGTGCTGGAACAGCACCGGGTCACCGCCACCGGCGGCACTGAAGAAGCTGGTACCGAAATGGATGTCCATCAGCATCATGGTTACCACGCCGGCCAGCACCGGCATCACAGCAATCAGCAGGAACGCGGTAATCAGCCAGGTCCAGACGAACAGCGGCATCTTCATCAGGGTCATGCCCGGGGCACGCAGGTTGAGGATGGTGGCGATCACGTTGATCGCGCCCATGATCGAGCTGATACCCATCAGGTGGATGGCGAAGATGAAGAAGGTAACGCTGGCCGGGGCGTAGGTGGTGGACAGCGGGGCGTAGAAGGTCCAGCCGAAATTCGGCCCGCCTCCCGGGCTGAACAATGTCGAGACCAGCAGCAGGAAGGCCGCCGGCAGCAGCCAGAAGCTGAAGTTGTTCATCCGTGGCAGGGCCATGTCGGGTGCACCGATCATCAGCGGGATCATCCAGTTGGCCAGGCCGACGAACGCCGGCATCACCGCGCCGAATACCATGATCAGGCCGTGCATGGTGGTCATCTGGTTGAAGAACGCCGGCTCCACGATCTGCAACCCGGGCTGGAACAGCTCGGCGCGGATCACCATGGCGAACGAGCCACCGAGCAGGAACATGATGAAGCTGAACCACAGGTACATCGTGCCGATGTCTTTGTGGTTGGTAGTCAGCACCCAGCGCATCAGGCCCTTGGCCGGGCCGTGTGCGTGCTCATGGCCCTGGGCGTGGTCGTCGATCACTGCACTCATGTCCTGTCTCCTGCAATCCATTGATTGCCGCGAGTAACCCGGTTCATTGCGCTTCTGCCTGCTTCAGCGCCAGCACGTCCTTCGGCGTCACCATGTCACCCTTGTTGTTGCCCCAGGCGTTGCGCTCGTAGGTGACCACGGCGGCGATATCGACTTCCGAGAGCTGCTTGCCGAACGCGGCCATGGCGGTGCCGGGTTTGCCGTGGAAGACGATGCCCAGGTGGCCTTCCTTCGGCCCGGTGGCGATCTTCGAGCCCTTGAGCGCCGGGAACATCGGCGGCAGGCCCTGGCCTTCGGCCTGGTGACAGGCCACGCAGGTGGTGTGGTAGACCTTGTCACCACGTTCCACCAGCTCCTCCAGGGTCCATTCCTTGCTGGTCAGCTCCTTGAGCTTGGCAGCTTCGGCCTTGCGCTCGCCCAGCCAGGTGTCGTAGTCGGCCCTGGACTTGACCTCGACTACCACCGGCATGAAGCCATGGTCCTTGCCGCATAGCTCGGTGCACTGACCGCGGTAGATGCCGGGTTTCTCGATACGGGTCCAGGCTTCGTTGACGAAGCCGGGGATGGCATCACGCTTGACTGCGAAGGCTGGCACCCACCAGGAGTGGATGACGTCGGCAGCGGTCACCAGGAAGCGCACCTTGGCGCCAACCGGCAGCACCAGCGGCTGGTCGACTTCGAGCAGGTAGTGCTCGTCCTTGGGGGCCTGGTTATGGATCTGGTCGGCGGGGGTGGCCAGGTTGCTGAAGAACTCCACGTCCTGGCCCAGGTACTTGTAGTGCCACTTCCACTGGTAGCCGGTAACCTGGATATCGATGTCCGACTCGCTGGCATCGTAGATGTCGATGAGGGTCTTGGTGGCCGGGATGGCCATGGCGACCAGGATCAGGAAAGGGACAACGGTCCAGAGGATTTCCACCCAGGTGTGCTCGTGAAAATGCGCAGCCTGCTGCCCGGTGGAGCGGCGGTGGATGACCATGGACCAGAACATCGCGCCAAAGACAACTACGCCGATGATCACGCAGATCCAGAAGATGGTCATGTGCAGGTCGAAGACGGCGTTGGAGACTTCCGTCGCCCCTGGGTGCATGTTCACGGTCCAGGCGGCGTTGGCCTGACCAAAAACCGACCACAACAGGAGGCCCATCCAGACATGTGGATGTCGCATCATTGCGGGTTCCCCTTCTCGTTCTTGTAGTCCCGGAGGCGTGGCCTGCGGCAAGAGGGAACGGCGGTCAAGACTGCCTGGCTTCGACGACCGAGCCCCTGCTAAAAGCAGTCGGGCCTCATCAACGAATCACGTTCACCGGGAGTATAGACAGCGACCAACGGCACGCAATGAAGGCCGTGAAATGAACGCGACGAAATACCTGAACGGCCTGAAAACCGCGCGCTTGACACGGCATGGCACAATAATGGCGTTTCGATATGCCTGAGCATGCACACGTTTGCGCGACTTATAACAAATGCGTCTTAGGTATTCTGTATGTCGAGCTAATTTAGTGTCTTCCGTTTGAAACGTAATGTCCCTGGAGTTGTCATGAACATCGCTGCTGTACGCGAGCAGGTAAGCCAAGCCCATCAACACGAAGGCCAGACCGGCCAACTGAAAAAGCGTCTCGAGCTGCAACTGCCCCACCTGCACCCCTCGATCCAACTGCCCGAGCAGGACGCACAGGGTACTTTGGCGCGCTTCGTCAGCGCCTACATCGACCAGGTTCCGGAACTGCTGGAGGCCGCCCACGAGGTTGCACGCGAAGCCGGGATCGAATCGCAGATCAAACCTGTACTGAAAATTGCCGAAGCCTACTTCCTGCAGCCGCCCAGCGTGATGCAAGGGCATGTAGGCCTGGACTGCCTGCTGGATGAGGCCTACCTGGCGCACCGCCTGGTGGAAGAGGTGAACGACCTGTACATCCGTCACTTCCAGCAGCCGCTGATCCCGGTCGACACCACCGTCGCCAACCTGATTGCCCACCAGTTGATCGGCGAGGAGTTTGCCAACCAGCTGGATGAAGTGGTGCACCACTCGGTAGACGAAATGTTGAACGACGAAAGCTTCGCGGTGGAGTCGGTGGAGGCCTACCGCGAGAAATTGAGCAGCCCGGAAACGGGGGCGGCGTGGAAGCGCTGGCCGTGCCTGTCACGGCAGCTGGGGGTGGAGCTGGGCCAGCCGGCCTGACATTCCTGTCCCGGCCTCTTCGCGGGCACGCCCGCTCCCACAGGGAAATCACAGCCTTGCTGACCGTGGATTACCTGTGGGAGCGGGCGTGCCCGCGAAAGGGCCGGCTCATGCAGCAAAGATTCCGGCTCTAGGCCCCAACCCCCGCCGTGGTGCGCATCCGCCCCTCGATCCTCCGCTTCAAGCGCCGCTGCTCGATCAGCAACCGCGACCCATTGGCCGAATTACTGCGGCCCCAATCTTCAAGCAGCTCAAGGCACGAGTGGTCGATATAGCTCAGGTTACCCAGCGGCACATGCAGCGTGGTCCCTGCCGGCACGCTATCCAGCACCTGGGTCAGCGCCGGCACCTTGAGGAAGGTGGCGGCACCACTAAGCCGTAATTCCATGTGCCCGGCCTTCTCCAGGCTGACCAGGTTGATCTTCAACCGCGCCGCCTTCAGTGCCAGCTTCAGCAAGGTCAGGGCAAAGCCCAGCAGTACGCCGGTCAGCAGGTCGGTAAAGATGATCGCCAGCGCCGTCGCCGCGTAGGTGAACATCGGCATGCGGCCATAGCGGCCTAGCCCGCGAAACGCCTTGAAATCCACCAGTTTGACCCCGGTGAACACCAGCACACCCGCCAGGCTCGCCACCGGGATCTGCTGCAGCACGCTGCTCAGCGCCACCACAAACGCCAGCAGCCAAAAGCCATGGAAGATTGCCGAAGCCCGGGTCTGCGCGCCCGCCTGCACGTTGGCCGAGCTACGCACGATCACTCCGGTCATCGGCAACGCGCCCAGCACCCCGCACAGCATGTTGCCGATACCCTGAGCCGACAGCTCGCGGTCGAAGTCCGACCGCTGGCCGCTGTGCATGCGGTCAACCGCTGCAGCCGACAACAAGGTTTCGGCACTGGCGATGAAGGCCAGGGCAAAAGCGGCGACCAACAGGGTGGGGTCGGCCAGTTGCATCAGGTCACCAGGGCGGATCCAGTCGATGGCCTCGGACAGGTCGGCCGGCACCTGTACGCGGTTCACCGGCAAGGCCAGCCACATGCTGATGGCCGTCATGGCCGACACGCCCAACAGGGCACCCGGCACGAAGCGCAGCCGCTGCGGTCGCAGGCGCTCCCAGCCCCACATGATGGCGATGGTACCAAGGCCCAGCGCACCGGCCATCCAGCCGGAGCCGGCGCTTTCCCGTGGCAGGGCTGCGGCCACCGTCGTCGGGAACTCCAGCAGGTTCTGCATGCCGGATGGCTGCGGCGCGGTGTCGAACATCACATGCACCTGCGACAGCACGATCAGCACGCCAATACCCGCCAGCATGCCGTACACCACCGCCGGCGCAGTAACCCGGAACCAGCAGCCCAGGCGCAGGCGCCCGGCCAGCAACTGCAGCAAGCCGGCCAGCAGCAGGATCGGCCCGAGCATGGCCATGCCATGCTGGCGCACCAGTTCGAACACCAATACCGCCAGACCGGCAGCCGGGCCACTGACCTGCAGCGGCGATCCGGCGAGAAAACCTGCGACAATGCCGCCGATAATGCCGGTAATCAGACCTTTGGCCGGCGGCATGCCAGAGGCGATCGCAATGCCCATACACAACGGCAGGGCCACCAGGAAGACCACCACCGACGCCAGCAACTCACGCGGCAGGGCCGCTTTCAACTGTGTAATGTTCACCGTGTTTCTCCTTTCTTTGTCACACAGCCATTCCTCTGGCCGTGGGCACGTTTGTCCCCGACGAGCGCGCAGGCGCGGGCCGCCAGCGGGCGTGCCGGCAGGCAGTCAGGGAATTCAGGGCAGCCGAAGGCCGCGCCACACCCCTACAGGGTGCGGCCGGCTATCAAGGTTTCAGCGGGTGGATGGGTCGCTTAGTAGCGACCTCTCGGAGTAGCGCAGGGGACCGGCTCGCCAGCAGCCAGGGGCAGGAAGCTGTCGCTGGCGGCGTCGTAGGCTTCGATCTTGCTGGTCTCGATATCGTAGACCCAGCCATGAATGAACAGCTCACCGGCTGCCAGGCGCGAAGCCACCGAAGGGTGGGTGCGCAGGTGATGCAGCTGGGCGATGACGTTTTCCTTGGTCAGCACTTGCATCGTTTCGTGTTCGCTGCCGCACGAGCAGTTGTTCTCGACCACGGTGCGGGCCACTTCGGCGTGGCGCAACCAAGCGGACACGGTCGGCATCTTGGTCAGCGATTGCGGGTTGAGCACCGCACGCATGGCGCCGCAGTCGGAGTGGCCGCAGACAATGATGTGATGCACTTTCAACGCCAGTACGGCGTACTCGATGGCGCTGGAAACGCCGCCGTTCATCTGGCCATACGGCGGGACCACGTTACCGACGTTACGGGTCACGAACAGGTCGCCAGGCGAACTCTGGGTGATCAGCTCGGGAACGATGCGCGAGTCGGCGCAGGTGATGAACATGGCACGCGGGGTTTGCGCGGTGGCGAGCTTCTTGAACAGCTCTTGCTGCTCGGGGAAAACGTCATGGTGAAAACGCAGGAAGCCGTCGACGATGTGCTTAAGGGCGGCATCGGCGCTCTCCGCGGGGACCTGCGGTACGACCTTGGATGGGTCCTTGACGGGCATGATTCATCCTCTTGACGGTGTGTAGGTAAATCCATTTTACCGGTGAAAGATTCTGGCTATGCAGGGATTTAGATGACACGCACGGGCCATAGATCACAGTCGGTGTGGACTGATTTCCTACGCTAGCGGGGAAAACTTAATTGAAACTTAATTCGGAGGCTCTAGAACGGGTGTTCCAGATGAGCATGGCGGGAACTGGATAATAGCAAATAACCATCAGCTGCCAAGTACCATTACTGTAATTATTCATTCCCATGAGTTGTACTGGGGGGTAGCACACCTCAGTGTCTACCGGGGCTGGCGATCCCATACCAGCCAGGGCCTGACCACCTCGTCCAGCTGAGCCCGAGGCACTGCGCCAAAGTAGCGACTGTCGAACGACAACCGGCTGTAATCGGAAAGCATCAGTACCTCGCCATCAGCCAGGCGAAAATGCGTCAATGCCGGGTGCGGCATGCTGCGGCCGCTGGGATCCTTGGACAAAGGCTGGCTGCGCGGCTGCAGCAGGCCGTTGACAGTAACGCCCCCGGCGCCGATCCGTACCTCGTCCCCCGCAACTGCTACCAGGCGCTTGATCATGCGCATGTATCCCCCTGGGCATGGCCCGCTGCTGAGGTAACCTCGCGCGTTGGCCAAGTCGAACACCGGCTGCGGAGGCGGGCAGAACATGACCAGATCGCCTTTCTCCGGCGCCTTGTCGACTACCCAGTAAATGCCCGGCGGGAAGCTGCTGGTGACGTTGATCCGGGCGCCGCCATGCAACACCAGCGGCAACAGCAGCAACACCAGGATGCCCAACAGCGCAGCCATGCTCAGTGGGCGCCTCATGCCAGCGTCGCCGAGCCATGTATGTCGATGGTGCGGTCGCTTTCACGCGGCGCAGGCACCTTTGCACGGGCAAGGAAGATCGGGTCCTGGAAATACAGCGGCTGCTTGCCATAGAACGCCGGGTAGCCAGCGCAATACACCACCATATCGCCGGCTTCCTGGATGTTGCCCTGGCTGTCCTTGCGCGGGCCGGGCATGCGCAAGGCCTCATCGGTGGTCAGCAACGGTCGCTGCACTTCCTGGATGGTGCGCGACACCTGGCCGAGTAGCGCACTGGAGCGGCGCCCACTGGTAGTGATCTGCTCCTTGACGATAGTGGTCTGTCCAGTGAGCTTGGACAGGTGCTCCGCAGTTTCTACGCGGTTCGGCGGGTAGGCGTTCTGAATATGGCAGTTGGAGGTGATGCTCTCGTTCTGCCCGTAGAACTCCTGCAGCTGCGACAAGTCCTGGATGATCAGGTAGCACTTGATACCGTAGCCGGCCACAAAGGCCAGCGACTCCTGCATGATGTCGAGCTTGCCCAGGCTCGGGAACTCATCGAGCATCATCAGCAGGCGGTGTTTGTAATGAGCCTTGGGCCGGCCGTCCTCGAAGTCCATCTTGTCGGCCAGCAGGCGGACGATCATGTTCACCAGGATGCGCACCAGCGGGCGCAGGCGCGCCTTGTCGTTGGGCTGGGTGATGATGAACAGGCTAACCGGGTCGTCGTGGTTCATCAGGTCGCGTATCTTGAACTCCGAGCGGGCGACGTTGCGCGCCACGATCGGGTCGCGGTACAGCGACAGGTACGATTTGGCCGTGGACAGCACCGAGCCGGCCTCTTCCGCCGGGCGATCAAGCATGTCACGCGCGGCAGAGCCCACCAGCGGGTGGTTTTCACCACCGAGGTGCCCGTAGTGAGTCATTTCCTCCCACAGCTCATTGATCGGCCGCGACGGGTCAGCGAGCATGGCGTCCAGGGCCGGCAAACTGGCTACACCACCTTCATCCAGCGAGCGGTAGCACAGGTGCAGGATGCAGCCCACCAGCATCGCCTGCGAAGTTTTTTGCCAGTGGTCGTTGAGGCCCTTGCCGTCCGGGTCGACGATCAGCGTCGCCAGGTTCTGCACGTCACCCACCTCGAATTCGGTGCCGAGGCGGATTTCCTCCAGCGGGTTCCAGCCCACGCAGCCGTTTGCCGTGGCCGGCTCGAAGCGCAGCACCCTGTTGCCGGCATGCTTCTGCCGCCAGCCGGCGGTCAGCGCCCATAGCTCGCCTTTGAGGTCGGTAATCACTGCGCTGTGCTTCCACGACAGCAAGGTCGGAATCACCAGGCCGACGCCCTTGCCGCTGCGGGTCGGGGCGAACGTAAGAATGTGTTCCGGGCCATTGTGGCGCAGGTAATGCAGCTTGTTACGCTTGTCCAGCCAGGCGCCCACATACACACCTTCGTCGGCCAGCAAGCCGGCACTCTCGATGTCCTTGCGCTCGCCCCACCGCGCCGAACCGTGCAGAAAGGCATTGGCCTTGGCGCTGTTGCTGTTGATCAGGCGGATGATCATCACCGCCATCATGCCCCCACCACTGACCAGCATGCCGAGGGAGCCGGCGCGCATCAGCGGGTCCTGATACTGGCCCGACCAGTTGGCGGCCCACACCAGGATCATCCACGGTGCATAAACGCCGTTGAGATTGGCGCCCAACGCCGCGTGGTACTGGAACAGGTAGGCGAAGTACTGGGTGGCAGTAGCCAGGCCGGCGAGCAGGAAGAAGATCGCCAACAAAGCCTGCCAGGTACTGCCGCTGCTACGCTGGCCACCGCGGATCTGCGGGCCGACGGCGTTATTGTGTTTCATAGGTTCGCTCCGTGAACGAAGGAATTGAAAAGGGAATACTCATTCAGGGCGACGAGGTGCGCGAGCGCCCTACGTCCTGGGCCTGGCTGCGCCGCTGCGCTTCGGTCAGGGAGCGCTCGGCCTGGCGTTGCAGGCTCCACTGCTCGGCCAGTTCGGGCTGCTCGGCACGCAGGCGGCGCACCGCCAGCTCCTCGATGCGCGGACTGTAAAGGCCCATGCCGTGATGCAGCTCCTGCACCCGCTCAAGACGGCCTTGCAGTTGCAGCAGGCGCGCCTGGCAGCGCTGGTTGCAATGTTCCCAGGTGGCACGGGTGGAGGGTAGGGCGAGCCAGCCCGGGCGGCCGGCCAGGTTCTGTTGCAGTTGCGCCTGCTGGCGCTCCACCAGGCTTTCCAGGCGCTGCTCGAGCGCTTGCGCCTGTTCGGCCTTCTGCTCGACGTACTCGCCCAGGGCCTGGGTATAACGCGCCTGCACCGGGCTGCCTTCGAGCAGGGCGGTCTGCTCGGTCGCCAGTGCCTGGGCCTGGGCTTCAAGGGCTTGCCCGGCATCTTCCAGCCGGGTCCTGGCCTTGTTCGGATTGTCCATGGGCACCTGCTTCATATCAGGAATAAATAACCGGCCTTGGCCATCGGGATGCGGATCAACCAAAGCGCCAGCAAATGCAGGGGGTAGTAGCCGTAGAACAGCCAACGCCAGCGTGGCAGCTTCGGTTGCAACCAACCGGCCACCAGCAGCAACGGGAGGGCGGCGAACGCCCAGGCGTTGCCATTGATCGGCGACAGCGCTGCCAACGAAACCACGACCCCCACGCCAGCCATGGCATTCGGGCGCCGCACGTACCAACCTACGCACAGCCCCAGCAGCACGGCCGGCCACCAGAATTCGACCAGCGCTCCGCCGACCACGAACACACAAAGCGCGACAGCCCAGTAACGTGCTTGCCCAGCCGCCGCACGCTCACAAGCAGCGGTCACCACGGTGACTACCAGCAGGGTAAAGAGAATGTTCAGCGGATAGGCGCCATACAGCAGCCCACCCAGTGCGATGAACGGCGGTGTCGCCAACACACCGAACAGACACAAGCGCATCGCGGTGCGGCGGTAGGCGCCCTTTGCCCCGACACCCGGGCGCGCCAGATTGCACGCCAGCACCGTCACGAACAGCGGCATCGCCAACCGCCCGGCCTCGAACAGGTACGGCAAGGTCTCGTTGAACAGGTACTTGTTGACGTGATCGCCGGTCATCAACAGCAACGCCAGCCATTTCAATGCCTCCAGGGCACCGTCAGCCAATTGCAGGCGAGGCAGGGCGAAGGTCTTCCGCCCTTGTTGCACTGCAATTTCACCAACCAGACGACGCTCACTCACCGGCGCATCGCCAGGGACGGGCTCACGTCCAGCTCCAGTTTCGACGCGACGTTTTGGGCCACTTCGCCGATACCTTTGTCATGCACGATCGCGGTGCTCTTGCCCACCTGGAAGTTGCGGCTCGGGTCAACATCGCGGCGGTCATGAATGACGAACTGGTCGGTCTGGCCGACCTTCTGCAGGATGTGGTGCTCGTCCATGTCGACAACCATTCCGCTGGTGGCCTTGCGCCCGGTTTGCGAGGCTTCGCCAACGCTGGCCGACGGGGTGAGGCTAAGGGCCTTCTCTTCCATGGCCTTGAACGAGTCACTGTGATGAGCTTGGGGGTTTTGCTGTTGGCCTGGGTTGGCTCGCTGCGGAGCTGGCACAGCTTGAAGTTTCAAACTCTCGATATAGTCCGCAGTGGGTTGCGAAGCCTTGAGCGCGCCGGACATCGTAGTAACCTGCTCCTGCGAGATGGCATTCAGCTGCGCACGAGCCTGCTTCAAGCTATCCATGGTTTCTGCGTGCGCTTGCTTGCGGTTTTCCAGGCCCAGGAACTGCGCCGAAGCCGATAGTGTCTGACGCCCGACGTCCGCTATACGGCCCCCGATCTTCTCGAACCCGCGCACCATTGCACTGCGACCAAGACTTTGATCATTCTCGAAAATGACACCTCGTCCATTGGTCTCATGATCAAAAGGCTTATTTTGGCGGTTGAGAGGATTGAAGTAACCGCGCTCCATAGGAAAGGGCGTGTTGTTAACGACCTGGAAAGAGCCATTCTCACGACGAGTGAAAGCCTTGTTACCTTCCTTGAGGCGCGAGTCGATCAGCGCCTCCTGGACTTTCTCCGGGCTCTTGATCACTTCGTTGTACTGAGCGATGCGCTGCAAGTCTTCCTTCTGCATCGGCTTCATCTCGATGCCGGCCGATTGCAGGCGGTCATACATCACCGCCAGCGGGCCAGCCGCCAGTACGTCGTCCTTGTAGCCACCGCCAACTTGCGAATGGGCACCTGCGAATTTCAACTCCTCGATACGCGAATTGTCGTCATTGCGCAGGGCGCTGGTCAGGCGAAAGGTGTCACGGTACTCGTTCACCGCCACCAGGTGCGTGGTCGAGTCGACGTTCTTGCCAATCTCCAAGTTCTTGCCCAGGTGGGTATCCGACATCGCGTTGCCGTAGGAAGCCACGGTATCGAAGATGCCCAGCTTGTGCACATGGGCCTGGCCGGGAGGAATCAGGAAATCGCCGGTCGCCTTGCCCTGCTCATCCAGCTTGGGTACGCCGCGCTCGATGAATTCGTTGGCCAGTGCTCGGGACTGTGCGGCCCCACGGCTGAAGCCGACGATATTCACGTCGATCTTCTGGTCTGGGTACTTGTTGTGAAAAGCAACGATGGCATCGTAGGCTTGATCGATACGCTCCTGGCCACCGAGGCCAGTGCCGCCTTCGAGCAGGGAGCGACCCGAGGTATCGGGCTGGCTGCCAACGCCATCGAAGTAGACCTTCTCCGATTGGCCGGACCGTTCATTGCCATTGTACTGCTGAGGCAGATGCCCGGAATTGCGGGCCAAGTTGCTGCCTTGAGCGGTGTCCAATTCGTAAAGACGGGCCACATTGGTCTGCTTTCCGTCAGGAAAGTCCAGATCTTTATTATTCCCGGTGCCGTCGAAATACACCGTAAAGCGTTTGGTATCGCCCATACCACGTCCCTATGGATGATCCCGCACCAAGACAGGATCGTCACTCCAAAAACTATCGCGTACCGTTTCAGTAATGCTGCCTGTTGAGGGTTACGATCAAATCGTGGACCCCGTCACCGGCACCATTGATGAAGGCGCTGAGGAAAGCGTCACTCTTGTGTAGCAATGGGGAGCCCTTCAACGAGTCGCCTGCTGCACGGATGGCGAGTGCACCAAAGCTTTCACCCATATCAGAAACACTCTGTGCGCGAGCAGCAGGATCGTCGTACGGTTTCTTGAACCAGGTTGCAATCTGGTACTCGACGTTCTGCGACTGGAAGGCGCGGTTCAGGTGATCGGCCAAGGCGAAAAGCGTTTCTTTGGCCAGCGTCGAATCGACATCATTGGCTTTCAGTACGGCCTCGACCCGCTTGCCGGCCGCCTCGATCAGGTCCTCGTGGGTGTAACCCTGCATTGGGGGGAAAACGCCCTCAGGCAGTTTCATGCCAGGTGTATAAGGTTGGTACTGGCCTTGACTGTCTTGCATGAAAATCTCCTTGGCTTGAAGCGCAGACGGAATGGCAGGCAATAGCATGCAGGCTCCCAGCACGACAGGGATGAGCGAGCCAAGGCGCAACCGCGACCAGAGGCTCTCGGCGCGGCAACAAGCGTTGCCGAAAATGGATGTATTCGCACCGATGGCGGTACCGTTCAATCCCTGTCTCCCTGAACACGCCTCTCGGCGGATCCCTGTTTAATGTGGTCGCGGCTCCTGCCGCCTAGTGTAAATCGGCGAAGAATACCGATATAGCTGTAACCAGGCGAAGGCTTCATCCCGGTAACTCAGCGCCGTATGGCATTGGCCAATACAGGGCTTAGCTCCATTTTCGGAGCTAGGGTGCCGGCCAGATCGCCGATACCTTTGTCATGCACGATCGCGGTGCTCTTGCCCACCTGGAAATTGCGGCTGGGGTCAACATCGCGGCGATCATGAATGACGAACTGGTCGGTCTGGCCGACCTTCTGCAGGATGTGGTGCTCGTCCATGTCGACAACCATTCCGCTGGTGGCCTTGCGCCCGGTTTGCGAGGCTTCGCCAACGCTGGCCGACGGGGTGAGGCTAAGGGCCTTCTGTTCCATGGCCTTGAACGAGTCACTGCGTTGCTGCGCCTGGGGGTCTTGCTGCTGATCCTGTTTGAGATCCTTGGGGACTGGCACAGGTTGCAGGTTCAGGCTGCTGATAAAGCTTTGATCAGGTCGCGAGCCTGTCATCGTGCTGGCCATGTCCTGGCTCTGCTGGGTGGCAGCCTGCCGGTACTTGGCCAATTCCTGTTCGAATGAATCTGCCCGTGCTTCCTGCCGCTCGGAACGGCTGCGCAAGCCGAGGTACTCGGATGCACGATCCTTGAGCTGGGAGCCTTTTTCGGCGAACCAGCTTCCAACCGACTCGGCGCCCCGTTGAATGCCACTCTTGCTCAAGGAGTTGTCATTCTCGAAAATGATTCCCCGGCCATTCGTCTGGTGGTCGAAAGGATGGGCCTGGCGATCAAAGATATTGATCGTGCCGCGCTCCATCGGGAAGGGTGTGTTATCCACAGTCTGAAAGGCGCCGTCAGCGCCACGGGTGAACGCGTCCTTGCCGTTGATCAACCGCGAATCGATCAGCGCCTCCTGGACTTTCTCCGGGCTCTTGATCACTTCGTTGTACTGACCGATGCGCTGCAAGTCTTCCTGCTGCATCGGCTTCATCTCGATGCCGGCCGATTGCAGGCGGTCATACATCACCGCCAGCGGGCCAGCCGCCAGTACGTCGTCCTTGTAGCCACCGCCAACCTGCGAATGCGCACCTGCGAATTTCAACTCCTCGATACGCGAATTGTCGTCATTGCGCAGGGCGCTGGTCAGGCGAAAGGTGTCACGGTACTCGTTCGCCGCCACCAGGTGCGTGGTCGAGTCGACGTTCTTGCCAATCTCCAGGTTCTTGCCCAGGTGGGTATCCGACATCGCGTTGCCGTAGGAAGCCACGGTATCGAAGATGCCCAGCTTGTTCACATGGGCCTGGCCGGGAGGAATCAGGAAATCGCCGGTCGCCTTGCCCTGCTCATCCAGCTTGGGTACGCCGCGCTCGATGAATTCATTGGCCAGTGCTCGGGACTGTGCGGCACCACGGCTGAAGCCGACGATATTCACGTCGATCTTCTGGTCTGGGTACTTGTTGTGGAAAGCAACGATGGCGTCGTACGCCTGGTCGATACGCTCCTGGCCACCCAACCCGGTGCCGCCCTCCAGGGCTGAGCGCGCCGAGGTCTTGCCTTGACTGCCAACCCCGTCGAAGTAGACCTTTTCCGATTGGCCGGAGCGCTCCTGGGCATCGTATTGCTGCGGGACATGCCCCGAATTGCGCGCCAGATTGGTGCCTTTGGCCGTATCCAGGTCGAATAGCCGAGCTACGTTGGTTTGCGTGCCCTCAGGTGTATTCAGATCTTTGTTGTTGCCGGTGCCGTCGAAATACACCGTGAAGCGCAATGCATCGCCCATGTCATATCCCTATGAAGTGCCACGTGCCTAAAACGTAAATCCACCGGCGCGTCGCCGCGCCGACGTTTCCTCAGGAACTCTTTTTATTCAGGGTCACGATAAGGTCATGCACGCCATCACCGGCCGCACCAATGTATGCCTTGTAGAACTCTTTGCCCTTGAGCAACAACGGCGAGCCACTCAGCGAATCGGCTGCCGCGTCGACGGCTGCACCGCCAAAATCTTCACCCATTCGCTCGACACTACGGGCACGTGCGGACGGGTCGTCATAAGGCTTCTGATACCAGCTGGCTACCTGGTACTCGACGCCTTCCTTCTCGAACTGCGTGTTCAGGTGAGACGCCAGAGCAATCAACGACTCCCGCATCAGGGTCGGATCGATACCCTGCTCCTTCATGAGTGCCTCCACACGCACCTGGGCTGCCGCGATAAGGTCTGCATGGGTGTAGCCTGGCATGGGCGGAAACACACCATCAGGCAACTTCATGCCCGGGGTGTAGGGTTGATACTGGCCTTGATTGTCTTGCATGGAAATCTCCTTGGCTTGAAGCGAAGATGAAGTGGCAGGCAGGAGCACACAAATCCCCAGCGCTAAAGGGATGAGCGAGCCCAGGCGCAGCCGCGACCAGAGGTCAGAGGTGAGGCTATAGGCTGTGCCCGAACTGGATGCTTTCGCATCGATGGTTTTACCGTTCAATCTCAATCTCCCTGAACATGGCTCTCGGCGTGTCCCTGTTTGATGTCACGTCGCAGCTCAAGTCGCCTTGCGTGAGGCGAAGAATATCGATAAACCTGTGGCCAGGGGCCACTAGTCGTGTAGTTCAGCAGTAACGACCGTCTCACAACCGCGCTGCGCAGGATTTCGCAATGCGCCATCCAAGACCTCTCTCACCTGCTCCCCGTCACCAGTCCACGGGGTACATAGGCCGACGTAGGGGCGGTTTGCGACGTGACCGGCTGCCGTACGACAGCCGCCTGCACCGCTGGAGCCGTTTCGGCAGTCGCCACCGGAACCTCGCTCGGCACGCTGGATAACACCGCACCTTGCGCCACCTGCTGCGTGGCGAAGCGCTCATCGAGCCAGTCGGCCCACCAGGCCGCGCGACGCATCACCTGATGGCGGTAGCGCGCATTGATCGTTGGCGTGCGCGAATGATAGTTGGCCACCCGCGTCCACAGGTCGCCGCGGTCATTACGCACATGGCCACGCAGGCGCCAGGCCGCTAGGTCGTAGGAGTAGCAGCCACCCTGTTCGACATCCTCGGGGGTGATGCCATAGCGCGAGAGTTCGCGCAGGTACGAGGTATTGAACTGCATAGGCCCCACGTCGTAGGTGCCGTTGCGGTTGCGCACCCACTGGCCAGGCTTGCCGCCCTCCTGGGCGGCCACAGCGAGCACGATGTTCACCGGCAGCTCGTACTTCACGGCGGCCATGATCGAACAGGCGACCGGCTCGCTGAGGGCCGGGGGCGGTGCGTCGGCAACGAATGGCATCCCGGGCGCGCCTCAGATGACCTTGCCGAACTTGTTGTTGATCGACCTGGTCGCGCTCGGGTCCGCCTTCGGGCAGCTGTCGAGGAAGGACTTACGGGCGTCAGCGGTCTGGCTCAGCTTGATCTTGCCTTTCTTCCGCTTGACGATGCTGAAGTAGTCGGCGACCGGGCCGTCGCAGTTTTCCACCACGCCGGCGCCCTTGAGCTTGCCCCACATGCACAACACCGTGGCGCATGGGTCGCGGGCTTCGGCGGGGAGGGCGACGCTAAAACCGACAATTAGCGCGGCTATGGGGAGGAATCTAACGGAACTCATGAGCACTCCTTGTTCAAACGTTTTCCTGTTTACTGTCGCGATAGGCCGCCACTTCGGTGGCCGGGTCGAAGTCACGACTGGACGAACCGGTGTTGAGGTTGGCGCGCTGGCTCAAACCTGCATTAGAGATTTCCGCAGCCAGCTTCCCTCCCATGGTCTGATCGATACGTGCCTGGGCCATTCGTCCCATCCCAGAAACCAGGTTGGCACTCATATCCAAGGCAATGCGACCGGCGGTGCCCATTTTGCTGGGTTTGCTGCTGGCGCCAATGCCACCGGAGGCCACGGGAACCTGGCCCTTCGTGGTACCTTCGCTGTTTGCTGCCCCCCCACTATTGGCGGCAGCTTGGGCCATACCGCCACCCCCGCCACTATCGCTGCTATCTTGGGCGCTTCCACCACCTGGTGTGCCATTTTCTCCAGCGCCTTGAGTCACGGCACCAGCGCCGCCACCCGACGAACCGTCGGAGCCCTTCGTACCAGCGCCAGATTCTCCACCACCCGACGAAGATTGGGATAGGCCACCTGAGCCTGAAGAACCTCCCCCTATTCCTCCGGATGCAGCTGAAGCCAAGCCCATGGCGGCTCCCAAAGGGCTCGCGCCGCCACCGCCACTACCACCGAACATGCGCGATGCGAGGTCCGTGCCTGCTGACACATTGGATTGGGCGCTTTTGAATGCTGCATACAAAGATTGCCCGCCACCCGCAATACCGGAAGCCGCCCCCATCACAGCAGATGCACCAGTTTTGAGTGCCGACGCCGCCATACTGGCAGCCCCCACCACCGCACCGGCACCGAAATTGCCAATTCCGGAATTGCTGATACTCGCACCAGACATGATTCCAGCAACGGCACCGGGTACCTTATTGACTAAAACCAACAAGGTGATGGCAATGATCATGATGACCGCCATTTCTTGAAAATGGAGACCGTTTTGCATACCTCGGTAGTATTCGTCCAGAAAACTTTTACCAATTCCAACCAGTAGCGCCATTGTCATGAGTTGCGCTCCAAGCCCCAGAACGGCTTTAAAATAATTAAGAGCCATATCCGAAGTCCAACGCGAACCACCGAAACCGAGGAAAAATATGCCGGCATACATCATGACCCAGCCGGTAATCAGCAGAAGCAACATGTTAATGGCGACCAACGCCAATACGACCAGAATGATACCCGCCATGATAAAACCGACGACACTATCAACGGGCTCCCACCATGTGGAGTTGTCGGAAACCTTGTCGAACAGCTCAAACCCAATGTCCACAATCGACGAAGGCGTAACAGTATCGGAAATTCCGGCTGCTTGCGCGCCGATGCGGGCAACCCCGTTGATTATCGAGGGTCCTATCCCTTGCCCTGACGGGCAGGCAGCAGTACCGCAGCTAGCCGCATTGGCAAGCAACCAGTAGAAAAACCCGGTAAACACGATGAAGCGAATAAACTCTGAAAAAAACTCTCCTATGTCGGCTTTTCTTAATGCCATGAGGCCAAATGTCCAAACCAGGCTGATCGTAACCAAGCACCAGAACAGCCACGTTGCATAGCCACCGATTGTTGCCGCCCACGTCGATGCAACAGCCTCGTAACGATCAACGACTTTGTTAAGTACATCTTTGTTGTCAATAGCTGCCATGGCCGTGTTACAAAAAAACACAACCATTAACGATGCAAGCGTTTTCAACATTGACCTCATCTGAGATATCCCTACCTGATAAGACCTTTAGTCGCAGTGCTCGGTTGAAAACCGCCTGTACCTTGATTTGGACATTTTTCGCGCAGATTACGCATTAAATCAGGGAATTTCCCTTCTTGCTTTTTTAGTGTTTCTATATCGTTACTACGCAGATCAGAACACGTCGGTTCTTTAACATCTTCAAAGCAGCCAGAAAGCGCAGAAACCAATACGACCACGACCGATGAAAAAACAACTTTTCTATACATAATTCTCTCCCGCTTAACGAATTAGGCCTTGAGTAGAGGAGCTTTTCTGAAAGCCCCCTTGACGAAGCTCCTTGCCTGCAGCTGTGGCCTTGGCCTGTCGATCGAGCTCCGCCTGCTGTTGAACTGCATATGCACTTTGCTGCGCCATCATCAAACTACGAATTTGCAGCAACTGGTTGGCCTGCTGGCTAGCAAGTTGGTTCGCAAACTGAATGGCCTTCATCTGGCCGTCTGCTGATGAAGCTGCCGACTGCAACCTTTCCAGTTGCTGAGCGTCCGCAGTCAAGTTTTTTTGTTGCTGCGAAATACTCTTGAACAATGCATCGCTGGCCTCCTTCCGCGCCCCAGAAGCAAGCTCTTCCTGTTTTACCAGAGCGGCTTCATCTTCAGGGCTGCAACCGTTGCTAGTAAAGCAAGGAGAACTTTTGTAGTAGCTTGTATCTTGAAACTTGTCCAAATACGAGTCGAGACTGCCGGCTTTATTGGTGTAATAGTTAAGCATGTCCTGCGCTTGCATCAGCTTGCTGATGGTCGCATTGGCCTGGTCCCAGATGTAGGCAGCTGGCGCAGCAGTATTCTTGATCATATTCTCGTACTGCTCCAGCTGGGTCCGATACTGGTTCATCTGAGTTGTGTACTCCTGAACCTGCTTGGCCGTCTGCGCGATGCTTTCGGCCATCGTGACCTGATTCAAGGCAACGTTTGCCCCATCAATAACTGGGATGCCTGCATTTACCTGCAGGCTAAAACCAAGAGCGGCCAACAGCACAATCGCCGGCTTCACTAACGTCGTAGACTTCATGTTCCTCTCCTTGGCGTGTTTCATCAGTAATCGAAAGACTGGTAAGGCTTCGAGAACGTCAGGTCCTTGGTCACCATCACGTTGAAGCGATACCCCGGACGGATTTCCAACGTGGGTGCAATGTTCAGGTTCTTGGCGATCATCTGCGCGGTAACCTGACCGAGTTGCTGGCCGAGCGCTTCACTCATGGCACTGCTGGCCGTCTCGCGGTCGGAGCTGTCGCTACTGGCACGGTCCTGGCTGAGGCTGATACCTGCGACGATGCCGGACATCAACAGGGCCGACCCGAAGATCCGCACGTAGTGGTTGTTTGTCTTGTCTTCGAAGCCGGAGTAGCCGCCCATGTCTGCGCCTGGCATCGAGCCGATGTCCATCGCCTTGCCATCAGGGAAGATGATGCGCTGCCAAGCTACCAGCACGCGCTTCTGACCGTAGGCAACATCGCTGGAGTAGCTGCCGACCAGGCGCGAGCCTTGCGGAAGCAGCAGGTGCTTGCCGGTGGCGGTGTCGTACACGGCCTGTGATATCTGGGCCATGATCTGCCCCGGTAAATCGGAATTGATACCGGACACCAGCATGGCTGGGATAACAAAGCCTGCACGCAGTTCATAGGGGCTGCGTGGCGCCTCAGGACTGGCATCCAGTCGCCAGCGATCTTCGCCGGGGGTGCTGCCGAACTGCTTGTAGTCCTTGCCGCTGCTGGCCGAGGCCTGCATCAGGAATGGCGAATCGCTTTCTGCTCCAGCACCGCCGCCCGCGCCCGCACCAATGCCAGCAGAGCGCAACTCGGCCAGTCGGGCTTTGAAGGCCGCATTTGGATCACTGCGCGATTGTTCATCCAGGCGCTGACGTGCGGCAGCGATACGGGCCAGGGCGTCCTGCTGGCTGAGCGGGCCACCAGCACCGCCAGCAGCACTCGAGCCCGCGCTGCGTGGCGCCGTGACCTGCACGGTGCTGCGTGCCTGAACGGCTTCCTGGAGCTGCTGCATCTTCATGCGCCGAATGCGCTCGAGCTCTTCGGCATTGACGTCTGACAGCATTTCACGCGGTGGCATGGGTGGTGCGTCGAGGTTGGTCGGTCGCACAACCTGCAGGCCGGCCGGCTGGGTTTGCGTGTTGTCCAGCACCGGCAAGGCCGGCGGCTCGGCCTTGCTCGGGATGATCCCATCCGAATCGATGCCGTTGATCTGCTGCGCAAACAGGCTGCTGTTGCCGGCTTTTTCAGCTTCCTTTTCCACCGGCTTGTTCTGCTTCTCCGCACGATCGGCTGCGACCAGCAGCATGATCAGCAAGAAGGTCATGGCAGCACCGCCAATGATGTACATCGGCCAGTTGTTGACCCTGCGCACACCAGCGCTGCGGTTCAGCTTGCCGGGGGACGCGTCTGGAGACATGGCGTCGTTCATGTTACTCATTGCTCGTCACTCCTTGCGCACCCAGGCACCAGCGGCCAACAGGCGGCCGTTCTGTACCGCGTAGACGCGGCTCAGGGATTCACGCCCGACCAGCAGGGTGACGCGGAACAGCTCGCTGTCCTTGGGCGCATCGACGATATAGTTGACTGGCAGCGGCGCAACCGTACCGGCCGGCGTTGGCGCAGGCTGGGCCTTGGGGTCGAACTCCTGCACCGAGAAGCCTGCGGCGCGCAGCGTGCTCACCAGCGAGGCGCCATAGCCATCGGGGGTTTCCTGGTTGATCCGCAGGCGCGTGCTGGCCGGCGGGTGTACCACGGCCAGCTGGCGCACAGTGGCACCGGCCAGCTGCTGGTTGATTGCCGGCGTGGTGCGCTCGGCGAAGTTGCCATATGGGCCGCTTGCACAGGCGGCAAGCCAGAGGGGGGCGAACAATGCGATCCATGCGCGCATATCATTTACCCCGCTGGATGGTGATACGGTCCTGGGACTTGCCGACACCGGCAATCAGGATGGCCTTGTCGAACACGGTGTCGACGATGTAGCGGTCACCCTGGATGCGATAGTTGACCATCACGGTCTCGTCATCGCGGAACCAGCCACCGTCCTTGCGCACCACCAACAGCGACGGCGCTTCGGTCTGAGCCATGCTGCGCGGCATCTGGATGATGGTCTTGCTGCCGTCGTTGTAGACCCGCACCGGCTTCCACGAGGTATCGCCGCTGACGGTGTAGTCGAAGCTCAGGTTGCCCAGGTACTCGCCGGTTTCCGGGATGGTCGCCTTCTTGCGCTCGGTCGCTTCGCGGTTCTTGATCAGGTTCCATTTCGCCAGTGCCTCTTCCGGATAGGTGAAGGCAACTTGCGGCATGTACTGGGTACGGTGCGAGCGCAACTTGAAGTGGTAGGTGCGACGGTTGGTGGTGACCACCAGGGAAGTTTCCAGCCCCACGTCCATCGGCTTGATGATCAGGTGCTGGACCTCGCTCTCGCCCATGCCGGTGATGGCCGGCTCGACCGTCCAGCGTGCAGTGTCGCCAAGGTTGATCGAGTTGACCTGCTCACCGGCTTGCAGGGCGATGTCGCAGACCTGCAGCACGGCACAGACGATACTCGGCTGCTGGGCGCCGTAAATGAAGCGGGCGGTGCCGTCGCCGCCGTCCACTGGCTTGATGCCGGTGGCGCTGGCCTGCTGCCAACGCTGGGAAATGGCCAACGCGGCCTTCTCTTGCGGCGTGAGGGTCGGATTGGCATCGGAGAAGTACAGATCGGCCTGGCTTGTTCCTGGCGCGGCCTGTGCGAACGCGGGCAGGAGTGCCGCGAGGATGGCGCAAAGGTAACGGTTCATGGTCGGTCCTTCAGAGTTGCTTGGACCAGGAGAAGTCGCGCACGTACGTCCCGATCGGGTTCATCCGTATTTGCTCTTCGCTGGTCTGGGTAGTGGGTTCGGCGGTATAGGTGGTCACCAGGGCACGCCAGTTGGCCTTGCTCTTGATCAGGCCCTGGCGGTCACGGGTGACTTCTTCCCAATCGACCTGCCAGGTTTCCGGGGTCTGCTGCATGACCGAGCGGATATCGACGCTGACGGTTTCCTCGGCTGCACGCAGGAACGGGCTCGATTCCTTGGTGCCATTGAGCCACTCGTTCATCTTCTGCGTTGCTGCGTCGTTCGGCGCCAGCAAGGCGTACAGGCGGAAGATCGATTTGCGCAGAAGCGCGACATCCGGTGTAACCGTGCGGGCATCCGCGATAAACAAGGCCACTTGTGACTTCACCACCCGCAGGTCGACGGGCTGGGCCACCTGCGCCGGCGCGACCGCCATCGGTTGGCCGAGCTTGTCGACTTCCACGACGTAAGGCACGAACTTGGACTGGCTACCGATATGGATGATGCCGCCGACACCGGCGAGGGCGACCATCATCGAAAGGATGCCTACCACCTGCCAGGACTGCCGCGAAGTCACCACGCTACCAACATGGTCGTTCCACGTACGACGGGCGGTCAGGTACGGGTTATCGAGGACGGCGCCCTTGGGCCCGGCCGTGTTGCTTTCACCGTTCATGGCGGAAGCTTTGGCGGGGCGTTTCATGACCATCCCCTTGATGCTTTCAGCGAGGCTCATGCGGCCACTCCATAGTCGTTCAATCTGAGGCCCCTGGCCGCCAGCCATTCGGCCACCCAGCCATCACCGTACTTGGCTTCCAGGCGCTTGATGGCGGCCACCGACTCTTTGTCGGAGGAGCCGACGAAGGCCAGCGCCAACGGGCCCAGAGCCAGGTCGTAGAGGCGTCGGCCGTTCTCCGATACGTAGTAGTACTGGCGCTTGGGAACAGCCGTGGCGAGGATTTCGATCTGCCGGGCGTTCAGCCCCATGCGCCGGTAGAGGGCAGCAGTGTCCTCGTCGCGGGCATAGACGTTGGGCAGGAAGATCTTGGTGGCAGTGGACTCGACGATGACATCGAGGATCCCCGAATTGGCCGCGTCCGACAGGCTCTGGGTGGCCATCAGCACCAGGCAGTTGGCTTTACGCAATACCTTGAGCCACTCGCGGATTTTCTCGCGGAAGGCAGGGTGACCGAGCATCAGCCAGGCTTCGTCGAGAATGATCACCGCGGGCTGCCCCTTGAGTGCGCATTCAATGCGGCGGAACAGGTACAGAAGCACCGGCAAGGCGTACTTGTCGCCCAGGTTCATCAGCTCCTCGATCTCGAACACGGTGAAGTCGGACAGCGCCAGGCCGTCCTCCTCGGCATCGAGCAAGTGGCCCATCGTGCCGTCGACGGTGTACTGGCGCAGGGTTTCACGCACGGCCTCGTCCTGCACGATGATGCAGAACTCGGACAGCGTGCGGGAGCCGTCGCGGTACATGGTCATTACCGCATGGCCGATCTCGTTGCGCTGCGCTGCGGTGGTTTCCAGGCCATTGAGCGCCAGTACGGTGTCCAGCCATTCCATCGCCCAGGCGCGGTCGCCCTTGGTTTCCAGGAATTGCAACGGGCAGAAGGCCAGGCGCTCGTCGTCTGCCGCCACGGTAAAGTGACGACCGGACTGACCTCCGCTTTCAGCACGAATACCGGCCGCCAGCGGGTACATGGACATGCCCTTGTCGAAGGCGAAAATCGACATGCCCTGATAGCGACGCAGCTGGGCTGCAATCAGTGCCAGGTGTGTCGACTTGCCAGCGCCGGTCGGGCCGAACATGAAGGTATGGCCCAGGTCACGCACGTGCAGGTTCAGGCGGAACGGTGTGGCACCGCTGGTCACGCAGTGCATCAGCGCTGGTGACAGGGGCGGGTAGAGCGGGCAGGGGGCATCGGCACTGCCGGTCCAGATGCTGCTGGTAGGCAGCAGGTCGGCCAGGTTGAGGGTGTTGATCAGCGGCCGCCGCACGTTTTCCACGCCGTGCCCAGGCAGGCTGCCGAGGTAGGCGTCGAGCGTGTTGATCGATTCGATGCGGGCGGCGAAGCCCATGCGCTCGATGGCTTTCTCGACCTTGCGGGCAGCTTCTTCCAGCTGGGCACGGTCCTCATTCATGAGCACCACTACACTGGTGTAGTACCCCTGCGCAACCAGGCCGCTATTGACTTCGGCGATCGCGTCGGCGGCGTCCTGCACCATGGCCAGGGCGTCCTGGTCGATGTTGCCATTGTTGGTATTGAATACCTGGTCGAAGAAACCGCGAACTTTCTGCTTCCACTTCTTGCGGTACTTTTCCAGGTGCTGGACCGCCTCATGGGTGTCCATGAAAATGAAGCGGCTGGACCAGCGGTATTCGCAAGGCAGTTCAGCCAGTGCCGCGAGAATGCCGGGGGCTGACTCCAGCGGGAACCCCTCGATGGCCACTACCTGGACGAAATTGCGACCAATTTTGGGTACTACGCCCCCCCAAAGTTCCTTGCCGCCGATGACAGCATCCAGGTACATCGGGTTGCTCGGCAGCAGGACCGGCTGGCTTACACCAGTGACACAGAACTGCACCCAGCTGAGCAGGTCGTCATGGGTGATCTCGGCACCTTCCTCGGTGACCATGCGGTTGCCTTTGAGGCGCGTCAACTTGAGCACCGAGGAAAGGCTGCCTTCGACGCCGAGACAGTCACGCTTGAATTGCTCGATCAGGTTACGTGTACGAACCTTGGCGTCTGGCGGCGCAGTGTCGTCGTCGAACATCAGTTCAACGAATTTCTGTTGCGCCAGCATCGGTGGGAAATAGGTGAGGGTCAGCACGAAATAACCTTCGTACATGGTCCCCAGCGATTCGAAGTACGCACGGCGCTCTTCGTCGATGGCTGCAGTCAGGCTGTCAGCGAAGTGCGAGACACCTTTTGCAGAGTAGTTCGACGCCGGCCGGCGCACCGCATCGACGTGGATCATCCAGCCGTTACCCAGGCCGGCCAAGGCCTGGTTGATGCGCAGCGAAACCAGTTCGCGCTGCGCTTCGGTGCTGCTGGCGTTGTCATCTCCGCGGTACAGCCAGGCGGCCATGAAGGCACCGTTCTTGCCCACGATAACGCCATCGTCGACCATCGCCGCATGGTTCAGCAGGTCGGCAAGGCCGGCATCCTTCGAGCGATGCTTCTTCAGCTTGAGTTCGGCATCCACCTGCAGCAGGCGTTGAACCAGCAGCAGTACCAGCAAAACACCGAGGGCAGCGATGGCATACGCAATACCTTCGATCATTTGTATTGACTTCCCTGACTTGGAGGATTGTCCCTGAACGGCGTGCTACGCGCCGGGTAATAGGACTTGTAGCGGCGATGGCGCAGGTACACGTGGCGCATCTTCGGGTCGGCCTTGGCCATGACGCGGAGCACGAACAGGGCACCGAACCACAGCACCAGGCCGACCACGGTTGCCCGCAATTCCTGGGCACTGAAGATCAGCGCGAAGGCGAGCAACCCGGAAAACATCACCAGCTCGCGATCCCCGCCCATGAACAGGTTGTCCCGGTTTCCGGCCCGCCGGATGGGAATCGTGCGCAGGGCCATGGTTCAGACCTGACCTTGCACCGGGCCATACTGCGGCAGCAGCTGCGCCAGCTCGGCGCTGGTGCCGAAGAAGGTGGTCATGATGTTGTTCGCGCCAACGATCAGTGCCATTACCAGCACGAGGAAGATCAACGTACGGAAGAAGCCATTGAGGTCGCCGCCGAAGATCAGGACGCCCCCCGCGACCACGATGCCGATGATCGACAGGGCGAAAGCGACAGGGCCGGTAACCGATTGACGCAGAGAGGTCAGCCAGCTCTCATAGGGCAGCGAACCGCCGGTGCTGGAAGAGGCGAAGGCGCTTTCCGGAGCTACCATCACAGCCAGCATCAGGAAGCTGAAGGCCAGGTAGCCAAAGGTTTGGGCGTTGACGCGGAACAGCGAAGTGTTGGCTTGCATGTGCGATATTTTCCTTAAAGGTTGCGCATGAGGTAACGGCCGTTTTCGTACCCGGAAACTTCGAGGATTTCCTGGACGCGACGGCCTTCTGGGGTTCTGGCGATGGAAATGACGACATGAACCGCTTCGCCAATCAGCGGCTCGATCTCGGCTGGGGCCGATTTGTTGCGGGAAACCAGGGATTTCAGGCGGGTCAGCCCCTCGCTGGCGCTGTTGGCGTGCAAGGTAGCCGCACCACCGGGGTGGCCGGTGTTCCAGGCATCGATCAGGTCAAGCGCCTCTTCGCCACGCACTTCACCGACCAGGATGCGATCCGGGCGCATGCGCAGGGAGGTTTTCAGCAGGTGAGTCATACTCACGTCCACGGTGGTGTGGTACTGCACGAAATTCTTCGCCGCGCATTGAATCTCGCCGGTGTCCTCGATGATGAACACGCGCTCGCTGGGGAACTCGACGACCATTTCGTTGATCACCGCGTTGACCAAGGTGGTCTTGCCGGTACCGGTACCACCAATCACCAGGATGTTGCGGTGCTCGCGGATGGCGCGCTTGATTGCATCGCACTGGGCAGGCGTCATGATCGACGATTCGACGTACTGGTCGAGGGTGTAGATGGCCACTGCCTTCTTGCGGATGGCGAACGTGGCCGCGCGCACGACCGGAGGCAGCTGGCCGGCGAAGCGCGAGCCGTCCAGCGGCCATTCGCCTTCGAGCAGCGGCTTGCTGCGGGTCACTTCCTTGCCATGGAAGCCGGCCACCGTCTTGATGATGGACTCGGCCTGCGCCGGGCGCAGGTCGCCAATGTGTTTCATTGGCTGGCCTAACTGCTCGAGCCAGAGTTTGCCGTCACCATTGCACATCAGCTCGACGGTCTGAGGATCGTTGAGCGCATCAATGATGAGCGGGCCGGCATCGCGCTCCAGCTTTTTCCTGGCGCGATCTTTCAAGCTGGCAGTTTCTGCAGTTTCCACACTTAATCGTCCATGAAATTGATGCCCGACTCCGTTCATGGGAAGGGCATTTAAGCTTCCTGCTGCAGCTCATCGAACTTTGGCTGAATCGAAGCCTTTTTGGCTCCATCGAACTGGCGATCGAGCAAAAACTCTGCTGATCAATGAGCGGCCTTTTAGAAAGGCGCGGAGATTACCGGAGCGAATTTTCCTACACAATTAGTACCAAAATGCCACCATGCTGCCCCACCAAGACCGCTCTGAATGGGCGTAAATCAAGGCTCTAGCGCTCTGTCGCATCAATTCGTAATGAAATTGCCTTCACGTTTTGCTAGAAAAACATGACGCAGTTCACATTTAACCGCGACGTATTCTTACCTGACTTGCGCATGAACTCGAGCAGTTCACCAATCAAGGTCATACTGTGATCACGCGTAACTATTCAAAGCCCAACAACCCATCAGAGTAATGGCAACTGGCTACCTGGAGGACTGAACTTCGTACAGTCAAGTACTTGGGAATCTCGCCCTTCGAAATCCAGTTTGCGCAGGGTCTTGGCGAAGCGTTGAGCCAGCAATTCGGCAAATACCCCTTCACCGCGCATGCGCACACCAAATCGGCTGTCATACAGCTCGCCACTGCGGCTCTGGCGAATCAGGCTCAACACATGCGCCGCCCGCTGCGGGTAGTGGTCCTGAAGCCATTGCTCGAATAACGGCGCCACCTCCAGCGGCAGGCGCAACATCATGTAGGCCGCGCTCTGGGCACCTGCCTCCCTGGCCGCCTCCAGCAACCGTTCCAGTTCACTGTCGTTGATCATTGGAATCATCGGCGAACACAACACGCCCACGGGCACCCCCGCCTCGCGCAACACGCGGATCGCTCGCAAGCGCGCCTTGGGTGACGCCGCACGCGGTTCCAGCACCCGTTTCAGGTCATCGTCCAGCGTGGTCAGGCTGATCATCACCCGCGCCAGGCGCTGGCGGGCCATCTCGGCGAGCAGGTCGAGGTCGCGTAACACCAGCGAACCCTTGGTGACGATGGTCACCGGGTGGCGAAAACGCAGCAGCACTTCAAGCAGGCGCCGAGTCAGCATTTGTTCCCGCTCGATTGGCTGGTACGGGTCGGTATTGGAACCCAGGTTGATCGGTGCGCATACATAACCCGGTTTACTCAATTGTTGCGCGAGCACTTCGGCGGCGTTGGTCTTGGCAATCAGCTTGGTCTCGAAATCCAGACCGGGGGATAGGTCCCAGTAGGCGTGGGAAGGGCGGGCATAGCAGTAGATACAACCATGCTCGCAGCCACGGTAGGGGTTGATGGAGCGGTCGAAGGGCAGGTCGGGCGAGGTGTTGCGGCTGATCACCGACTTGGCCGTCTCGACTCGCACCTCGGTGCCCTGGGTTTGCGGCACCTCCTGGTACCAGCCATCATCCTCAGCCACCGAATGGCTGGGGGCAAAGCGGTTGTGCGGATTGTGCGCCGTGCCACGGCCCTTTTGCGGTGCTGGAGGAATCATGGCTTACCCCGGATACTGTATTCATATACAGTACCGTGCATGTCTGAATCCTGCCAGCACCTCCGGTCAGCGTGCCCTCACTTCAGGCCATGCCAACGCAGGTAAGGCTCCTGGCTCGCCTGTCGACCAAGGAACACCTCGATACTTTCACGCAACGGGCGCGATGCCCCCGGGGCAAGCAATGTCTCCTGCAGCGCCCGGCCTGTGGCCCGATCCAGCAGGCCTTGTGCCTCGAAGCGGGTGAACAGGTCCAGGGCGTGCACATCCGACCACAGATAGGCGTAATAGCCGGCATCGTAGCCATTCACCAGATGGTCGAAGGCGTGCGCCGGGTGTTCGAAATCAGCCAGTGGCCAGTAGCCACAGCGCTCACGGGCATCGCTCAGGCGCTGTTCGAGGGACCGGCCATCGTTCGGCGTGCCATGCAGGTCCAGGTCGAACAACGCCAGGCTCAGATCACGCGCGGTTTCCTCAACGCCTTGCTGCCGCAAGCGACGCAGGCACTCATCGACCCGTGCCCGGGTAAGCTGGCTACCATCGTGCTGGTGCGACGAGATCGCCACCAGGTAATCCGCGTCCCAGACCCAGCGCTCGAACAGCTTGCCGAACAGCTCTACGCCATCGGTACCGAGTTCGGTGACGTTGGACATAACGTGGTTGGTCGTGCGCACCAGCAAGTGGTGCAAGGCATGGCCAAATTCATGGAACAGCTTGCGCAGTGACAGATGGTCCAGCAACGGCTGGCTACCCGGCAGCGCTGCTGGCACGTCGCTGTAGACCACCACCGAGGCCGCCTGGTAGATCCCCTCGGCATCGACCCGGCGGTTGCGAATATAGGTGGTGAACACCGAGTCAGGCTCCTTGCTGGCATGCTGTACCGCGTCCAGGTAGAGGAAACCGATCAAGGCGTTGTCCTGCCACACCTCGAACGGTTGCACACTGTCATCCCAGGTTGCCAGCGGCCTGGGCTGCAGCGTCACGCCAAACAGCTTCTCCGCCAACTGCTGCAACGCGCTGACCACGGCATTCAGCGGGAAGTATTCGCGCAAGGCTTCGGTGGAAAGCTCCGTGCGCGACGAGGCCTGCAGGTAGGCAATGTCCCAGGGTTGGACATTCTCCAACCCCTTGGCTGCGGCCTGGCGCTGCATGTCTGCGCGCCACTGCAGCATGGCCGGCCGCACATGGTCGGCCAGGTCATGAAGAAAGCCGCGCACCTGGGCAACCGAACCCGCGCTCTTTACATGCAGGCTCTGCTCCAGATGGCTGGCAAAGCCGAGCAGGTGGGCCTTTTCTTCCCGCAGCCTCGCCAGTTGCTCCAGGTGCGAGCGATTGTCCTGCTGCAGGCCAAGGCCGACGCCTCGGGTGTTGTAAGCCCGGTACACGCGCTCACGCAGTTGCCGATTGCCGGCATGTTTGAGCACGGCATCGGTGGCCACGCTTTCACAGGCAATCAACCAACCCGGCTCACCCGCCTCCTGTGCCCTTGCAGCCAGCTCTTCACGGATGCGTAGAGGAACACCGCTCAGTTCGGATTCATCCGAGATGCTCAGCCCTGGCCGGTTTATGTTGCTGCGAAACGCCTCGCGCCCGGCGCCAATCTGTTTCTGCAGTTCGGCCAGACGCACCTTGCCTGCAGGGTCGAGCAATGCACCAGTGGAGGCGAACTTGTGCAAATGCCAGCGCAACGTGGCGCGTTTCTGTGCATCCAGCTGCTTGCCGATGTCGCTGTTGGCCAAGCGCTCGTACAGGGTTTGCAGTGCGGAGTTGGTGAACTTTCGTTCAAACCGCTCTGTGGCCTTGGCGAAGAAGTCGAAGATGGCCCCAGCCCAGGTTTCATCCCGACCAATCAATGGCGAGGCGGCATACAACACCGCCAGCAGCTGGCTATCCAGCCCGTCCACCGCCAGCACCATGTCATCCCAGGTTGGCAATGCCTGCTGGTCGCGGATGATGCGTTCGATACCTTGCTCGTGTGCCAACAGCACGTAGTCGAAGGCAGCTTGCATGTTTTGAAGCGTGATCGACGGATAATCGACGGGGGTGTGGCTGTTTTGCAGAAGGGGATTGTCCATGGTGCAACACCTTGCTCGTAGAAAAGAGCAGGCGAGCTTGCATGGCAAGCGTGGAGCGGGCGCCCTGAATATCTACCACCCGGGCATGCAAGCCCGGGTGGCACGACAGCATTATTCAGCCGGCTTCTTCAGCTTCGGGTTGGGGAAGAACTGCACCGTCTGTACCTTGGCCGGCGCGGCTTTCGGTTCCAGATGGTTGACCCGGGTGCCGAGCTCCTTCGGCACCGACAAGCCCTGCTCGTTGAGGGTGTCGGTAAAGCCGCAGGCCACGCATTCGCGGTGCGGTACGCCGTCTTCGTTCCACATCATCAACTTGTCGGGTTCGCTGCACGCCGGGCATACCGCCCCGGCAATGAAGCGTTTCTTGGTCTTGTTCACGGCTACCTCGCTCATGCTGCAGCGTCCTCGCTCAGGCCACTATGGCGCAGCAAGGCATCGATGGAAGGCTCACGGCCACGGAAATCGACGAACAGCTCCATCGGCTCGCGCGAACCACCGCGTGCCAGGATCGCCTCGCGGAAGGCGCGACCAGTCTCGGCGTTCAGCACACCTTCTTCCTCGAAGCGCGAGAAGGCGTCAGCCGAAAGTACTTCGGCCCACTTGTAGCTGTAGTAGCCCGCCGCGTAACCACCCGCGAAGATGTGCGCAAAGCTGTTGGGGAAGCGGTTGTACGCCGGTGGGCGCATGACCGACACCTCGTCGCGTACGCCTTCGAGCACCTGCAGCACGCTGCGGCCGTCACCATGGGTGGCATGCAGCTCGAAGTCGAACAGCGAGAACTCCAGCTGTCGCACCATCATCATGCCCGACTGGAAGTTCTTCGCCGCCAGCATCTTGTCCAGCAGGTCCTGGGGCAGGGGGGCACCGGTTTCGTAGTGGGCGGAGATCAGTGCCAGGCCTTCCGGCTCCCAGCACCAGTTTTCCATGAACTGGCTGGGCAGCTCGACCGCGTCCCAGGCCACGCCGTTGATGCCGGATACGCCGGCATGCTCGATGCGGGTCAGCATGTGGTGCAGGCCGTGGCCGAACTCGTGGAACAAGGTGGTGACTTCATCGTGGGTCAACAGCGCTGGCTTGCCGGGCGCGGCCGGGGTGAAGTTGCACACCAGGTTGGCCACCGGGCTCTGCAACTGGCCAGCGGCAGTGCGGCGACGGTCACGCGCGCCATCCATCCAGGCGCCGCCACGCTTGTTGGCTCGGGCGTAGAGGTCGAAGAAGAAGCGGCCGATTTGCTGGCCGTTTTCCTTGATCTCGAACAGGCGCACATCCGGGTGCCAGCTGTCGAAGCCCTTGAGCTCGGCGATCTCGATGCCGTACAGGCGCTGCACGATGCTGAACAAGCCGCCCAGCACCTTGTCGATCGGGAAGTAGGCGCGCAGGGCTTCCTGCGACACGCTGTAGCGCTGCTCACGCAGCTTCTCGCCGAAGTAGCCGGCGTCCCAGCTGGCCAACTCAGGGCAGCCCTGCTCGGCGGCAAAGGCCTTGAGCTGCTCAAGGTCCTGGGCGGCGAACGGCTTGGAACGCTTGGCCAGGTCACGCAGGAAGCTAAGCACCTGGTCGCTGGACTCGGCCATCTTGGTGGCCAGGCTCAGCTCGGCGTAGTTCTTGTAGCCCAGCAGTTCGGCCAGTTCCTGGCGCAGGCCGAGGATTTCCTGCATCACCGGGCCGTTGTCGAACTGGCCGGCATTCGGGCCCTGGTCCGAGGCACGGGTACAGTAGGCGGCGTACAGCTCTTCGCGCAGTGCACGGTCGCTGGCGTAGGTCATCACCGCGTAGTAGCTGGGAAACTCCAGGGTGATCAGCCAGCCGTCGAGGCCCTTGGCCTGGGCAGCGGCGGCCATCTGCGCCTTGGCCGAATCGGTCAGGCCGGCCAGCGCGGCTTCGTCGGTAACGTGCTTGGTCCAGGCCTGGGTGGCGTCGAGCAACTGGTTGGAGAACCGGCTACCCAGCTCGCTGAGCTTGCTCTGCACTTCGGCATAGCGCTGCTGTTTGTCCGCCGGCAGGTCGATACCCGACAGGCGGAAGTCACGCAGGGCGTGCTCGAGGATCGTCTTTTGCGCCACGTCGAAGCCGGCGGCTTCGGGGCTGGCGATCAGTGCCTGGTAGGCTTCGAACAACGCACGGTTCTGGCCCAGTTCGGTAGAGTAGGCGCTCAGCGCCGGCAGGCACGACTCATAGGCTTCGCGCAGTTGTGCGCTGTTGCACACCGCATTGAGGTGGCTGACCGGGCTCCAGGCGGCGCCCAGGCGGTCATTCAGTTCGTCCATGGCCAGCACCAGGCCGGCCCAGGTAGGGTTCTTGCCCTGCTTTTCGAGGATCTCGGCAATGGCTTTACGGTTGTCGGCCAGGATCGCTTCGATCGCCGGCAACACGTGTTCGGCACGGATTTGCGAGAAGGGCGGCAGATCGTAGGACTGCAGAAGCGGGTTGTTCGCACTCACGGTTTGGATACCTTGGCAGAAGAAACACTGCCCCATCTTAATTACAATCGACGCCGACCGCAGCAGGCAGCCTGCCTATCGGCACAGATGAGAGACGCTATCATGGCCATCCGAAGCTTCCAGCAACACACTCCGAAAGTTGGGCCCAGGGCCTTCGTCGACCGGTCGGCGGTGGTGCTGGGCGATGTGGAAATCGGTGAAGACAGCTCGGTCTGGCCGTTGACCGTGGTACGCGGCGACATGCACCGCATCCGTATCGGCGCACGCACCAGCGTGCAGGACGGCAGCGTGCTGCACATCACCCATGCCGGCCCGTTCAACCCGGACGGCTTCCCGCTGATCATTGGCGACGAAGTGACCATCGGCCACAAGGTCATGCTGCATGGCTGTACCCTGGGCAATCGCATCCTGGTCGGCATGGGCAGCACCGTCATGGACGGCGCCATCGTCGAGGATGAGGTGATCATCGGCGCCGGCAGCCTGGTGCCCCCAGGCAAGCGCCTGGTCAGTGGCTACCTGTACATGGGCAGCCCGGTGAAACAGGCCCGGCTGCTGAACGACCAGGAGCGCGCGTTCTTTTCCTACAGCGCCAGCAATTACGTGAAGCTCAAGGACCAGCATTTGGCCGAGGGCTACGATCAACCTGAATGACCGCATTCGCGGGCTTGCCCGCTCCCACAGGTCTAGTGGAGCCTTCCAGGCCAGCGCTGTACCTGTGGGAGCGGGCGAGCCCGCGAAGCAGGCCACGCAGCACTCAAGTGGAACCCAGTAAATGCACCAGCAGAACATCCTGTTCGACCTCGACGGCACCCTGACCGACCCGCGCCAGGGCATCACCCGCTCGATCCAGTACGCCTTGGCCAAGCTAGGCATCGACGAGCCGGACCTGACCCGCCTCGAACACTTCATCGGCCCACCCCTGCTGCAGGCTTTCATGCAGTTTTACAACTTCGACGAAGCCAAGGCCTGGGATGCGGTGAACTTCTATCGTGAACGCTTCAGCGTCACCGGACTGTACGAAAACCTGGTGTTCGACGGTGTGCCGGAGCTGCTCGAAGCGCTGAGCGGCCAAGGCCGCACGCTGTATATTGCCACCTCCAAACCTTGGAAATTCGCTCGCGAAATCGCCCGTCACTTTGCCTTCGACCACCACTTCAAGGTGATCTATGGCAGTGAACTGGACGGCACGCGCACCAACAAGGTCGAGCTGATTCGCCACCTGCTGGATGAGGAGCGCCTGGACCCGGCGCAGACGCTGATGATCGGCGATCGCAAGCATGACCTGATCGGTGCACGCAGCAATGGTTTGCAGGCAGTGGCGGTGGGGTACGGGTTTGGTAGCCAGGAAGAGCTGATGGCGGAAGAACCGGCATTCCACTTTGCTACCTTGGCCGAGATGCATCAGGCATTTCTCAAGGCTTGATGGCCATGGGGGCTGCTTTGCAGCCCATCGCCGGCAAGCCAGCTCCCACAGGTACTGCGCATGACTTGAAATCGGTGCGGTCGGGGTGGGAGTTGGCTTGCCGACGATGGGCCGCAAAGCGGCCCCAAAAACTCACAGGTTAGCCATCAACCTCTGCAACACAGCCTTCCTTTCAGCGATCGGCAACCTTCCCAGTTGCTCAACCCGCTCGTAAAACCGCCGCCAGTCCCCGCCAACCTCGCCGAACACCACCGCAAACGCCGGCACCCACTGGTCATACAGCCCGAACGGCAACAACTTGGCATTGCTCATCGGCCCATACATCCAGGCGTCATAGCGCTTGTCACCACCCCACTGGGCATCACGCACCTGCCGGTATTCCCGCCTTAGACGTTCGAACTCCGCCTGCTTGGCAGCCCGCTTCTGCACATCACCCAGAGGCCCTGCATAAATCGCCTGCAGCCGCTCGCGGCTGGCCAGCACCAGCCGAATGAACTGCTCACGCTGCTTCCCCCGCTCCCCGTCAGAAGCAGCCAGGCCACGCGCCACGCGCCATTGCCGCGTGCCTTCCTGTTCGACGAAGGAGGCAAACGACTCGTTGAACTCGGTATCGTCCTGCACATAGAAGCGCTGGTGGGCCAGCTCATGGAAGATCAGTGTGGCCAGGCGCTCGTCGCTCCAGCCCACCATCGATGACAGAATCGGGTCGTCGAACCAGCCCAGCGTCGAATAAGCCTCCACGCCGCCCACGTACACATCCATGCCCTCCTGGCGCATCAGCGCTGCCGCCCCACGCGCCGCGCCTTGTTGGTAATAGCCGCGGTAGGCCACACACCCCGCGATCGGGAAGCAGTGCGTCACTGGCTGCAACGACAGCTCGGGGGTGGCGAACACGTTCCACACCACATAGGGCCGGCCAATGTCGGCATACACCCGGTAGCTGCGGTTATCCGGCAGCTTCAGCTGCTGGCTGGCAAATAACCGCGCCTGCCTGGCGTGCTCCAGTCGTGCGCGCAATTGCGTTGAAGTGGCCGGGTTGGCCACTACCTGCTCCACCGGCTGCCGTGCGCGTAGCAGCTGCAACTGGCCCTCGGCCAGCTGCCCATAGTAGGCCACGCTGCTGCAACCGTTCAGCAGGAGCACCGCCAGCAGGGGAACCAAACGGCTAAAAACGAGGTCGAGTGGCCCAGGGCCTGAGCGCTGCACAAGAATAAGTCGAAGCATCCGCAACTGTCTGACTCGCTCATGGCCGATTCACGCCAAGACTATCTCGCCAAGGGGGCGTTTCGCCATGCGTGCACTGTTGGTCACCAGCTCACTGTTGCTGATATCCGCCTGTTCGACCCTGCCAGACCCGGACCCGAACCAGGCCTGGATCGACCTCACGCCCTACGACAACACCTCGCTGCACGCCGTGCAGGTAGATGAACGCGACTGGGCCGACAACCGTTACTTCGAAGTACCGCCCGGCAGCCACGAGCTGACCGTGCGCTACCAGTTTCCGGTTACCCCAAGCAATATCGGCCCGGTCGAGGAGCCTTTGTGGCGGGATTGCCAGGTCAAGCTGACCTTCAAGGATTTCAGTGCCGGCCAGCGCTACCAGCTGCAGGCTGGCAGCATCGGCTTCCGCCCCTGGATCAAACTCTACGACCATCAGCAGAAACTGGTTGGCCAAGGCCTGCCTGCAGGCTGCCAGCGCACCTGAAACACACAAACGGCGCTATGCTTGTAGCGTGTAAATCGCAAGCGGGAGTCTTGCCATGCGCCAGCCCATGATGCTGATCGCCCTCAGTGCACTGGGGGCTTGCGCCAGCCCCTTGCCGCCCGTCGACCCCAAGCAGGCCTGGGTCGACCTGTACACCATAACCCCCGGCAGGGTGATCATGGCCGACCGCCTTGATGGCAAACGCCTGGAGGATGGCCGTTACTTCCAGGTGACGCCGGGCAAGCACGAACTGGTAGTGCGCTTCGATTATGAGATCAAGGGGGGTAGCCTCACGACCCAGCCCAGGGACCGTACCTGCTACCTGACCGTGCGTTTTGACAACTTCAAGGCCGGTGAGCGCTATCGCCTGGAGGCACGGGCGCCGGTGATGGAGCCGCAGGTGCTGCTGTATGACGGCAGCCGCAAGGTGGTGGTGAACGAACCTAGCGAGGTGTTCTGCATTCCTTGATCGGGGGCCGCTTCGCAGCCCATTCGCAGCATAGGGCTGCTACAAAGATCGCGTATTTCCTGTAGGAGCAGCCTTGCGCTGCGAATGGGCCGCAAAGCGGCCCCAGGCTCCAGGACTCACCGATCATTCTTCTGATAAATGATTTTTTTGGTCCCACCATCACAGGTCCCGACGACCATGTTCGGGTCCTTGACCTCACTGTTGGGCACGATTTCCAGGGTATAGGACGAAACCCCCTGGGCCTGGATCTTGGCCTCGATCTCGGCTTTGAGCTCTTCGCACGGCTTGACCGCCGCCAGCGTAGACGTGGCGACCAGGGAAGCCAACACGGCGATTGCGACGCGAATCATGAAACGGCTCCTGAAAGGGCAGCGTGCTGCCGACGCTGTCTAGACTACAACAAACCGCCCTCATTGCACTGCTTCAACCCACCAACGCCGCATCAAGGCTGATCTTCGCGTTCAGCACCTTGGACACCGGGCACCCGGCCTTGGCCTTCTCGGCAATCTGCAAGAACTGCGCTTCACTCGCCCCGGGCACCTTGGCCCTGAGTACCAGGTGCACTGCGGTAATGGCAAAGCCGTCAGCCTGCTTGTCGAGCGTCACTTCGGCAGCGGTGTCAATCCTGTCCGGGGTGAACCCCGCTTCGCCCAGCATCATCGACAGTGCCATCGAGAAGCAGCCAGCGTGCGCCGCGCCGATCAGCTCCTCCGGGTTGGTCCCTGGCGAGCCCTCGAAACGGGTGTTGAAGCCGTAGGGGTTCTGCTTGAGCGCACCACTTTCGGTAGAAAGCAGGCCTTTGCCGTCTTTAAGGCCACCTTGCCAGATCGCCGATGCTGTCTTTTTCATGATGCCTCCTGGTCTCGGGTTACATACTTAAGGCTTCAGAGGCCAGCCGCCTACAGCAAGTTCAGAGCAATCGCACGGCAAGCATTGAATCCGGCGAATGTGCCCATACAGAGTTGAAAAGGCCTGTGGCCAAACACCTTTGCGGAGGCTCCATGACGCAGTTGCGTGACCTGAAGATTTCCACCCTCGACCTGGTGCCGGTACGCGCCGATGCCGGCCCGGCGCAGTCGCTGCGCAACTCCCTGGACCTGGCGCAGCACGTCGAGCGCTTTGGCTACAACCGCTTCTGGGTAGCCGAGCACCACAACATGGACGGCATCGCCAGTTCGGCGACTTCGGTGCTGATCGGCTACCTGGCCGGGGGCACCTCGAGCATTCGCGTGGGCTCTGGCGGGGTCATGCTGCCCAACCATGCGCCGCTGGTGATCGCCGAACAATTCGGCACCCTGGCCAGCCTGTATCCGGGGCGTATCGACCTCGGGCTGGGCCGCGCGCCGGGCTCCGACCAGATGACTGCCTACGCCCTGCGTCGCGACCGCGCTGGCGGCCCGGATGACTTCCCGGATGATGTCGAGGAACTGTCACGCTATCTTGGCCCGCGTACCGATGATCAAAAAGTGATCGCTGTGCCTGGGCACGACACCGGTGTGCCCATGTGGCTGCTGGGTTCCAGCCTGTTCAGCGCCCAGTTGGCGGGTATGCGCGGCATGCCCTACGCCTTCGCCTCGCACTTCGCACCACGCCTGATGCATGAGGCGATCCGCGTGTACCGCAACCACTTCAAGCCGTCGACCACATTGGACAAGCCGTATGTGATGCTGGGCATTCCCATGGTAGTGGCAGAAACTGACGAAAAGGCCGAGTACCTGGCCACCTCCGTGTACCAGCGCATCCTCGCGCTGATTCGCGGGCAGAGCCTGATGCAAAAGCCGCCAGTGGAAAGCATGGATGGGCTGTGGCTACCCCATGAGCGGGACGCGGTGGGCAGCTTCCTCGGCCTGGCGATGATCGGCAGCCCGCAGAAAGTGCGGGCCAAGGTTGAGGTGCTGCTGGAGCAGACCGGCGCCGATGAGCTGATCTTTACCTGTGATTTGTATGAGCATGCGGACCGGATCCGGTCCTATGAACTGATGGCGCAGGCGCTCAAGACCGCGTGACCTTCTTCGCGGGCTTTCCCGCTCCCACAGGGACTGCACAGATGCTGAAACCTGTGCAGCCCCTGTGGGAGCGGGCGAGCCCGCGAAGAAGCCAACGCGTTAACCGCGGCGGTACACAATCTCCTTGGTACCCGCCTCGCAGGTTCCGATCACCTTGCCGGCCGGGTCACCCTTGTCGACGATCTCCAGCTTGTAGCCGGTGACCCCCTTGGCATCCAGCTTGGCCGCAATTTCTGCCTTGAGCTCCTCACACGGCTTGCCTGCTGCCAGCGCACCACCGGCCAGGGTCATCAGGCCCAGCGCCAGAATCAGTTTGTTCATCACTCGCTTTCCTTGTGCAGATGAAATCAGAAAGGGCACCCGCCAAGGCGCCCCTTTCCTGAATACCCCATCATGCCGGGCTCATCCAGCCCGGCAGTGTTTCAGCTATTGGCGATACGGAAGCCGACCTTCAGCGTGACCTGGAAGTGCGCCGCCTTGTTGTCGCGGATATGGCCACGGGTATCTATCACTTCGAACCACTCCAGATGCTTGATGCTCTTGCCGGCTTCGGCCAGGGCATTGTTGATCGCCTCTTCGATGCTGGTGGTCGAAGACCCCACCAGTTCGATCTTCTTGTAGGTGTGATGATCGGTCATGAGCGCTCTCCTTGGATGATGGTGAAATTGAGCCTAGCAGCGCAGGCCGGGTTTACCTGCGAGCGGTCACCCTAGGCGAAAGTTCGATCGCACTTTCGCTTCGCTTGGCAGTCGCAACCTCTACAGCCCACAACGCGAAGGAGAGTCAATATGCACCGCAATTCGCTGCGTAAAACGTCCCTGGAAAGCATGGAAGCCGAAATCGAGAGCCTTCTGAAAAGCCTGGAGAACCTCAAGCATGACGCGTCGGAAGAATCCCAGAAGTCGGTGAAGGCCATCCGCAGCAACGCCGAAAACGCCCTTCGGCATTCCCGTAGCCTGCTGAGCGATGCCTACGAGGAAGTGAAGCAGCGGACCCGCCAGACGGGCATCGCCACCCGTGATTACGCCCAGGAACACCCGTACACCACTGCGGGTGTTGCCATCGGCGCACTGGGCCTGCTGGCGGCGTACCTGATGTGCAAACGTAACTAAGCGCCCTGGCGCGCCAGTTCCGCCCTTAACCACTGCGCCAACTGCTCGGCGCGCCCGTCCGCGGCGCGTCTGGGCACCCACAGGGCCAGCGCCGCAGGGGTAGGTGAAAAACCCCATGGCGCACTCAAACGGCCCGCCCGCAGGTCATCGGCGACCAGAGGCTGCGGCGCAATCGCCACACCCAACCCGGCCACGGCAGCTTCCAGCAGGTAATACAGGTGCTCGAAAGCCTGGCCATAGTGAAGGGCCGCCGGCTCCAGCCCCTGTTCCAGCGCCCAGGTGGGCCAAGCCTGCGGGCGGGAGGTGGTGTGCAGCAAGGCTTCGCCCAGCAAGGCCTTGGCCGGCGCAGCCTGCAAGCGCTCGAAACCGGCGAAATGCGGGCTGAGCACCGGCCCGATGCGTTCCTCGGCCAGTACATGCACCTGCATGTCCATCGGCCATGGCGGCTCGGCATATACCAGCAGCGCATCCAGCCCTGGCCGTCGCGGGTCCAGGTCCCCTTCACCGGCCGACAGGTGCAGGCGCAGTTCAGGCAAGTCCGCCTGCAGCCGCCCCAATCGCGGGATGAACCAGCGCGCCAGCAGGCTGCCCGAGCAGCCCAGCACGAATGGCGCCTCGCTGACGTCGCGGCTGAGCTCGGCGCACACGCTGCGCAAGCGGTCGAAGGCTTCGCCACTGGCATCGCGCAGGCGTATGCCGGCATCTGTGAGTTTGATGCCACGCCCGTCCTTAACGAAGAGCGCTACGCCCAGGTGCTCTTCAAGCACCTTGATCTGCCGACTGACGGCGCCATGGGTGACATGCAGCGCTTCCGCCGCCTGGCTGACGCTGTTAAGCCTGGCGGTGGCCTCGAAGGCCCGCAGGGCGTTGAGGGGAGGGAGGTCGTGGGCCATGGTACCTGTGAGTTTTTCTGACAAGTTTGCGCAATCTTATCGGTTTTCAGCCGGGCGTGCCGTGGTTAGAGTAAAGCCCATCACTCATTCATTACGCCCTGGAGCGCCCCATGACCCAGTCCCAATACCGCCCCGGCCCCGACGCCAACGGCCTGTTCGGCTCGTTCGGCGGCCGCTACGTGGCCGAAACCCTGATGCCACTGGTGCTGGACCTGGCTCGCGAATACGAAGCGGCAAAGGCAGACCCCAAGTTCCTCGAAGAGCTGGCCTACTTCCAGCGCGACTACATCGGCCGCCCCAACCCGCTGTACTTCGCCGAGCGCCTGACCGAGCACTGCGGCGGCGCGAAGATCTTCTTCAAGCGTGAAGAGCTCAACCACACCGGCGCGCACAAGGTGAACAACTGCATCGGCCAGGTGTTGCTGGCCAAGCGCATGGGCAAGAAGCGCCTGATCGCCGAAACCGGCGCCGGCATGCACGGCGTGGCCACCGCTACCGTCGCGGCCCGCTTCGGCCTGCCTTGCGTGATCTACATGGGCGCCACCGACATCGAGCGCCAGCAGGCCAACGTGTTCCGCATGAAACTGCTGGGCGCCGAAATCGTCCCGGTCACCGCCGGCACCGGCACCCTGAAAGACGCCATGAACGAGGCACTGCGCGACTGGGTCACCAACGTAGAAGACACCTTCTACCTGATCGGCACCGTCGCCGGCCCGCACCCGTACCCGGCCATGGTCCGCGACTTCCAGTCGATCATCGGCAAGGAAACCCGCGCCCAGCTGCAAGAGAAGGAAGGCCGCCTGCCAGACAGCCTGGTAGCCTGCGTCGGCGGTGGTTCCAACGCCATGGGCCTGTTCCATGAATTCCTCGAAGAACCCAGCGTGCAGATCATCGGTGTCGAAGCCGGTGGCCACGGCGTGCACACCGACAAGCACGCGGCCAGCCTGAATGGTGGCGTACCGGGCGTGCTGCACGGTAACCGCACCTACCTGCTGCAGGACGAAGACGGTCAGATCACCGACGCCCACTCGATTTCCGCCGGCCTGGACTACCCGGGTATCGGCCCGGAGCACGCCTACCTGCACGAAGTGAAGCGTGTCGAGTACGTCAGCATCACCGACGACGAAGCGCTGGATGCGTTCCACGCCACCTGCCGCCTGGAAGGCATCATCCCGGCCCTGGAAAGCTCCCACGCCCTGGCCGAGGCGATCAAGCGCGCACCGAAGCTGCCCAAGGACCACCTGATGGTCGTGTGCCTGTCGGGCCGCGGCGACAAAGACATGCAAACCGTCATGAACCACATGGCCGCCCAGGAGAAACAGGCATGAGCCGTCTTGAACAACGCTTCGCCGAGCTGAAGGCCGAAGGCCGCTCGGCACTGGTCACCTTCGTCACCGCGGGCGATCCGGGCTATGACGCCTCGCTGCAGATCCTCAAGGGCCTGCCGGCTGCCGGTGCCGACGTGATCGAGTTGGGCATGCCTTTCACCGACCCGATGGCCGACGGCGTGGCCATCCAGCTGGCCACCCTGCGTGCCCTGGAAGCCGGCCAGACCCTGGCCAAGACCTTGCAGATGGTTCGCGAATTCCGTGTGGATAACCAGACCACACCGATCGTACTGATGGGCTACTACAACCCGATCCACCGCTTTGGCGTGGAAAAGTTCGTCGCCGAAGCCAAGCAAGCCGGCGTCGATGGCCTGATCATCGTCGACCTGCCGCCAGAGCACGACGCCGAGCTGGCGACCCCGGCCCAGGCCGCAGGCATCGACTTCATCCGCCTGACCACTCCGACCACCGACGACGCGCGCCTGCCGCGCGTGCTGGAGCGCAGCTCCGGATTTGTCTACTACGTGTCGGTAGCCGGTGTGACCGGCGCTGGCTCGGCGACCACCGAGCACGTGACCGAAGCCATTGCCCGCCTGCGTCGGCATACCGATCTGCCGATCAGCGTTGGTTTTGGCATTCGTACGCCGGAGCAGGCTGCGGCCATTGCCCGCCTGTCTGACGGCGTGGTGGTGGGCTCGGCGCTGGTCGACAAGATTGCCCAGGCCAAGAGTGCCGAGCAGGCGGTGAGTGATGTATTGAGCCTGTGCTCGGCACTGGCTGAAGGGGTGCGCGGCGCTCGTCGCTGAGCCGCATCGTCTGCTTCGCGGGCATGCCCGCTCCCACAGTGACCGCGCCGCTCTCATGGGCTGCGCCGTCCTTGTGGGAGCGGGCGCGCCCGCGAAGAGGCCGGTGCAGGCTACACAACTCTAGCCCCCAAAAATCGACAGATCCAAAGGCCTTACAGCCCCCATCCAGATCGCATGGTCCCGGTGGTCCGCCAGTTCATCCCCGGTCAGCGGGTGCATGAACACCACCAACCCCTTCCGATACAACGCTAACCACGGCAACACCACCCCCACCACCTCCGGCCCGAACGCCAGCTGGCAGCTCCAGTCCGGGTGCGGCCCCACGGGTTTCTGGTGCATGCGCCCCATGCTCACGGGAAACAGACGCGCCGCCTCTTCACACAGTTCACGGGCCTGGTCCATGGTCGCTGCGTTGTAGTAAACATGGGCGTGGTAACCCTTGATCCTCTGCACGATAACTCCTGATTGCGGTCCAACCATCACCACCTGCAAAGGGAGTGATGCAGTGAAAAACGCCGAAACCCCAGTGTTCAAACTGGTCCTGTTCGGGCCTGACAGCAGCCTGGGCAATGCCCTGATGGTAGAGCTGCTGTCGCGCCAGCACGAAGTGACCGCCGTGGTCGACGACCTCAACCGCCATGCGCCGCGTCCTGGCCTGCATTTCAAGATAGGCGGGCTGAGCGATGCCGACCAGGCGGAGCAGGGCGCGGCAGGCGGCTCGGCGGTCATTGCCCTGTTGTCGACGCTGGCGCCGGGCGATCTGCCCAGGCAAGCCCGCATGAGCGAGGCGCTGGTGGCAGGGCTTAAGCGTACGACTATACGCCGGCTGTTGCTGGTGGGCGATTTCGATGTGCTGGATGAGCCGGGCAAGTACACCGAGGCAGAGCGGGAGTGTGTGGGCCAGGTAGTGGACGGGTTACAGCGCAGTGCGTTGCACTGGACGCTGATCAATGCCCCGCAGGAACTGGCCGGGTTGGGGATGGAGCATTTTCGCAGCACCGAAGGGACGCTGGAGCCGGGGTTGGCTGAGCCGTTGCGGCACCTGGCCAGGGTCGCGGCGGGGATGGTGGATATGCTGGAGCTGGACTTGCACCGGGGCGAGCACCTGAACTTCGTGGTCTAGATTGCCGGGGCCGCAAAGCGGCCCCAAATCTCAAAGGCTACGCTCTTGCTCCAGCCAATCCACGAACCGCTCGATCAAAGCCCCACGCCGCTTGCGTGGTGGCAGCACCGCGTAATACCCGCGCGCCGAGCGCAAACTCCCCTCCAACGGCCGGCATAGCAACCCTTGCTCCACCAGCCCATCCACCAGGTGCCCCCAGCCAATCGCCACCCCTTGCCCGGCAATCGCGGCCTGGATCAGCAACGTATAGTTATCAAACCGCAACTGCCCGGCCGGCGGCGGGCTGGCCACGCCAAACCCGCGAAACACCCCCGCCCAATCAAACCAGCGGCTAGCCTGCTCGCCCTTCAAATGCAGCAAAGGCAATCGTTGCAAAGCCGCGGCTGACAAGGGTTTGCCATGAATCAGCCGCGGGCTGCACACCGGAAAAACCTCCTCATCGAACAGCCAGCGGCTCTCGCCCTGGTGAAAGCGCCCGTCGCCAAACAGCACCGCCACATCGATGTCCGGGCGCAACATTCCCTGGCTGCGCTCACCGGTCACCAGGCTCACATCCACCTGTGGATAAGCCTCGTGAAAACGCTGCAGCCGTGGCATCAGCCAGAACGCCGCAAAGGCGAAGTCGGTAGCCACCTGCAGCACTTCGCGCTGGCCGCGCCCACTGGCCTGGGCAATGCCGTCCTCCATGGCCTGCAGGCCCTGATGCACCTGTTCGAACAGCACCTGGCCAGCCTCGGTCAGCTCGATACCCCGGTAAATGCGGTCGAACAACCGCGTGCCCAGCTGTGCCTCCAGCCGTTTGACTTGCTGGCTCACCGCCGGCTGCGTGGTGCCCAGCTCCAGTGCCGCAGCGGTAAAGCCACGCAACCGTGCGGCAGCCTCGAACACGCGCAGTGTATCCAGCGACAATTTGGCAAGGTGGTCAAACATAAGCAGGGCTAATCCCAGTCATTGCCCGCCATGGGCTTTACCCATGTTATCCACAGTCGCATCTTGGTAGGCAAGCGGTTCGCATAACCCTCAACGATGGAAGCCACCATGACGCGCCCGAATATCCTGTTGATCATGGCCGACCAGATGGCCGCGCCCTTGCTGCCGATCTACGCCTCTTCGCCAATCCAGATGCCGCACCTGAGCCGCCTTGCCGAACAAGCGGTGGTGTTCGACTCGGCCTACTGCAACAGCCCGTTGTGCGCACCATCGCGCTTCACCCTGGTCAGCGGGCAATTGCCCAGTCGCATCGGCGCCTACGACAACGCCGCCGACTTCCCTGCCGACGTGCCAACCTACGCTCACTACCTGCGCCGCCTGGGCTACCGCACCGCGCTCTCTGGCAAGATGCACTTCTGCGGCCCGGACCAGCTGCATGGCTACGAGGAACGCCTTACCAGCGATATCTACCCGGCCGACTACGGCTGGGCGGTGAACTGGGATGAACCAGACGTGCGCCCGAGTTGGTACCACAACATGTCCTCGGTGCTGCAGGCCGGCCCGTGCGTGCGTACCAACCAGCTGGATTTCGACGAGGAAGTGGTCTTCAAGGCGCGCCAGTACCTGTACGACCATGTGCGCGAAAACGATGGTCGGCCGTTCTGCCTCACCGTGTCGATGACCCATCCGCACGACCCGTACACCATCCCCAAACGCTACTGGGACCGCTACGAGGGTGTGGATATCCCCATGCCCCGTGCCGAATTCAACCAGGCAGAACTCGACCCGCACTCGCAGCGCCTGCTGAAGGTCTATGACCTGTGGAACAAGCCGCTGCCTGTGGACAAGATTCGCGATGCCCGCCGTGCCTACTTCGGCGCCTGCAGCTACATCGACGACAACATCGGCCTGCTGCTGCAGACCCTGGAGGAATGCAACCTGGCCGATGACACCCTGATCGTGTTCTCCGGCGACCACGGCGACATGCTGGGTGAGCGTGGCCTCTGGTACAAGATGCACTGGTTCGAGATGTCGGCGCGCGTGCCGCTGCTGGTGCACGCGCCCAAGCGCTACGCGCCAGCCCGGGTCAGCGCCTCGGTATCGACCTGCGACCTGCTGCCGACCCTGGTCGAGCTGGCTGGTGGCGCTGTGGATAACCACCTGCACCTGGACGGCCGCTCGTTGGTCGGCCACCTGCAAGGGCAGGGCGGCCATGACGAAGTGATCGGCGAGTACATGGCCGAAGGCACCGTCGGCCCGCTGATGATGATTCGCCGCGGGCCATACAAGTTCGTGTACAGCGAAGACGACCCATGCCTACTCTACGACCTGAGCCGCGACCCGCACGAGCGGGAGAACCTCACCGGCAGCCCGGAACACCAGGCGCTGCTGCAGGCATTTGTCGATGAAGCACAGCAGCGCTGGGATATCCCCAGCCTGCGCCAGCAGGTTCTGGTCAGCCAGCGGCGCCGCCGCCTGGTAGCCGAGGCGCTGGCCATCGGCAAGCTGAAAAGCTGGGACCACCAACCGCTGGTGGATGCCAGCCAACAGTACATGCGCAACCACATCGATCTCGACGACCTCGAGCGCAAGGCACGTTATCCACAGCCCGCCCCCCTGGATTGAGAAGAGAGGCCGCCATGCACAAGTTCTCCGCCACCGTATTCGCCCTGGCCCTGAGCCTGGGTACCGCCGCAGCCTACGCCGCCGACAGCGACGCGCAATGCACCACCGTGAAGATGGCAGACCCCGGCTGGAGCGATATCGCCACGACCAACGCCGTGGCCCGCCTGCTGCTGGAAAGCCTGGGTTACCAGGTGAAGATCGACAGCCTGGCCGTGCCGATCATCTACGGCGGCCTCAAGGATGGCCGCGTCGATGCCTTCCTCGGCAACTGGATGCCGGCACAGCAGGGCTTTCATGACAAGTTCATCGCCAACGGCGATGTGCAGCAACTTTCACGCAACCTGGAAGGAACCGAGTTCACCCTGGCAGTGCCCGACTATGTGTGGAATGCCGGGGTGAAAGATTTCGCCGACTTGCAGAAGCACGCCGACCAGTTCGACAACAAGCTGTACGGGATTGGCTCGGGCGCACCGGCCAACCTGTCGCTGAAGCAAATCATCGACAACAACGAATTCAACCTCGGCCAGTGGAAGCTGGTGGAGTCCAGCGAGCAGGCGATGCTGGCCCAGGTCGACCGGGCGGTGAAGAAGCAGCAGTTCATCACCTTTCTCGGCTGGACCCCTCACCCGATGAACGTGAAGTTGAAGATGCACTACCTGACGGGTGGGGAGAAGTGGTTCGGCAGCAAGGGCGAGGTGTACACCCTGACCCGCAAGGGTTATCCACAAGCCTGCCCGAATGCGGCGAAGCTGCTGGGTAACCTGAAGTTCACATTGGACATGGAAAACACCATCATGGCCGAGGTTGTGGACAAGAAGATCAGCTTCGATGATGCGGCCAAGGCTTGGGTGAAGGCGCATCCCGAGTTGCTGGAAGGGTGGTTGGCCGGGGTGACGACCAAGGCCGATGGCAATGCGCTGGAGGCCGTCAAAGCCAAACTGTAACCTCACAAGCAAACCTCTATCCCTGTGGGAGGGGGCATGCCCGCGAACTCCGGCGAAGCCGGTGCCATCCACTGCGGCGGCTTCTTCGCGGGCGCGCCCGCTCCCACAGGGATTGGTGAAACAGTAAGGAATGTGGATAACCCATGCATCGCCTCACTCACCTGCTGCCCTTCCTCTCCTGGCTCCCCCGCCAATCGGGCCGCAGCCTGCGCCAGGACCTGCTGGTGGGCCTGAGCGGTGCCATCCTCGCCCTGCCGCAATCCATCGCCTACGCCCTGATCGCCGGCCTGCCCGCCGAATACGGCCTGTACGCCGCCATCGTGCCAGTGCTGATCGCCTGCCTGTGGGGCTCGTCCTGGCACCTGATCTGCGGCCCGACCGCCGCCATCTCCATCGTCCTCTACGCCAGCATCAGCCCGCTGGCCGTGGCCGGCAGCGCCGACTACGTCACCCTGGTGCTGCTGCTGACCTTCCTCGGCGGCATCTTCCAGCTGCTACTGGGGCTTTTGCGCTTCGGCGCTCTGGTGAATTTTGTCTCCCATTCAGTGGTGCTCGGCTTCACCTTGGGCGCCGCTGTCGTCATTGCCCTGGGCCAGTTGCCCAACTTGTTGGGCATGGACCTGCCAAGCCAGGCCACGGCGCTGAAGACCGTGCAAGACCTGGCCAGCCATGCCGGCGAGGTCGACCTGCCGTCCTTGTTTCTTGGCCTGGCCACGGTGGTGATCGGCGTGGCCTTCAAACTCTGCCGCCCACGCTGGCCTAGCCTGTTGATAAGCCTGATCCTGGTCAGCCTGCTGGCCTGGCTGCTGCCCGGCTTTTTTGGCCATGTGCCACGGGTGCCGGCGTTCACCGGCCAACTACCGCCCTTCAGCCCGCTGCCCCTGCTGGATGTAGAACTGATCCTGCGCCTGCTGCCCAGCGCCGTGGCGGTGGGCATGCTCGGGCTGGTCACCAGCCTGTCGATCGCCCGCTCGTTGTCGGCACGTTCGGAGCAGTTGATCGACGCAGACCAGGAAATACGCGCACAAGGTCTGTCGAACATAGTCGGTGCGTTGTTCTCCGGTTACCTGTCTTCTGGCTCCTTCACCCGTTCCGGGCTGAGCTACGACGCCGGCGCCCGCTCGCCCATGGCCGGGGTTTTCTCAGCGTTATGGGTGGCGGTGTTCGCCGTTGCCGGGGCCGGGCTGATCGCGCACCTGCCGATCCCGGCCATGGCCGGCAGTATTCTGCTGATTTGCTGGGGTCTGGTGGACCACCGGGGGATTCGAGCGCTGTTCCGGGTCAGCCGCTCCGAGTTTTTGGTAATGGCGCTGACGGCGGCAGCGACCTTGTTGCTGGAGTTGCAGACGGCGATCTATGCCGGAGTGCTGGCGTCGCTGTTCTTCTACCTGAAGCGCACCTCGCGACCACGGGTGCAACAAAGCCGTGAAGGGGAGGCGGACGTGCTGCGGGTGGGCGGGTCGATCTTCTTTGGTGCGGCGCATTACCTGCAGGTGCGCTTGCAGCGCTGCCAGGGGCCGCATGTGGTGATCGATGCCCGGCAGGTGAATTTCATCGATTACTCGGGTGTGGATATGTTGCACCGCGAGGCGCGGCGGTTGCGGCGGGCGGGGGGGAGTCTGACCCTGCACCGGGCCAGGCCGCAGGTGATCGAGGAGTTGCAGAAGCTGGAAGGGGTGGAGCTTTGTCCGATCCGGTTTGAAGAGTGATGTTGGGTTGAGATTTTTGGGGCCGCAAAGCGGCCCCGGCAATCTCAGCCGCGAGCCAGCTGCCGGCGCAACTCAGCCAACACCGGCGCCGTATCCGGCCGCACCCCACGCCAGATAAAGAACGCCTCAGCCGCCTGCTCAGCCAGCATCCCCAACCCATCCAGTACCTTGGCCGCGCCCAGCTTCTCAGCCCACTGGCAAAACGGCGTCGGCTCCTTGCCATACATCATGTCGTAACAAACCGTGCGCCCCGCCTCGACCAGGCTGTCGGCAATCGGCGGCAATTCGCCGGCCAGGCTCGCCGAGGTGGCATTGATGATCACATCAACCGGCTCCTGCAACCAGGCAAACCCGCTGGCCACCACCGGTCCCAGTTCATCGAACTCACGCGCCAGCTGCTCGGCCTTTTCCACAGTACGGTTGGCAATCACCAGCGACTGCGGCTTGTGCGCCAGGATCGGCTCCAGCACACCACGCACCGCACCACCAGCACCCAGGATCAGAATGCGCTTGCCCGCAAGCTCGACCCCGGCATTCACCGTCAGGTCGCGCACCAGGCCAGCGCCATCGGTGTTGTCGCCCTGCAGGCTGCCATCGGCCAGCTTGCTCAGCGTATTCACTGCGCCAGCGCGTTGTGCACGCGGGGTCAGGCTGTCGCACAGGCGGTAGGCCTCTTCCTTGAACGGCACGGTTACGTTACCACCGCTGCCTTGCTTGAAGAAGCCGCGCGCGCAGTCGCTGAACTCGTCCAGCGGCGCCAGCAGGGTGGCGTATTCCAGGTCCTGGCCGGTCTGCTCGGCGAACAGACGGTGGATCAGCGGCGACTTGCTGTGGCCGATGGGGTTTCCGAAAACGACGTACTGGTCCATGACGGCTCCTTGGTTATCCACAGAATTACTGGCCGAGCCAGTCGCGGTCCTGCAGGAAGTACTCGGTCAGGCGCGCTTCTTCGCTACCGGGCACGGCCTTCCAGTCGTAGCCCCAGCGCACCTGCGGCGGTAGCGACATGAGGATGGACTCGGTGCGGCCACCGGACTGCAGGCCGAACAGGGTGCCACGGTCGTAGACCAGGTTGAACTCTACGTAGCGGCCACGGCGGTATTCCTGGAACTCCCGTTGCTGCGGGGTGTAAGGGGTGCCCTTGCGACGCTGGATGATCGGCAGGTAGGCGTTGACGTAGGCGTCGCCGATGGCGCGGATAAAGGCGAAGCAGGTGTCGAAGCCCCATTCGTTCAGGTCATCGAAGAACAGGCCGCCGATGCCGCGTGGCTCGCCACGGTGCTTGAGGTGGAAGTAGCGGTCGCACCAGGCCTTGTAGCGCGGGTAAACGTCGGCGCCGAACGGCGCGCAGGCCTGCTCGGCCACCCGGTGCCAGTGGATGCAGTCTTCTTCATTGCCGTAGTACGGGGTCAGGTCGAAGCCGCCGCCGAACCACCAGACAGCCTCTTCACCTTCCTTTTCGGCGATGAAGAAGCGCACGTTGGCGTGGGAAGTGGGCACATGCGGGTTGTGCGGGTGAATCACCAGCGACACGCCCAAGGCCTCGAAACCACGGCCCGCCAGCTCAGGGCGGTGGGCACTGGCCGAGGGCGGCAGACCCGCACCGAACACATGGGAGAAGTTGACCCCGCCTTTCTCGATCACCTTGCCATCGCCGATCACTCGCGTGCGGCCCCCGCCACCGGCTTCGCGCACCCAGGCGTCCTCGACGAAGCGGGCGCCGCCGTCTTCTGTTTCGAGGGCAGAGCAGATGCGGTCTTGCAGGTCGAGCAGGTAGGCTTTCACGGCCTCGGTGCGGCTAGTCATCGGGTCACCAGGAACGGGCAGGGAAGAATTCGCCGGGTAGCATACCACCGCCAACGCGCGCGCCGCAGTTGACGGCGATCAAGCAAAGGCGTCCGATAGAGGGCCTTTCCCGATCCCGACGACAGGAGTGCGAGATGGCCAAGCGTATCCAGTTCAGCCAGCATGGCGGCCCGGAAGTGCTGCAGTTTGTGGAGTTCGAACCAGCCCCGCCAGGGCCACAGCAGGTGCGTGTGCGTAACCATGCGATCGGCCTGAACTTCATCGATACCTACTTCCGCAGCGGGCTGTATGCGCCGCCATCCTTGCCTTCGGGGCTGGGTACAGAAGCGGCTGGCGTGGTCGAGGCCGTGGGCGAGGGCGTGACCCGGCTGAAAGTGGGTGACCGCGTGGCCCATGCCGGCGGCCCGTTGGGCGCGTATAGCGAGGTGCATACGCTGCCGGAAGCCAACCTGGTGAAGCTGCCCGACAACATCAGCTTCGAGCAGGCGGCGGCGGTGATGCTCAAGGGTTTGACCGTGCAGTACCTGCTGAAGCAGACCTACGAGGTCAAGCCAGGTGACGTGATCCTGTTCCACGCCGCAGCCGGTGGTGTGGGCTCGCTTGCCTGCCAATGGGCCACGGCCTTGGGCGCCAAGCTGATCGGGACCGTGAGCTCTGCCGAGAAAGCCGAGCGGGCCAAGGCGCTGGGCGCGTGGGCGACAATCGACTACAGCCATGAAGACGTGGCCAAGCGGGTGCTGGAACTGACCGACGGCAAGAAATGCCCGGTAGTATATGACGGCGTGGGAGCCGATACCTGGCTGACCTCGCTGGATTGCCTGCAGCCGCGTGGGTTGATGGTGAGTTTTGGCAATGCCTCGGGCGCGGTGAGCGGGGTGAACCTGGGGATTCTGGCGCAGAAGGGTTCACTGTATGTGACCCGGCCGACGTTGGCGACCTATGCCAATAATGCCGAGAACACCCAGGCCATGGCCGATGACCTGTTTGCGATGATTGGCAGTGGGAAGCTGGTTGTAGATATTCAGCAGCGGTATCCGCTGAATGAGGCGGCCAAGGCGCAGGCGGAGCTGTCGGCGCGGCGGACTGTGGGTTCTACAATTCTGCTTCCTTGAGTTCACTCATACAGGTACTGCACCGATCTTAAGTGCTGTGCCATCCCTGTGGGAGCGGGCATGCCCGCGAAGCAAGCACCGCGGTGCATGGCACCGGCTCCGCCGGTGTTCGCGGGCGCGCCCGCTCCCACAGGTACTGTGCCGGCCTTGAGTGCAGCACTAAGCCTGTGGGGGACGGGGGGACGGTGACGACTCGATGCCATCGAGAATCGCCTCCACCAACCCCTCCGCCGGTTCTATGGAATGCAGGCTCGACCAGTACATGCCACGGCCCTCTTCGCGCAGGTATTCGAGGGCTTGGGAGCCCGTTTCATATGCGCCGCGCAGGTACAGGCCTACATGGACCAAGGCGTCCTCGGCGGAAATGTAGATTCTCGGGCCGCTTTGCGGCCCAATCGCCGGCAAGCCAGCTCCCACACCGACCCTGTGGGAGCTGGCTTGCCGGCGATCGAGGGCGAAGCCCTCGCCAGCGATATCAGCCCGGGCGAACGACTTCGCCAGTGGCCAGGTTGCGAATCACACTCGGGTTCTTCCTTCCACCCAAGGCCCCACCCAACACCAGATCCAGCTGGCCATGGAAGTACTGCTCCACCCGCAACCGGGTCTTCGCCGCCGGGCGGCCGCCCGGGTTGCACGAGGTGGAAATCAACGGCCCGACCAGCGCGCACAGCTCCCGCACCACCGGATGATCGCTGACCCGCAGCGCCACGGTGTCATGCTCCCCGGTCACCCACTCGGGCAACAGGTCCTGGTGCGGCACCAGCCAGGTGTTCGGCCCCGGCCAGGTGCTGCCCATGCGGTCGATCCAGTCTTCGGGAAAATCCTCGAACAAAAAGTCGAACTGGCGGATGTTGTCGGCGACCAGAATCAGCCCTTTATCCACAGGCCGCGACTTCAGCGCCAGCAGGCGGTACACCGCGTCCTCGTTCCATGGGTCACAGCCCAGGCCCCAGACCGCTTCCGTCGGGTAGGCGATCACCGCGCCCGCCCGGATTTCACGTGCGGCTTGTTGCACACGAAAACTGCTCACCATTTCTGTCACTCCGCCTATAAACCTTGCTTGTGAGCAGTGTACTTAGCCCGCGCGGGCAAACCAACGCCCGGCTTCATTGCTGACCCGGCCCTGCAACTCCAGTTCGGTCAGTTGCGCCAGCACCTCGGCCAAGGGCAGCTCGCTGCAATGGGCCAGGCTTTCACTGGTTTGCGGCGCGGCATGTAGCAGGGCGAGCAGCGGATGGTCGAATTTATCCACAACCGCAGGCGGCAGGTTCTGCCAGCCTTGCAGGCTCTCCAGGATCTGCTCCACGCTTTCCACCAGCAGCGCGCCGTCACGGATCAATTGATGGCAGCCTTTGCTTCCGGGGTGGTGAATGGAGCCTGGAATGGCATACACCTCGCGGCCTTGCTCGGCGGCCAGGCGTGCGGTGATCAGCGAACCACTGGCCAGGCTGGCTTCAACCACCAGCACGCCCAGCGACAAGCCGCTGATGATGCGATTGCGCCGCGGGAAGTTGCCGGGCAACGGCCCGGCATCCAGCGGGTACTCGGAAACCAGCGCGCCGCCATTGTCGATCATCGCTTGCGCAAGGGATTGGTGGCGCTGTGGATAAAGTTTTTGCAACCCCGTGCCGAGCACGCCAATCGTGCCCCCACCAGCCTGCAATGCCGCCCGATGAGCGGCACCGTCGATACCCACTGCCAAGCCACTGGTAATGGTGAAACCGGCCTGCGCCAGGTAGCGGGAAAACGCCGCAGCCGTATCGAGCGCCGGGGGTGAAGCACGCCTGCTGCCCACAATTGCCAACTGTGGACGCTCGAGCAAAGCAGGGTCGCCAGCGACGAACAGCAGCGGTGGGGCATCATCAGTCTCCGCCAACAGTGGCGGGTAGCCAGGGCCATCCCACATCAGTAAATGCTGGCCCGGGCGCTCTAGCCAGGCCATTGCAGCCAGTGCACCTTCACGCACTTCGGCACTGCGCCGGGCATCGATGGTGGCCTGTGGTATGCCCAATGCGCGCCACGCGCCGGCCGGTGCACACAGTGCCGAAGACGCACTGCCAAAGGCCTCCAGCAAGGTGTTGAAGCGACGCAATCCTGTTTCCGGCAGCCGGTGCAGGCGTAATCTTGCCTCCAGTTCGGCAGGCGCAAGAGGCGACGAATGGTAGGTTTGCATGAGGATCATCCTTGATCAAAACGGGGCCAGCGACGTGGCACAAACTGTGGATAACTTTGTTGATAACGCTTTGACAACCTGTCCATCGAATGGGCTATAAGCTGGCCCTGAAAACCCTAGACGAGCTTTCGCAGGTGCTGAATTCCCCGTTTCCCTTTATTATGTGTGCTCAGTTTTCAACCGAACGCACAGTGACTGCCTGACCTTATGGCCATCTTGAACATTCTCGAATTCCCGGACCCGCGCCTGCGCACCATCGCCAAACCGGTGACGGAGTTCGACGACGCCCTGCGTCAGCTGATCGACGACATGTTTGAAACCATGTACGAAGCCCCTGGCATCGGCCTGGCGGCCACCCAGGTCAACGTGCACAAGCAGGTCGTGGTCATGGACCTCAGTGAAGACCGCAGCGAGCCGCGCGTCTTCATCAACCCCACGGTCGAAGAGCTGACCCACGACATGGGTCAGTACCAGGAAGGCTGCCTGTCGGTACCGGGCTTCTACGAGAACGTCGACCGCCCGCTGCGTGTGCGGGTCAAGGCCCAGGACCGCGACGGCAAGCCCTACGAGCTGGAATGCGAAGGCCTGCTGGCGGTGTGTGTGCAGCACGAATTCGATCACCTCAACGGCAAGCTGTTCGTCGACTACCTGTCGCAGCTCAAGCGCGACCGGATCAAGAAGAAGCTGGAAAAGCAGCACCGCCAGCAAGCCTGATCCCTACCTTCCAGAAGGCTTGCTCCGGCAAGCCTTTTTCTTTTTTGAAGCGAGAACTCCATGCGCATCGTCTTTGCAGGCACTCCAGAGTTTGCCGCCGAACACCTCAAGGCCCTGCTCGACAGCCCGTACGAGATCGTGGCCGTCTACACCCAGCCCGACCGCCCCGCCGGCCGTGGCCAAAAGCTGATGCCGAGCCCGGTCAAGCAACTGGCTGTGGCCCGTGACATCCCGGTATTCCAGCCGCCGACCCTGCGCAACGCCGAAGCCCAGGCCGAACTGGCCGCGCTGCAGCCGGACCTGATGGTGGTGGTCGCCTATGGCCTGATCCTGCCGCAGGTTGTGCTGGATATCCCGCGCCTGGGCTGCATCAACAGCCACGCCTCCCTGCTGCCACGCTGGCGCGGTGCCGCACCGATCCAGCGTGCCGTGGAAGCCGGCGACGCCGAGAGCGGTGTGACCGTGATGCGCATGGAAGCAGGCCTGGACACCGGCCCGATGCTGCTCAAGGTAGCCACCCCGATCAGCGCCGAAGATACCGGCGGCAGCCTGCACGACCGCCTCGCACAAATGGGCCCGCCGGCTGTCGTCCAGGCCATCGCCGGCCTGGCCGATGGTTCGCTGCACGGTGAAGTACAGGACGATGCCCTAGCCACCTACGCGCACAAGCTGAACAAGGACGAAGCGCGTATCGACTGGAGCCGCCCGGCCGTCGAGCTGGAGCGCCTGATCCGGGCCTTCAACCCGTGGCCGGTGTGCCACAGCACCCTCGATGGCGAAAGCGTGAAAGTACTGGCCGCCAACGTGTCCACAGCGAAAGGCACCCCCGGCGAGATCCTCTCCGCCAGCAAAGACGGCCTGGTGGTCGCCTGCGGTGACCAGGCGCTGAGCCTGACCCGCCTGCAACTGCCCGGCGGCAAGGCGCTGAACTTCAGCGACCTGTTCAACAGCCGTCGCGAGAAGTTCGCCAGCGGCAAGGTGCTGGGCCAATGAACCCACGCCTCGCCGCCGCCCGTGCCCTTGCCGCTGTGCTCAGTGGCAAGGCCTCGCTGAACAGCTCGCTGCCGGCGCAACTGGACAAGGTCGATGAACGCGACCGTGGCCTGACCCAGGACCTGGCGTTCGGCACCGCGCGCTGGCAGCCACGCCTCGATCTGCTGGCCGCGCAGCTGCTGCAGAAGCCGTTCAAGGCCGCCGATGCCGATGTGCAGGCGCTGCTGCTGGTCGGCCTGTACCAGCTGTTCTACAGCCGTATCCCGGCCCATGCGGCCATCGGCGAGACCGTCGGCTGTGCTGACAAGCTGAAGAAGCCATGGGCCAAGGGCCTGCTCAATGCCGTGCTGCGCCGCGCCCAACGCGAAGGCGAGGAACTGCTGGCCGGCATGGAGCGCGACCCGGTGGTACGCACTGCCCACCCGCGCTGGCTGCAGAAGTCACTGAAGGCCTTCTGGCCCGAGCAGTGGGAGGCCATCTGCGCCGCCAACAACGCCCACCCGCCGATGATTCTGCGGGTCAACCGCCGCCACCACAGCCGCGATGCCTACTTGGCGCTGCTGGCCGAAGCAGGCGTCGGCGCCAGCGCCTGCCAGTACAGCCGTGACGGCATCGTGCTGGCAGAAGCCTGCGACGTGCGCGGCCTGCCGGGCTTCGCCGAAGGCTGGGTGAGCGTGCAGGACGAAGCCGCGCAACTGTCCGCCGACCTGCTGGAGCTGGCCCCCGGTCAACGCGTGCTCGATGCCTGCTGTGCCCCGGGCGGCAAGACCTGCCACCTGCTTGAAGCCGAACCGGGCTTGGCCCACATGACGGCCATCGACCTCGAAGCCAAGCGTCTGACCCGGGTGCGCGAAAACCTCGACCGCCTGCAACTGGAGGCCGAGCTGATCGCCTGTGATGCCCGCGACACCGCCAGCTGGTGGGACGGCAAGCCGTTCCAGCGCATCCTGCTCGACGCACCGTGCTCGGCCACCGGCGTGATCCGCCGCCATCCGGACATCAAGCTGACCCGTCAGGCCGACGACATCCCGGCCCTGGCCACGCTGCAAGGCGAGCTGCTCGATGCCCTGTGGCCGACCCTGGAAGTCGGCGGCATGCTGCTGTACGCCACCTGCTCCAGCCTGCCGACCGAAAACACCGAAGTGATCGATGCCTTCCTCGCCCGCACCCCGGGCGCCCGTGAGCTGGACCTGGCCACCGAAGCCGGTCTGCGCCAGCCCCACGGCCGCCAGTTGCTGGCCCAGGAGGGCGGCCACGACGGTTTCTACTATGCCAAGCTGATCAAGATCGCCGCATCACGCGGATAAGCACAAAAAGGTAGGGAGTAGCGGATGAAGATCATCATCCTCGGTGCAGGGCAGGTAGGCGGTACGCTGGCGGAGCACCTGGCCAGCGAAGCGAATGACATCACCGTGGTCGACACTGATGGCGACCGCCTGCGCGACCTCGGTGACCGCCTGGACATCCGCACCGTGCAGGGTCGCGGCTCGCTGCCCACGGTGCTGCGCCAGGCCGGTGCCGATGACGCCGACATGCTGGTGGCGGTTACCAACAGCGACGAGACCAACATGGTCGCCTGTCAGGTGGCCTATTCGCTGTTCCACACCCCGACCAAGATCGCCCGGGTGCGCGAGTCGGCCTACCTGACACGCGAAGAGCTGTTCGACAACGACCATATCCCGGTCGACGTGCTGATCAGCCCCGAGCAGGTGGTAACCAACTACATCAAGCGCCTGATCGAACACCCGGGCTCGCTGCAGGTGATCGACTTCGCCGAAGGCAAGGCCCAGTTGGTGGCGGTGAAGGCCTACTATGGCGGCCCGCTGGTCGGCCAGCAACTGCGCCAGATCCGTGCGCACATGCCCAACGTAGACACCCGCGTGGCAGCCATCTTCCGCCGCGACCGGCCGATTACCCCCCGCGGCGACACGGTCATCGAAGCCGACGACGAAGTGTTCTTCATCGCCGCGAAGAAGGACATTCGCGCGGTGATGGGCGAGCTGCGCCGTATCGACGAGACCAACAAGCGCGTGGTCATCGCCGGTGGCGGGCAGATCGGCGAGCGCCTGGCCGAGGCCATCGAAAGCCGCTACCAGGTCAAGATCATCGAGATGAGCCCGGCGCGCTGCCGCTACCTCTCTGACACCCTGGAAAGCACCGTGGTGCTGCAGGGCAGCGCCTCGGACAAGGACCTGATGCTCGAAGAGAACATCGCCGACGCCGACATCTTCCTGGCCCTGACCAACGACGACGAAGCCAACATCATGTCGTCGCTGCTGGCCAAGCGCCTGGGTGCGCGCAAGGTGATGACCATCATCAACAACCCGGCCTATGTCGACCTGGTGCAGGGTGGCGACATCGACATCGCCATCAGCCCGCAGCTGGCCACTATCGGCACCTTGCTGGCGCACGTGCGCCGGGGCGACATCGTCAGCGTGCACTCGCTGCGCCGCGGCGCGGCCGAAGCTATCGAAGCGGTGGCGCACGGCGATTCGAAATCGAGCAAGGTAGTCGGCAAAGCGATCGAAGACATCGCCCTGCCGCCGGGCACTACCATCGGCGCGATCATCCGTGATGAAGAAGTGATGATCGCCCACGACGACACCATGATCGAGTCGGGCGACCATGTGATCCTGTTCGTTGTGGATAAAAAGCATATTCGGGATGTGGAGAAGCTGTTCCACGTCGGTTTGAGTTTCTTCTAGGAGAACAGGGTATGCGCGAATCGCTGGAGAAGATGCTGGCCAAGGGTGTGGATAACCCGTTGTTGAGGTTTGGGCTGGGCAAGGCCTGGCTGGACGAAGGCAATGGCGCTGAAGCGGCGGTGCATCTGGCACGGTGCGTGGAACAGGACCCGAAGTACTCGGCGGCGTGGAAGCTGCTGGGCAAGGCGCATCAGCTGCAGGGTGACCTGGCGGCGGCGCGCAAGGCCTGGGAGGAGGGGATCATGGCGGCGCAGGCCCATGGGGACAAGCAGGCCGAGAAAGAGATGACCGTGTTCCTTAAGAAGCTGAACAAAGTATCAGGTTAACGCGGTCCCTGTGGGAGCGGGCGTGCCCGCGAAGAATTCAACGCGGTGGCTGACACCGGCTACGCCGGTGTTCGCGGGCGCGCCCGCTCCCACAGGGTCCCTGCTAAAAAGCTTAATACCAGCGCGGCTCGCCAGCCGGGCGTTTCTTGAAGCGCTTCATGCTCCACATGTACTGGCTCGGGTACTCGCGCACGTAGCGCTCAACCACCTTGCTCATCGCCGCCGCGGACACCGTTACGTCAGTGCTGTACATCTCTTCCGGCGCCGCCTCCAGGAACACCTTGAAGCCCGAGCCATCCGGCAACCGCAGGGCATGCAGGAACACCCCCACTGCCTTGCCCCCGGCCAGCATGTTCGGCACGAACTTGCTGGTCAGCGCCTGGGTGCCGAGGAACGGTACGAACACCCCCGCCGACTCCGCTGGCTCCGGGTCGGCAGGAATACCTACCTGGCCACCACGGCGCACTTCCTTGATCACGCTGAGGATGCCTTCCTTGGTCGAAGGTGCCACGCGGTTGCCCATCTGCACACGCTGCTCACGCAGCAGGTCATCCACCGCCTTCAGCTTCGGCGGGCGATAGAAGATGATCGGTTTGCACTGGTTGCAGTAAAAGTGGTTCAGCACTTCCCAGTTGCCCAGGTGGCTGGTGATGCCGACCACGCCCTTGCCCGAGGCCAAGGCCTGCTCCAGCACTTCCAGGCCATGCACTTCCTTGACCAGCTCCAGCGAGCGCTGCGGTGGCCAGATCCAGGCACAGGCACTTTCGACAAACGATTTACCGATATCCTTCAACGCGCGGCCCACCAGCTGTTCGCGCTCGGCCGGGTTCATCTCCGGGAAGCACTTGGCCAGGTTGATGCGCACGACATTGCGCGAGCCGTTGGGGATCTTCCACATCAGCCAGCCGATACCGGCGCCGACGCGCTGCACGGCGCCCCAGGGCAGCTTGGCAAACAGACGCAGCACCCCAACCATCAGGGCGCCCTTGAACTTTTCCACAGGCGAATTCCTTATTTCAGCAAGGCGCGCATTGTAACCCCTCAGCGCAACAAGGCGGCGTAGCGATCGCAATCGGTGGTGTGGTCCATGACCATGCCGGTGGCCTGCATGAAGGCATAGCAGATGGTCGGGCCAACGAACGTGAAGCCGGCCTTCTGCAAGGCCTTGCTCATGACCTTGGCTTCTTCGGTAACCGCTGGCACGTCGCCACGGCCCTGGAAGTGGTTGATCTTCGGCTCACCGCCAACGAACGACCACAACCACTCGGCAGGGTTATCCACAGCCAGCCAGGCCTGCGCGTTACGCCGGGCAGCCTTGAGCTTGAGGCGGTTGCGGATGATGCCGGCGTCCAGCATCAACTCCTCGATGCGTTCGTCGCTCATGGCCGCCAGTTTCACCGGGTCGAAGCCGTGCATCACCTCGCGATAACGCTCGCGTTTGCGCAAAACGGTGATCCATGAAAGCCCCGCCTGGAACCCTTCGAGCAAAAGCATCTCGAACAGCAACGCCGGGTCACGCTGGGGCGTTCCCCATTCCTGGTCATGGTAGGCCTGGTACAACGGATCGTCGGTACACCAAAAGCAGCGTGGCATAAGGCTCCAATGAGTAGAGGGCGAGGCGAATCAGGTTATACTCCCGCTCTTTACATCCGCATCCCCAGATACAGGTGAATTTCGTGAGCCAGCCTACGCCAGCCGTGCGTACCTTCCAAGACCTGATCCTCGCCCTGCAAAACTACTGGGCAGCTCAAGGTTGTGTGGTGCTTCAGCCCTACGATATGGAAGTAGGCGCCGGCACTTTCCACACCGCTACATTCCTGCGCGCCGTGGGTCCAGAAACCTGGAACGCCGCCTACGTGCAGCCTAGCCGTCGCCCTGCCGACGGGCGGTATGGCGAAAACCCCAACCGCCTGCAGCATTACTACCAGTTCCAGGTGGTCCTGAAGCCGAACCCGGCCAACTTCCAGGAGCTGTACCTCGGCTCGCTGAAGGCCATTGGCCTGGACCCACTGGTCCACGACATCCGCTTCGTCGAAGACAACTGGGAATCGCCGACCCTGGGCGCCTGGGGCCTGGGTTGGGAAATCTGGCTGAACGGCATGGAAGTCACCCAATTCACCTACTTCCAGCAGGTAGGTGGCATCGAGTGCTACCCGGTCACCGGTGAAATCACCTACGGCCTCGAGCGCCTGGCCATGTACATCCAGGGCGTCGACTCGGTCTACGACCTGGTATGGGCCGACGGCCCGTTCGGCAAGGTCACCTACGGCGACGTGTTCCACCAGAACGAGGTGGAGCAGTCGACCTACAACTTCGAACACGCCAACGTCGAGAAGCTGTTCGAACTGTTCGACTTCTATGAAAGCGAAGCCAACCGCCTGATCAAGCTGGAGCTGCCGCTGCCGACCTATGAAATGGTCCTGAAGGCCTCGCACACCTTCAACCTGCTGGACGCCCGCCGCGCCATCTCGGTAACCGAGCGCCAGCGTTACATCCTGCGTGTACGTACCCTGGCCCGGGACGTGGCGCAAAGCTACCTGCAAGCCCGCGCACGCCTGGGCTTCCCGATGGCTACCCCCGAACTGCGTGACGAAGTGTTGGCTAAGCTGGAGGCTGCACAATGAGTGCTCAAGATTTCCTGGTAGAACTGGGCACCGAAGAGCTGCCGCCGAAGGCCCTCGCCAGCCTCGGCGAAGCTTTCCTGGCCGGTATCGAGAAAGGCCTGCAGGCCGCTGGCCTGAACTACACCGGCAAGCAGGTATACGCCGCGCCGCGTCGCCTGGCCGTGCTGATCCGCCAGCTGGACGTGCAGCAGCCTGACCGCAGCATCAATATCGACGGCCCGCCCCTGCAGGCTGCTTTCAAAGACGGCGAGCCTACCCAGGCTGCCTTGGGCTTTGCCAAGAAGTGCGGTGTGGAGCTGTCGGAAATCGACCAGAGCGGCCCCAAGCTGCGCTTCTCCCAGCACATCCCGGGCAAGGCCACCGCTGGCCTGCTGCCGACCATCGTCGAAGATTCGCTCAACGACCTGCCGATCCCCAAGCGCATGCGCTGGGCGGCCAGCCGTGAAGAGTTCGTGCGCCCGACCCAATGGCTGGTGATGCTGCTGGGCGACCAGGTGATCGACTGCACCATCCTGTCGCAGAAGGCCGGCCGTGAATCCCGTGGCCACCGCTTCCACCACCCGGAAAACGTGGTCATCACCACCCCGGCCAACTACGTCGAAGACCTGCGCAAAGCCTACGTGCTGGCCGACTTCGCCGAGCGCCGCGAGCTGATCAGCAAGCGTACCGCAGAGCTTGCCATGCAGCAGGAAGGCAGCGCCATCGTGCCACCGGCGCTGCTGGACGAAGTGACTGCCCTGGTCGAGTGGCCGGTGCCGCTGGTGTGCTCGTTCGAGGAGCGTTTCCTCGAAGTGCCACAGGAAGCCCTGATCACCACCATGCAGGACAACCAGAAGTACTTCTGCCTGCTGGACAGCGAAGGCAAGCTGCTGCCGCGCTTCATCACCGTGGCCAACGTCGAGAGCCGCGACCCGAAGCAGATCGTGCAAGGCAACGAGAAGGTCGTGCGCCCACGCCTGACAGACGCCGAGTTCTTCTTCAAGCAGGACAAGAAGCAGCCGCTGGAAACCTTCAACGAGCGCCTGAAGAACGTGGTGTTCCAGGCTCAGCTGGGCACCGTGTACGACAAGGCCGAGCGCGTTTCCCGGCTGGCCGCCTTCATCGCCCCGCTGATCGGCGGCGACGCCCAGCGCGCCGGCCGTGCCGGCCTGCTGTCGAAGTGCGACCTGGCCACCGAGATGGTCGGCGAATTCCCTGAAATGCAGGGTGTTGCCGGTTACTACTACGCGCTCAACGACGGTGAGCCGGAAGACGTCGCCCTGGCCCTGAATGAGCAGTACATGCCGCGTGGTGCTGGCGCCGAACTGCCACAGACCCTCACCGGTGCTGCCGTGGCCATCGCCGACAAGCTCGACACTCTGGTCGGCATCTTCGGCATCGGCATGCTGCCTACCGGCAGCAAGGACCCGTACGCCCTGCGCCGTGCCGCCCTGGGCGTGCTGCGTATCCTGATCGAGAAGCAGCTGGACCTGGACCTGACCGGCGCGGTCGAGTTCGCGGTCAAGCAGTTCGGCGCCAAGGTCAAGGCCGCCGGCCTGGCCGAACAGGTACTGGAGTTCATCTTCGACCGCCTGCGTGCGCGTTACGAAGACGAAGGCATCGACGTGGCCACCTACCTGTCGGTTCGTGCCCTGCAACCAGGTTCTGCCCTGGACTTCGATCAGCGCGTGCAGGCTGTACAAGCCTTCCGCAAGCTGCCGGAAGCCGAGGCCCTGGCCGCGGTGAACAAGCGTGTATCGAACCTGCTGAGCAAGGCCGAAGGCGCCATCGCCGATCACGTTGAACCGAAGTACTTCGACAACGCCAACGAGTTCTCCCTGTACTCGGCCATCCAGCAGGCCGACCAGGCCGTGCAACCGATGGCTGCTGCACGCCAGTACAGCGAATCGCTGGCCCGCCTGGCGGCCCTGCGTGATCCGGTCGACGCCTTCTTCGAGGCGGTGATGGTCAACGCCGAGGATGCCAAGGTACGCGCCAACCGTTATGCCCTGCTCAGCCGCCTGCGCGGCCTGTTCCTGGGCGTGGCCGATATTTCGCTGCTGGGGTAAGCCTTGAAACTGCTGATTCTCGACCGTGACGGAGTCATCAACCATGACTCCGACGCCTACATCAAGACGCTGGACGAGTGGATTCCGATCCCTGGCTCGGTCGAAGCGATCGCGCAGTTGAGCAAAGCGGGCTGGACGGTGGCCGTGGCCACCAACCAGTCCGGCATTGCCCGTGGCTACTATGCGCTGGCAACCCTCGAGGCCATGCACGCGCGCCTGCGCACGCTGGTGGCCGAGCAGGGTGGCGAAGTGGGCCACATCGTGTATTGCCCGCACGGGCCGGACGAAGGCTGCGACTGCCGCAAGCCCAAGCCTGGAATGCTACGGGCGATTGCCGAGCATTACCAGGTTGGCCTTGAAGGCGTCTGGTTCGTTGGCGACAGCAAAGGTGACCTGGAGGCCGCCCTGGCCGTCGGTGCACAACCCGTGTTGGTGAAAACCGGCAAGGGCGAGCGGACCCTGGAAAAAGGTGTTCCGGAAACTACACTGATTTTCGACGATCTGGCAGCTATCGCCAGAGAACTAATTTAAACAGTGCGCCTTCGGGCGCATTTTTCTCAGGCGGGCATGCCCCGCAATGGTACAAGCCACTATGTCGATCCTGCAGGCGATCAGAATCTTTCTTTTTTACCTGCTGCTGGGCACCAGTTCGCTGCTGTGGTGCTCGCTGAGCTTCTTCGTCGCGCCGTTCCTGTCGTTCCCCAAGCGCTACAAGTTCATCAACGTGTACTGGTGCCGTTGCGCGTTGTTCCTGGTGCGCACCATCCTGGGTATCGACTACAAGGTCACTGGCGCCGAGAACGTGCCTGATGAGCCTTGCGTCATCCTGTCCAACCACCAGAGCACCTGGGAAACCTTCTTCCTTTCCCAGTACTTCTCGCCGCTGAGCCAGGTGCTCAAGCGCGAGTTGCTGTACGTGCCGTTCTTTGGTTGGGCCATGGCCATGCTGCGGCCGATCGCGATCAACCGCGACAACCCCAAGGAAGCCCTGCGCCAGGTAGCCAGCAAGGGTGACGAGCTGCTCAAGCAGAAGACCTGGGTGCTGATCTTCCCGGAAGGCACTCGCGTGCCATTCGGCACAATGGGCAAGTTCTCCCGTGGCGGTACCGCGCTGGCGGTGAATGCCGGGCTGCCGGTGCTACCGATTGCCCACAACGCCGGCAAGTTCTGGCCGAAGACCGGCTGGGGCAAGCGCGCTGGCACCATCGAGGTGGTGATTGGCGCGCCGATGTACGCCAACGGCACCGGGCCACGGGCCATCGCCGAGCTCAACGACCGTGCCGCGGCGTGGAACGAAGCGACCCAGCGGGCCATGGGTTCGCTGCCGCCAGCAGAGGAAAAACCCCAGGAGCAGATGGCCTGACCATCTGTGGATAACTTGTGTGCAATTTCTGGATGAAATGCTACGAATCGCCGCTAAGTATTTGAATTAGCTGTTTATTTCTGTGTATGACATTTTTCTGAAAATCGTGCATAAGTTTTTTCGGGGCATAAGAAAACCGGCTTTTACAGCCGGTTTTTTTATGGACGCCTCCAGGTGTGGAGGCCGCTCCTACAACAACGGTCCGCGTCGGCCGTCAGATCTTGTCGATATCCACATCCTTGGTTTCTTTCAGGCAGAAGATCCCCACCACCAGGCTGACCCCGGTCACCAGCACCGGGTACCACAGCCCGTAGAAGATATCCCCGGTATACACCACCAGCGCGAACGACACCGTTGGCAGGAAGCCACCGAACCAGCCGTTACCAATGTGGTAGGGCAGCGACATCGAGGTGTAGCGGATGCGGGTCGGGAACAGCTCGACCATCACCGCCGCCAGCGGGCCATAGGTCATGGTCGCGATCAGGATCATCGCCACGATCAGCACCACCACCATCACCTGGTTGACCTGCCCAGGGTCGGCCTTGGCCGGGTAACCGGCCTGTTCCACCGCCGCACGCATGGCCGCTTCATCGAAGCCGTTGATGGTCTTGTCACCGATGTTGACCACCACATCGCTGCCAGCCACATCCACCGAGCTGTAAGGCAGGCCCTGCTTGACCAGGAAGGTCTTGACCTTGTCGCACGGGCTGTCGAAACGCGCCTTGCCCACCGGGTCGAACTGGAAGGTGCAGCCTTGCGGGTCGGCAGTGACCACGATCGGCGCCTGGCGGCTGGCCGCGTCGATCTGTGGGTTGGCGTAGTGGCTCAACGCCTTGAACAGCGGGAAGTAAAGTACCGTGGCCAGCAGCAGGCCGAGCATCAGGATCGGCTTGCGGCCAATCCGGTCGGACAACCAGCCGAAGAACACGAAGAACGGCGCCCCAATGACCACGCTGATGATCAGCAGGGTGTTGGCTTGGGCCGGGTCCATTTTCAGCATCTGGGTCATGAAGAACAGCACGTAGAACTGCGCCGTGTAGAAGGTCACGGCCTGCCCTGCGTTGATGCTGAACAAGGCAGTGAGCACCACTTTCAGGTTCGGCCAGGAGGTGAACGACTCACGAATAGGCGACTTGCTGACCTTGCCCTGGGCCTTCATTTTCACGAAGGCCGGCGACTCATGCATGCTCATGCGGATCCAGGTGGAAATCGCCAACAGCACGATCGACAGCAAGAACGGCAGGCGCCAGCCCCAGGTTTCGAACTGGTCGCCACTGATATAACGGCTGCCCAGCACCACGACCAGCGACAGCAGTAGGCCGAGAGTGGCGGTGGACTGGATGAAGCCGGTGTGGAAGCCGCGTTTGCCAGGCGGTGCATGCTCCGCCACATAGGTAGCCGCACCGCCGTACTCACCGCCGAGCGCCAGCCCCTGCAGCATGCGCAGGACTACCAGGATGATCGGTGCTGCAATGCCGATGCTGGCATAGGTGGGCAACAAGCCGACGGCAAAGGTCGACAGGCCCATCAGCACGATGGTGACGAGGAAGGTGTACTTGCGCCCGATCATGTCGCCCAGCCGGCCGAACACCAGCGCGCCGAACGGCCGCACCAGGAAGCCGGCGGCAAAGGCCATGAGGGCGAAGATGAAGGCGGTGGTGTCATTCACACCCGCGAAGAACTGCTTGCTGATGACCGCTGCCAACGCACCATAGAGAAAAAAGTCATACCACTCGAAAACGGTCCCGAGGGATGACGCGAAAATGATCTTGCGTTCTTCACGGCCGCTCGCGCTGCTGGCCGCCGCGCCCTGCTCTTGGAGGTAATCCGACATCGTTGCTGTCCTCGGCCCGCAGGCCACAGTGATTATTCTTGTTGTTCCACTGTCGGCAGCTTCTGACCGCCAGCTGCCGGTACTGCACGCACCCGTGGTCAGGGCGTCGGTATCGCGTCTTCGTTCAGATAGGTCTGGGTGGCAGCTCCTTTGAGGATCAGTTGCGCCGCCTTTTCGGCGATCATCAGGGTGGGTGAACAGGTATTGCCGGAGGTGATCTGCGGCATGATCGAGGCGTCTGCCACGCGCAGGCCGGGGATGCCGTGCACGCGCAACTGGTTATCCACAACGTCCAGTTCGCCATTGCCCATGCGGCAGGTGCCGACCGGGTGGAAGATGGTGGTGCCAATTTTGCCTGCGGCTTCGAACAGCTCTTCTTCGGTTTGCAGCGTTGGGCCCGGCAGGTATTCCTTTGGGTCGAACGCGGCAAGGGCAGGGGCCTGGACGATACGCCGGGTGAGGCGAATGGAATCGGCGGCGACCCGCAAGTCCTGGGGATCACTAAGATAGTTGGGGTCGATCAGCGGCGTGCTGTTCATATCGCTGCTGCGGATATCGATCCGCCCGCGGCTGGCCGGGCGCAGGTTGCACACCGAAGCGGTAAAGGCCGGGAACCTGTGCAGTGGCTCACCGAAGCGTTCGAGTGATAGCGGCTGCACATGGTACTGCAGGTTGGCGGTGGTCTGCTCCGGGCTCGAACGCACGAACGCGCCCAGCTGGCTCGGCGCCATGGCCAGTGGGCCGCTGCGGTCATAGAGGTAGCGCAGGCCCATGCCCATCTTGCCCCACAAGCTGTTGGCCATCTGGTTCAAGGTGCGGGTATTGCGGATCTGGTAGATCAGGCGCAGTTGCAGATGATCCTGCAGGTTGCCGCCAACGCCTGGCATGTCGTGACGCACGCCAATGCCCAGGCGTTCCAGTAGCTGCCGCGGGCCAATGCCGGAGCGCTGCAGAATGCCGGGTGAGCCCACCGCGCCCGCACAGAGAATGATCTCGCGACGGGCCGCGAACTCGTGCCAGGCCCCTTGCCAAAACGCCTTCACCGCCCGTGCGCGGGTGTTGTTGAGCAGCACCTGGTCAACCTGAACGCCGATCAGCACGGTGAGATTGGGGCGGTCCTTGATCGGCCGCAAGAAAGCCTTGGAAGCGTTCCAGCGCACACCGCTGCGCTGGTTGACCTGGAAGTATCCACAGCCCTGGTTGTCGCCAGTGTTGAAGTCGTCGACCTTGCCGATGCCGCTCTGCTCGGCGGCGTCGCGGAAGGCGTCGAGGATCGGCCAGCTGTAGCGCTGGCGCTCGACCCGCCATTCGCCGTCACCACCGTGGTGTTCGCTGGCGCCGGCAAAGTGGCTTTCGCTGGCCTTGAACAGCGGCAGTACGTCCTTCCAGGCCCAGCCGTCGTTGCCTTGCTCGGCCCAACGGTCATAGTCGGCGGCCTGGCCGCGCATGTAGATCATGCCGTTGATCGAAGAGCAGCCACCCAGCACCTTGCCGCGTGGATAGCCCAGCGCACGACCGCCCAGACCAGGCTGCGCCTCGGTCTTGAAGCACCAGTCGGTGCGCGGGTTGCCGATGCAATAGAGGTAACCGACGGGGATATGGATCCAGGGATAGTTGTCACGGCCACCCGCTTCCAGCAGCAGCACTCGGCAGGAGGGGTCGGCGGACAAACGATTGGCCAGCAGGCAACCGGCGGGACCGGCCCCTACGACCACGTAGTCGAAGACAGAATCGGCTGATGGCATGTGCAACCTCGGGCCTGATTATTATTCTTGTCCCGATCCATCTTAGTGAGTAATTTCGTGGAGGAAACACGAGATTTCGCGCAGCCGCTGTGCGTTTTAGCACAGTGGTAAGTCTGTACTGGCCTCTTCGCGGGCACGCCCGCTCCCACAAGGTAACGCGATCCCTGTGGGAGCGGGCGTGCCCGCGAAGAGGCCGGAACGAACTGCCAAAAAGGATCAGCATGTTCGACTGGAACGATCTGCGGTTTTTCCTCGAGTTGCAGCGCAGCGGCCGTTTGCTTACCGCCGCCAAGCGCCTCAACACCACCCACAGCACCGTGGCCCGGCACATCGAGAGCATCGAACAAAGCCTGGGTACCGCGCTGTTCGTGCAGCATGCCCAGGGCTATGAACTGACCCCCTCGGGCCAAGCTCTGCTCAAGCACGCCGAAGCCATGGAAAACGTTGCCCTGCTGGCACAGGAAGAAATCACCCAGGCCATCACGCCACTGGGCAAGATTCGCCTGGGGGTGACCGAAGGCATCGGCATCATGTTCTTCACCCCGCGCATGAATGCGCTGTTCGACCGCTACCCCGGCCTGGAGGTGGAGCTGGTGGCGGTGCCGCGCTTCGTCAGCATCCTCAACCGCGAGGCGGAGATCAGCATCCACCTGGAACGGCCCAACGCAGACCTGCTGATCACCCGCAAGCTCACCGACTATCGCCTGGCCTTGTATGCCAGCCAGGCCTACCTGGATCGCGCGCCCCCGCTACGAAACCGCGAGGACCTGGCCCGGCATAACTGGATCGGCTACGTGGACGACTTGCTGTTCAGCCAGGAACTGCTGTTTCTCAACAGCTTCTGCCGGGCACCCAACGTAGTGTTTCGCAGCACCAGCGTAATCGCCCAGCAAACCGCCGCTCGTGCCGGGCTGGGCATCGCCGTGCTGCCCAATTACATGGCCCGCCACGACCCGACACTGGTGCGTGTACTGCCTGGTGAAACCATCCAGCGCAGCTACTGGATCTGCACCCGCCGCGAACTGCACAAGTCAGTGCGCCTGCGAGTAGTGTGGGACTACCTGCTGGCGCTGTGCGCTGCAGAACAAAGCGAGTTGCTAGCCGAGTAACGCCTTGCCGGCCAGCAACAGGGCCGCAGCCCAACCGGCCACGGCAAACATCTGCTGCAAGCGCGGCCCGGCCAGCCTGGCGGCCAAGGGCCGCGCCAGCAGCAGGCCGAGCACCGCGCCGCCAGCGAACGGGGTGCCAACCTGCCAGTGCATCACCCCTGCCAGGCTGGCGCTGACCACACTGCCGGTAGACACCAATGCAATCACCGCCAGCGAGGTGGAGACGATGCTGGCCATGCGCAAGTTGGTATAGCGGTTAAGGGCCGGGATGATGACAAAGCCACCGCCTACGCCGAGCAGGCCGGACAGCAGCCCGGACAGTGCGCCGGTAAACGCCAGAGCGCGGGCGCAGGGCAGGGTCCAGCGCAAACGGCCCTGCAACGGGTTCAGCACGCAGGGTTCGATATAGCGGTGGGCGTCATTGGCTTCGCCGCGCAGTTCCTTGGCCGCCTTGCGCCAGATGCGCAGGCAGGCGTACACCAACACGCCGGCGAACACCAACTGCAGTGGCGTGTCAGGCAAGCGGTGGGCCAGCATCAGCCCGAACGGAGCCGCTACCACACCGATCACCGCGATGAACAACGCCGCCCGGTAGCGCACCAGGCCCTGACGCAACCCCAGCACGGCACCCACTGCCGCCGCCATGCCTACGGCCAGCAGGCCGACCGGTGCAGCCTCGACCATCGACAAACCCAGGCCGAACACCAGTAAAGGCACTGCGAGAATGCCACCGCCGGCACCGGTCAAGGCCAGCACGGCACCGATGATCGCGCCCAGGCCCGCTCCCAGTAGTTGATGTTCGATCACTGCCCACCCTCGGCTACCAACTGCGGGCGTGCCAGCCACTCCCGGCCCTTGAGCATGCCTTTCCAGTACAAGGGCGGCAGCACCCGTGCCTTGAGCAACCACGCCAGGCGTGTAGGTTGGCGGCCATCCAGTAACCAGTTTGGGAAACTCGGTGCCAGCTTGCCGCCATAAGTGAACTCGGCCAGCACGATCTTGCCGCGCTCGACGGTGAGCGGGCACGAGCCATAACCATCGTACCGGGCCAAGGCAGGTAGCCTGCCAAGGGCCACCAGCACGTTGTTGGCCACGACCGGAGCCTGCTTGCGGGCAGCCGCGGCAGTCTTGGCATTGCTGGTATTGGCCACGTCCCCCAGGGCATGCACATTGGTGAAGTGGCGATGACGCAGGGTGTGCGGATCAACATCGACCCAGCCGGCGTTGTCGGCCAGCGGGCTTTCACGAATGAAGTCCGGTGCCACCTGCGGCGGTACCACGTGCAGCATGTCGAAGGCCTCGATAAGGGTTTCGCTGCTGCCATCGGCCAAGGTGCGCACGAAGGTGGCGCGCTTGTTCGGGCCGTCCACGGCGACCAGGCGGTGGGAAAAATTCAGGTCCACGCCGTACTTGTCGATGTACTTCATCAGCGCGGGCACGTAATCCGCCACCCCGAACAATACCGCACCGGCGTTGAAGAAGCTGGCCTTCACCGCCCCCAGATGACCATTGCGCAGCCAGTGGTCACATGACAGGTACAGCGCCTTTTGCGGCGCGCCCGCGCACTTGATCGGCATCGGCGGCTGGCAGAACAGGGCGCGGCCTTGCCTGAGCTTCTGCACCAGCTCCCAGGTGTAGGGCGCCAGATCGTAGCGGTAATTGGAGGTGACGCCGTTGTGGCCCAGGGTCTCGCTGAGCCCATCGATGGCCGCCCAATCCAGCTTGAGGCCGGGGCACACCACCAACTGTTCATAACTGATGGCGTGGCCGCCTTCGAGGAGGACCAGCTGGCCCAGCGGGTCGAACCCCTGCACACGTGCCTTGATCCAGCGCACACCGCGCGGGATGGTCGAGGCCATGGTGCGGGCAGTGCTCTGCGCCTTGAACACACCGGCACCGACCATGGTCCAGCCGGGCTGATAGTAATGCACCTCGGCGGGGTCGATCAGGGTCACGTCCAGCGACGGGTCACGGCTGATCAGGCTGGAAGCAGTGGCGATACCGGCGGCACCGGCACCGACGATGACCACTTTGTGGTGGTCGTTATAGGTAGGGGACAACAAGGCAGGCATGGCGGTAAATCCTGGAAATCTGGTTATGGGGCAGGGCGGTTACAGCTTGTTCAGCGGGATCTTCAGGTAGCTCACACCGTTTTCTTCCGGCGCGGGGAACTGGCCGCTGCGCATGTTCACCTGCACCGATGGCAGGATCAGCACGGGCATGTCGAGCGTCTTGTCGCGGGCTTCACGCATGGCGACGAAGCTGTCCTCGTCGATGCCCTGGTGGATATGAATATTGCTGGCGCGCTGCTCGGCCACGGTGGTGACGTACTGCATGTCGCGGCCACCTGGAAGGTAGTCATGGCACATGAACAGCCGGGTCTGGTCGGGAAAGGCCAGCAGGCGACGGATCGAGCGGTACAGGGTGCGGGCATCGGCCCCCGGGAAATCGCAGCGGGCGGTACCATAGTCGGGCATGAACAAGGTGTCACCGACGAACACCGCGGTCTCGCCTGCGTCCTCGATCATGAAGCTCATGCACGCAGGTGTGTGCCCCGGGGTATGCAGCGCGCGGGCATGCAGGTTGCCGATGCGGAAACCTTCCTCATCTTCGAACAGCACATCGAACTGGCTGCCATCGCGGGCGAAGCCAGGCTCGGCATTGAACAAGGCACCGAATACTTTCTGTACCTGGGTGATGTACGCGCCGATGGCGGTGTGGCCGCCGAGCTTTTCCTTCAAATAGGCCGCCGCCGAAAGGTGATCGGCATGCACATGGGTTTCCAGCACCCACTGCACCTCAGCTCGCAGCTCCTTCACCCGGGCAATCAACTGGTCCGCAGAAGCAGTGCAGGTGCGCCCCGACTTGGGGTCATAGTCGAGGACACTGTCAATCAACGCACACTTGCGCGTTACGCCGTCCATGACCAGGTAGCTGATGGTCGAGGTCGCCTTGTCGTAAAAAGCGTCCACGTGCAGGTTGTTGCCGATGATCATCGCGTTCTCCAATTTATCCGCCCAGCCTTGTACAGGCGAAGGCAGTGCCAGGAGGTTTATCAAGATGCATGCCAGGCATTTTCCTGCGCTTGGGCCAATGAAACCGGTCCTTTGCTGGCAACTGCCGACGACCGTGGCAGCGCAGATGGCAGTCGACTGTCAGCCAATGGCAGTGTTTGGCAGTCCTTGCTACTCTCCGTCGCTCATCCAGTCGGTGCCGTCATGCCTGAAGCCCATCCCCTCATCCTAGCCCTGGTTTCCTATCTTGAGCACGATGCCCTGCCAACCATCGTGCTGGATACCGAGTACAACATCCTGGCCGCCAATGCTGCCTATCGCCGCCAGTTCGGCCGGCATGAGCAGGCGCCGCTGGGCGAAAAATGCCACAAGGTCTCGCACCACTATGCCGTGCCTTGCGACCAGGCCGGCGAGCATTGCCCGATGCGCAAGGCGTGGCACAGCAAGGTGCCAGAGCGGGTGTTGCACATTCATCACACGCCACGCGGCCCCGAGCATGTGGATGTCGAGTTGCGGCCGATCCTGGATGAACAGGGCAGGGTGGTGGCCTTTGTCGAACGCCTGACCAGCATCACCCTGGCGTCGGCGCAGCCCCAGGAACACGGGCTGGTCGGGCGAGCGCCAGCGTTTAAAGCGGCTCTGGCCAGCCTGCAGCGTGCCGCGCCGGCGCAGATCCCGGTGCTGCTGCAGGGTGAGTCGGGTACCGGCAAGGAACTGTTCGCTCGCGCGGTGCACATGGGCAGCCCCAGGGCCAACGGCCCATTGGTGGTAGTCGACTGTACCGGCCTGACCGAGTCGTTGTTCGAGAGCGAGTTGTTCGGCTACGAGAAGGGCGCGTTCACCGGTGCCAACCAGCGCAAGATCGGCCTCGCCGAAGCAGCGCATGGCGGCACCCTGTTCCTCGATGAAATTGGTGAAGTACCGCTGGCGATGCAGGTGAAGCTGCTGCGCCTGATCGAGTCCGGCAGCTTCCGCCCGGTGGGTAGCCTGCGCACGGTGCATTCCGATTTTCGCCTGGTTTCGGCGACGCACAAACCCCTCCGGCAGATGGTGGCGGATGGGACCTTCCGCGAAGACCTGTATTACCGCATCAGCGGCTTCCCGATCCGCCTGCCCGCATTGCGCGAACGGGTCGAGGATTTACCCCTGCTGGCACAGAGCCTGTTGCAGCGCATGGCAGGCAAGCCGACGCCCAGGCTGAGCGATGAAGCTTTGCAACAGCTTGGGCTGCATCCGTTCCCAGGCAACATTCGCGAGCTGCGCAACATGCTGGAAAGGGCGCGACTGTTTGCCGATGACGGGCTGATCCGGCCGGAGCATTTGCCGGAGGATATCGGGCCGGCGGGGGCGATCACGGCAGGTGGCAGGCGCAATCACCTGGGTGAGCTGGCGCAGGCACTGGAACACTTCAAGGGCTCGCGCAGCGAACTGGCCCGTCACCTTGGTCTGAGTGAGCGCACGCTATATCGCCGGTTGAAGGAGCTTGGCCTGAATTGACGCGTTGGCTGCACCGGCCCTATCGCCGGCAAGCCGGCTCCCACAGGTACGTCACAGGACCCGAATACAGCGCCACACCTGTGGGAGCGGGTTTACCCGCGAAGCATTCGACGCGGTGGATGCACCGGCTTCGCCGGTGTTCGCGGGTAAACCCGCTCCCACAGGGATGGCGCTTCACAGACCTTTACCGGACCTTTACCTCTGTCCTGACATTAAGCGGGAAGGATTGTGGTCTGATCAGTTAACCGAACCTGGCAACCTGTCAGCTCCCGCCAGGCGTTAACATGCAGAGGACCGCATCAAATGAAAAAAAACCTAACCGTGATCTGCGCCGCGCTCATGCTCAGCGTCCCCTTGGCCAGCTTCGCGCAGCCGGGTCCACCTGATCGGCATGATGGCGGCCCATCGCACCAAGGCAACTCGCCCCATGGTCAGCCGCAACAAAAAGGCCGACATGACAATGGCCGCGGTCCCGCTTACCGTGACCCGAACTTCCGCCCACAGCAGGGCATGCCGGTCCCTCATCAACAGTGGCAACGTGGCCATGTGGTTGACCCTCATTACCGTGGCGACCGCTACTGGGTGACCGACTGGAAAGCACGCCACCTGTATGCGCCACCGCATGATCACCGCTGGTTGTATGTGAACGGGGACTATGTGCTGGTGGCTATTGCCAGTGGTGTGATCGTCAACATTCTCAGCGGTTACTGAAAACCTGTTCCACGTGGAACGTTGATCTGTCAGTGGGGCACAGGAAATTTGAGGCAAAAAAAGCCCGCGTAAGCGGGCTTTTGGTGGTGACCGGTGAGAAGCGAACTGAGGTTCCGACCGGTCATCTATTTGCAGCTTCTCTGTGAACCTACACCTGATCAGAAGTCCAGGTTAGACACCGACAGTGCGTTGCTTTCGATAAAGTCGCGACGCGGCTCGACTGCATCACCCATCAGGGTGTTGAAGATCTGGTCAGCAGCGATCGCATCCTCGATGGTGACCTTGAGCATACGGCGGACGGTCGGGTCCATGGTGGTTTCCCACAGCTGCTCAGGGTTCATCTCGCCCAGCCCTTTGTATCGCTGGATAGTATGGCGCTTGGTGGTTTCGTTCATCAGCCAATCCAGGCCTTCCTTGAACTCGACAATTGCCTTGCGGCGCTCACCGCGCTGCACGTAAGCACCTTCACCCAACAAGCTGGACAGCTTGGCGCCAATGTTGACTACGGTACGGTAGTCATTGCTGCCGAAGAAGTCCCGGTTGAAGGTGACGTAGCTGGCCAGACCGTGGGAGGTAACTTCCACTTCTGGCAACCATACGTTGCGCTCTTTGTCTTCGCGCAGGCTGGCTTTGTAAACCAGGCCGGACTTCTGGCTGCTGTTCAGACGCTCCTGGAACTGGGCCAGCCAGGCTTGCATCACAGCATGGTCACCCAATTGCTCCAGGGTCACCTCCGGCAGGTAGATGAAGTGCTCGGTCAGTTCTTCCGGATACAAGCGCGACAGGCGCTTGAGGGTCTTCATGACACTGCGGAATTCATTCACCAGCGCTTCCAGCTGCACACCGGAAACAGCTGGTGCCGACTCGTCCAGGTGCAGGCTGGCATCTTCCAGGGCCGACTGGGTCATGTACTCTTCCATGGCCTCGTCGTCCTTGATGTACTGCTCCTGTTTGCCTTTCTTCACCTTGTACAGCGGTGGCTGGGCAATGTAGATGTAGCCGCGCTCTACCAGCTCCGGCAGCTGACGGAAGAAGAAGGTCAGCAGCAGGGTACGGATGTGCGAACCGTCAACGTCAGCATCGGTCATGATGATGATGTTGTGATAACGCAGCTTGTCGATGTTGTACTCTTCGCGCCCGATACCGCAGCCCAGTGCGGTGATCAGCGTGCCCACTTCCTGGGACGAGATCATCTTGTCGAAGCGCGCTTTCTCGACGTTGAGGATTTTACCCTTCAACGGCAGGATCGCCTGGGTACGACGGTTGCGACCTTGCTTCGCCGAGCCACCCGCGGAGTCACCCTCCACCAGGTACAGTTCGGAAAGGGCAGGGTCCTTTTCCTGGCAGTCCGCCAGTTTTCCTGGCAGGCCGGCAATATCCAGCGCGCCTTTACGGCGAGTCATCTCACGGGCTTTACGTGCCGCTTCACGGGCACGGGCCGCGTCGATCATCTTGCCAACGACGGCCTTGGCCTCGTTCGGGTTTTCCAGCAGGAAGTCGGCGAAGTACTTGTTCATCTCCTGTTCCACGGCGGTTTTCACCTCCGAGGAGACCAGCTTGTCCTTGGTCTGCGAGCTGAACTTAGGGTCCGGTACCTTCACCGAGATGATCGCGGTCAGGCCTTCACGGGCGTCGTCGCCGGTGGTCGCCACCTTGTTTTTCTTGGCCAGGCCTTCCTGCTCGATGTAGCTGTTCAGGCTACGGGTCAACGAGGAACGGAAGCCCACCAGGTGAGTACCGCCGTCGCGCTGTGGAATGTTGTTGGTAAAGCACAGCAGGTTTTCGTTGAAGCTGTCGTTCCATTGCAGGGCGACTTCAACACCCACGCCATCGTCACGCTGGACGTTGAAGTGGAACACCTGGGAGTTGACCGGAGTCTTGTTGGTGTTCAGGTATTCGACGAACGCACGCAGGCCGCCTTCGTACTTGAAGAACTCTTCTTTGCCGCTGCGTTCATCCTTCAGCAGGATGCCAACGCCCGAGTTCAGGAACGACAGCTCGCGGATACGCTTGGCCAGGATGTCCCAGCTGAAGTGAATGTTCTTGAAGGTTTCAGCCGATGGCTTGAAGTGGATGTGGGTACCGGTGGTTTCGCTGTCACCGACAACCGCCATCGGCGCCTGTGGAACACCGTGAACGTAGGTCTGTTCCCAGATTTTGCCGCTACGGCGAACGGTCAGTACCAGTTTCTCGGACAGGGCATTCACAACAGAAACACCTACACCGTGCAGACCACCGGATACCTTGTAGGAGTTATCGTCGAACTTACCGCCAGCGTGCAGCACGGTCATGATGACCTCGGCTGCGGAAACGCCTTCTTCTTTATGCACGTCGACCGGAATGCCGCGACCGTTGTCGCGCACACTGATGGATTCGTCCGGGTGGATGATGACGGTGATGTCATCGCAGTGACCGGCGAGGGCTTCGTCGATCGAGTTGTCGACCACCTCGAAGACCATGTGGTGCAGGCCGCTGCCATCATCGGTGTCGCCAATGTACATGCCGGGGCGCTTGCGCACGGCATCCAAACCTTTCAGCACCTTGATGCTGGAGGAGTCGTACGTTTGATTTTCGCTCATGCATTCACTCCCGATGGTCGTGGGTCTGGGTGATACGGCCTTGTTCCACGTGGAACAAAGCAACTGGCGTTTCCGTCTGCCAGCCTTCCCTCAGTAATTCGTGATCTACACAGGTGATGAACACCTGGCAGCGTAATTCTTCAAGCAAGCGGCATAGCGCGCGGCGATGCTGGTCGTCCAGTTCGGACGGCAAGTCATCCACGAGATAAATACAGTGACCGCGGCGAACCTGGCTAACGAGGTGGCCTTGGGCAATGCGCAAAGCGCACACCACCAGCTTTTGCTGACCACGCGACAGGATGTCGGCTGCATTGTTGGCAGCCAGACGAAGACGTAGATCAGCACGCTGCGGACCGGCCTGGGTGTGGCCCATCTGCTGATCGCGAAGGAGAGAGGAGGCGAGTACTTCTTGCAGTTCCCGGTCCTTGTCCCAGCCTCGGTAGTAGCTCAGGGTCAACCCGTCCAGCTCGACCAGTTCGCTCAGGGTTCGCTCGAAGACGGGCTTCAAGGCCTTGATGTAGTTGCGACGGTATTCATCTATTTCCGCGCTGGCCAGGCACAATTCCCGGTCCCAAGCGGCTTGCGAAGCTGGGTCAAGTGTACCATGTCGCAACCATGAGTTCCGCTGCCGCAGTGCCTTCTGCAGCCGTTGCCAGGCCGGCAGGAAACGAGGTTCCACGTGGAACACTCCCCAATCCAGGAACTGGCGGCGTATTTTCGGGGCACCTTCCAACAGGCGGAAACTGTCTGGGTTGATGAGCTGCAGTGGCAGTAACTCTGCCAGCTGCGCGGCACTACGCGCATTCTGCCCATCGATGCGAATAGTGAACTCCCCTTGTCGCTCCCGGGATACACCCAGGTTGCTGCTGCCACCCTCGGCCAATTGCACTTCGCCAAATACGGTACAGGCGGGCTGTTCGTACTGGATAACCGGGTTCAGGCGGGTGCTGCGGAATGAACGCGCTAGCCCGAGCAGGTGCACGGCTTCGAGCACACTGGTCTTGCCGCTGCCGTTGGCGCCGTAAAGGATGTTGATGCGGGGGGAGGGTGAGAGTGTCACCGGGTGCAAGTTGCGCACCGCGGTGACCATGATACGTCGAAGGGACATTTCGCCTGCTACGGGTTACAGACGCATCGGCATGACAACGTAGGAAGAATCGTCGTTACCTGCTTCCTGCAGCAGGGCACTGCTGTTGGAATCCGACAGGATCAGACGAACTTGCTCGGTAGTCATCACGCCCAGCACGTCCAGCAGGTAACTGACGTTGAAGCCGATCTCCAGCGAGCTACCATCGTAGTCTACGCTGATTTCTTCTTCAGCTTCTTCCTGCTCGGGGTTGTTGGCCTGAATCTTCAGTTGGCCAGCAGCCAGTTGCAGGCGGATACCACGGTACTTTTCGTTGGAAAGAATCGCAGTACGGCTAAAGGCTTCACGCAGCGCCTGGCGGTCGCCGACCACCAGCTTGTCACCGCCCTTGGGCAGTACGCGCTCGTAGTCCGGGAACTTGCCGTCCACCAGTTTGGAGGTGAAGGTGAATTCACCCGTGGTGGCGCGGATGTGATGCTGGCCCAAAACGATGCTCACCATGCCTTCCGGGTCAGTAAGCAGGCGCGCCAGTTCAAGGATACCTTTGCGTGGCACGATGACCTGATGGCGATCATCCTGCTCGATCGGCGCGCTCATGGAGCACAGCGCCAAGCGGTGGCCGTCAGTGGACACCGCACGCAGCGTGTTGCGGGAAACCTCCAGCAGCATACCGTTGAGGTAGTAGCGCACATCCTGCTGGGCCATGGCGAAACCGGTGCGCTCGATCAAGCGACGCAGCTTGCTCTGTTCCAGGTTGCAGGTCAGCGAGCCCGGGCCTTCTTCCACGGTCGGGAAGTCATTGGCCGGCAGGGTCGACAGGGTGAAACGGCTACGGCCGGCCTTGACCAACAGTTTCTGCTCGTCGACCTTGATATCGATCAGGGCATCGTTCGGCAGGCTCTTGCAAATGTCCATCAGCTTGCGCGCCGGGACGGTGATTTCGCCAGGCTCGGCCGGCTCTTCCAGTTGCACGCGGCCTACCAGTTCGACTTCCAGGTCGGTACCAGTCAACGACAGTTGCTGGCCTTGCACCACCAGCAATACGTTGGACAGGACCGGCAAGGTCTGACGGCGCTCGACGACACCGGCGACCAGTTGCAGGGGTTTCAACAGGGCTTCGCGTTGAATGGTGAAATGCATGGTCTAGTCCCTTGCCTTCAATTAGCTGCGCAGACGGCCATCAGGTCGTCAGCGTCCGCAGCAGGTTCTTGTAGTCCTCGCGGATGTCCGCGTCGGATTCCTTCAATTCGTTGATCTTGCGGCAGGCGTGCAGCACGGTCGTATGGTCGCGACCACCGAACATGTCGCCGATTTCCGGCAGACTGTGGTTGGTCAGCTCCTTGGACAGGGCCATGGCCACCTGACGTGGACGCGCCACAGAACGTGAACGACGCTTGGACAACAGATCGGAGATCTTGATCTTGTAGTACTCGGCGACAGTGCGTTGAATGTTATCCACACTGACCAGCTTGTCCTGCAGCGCCAGCAGGTCCTTGAGCGACTCACGGATCAGCTCGATGGTGATGTCGCGGCCCATGAAGTGCGAGTGAGCAATCACCCGCTTCAATGCGCCTTCCAGTTCGCGGACGTTGGAACGGATACGCTGGGCAATGAAGAAGGCTGCATCATGCGGCAGCTCGACCTTGGCCTGGTCGGCTTTCTTCATCAGGATAGCCACCCGCGTTTCAAGCTCCGGTGGCTCGACGGCCACTGTCAGACCCCAACCAAAGCGTGACTTCAGGCGCTCTTCCAGCCCTTCGATCTCCTTGGGGTAGCGGTCAGAGGTAAGGATTACCTGCTGGCCGCCTTCGAGCAAGGCGTTGAAGGTGTGGAAAAACTCTTCCTGCGAGCGCTCTTTACGGGCGAAGAACTGGATATCGTCGATCAGCAACGCATCCACCGAGCGGTAGAAACGCTTGAATTCGTTGATGGCGTTTAGCTGCAGCGCCTTGACCATGTCCGCGACGAAGCGCTCCGAGTGCAGGTACACGACCTTGGCGTTCGGGTTCTTCTTCAGCAAATGGTTACCCACAGCATGCATAAGGTGGGTTTTACCCAGGCCCACACCACCATAAAGGAAGAGCGGGTTGTAGCCATGCTTGGGGTTGTCGGCGACCTGCCACGCAGCCGCACGTGCCAGCTGGTTCGACTTACCTTCGACGAAGGTGTCAAAGGTAAAAGTACGGTTCAGGTAGCTGGTGTGCTTGAGCGCACCTTCAACCTGTACGGTGCGCTGTTCTGTCCGGGCACCGCCCGCCGGCGCCGAAGCCGGCTCGGCCATGGCATCGAAGCTGTCACGCGAGGATGGCTCGGCCAGTTCATCGACAAGCACAGGCTCGGCGGCGGCCACGGCGACCGGTTCGACAGCTGCCGGCACTGCCTTCAATGTCTGGCTCTGCGCCTGGGTATGCGCCAGCGAAGCGGCCACGGCGGCACTCACTGGCGCGTTGGGCGCGGCACGTGGAGCCGAGCTGCGACGGCTGCCGATCAACAAGGAAAGGGCAGGCGCAATGCCGCTGCCGTTTTCGCCCAACAGTTCGAGCAAACGACCCAGGTACTTTTCATTGACCCAATCGAGAACGAAACGGTTAGGCGCATAGACGCGCAACTCGTCGCCTTCGGCTTCGACCTGTAGCGGACGGATCCAGGTGTTGAATTGCTGGGCAGGCAGTTCATCGCGCAGAAGCTCCACGCACTGCTGCCAAAGTTCCACTGACACGGATATCCCCTGAGTTTGAAAGCCGGATGAGGCAAAAACAAACCGCCATTGTACCGGTCGAGCGTTCAGTTATCCACATGTGGACACACCAGGAACCATGACAAAACAGCCATTTATCGACCGAAACAGCTTCGTGGCGCTGTGAATAAGACCTGTGGATAAGCGACCATGAGCGCTATGCACAACCTTGAGGTCAAGCCTGTTGATAACTCAGCTGTGGATAATGGACAATTTAATCCACAGCTTTTAACCACGAAGAAAACAAGCGCAGCACCGGTTTGGAACACAGTTATGAAACTCTGTACAGCCCGTGTTTTCTGGCCTTTGGTAGGTTATCCACAGACGTTTATCCACCTAAGAGTTATAGATTCTTCAGAAAAGCTTTTTATATGTCTCTTCTTTTTTTTCATGTTGTCCCCGATTCGTGTGTCCGATCAAGCACCCCTTGGTGAAGGACAAGCACGCACCGTCCATCACGTGCTCTATATGGAAAGACTGGTTGGAAATTGACCTACGGGCTTGCTTTCTCTAGAATCGCCGGTCTCTTAAAAAGGGGGCCATCCCGGCCCGTCGTCGACAAACCAGGTAATACGCCATGAAACGTACTTTCCAACCAAGCACCATCAAGCGCGCGCGCACCCACGGCTTCCGTGCCCGTATGGCTACCAAGAACGGCCGCGCTGTTCTGTCGCGTCGTCGTGCCAAAGGCCGTAAGCGTCTGGCCATTTGATTTTTCGGCACAGGTGGTGAGTCAGGACTTCAGTCGGGAAAAGCGACTGCTTACACCCCGGCATTTCAAAGCGGTCTTCGACTCCCCAACCGGCAAGGTTCCAGGGAAAAACCTGCTGATCCTTGCTCGCGAGAACGGCCTCGATCACCCACGCCTTGGCCTGGTGATCGGCAAGAAGAGCGTCAAGCTCGCCGTTCAACGCAACCGCCTCAAGCGCTTGATGCGCGATTCCTTCCGTCTGAACCAGCAGTTGCTTGCCGGGTTGGACATTGTGATCGTCGCGCGCAAGGGATTGGGTGAGATAGAAAACCCGGAATTGCACCAACACTTTGGCAAACTCTGGAAACGCCTGGCGCGCAGCCGGCCAACTCCAGCAGTGACCGCCAATTCCGCAGGGGTAGACAGCCAAGATGCGTAAACTGGCGCTCGTTCCGATCCAGTTTTACCGTTATGCCATTAGTCCTCTGATGGCCAACCACTGTCGTTTCTTCCCCAGTTGCTCCTGTTACGCTTATGAAGCCATTGAAAACCACGGCCTCTGGCGTGGTGGGTGGCTAGCCGTTCGTCGCCTGGGGCGTTGTCATCCGTGGAATGACGGCGGTTTCGATCCCGTTCCTCCCGCTCCTTCCTCCCGAACTTCTTCGATAGCCGAGTAATCATGGATATTAAACGCACGATCCTGATCGTCGCCCTGGCAATCGTGTCCTACGTCATGGTCCTCAAGTGGAACCAGGACTACGGCCAGGCTGCCCTGCCGACTCAGAATACTGCTTCCAGCACTGTTGCCCCGGGCTTGCCGGATGGCGTACCGGCCGGTAATGCCGGCGCCAGCGCCGATGTACCAAGCGCCAACGCCGAAACCAGCGCAGCCGAACTGGCGCCGGTCGCGGTCAGCAAGGACCTGATCCGGGTCAAGACCGATGTCCTGGAGCTGGCTATCGATCCGGTCGGTGGTGACATCGTCCAGCTGAACCTGCCGCAGTATCCGCGTCGCCAGGATCACCCGGACATTCCGTTCCAGCTGTTCGACAACGGTGGCGAGCGTGTCTACCTGGCGCAAAGCGGCCTGACCGGCACCAACGGTCCGGATGCCCGACCTGCCGGTCGCCCGCTGTACGCTGCCGACAAGAAGGGTTACCAGTTGGCCGATGGCCAGCAGCAACTGGTAGTCGACCTGAAGTTCAGCGACAACGGCGTCAACTACATCAAGCGCTTCAGCTTCAAGCGCGGTGAGTACGACCTGACCGTTAGCTACCTGATCGACAACCAGAGCGGCCAGGCCTGGAGCGGCAACATGTTTGCCCAGCTCAAGCGTGACGCCAGCTCCGATCCGTCGTCGAGCACCGCCACCGGCACCGCTACCTACCTGGGCGCCGCCCTGTGGACAGCTTCCGAGCCTTACAAAAAGGTCTCGATGAAGGACATCGACAAAGGTAGTTTGAAAGAAAATGTGTCCGGCGGCTGGGTTGCCTGGCTGCAGCACTACTTCGTGACCGCCTGGATTCCGGCCAAGTCGGACAACAACGTTGTTCAGACCCGCAAGGACAGCCAGGGCAACTACATCATCGGCTACACCGGCCCGGCCATCAGCGTGCCTGCTGGCGGCAAGGTCGAAACCAGTGCCATGCTGTACGCCGGCCCGAAAATCCAGTCCAAGCTGAAAGAGTTGTCCCCAGGCCTGGAACTGACCGTCGACTACGGCTTCCTGTGGTTCATCGCGCAACCGATCTTCTGGCTGCTGCAACATATCCACAGCCTGCTGGGTAACTGGGGCTGGTCGATCATCGTGCTGACCATGCTGATCAAAGGCCTGTTCTTCCCGCTGTCGGCTGCCAGCTACCGTTCGATGGCGCGTATGCGTGCCGTTGCGCCGAAGCTCGCTGCACTGAAGGAACGCTTCGGTGACGATCGCCAGAAGATGTCCCAGGCGATGATGGAGCTGTACAAGAAAGAGAAGATCAACCCGCTGGGCGGCTGCCTGCCGATCCTGGTGCAGATGCCGGTGTTCCTGGCCCTGTACTGGGTACTGCTGGAAAGCGTGGAAATGCGCCAGGCCCCATGGATGCTGTGGATTACCGACCTGTCGATCAAGGATCCGTTCTTCATCCTGCCGATCATCATGGGCGCCACCATGTTCATCCAGCAGCGCCTGAACCCTACGCCGCCGGATCCGATGCAGGCCAAGGTGATGAAAATGATGCCGATCATCTTCACCTTCTTCTTCCTGTGGTTCCCGGCGGGTCTGGTGCTGTACTGGGTTGTGAACAACTGCCTGTCGATCGCACAGCAGTGGTACATCACCCGTAGCATCGAAGCAGCCAGCAAAAAAGCTGCTGCTTGACAGGCTACTGCGCTAGCCTGTGAATAAAAACGCCCCCTAGTGGGGCGTTTTTGCTATCTGTCGTTTTTGTCGTAGAGGCTTTCGAGCATGAACACTGTGCGTGAAACCATCGCCGCCATCGCCACCGCCCAAGGCCGTGGCGGTGTGGGGATTGTCAGGTTGTCCGGCCCTTTGGCTGCCAAGGCCGGCCAGCTGATCACCGGCCGTACGCTTACCCCGCGCCATGCCCATTACGGCCCGTTCCGCGACGAGGAAGGGCTGGTGCTGGACGAAGGGATCGCGCTGTTCTTCCCCGGCCCGAATTCGTTCACTGGCGAGGATGTGCTCGAGCTGCAAGGCCACGGTGGCCCGGTGGTGCTGGATATGCTGCTGCAGCGTTGTGTACAAGTGGGTTGCAGGCTGGCTCGCCCGGGCGAGTTCAGCGAGCGCGCGTTCCTCAATGACAAGCTCGACCTGGCCCAGGCCGAAGCCATTGCCGACCTGATCGAGGCCAGTTCCAGCCAGGCCGCGCGCAATGCCCTGCGCTCGCTGCAGGGGGAGTTCTCCAAGCGTGTGCACAGCCTGACCGAGGCGTTGATCGCCCTGCGTATCTACGTCGAGGCGGCGATCGACTTCCCCGAGGAAGAGATCGACTTCCTCGCCGATGGCCACGTGCTCGCAATGCTCGATGCGGTGCGCGGCGAGTTATCCACCGTTCAGCGTGAAGCCGGGCAGGGCGCCTTGCTGCGTGACGGCATGACCGTGGTCATCGCCGGTCGGCCGAATGCCGGCAAGTCGAGCCTGTTGAACCAGCTGGCCGGGCGCGAAGCGGCGATCGTCACCGATATCGCCGGCACCACGCGGGACATCCTGCGCGAACATATCCACATCGACGGCATGCCGCTGCATGTGGTCGATACCGCCGGTTTGCGCGACACCGATGACCACGTGGAAAAGATCGGCGTGGAACGCGCACTGAAGGCCATTGGCGAGGCTGACCAGGTGTTGCTGGTGGTGGACTCCACCGCGCCCGAGGCCAGCGACCCGTTCGCCCTGTGGCCAGAGTTTCTCGACCAGCGGCCTGATCCGGCCAAGGTCACGCTGATTCGCAACAAGGCCGACCTGAGTGGTGAGCGGGTCGCGCTCGAACAGTGCGATGACGGCCATGTAACGATCACCCTCAGCGCCAAAGGGGATGACGCAGGGCTGCAGTTGCTGCGCGACCACCTGAAGGCCTGCATGGGTTATGAACAGACTGCCGAGAGTGGTTTCAGCGCCCGCCGGCGCCACCTGGACGCCCTGCGCCAAGCCAGCGAGCACCTGGAACACGGCCGTGCACAACTGACCCAGGCTGGCGCAGGTGAGCTGTTGGCGGAAGACCTGCGCCAAGCGCAGCAGGCCTTGGGGGAGATTACCGGGGCATTCAGCTCGGACGACCTGTTGGGCAGGATCTTCTCCAGCTTCTGCATCGGCAAGTAATCCACAGCCAGGCAAGGCCAAGAGCCGCTCCTTCGGGAGCGGCTTTTTTTTGCCTGTAATTCGTTACAGGAGATAACCGGGTACCTGTGGGAGCGGGCGTGCCCGCGAAGAGGCCCTTACAAGCCCTGAATCGCTGTGGCTGTAACGACGCTTTCGCGGGCTTGGCCCGCTCCCACCTTGTCCGCATCCAGGCCTACCTCCATGTTCTTTCCATTCACAGGCTCGAATCCGTGCTCGGGAGCCCTGTGGAAAACCCGCCTTCAGCTCCGTTGATAAGCAGGCTTTTTTTCTGAGGAAAAAACCGCCTGTGGGTAAACAGCTATTTAATCCACAGGCTAAATCACGTTATCCATAGCCCTCATGGCACTCCAGCCACAGGGTTTAATTTTGCCCTATACAGCGTGGATAAAGGCCTGCACAACCTTATCCACAGATAGGCCTGTGCATAAGAATAAACATAAAAACAAAGCTTTTATAAATTTCTCTTCTTTGGTTTCTGTTGTCTGCCACTCATCCACAGATTGGTCAAATTTTGCTCAGACGGTTTCTTTAAAGGGGGTGAAGTCCCTATACTTGTCCGCTTACCTTCTCTATTCGCAAAAACAGGCACGAGGTGCGTGGTGGATTTCCCTTCCCGTTTTGAAGTGATCGTCATCGGCGGCGGCCATGCCGGTACCGAGGCTGCGCTTGCGTCTGCACGCATGGGTGTGAAAACCCTGCTGCTGACCCATAACGTGGAAACCCTCGGTCACATGAGCTGCAACCCCGCAATCGGCGGTATTGGCAAAAGCCATCTGGTCAAAGAAATCGATGCCCTCGGCGGCGCCATGGCGCTGGCCACCGACAAGAGCGGCATCCAGTTCCGCGTTTTGAACAACCGCAAGGGCCCGGCCGTACGCGCTACCCGAGCACAGGCCGACCGCGCCATCTACAAGGCCGTGGTGCGTGAAATCCTGGAAAACCAGCCAAACCTGTGGATATTCCAGCAGTCGTGCGACGACCTGATCGTCGAGCAGGACCAGGTCAAAGGCGTAGTGACCCAGATGGGCCTGCGGTTCTTCGCCGAATCGGTGGTACTGACCACCGGTACCTTCCTCGGCGGGCTTATCCACATTGGTCTGCAAAACCATTCCGGTGGTCGCGCCGGTGATCCGCCTTCGATCGCCCTGGCCCACCGTATGCGTGAACTGCCGCTGCGCGTCGGTCGCCTGAAAACCGGTACTCCGCCACGCATCGACGGCCGTTCGGTGGACTTCTCGGTAATGACCGAGCAGCCGGGTGATACGCCGATCCCGGTCATGTCGTTCATGGGCAATGCCCAGATGCACCCGCGCCAGGTGAGCTGCTGGATTACCCATACCAATGCGCGCACCCACGAAATCATTGCCTCGAACCTCGATCGTTCGCCGATGTACTCGGGCGTGATCGAAGGTGTCGGCCCGCGCTACTGCCCGTCGATCGAAGACAAGATCCACCGCTTTGCCGACAAGGAAAGCCACCAGGTGTTCATCGAGCCGGAAGGCCTGACCACCCATGAGCTCTACCCCAACGGTATTTCCACTTCGCTGCCGTTCGACGTGCAGCTGGAGCTGGTGCGTTCGATCCGCGGCATGGAAAACGCCCACATCGTGCGCCCGGGCTATGCCATCGAATACGACTACTTCGACCCGCGCGACCTCAAGTACAGCCTCGAGACAAAAGTCATCGGTGGCCTGTTCTTCGCCGGCCAGATCAACGGCACCACCGGTTACGAAGAAGCCGGCGCCCAGGGTTTGCTGGCCGGGACCAACGCGGCTCTGCGAGCGCGGGGCCGTGACAGCTGGTGCCCGCGCCGCGACGAGGCGTACATCGGTGTACTGGTCGACGACCTGATTACCCTGGGTACCCAGGAGCCGTACCGCATGTTCACTTCGCGTGCCGAGTACCGCCTGATCCTGCGCGAAGACAACGCCGACCTGCGCCTGACCGAAAAGGGCCGCGAACTCGGCTTGATCGACGACCAGCGCTGGGCCGCCTTCTGCGCCAAGCGCGACGGCATCGAGCGTGAGGAGCAGCGCCTGAAGTCGACCTGGGTGCGCCCGAATACCGAGCAAGGCCAAGCCATTGTGGATAAGTTCGGCACCCCGCTCAGCCACGAGTACAGTTTGCTCAACCTGCTGGCGCGTCCGGAAATCGACTACGCCGGGCTGATCGAGGCCACCGGCGGCGAAGCGATCGATCCACAGGTCGCTGAGCAGGTCGAAATCCGCACCAAGTACGCCGGTTACATCGACCGCCAACAGGATGAAATCGCCCGCCTGCGTGCCAGCGAAGACACCCGCCTGCCTGTGGATATCGATTACTCGACGATTTCGGGCCTGTCCAAGGAAATCCAGGGCAAGCTGGGCCAGACCCGCCCGGAAACCCTGGGCCAGGCTTCGCGCATCCCGGGCGTGACCCCGGCGGCGATTTCCTTGTTGCTGATTCACTTGAAAAAACGCGGCGCTGGCCGCGAATTGGAGCAAAGCGCTTGAGTTCCCTGGTCACCCCGCAACACGCCGAAGAGTTGTCCACAGGTGCGCGCCAGCTCGGAGTCGAGCTGACCCCCGAGCATCACGAAAAGCTGCTCGGCTACCTGGCCCTGTTGATCAAATGGAACAAAGCCTACAACCTCACTGCCGTGCGCGACCCGGACGAGATGGTGTCGCGCCACCTGCTCGACAGCCTCAGTGTCATGCCGTTTATCCACAGCGAGCGTGACAACTGGCTGGATGTCGGCAGTGGCGGTGGCATGCCCGGTATTCCGTTGGCTATCCTGCATCCGCACAAGCGCGTGACGGTGCTGGACGCCAATGGCAAGAAGACCCGCTTTCTGACCCAGGTGAAAATGGAGCTCAAACTGGACAACCTCACGGTTATCCACAGCCGGGTCGAGGCCTTCCAGCCGGCACAACCGTTCAGCGGAATCATCTCTCGCGCCTTCAGCAGCATGGAGAACTTCACCAACTGGACCCGCCACCTGGGCGACACCGGGACGCAATGGCTTGCAATGAAGGGGCTGCATCCTGCCGATGAACTGGTAGCATTGCCCGCAGACTTCACAGTGGAAAGCGAGCAGGCCCTGACCGTTCCAGGTTGCCAGGGCCAGCGCCATCTGCTGATACTGCGCCGCAAGGCATGACTGGGAACACACGCAACAATGGCTAAGGTATTCGCAATCGCGAACCAGAAAGGTGGTGTGGGCAAGACAACCACCTGTATCAATCTCGCCGCCTCGCTGGCCGCGACCAAGCGTCGCGTGCTGCTGATCGACCTCGATCCGCAGGGCAACGCCACAATGGGCAGCGGTGTGGACAAGCACGAGCTCGAGCACTCGGTCTACGACCTGCTGATCGGGGAATGCGACCTGGCCCAGGCCATGCATTACTCCGAACACGGTGGTTTCCAGTTGCTGCCGGCCAACCGTGACCTGACCGCCGCCGAAGTGGTGCTGCTGGAAATGCAGGTCAAGGAGAGCCGCCTGCGCAACGCCCTGGCGCCGATCCGCGAGAACTACGACTACATCCTCATCGACTGCCCGCCGTCGCTGTCGATGCTCACCCTGAACGCCCTGGTCGCCTCCGATGGCGTGATCATCCCGATGCAGTGCGAGTACTACGCCCTGGAAGGTCTCAGCGACCTTGTGGATAACATCAAGCGCATCGCCGCCCGGCTGAACCCCGAACTGAAGATCGAGGGCTTGCTGCGGACCATGTACGATCCGCGCCTGAGCCTGAACAACGACGTCTCTGCGCAGCTGAAGGAGCACTTTGGCCCGCAGCTGTACGACACCGTCATTCCTCGCAACATTCGCCTGGCCGAGGCACCGAGCTTCGGCATGCCGGCCCTGGCCTACGACAAGCAATCGCGCGGCGCACTCGCTTATCTGGCCCTGGCCGGGGAACTGGTACGCCGTCAACGCCGTCAGTCACGCACTGCACAAACAACTTAAGGAATCCGTATGGCCGTCAAGAAACGGGGTCTCGGACGTGGGTTGGATGCACTGCTCAGTGGTCCTTCCGTCAGCGCGCTCGAAGAGCAGGCTGTGAAGATCGACCAGAAAGAACTGCAACACCTGCCGGTCGAGTTGATCCAGCGTGGCAAGTACCAGCCACGCCGGGACATGGACCCGCAGGCGCTGGAAGAGCTAGCGCACTCGATTCGCAACCATGGCGTGATGCAGCCGATCGTGGTGCGCCCGATCGACGGCAACCGCTACGAGATCATCGCCGGTGAGCGCCGCTGGCGCGCCACCCAGCAGGCTGGCCTGGACAAGATTCCGGCCATGGTCCGTGAAGTGCCCGACGAAGCCGCCATCGCCATGGCGCTGATCGAGAACATCCAGCGCGAAGACCTCAACCCGCTGGAAGAAGCCCTGGCCCTGCAGCGCCTGCAGCAGGAGTTCGAGCTCACCCAGCAGCAGGTGGCTGATGCCGTGGGCAAGTCGCGGGTAACCGTGGCCAACCTGCTGCGCCTGATCACCCTGCCGGATGCGATCAAGACCATGCTCGCCCATGGCGACCTGGAGATGGGCCACGCCCGTGCATTGCTCGGCCTGGAAGAACACCGTCAGGAAGAGGGGGCGCGTCATGTTGTCGCACGTGGACTCACCGTGCGCCAAACCGAGGCACTGGTCCGTCAATGGCTCAGCGACAAACCTGATCCGGTCGAACCGAGCAAACCTGATCCGGATATCGCACGCCTTGAACAGCGGCTTGCAGAGCGCCTGGGCTCGGCCGTGCAGATCCGTCATGGCAACAAGGGCAAAGGCCAGTTGGTTATTCGCTACAACTCGCTTGACGAGTTGCAAGGTGTGCTTGCTCACATCCGCTGAAACAATTCCTGTTGTAGCGTGCAGTCGGAAATCACTACGAAGAGTTGAATAGGGGTTAATCCACCCCTATACTCTGCGCGCATTTTGTCGGCACAAATTATGCCAAGTCATAGCTGACTTGTTGGTCGACTTCCGAGGAGCAGTTGTGATGGAAATCCGCACGCCAAACCGCTTGCCTTTCCATCGCTGGGCGGTTTTCCCGGTACTGCTGGCTCAATTCGTCGTACTGCTGCTGGCAACGTTGGTGTTGTGGCAGTGGAAAGGGGCGGTCAGTGGATATTCAGGCCTTTGTGGAGGCTTGATTGCCTGGCTACCCAATGTGTATTTCGCCTGGAAGGCTTTTCGCTTCAGCGGGGCCCGGGCGGCACAAGCCATCGTCAAGTCGTTCTACGCTGGCGAGGCAGGCAAGATGATTTTGACGGCAGTGCTTTTTGCACTGACCTTCGCAGGAGTGAAGCCACTGGCGCCGTTAGCAGTATTCGGCGTCTTCGTGTTGACCCTTTTGGTCAGCTGGTTCGCGCCCCTGCTGATGAATAAAAGACTTTCGAGACCTTAGGGCGTTTGAGGCAACCATGGCAGCAGAAACCGCTTCGGGCTATATCCAGCACCACTTGCAGAACCTGACCTACGGTCAACTACCAGACGGCAGCTGGGGCTTCGCCCATTCGGCTGCAGAAGCCAAGGCAATGGGCTTCTGGGCGTTCCACCTGGACACCCTGGGTTGGTCCGTCGCGCTGGGTCTGATCTTCCTGTTCATCTTCCGCATGGCGGCCAAGAAGGCGACTTCCGGCCAACCTGGCGGCCTGCAGAACTTCGTTGAAGTGCTGGTGGACTTCGTCAACGGCAGCGTGAAGGACTCCTTCCACGGCCGTAGCCCGGTAATCGCCCCGCTGGCGCTGACCATTTTCGTCTGGGTGTTCCTGATGAACGCCATCGACCTGGTACCGGTCGACTGGATTCCTCAGCTGGCCATCCTGATCTCCGGTGACCCGCACATTCCGTTCCGCGCCGTGTCGACCACCGACCCGAACGCGACCCTGGCCATGGCCTTCTGTGTGTTCGCCCTGATCATCTTCTACAGCATCAAGGTCAAGGGCCTGGGCGGCTTCATCGGTGAGCTGACCCTGCACCCGTTCGGCAGCAAGAACATCTTCGTGCAGATCCTGCTGATTCCGGTCAACTTCCTGCTGGAATTCGTCACCCTGATCGCCAAGCCGATCTCGCTGGCACTGCGTCTGTTCGGCAACATGTACGCCGGCGAGCTGGTGTTCATCCTGATCGCCGTGATGTTCGGCGCCGGCATCCTCTGGCTCAGCGGCCTGGGTGTGGTGCTGCAGTGGGCGTGGGCTGTGTTCCACATCCTGATCATCACCCTGCAAGCCTTCATCTTCATGATGCTTACCATCGTCTACCTGTCGATGGCTCACGAAGATAACCATTAAGACCGCCTGGCGTGTCTGATAGCCTTCCCCGCTCGTTTGGGGGGAGGGCTTAAAAAGTCCGCAAGGGCATGCTGTACCAAACGATTTGTTTTACCGCTTCAAACTAAAAACCTAACCAATACGACGTAAAAGTCGGGAGGAAAGATGGAAACTGTAGTTGGTCTGACCGCTATCGCTGTTGCTCTGCTGATCGGCCTGGGTGCTCTGGGTACCGCCATTGGTTTCGGCCTGCTGGGCGGCAAGTTCCTGGAAGGCGCTGCTCGTCAGCCTGAAATGGTTCCGATGCTGCAGGTGAAAATGTTCATCGTTGCCGGTCTGCTCGACGCCGTAACCATGATCGGTGTTGGTATCGCTCTGTTCTTCACCTTCGCGAACCCCTTCGTTGGTCAGATCGCCGGCTAATCACTCGTACCCACGAGTTGATGGCTGTGATGAATTAAGACCGAGCGAGGTGTTGGCGTGAACATTAATGCAACCCTGATTGGCCAATCCGTTGCTTTTCTGATTTTTGTACTCTTCTGCATGAAGTACGTATGGCCTCCGGTCATCACTGCTCTGCAAGAGCGTCAAAAGAAGATTGCCGACGGCTTGGACGCTGCCAACCGCGCAGCTCGCGACCTGGAGCTGGCCCAAGAGAAAGTGGGTCAGCAACTGCGTGAAGCTAAAGCACAGGCAGCCGAAATCATTGAGCAAAGCAAGAAGCGCGCTGCTCAGCTTGTCGAGGAAGCCCGTGATCAGGCCCGCGTCGAAGCTGACCGTGTGAAGGCTCAGGCTCTGGCCGAGATCGAACAGGAACTGAACAGCGCTAAAGACGCCCTGCGTGCCCAAGTGGGTGCCCTGGCCGTTGGCGGTGCTGAAAAGATCCTTGGCGCCACAATCGATCAAAACGCGCATGCGGAGCTGGTTAACAAACTGGCCGCTGAAATTTAAGCGAGGGCGATCATGGCAGAACTGACCACGTTGGCCCGACCTTACGCTAAGGCTGCCTTTGAGCATGCCCAGGCCCATCAGCAACTGGCCAATTGGTCAGCCATGCTCGGCCTGGCTGCTGCGGTGTCGCAAGACGACACCATGCAGCGCCTGCTCAAGGCCCCGCGACTGACGAGCGCAGAAAAGGCCGCCACGTTCATTGACGTGTGCGGTGACAAGTTCAATGCACAGGCACAGAATTTCATTCATGTTGCCGCGGAAAACGACCGTCTCCTGCTTCTGCCGGAGATTGCCGCCCTGTTCGACCTGTACAAGGCCGAGCAAGAGAAATCCGTGGACGTGGAAGTCACCAGTGCCTTCGCGTTGAACCAAGAACAGCAAGACAAACTCGCCAAGGTTCTCAGTGCACGGTTAGGCCAGGAAGTGCGCCTGCACGCGTCGGAGGATGCCAGCCTGATTGGCGGCGTCGTCATCCGCGCCGGTGACCTGGTAATCGATGGCTCTGTTCGCGGCAAGATCGCGAAACTGGCCGAAGCATTGAAATCTTGAGTTTGAAGGGGCAGCAGAGCAATGCAGCAACTCAATCCTTCCGAAATTAGTGAAATCATCAAGGGCCGCATCGACAACCTCGATGTGAGCTCCCAAGCCCGTAACGAAGGTACCGTTGTTTCGGTATCCGACGGTATCGTGCGGATCCACGGTCTGGCCGACGTCATGTACGGCGAAATGATCGAGTTCCCTGGCAGCGTCTTCGGCATGGCCCTGAACCTGGAGCAAGACTCCGTAGGTGCAGTGATCCTGGGTGCCTATGACACCCTCGCCGAAGGCATGAGCGCCAAGTGCACCGGTCGCATCCTGGAAGTTCCGGTCGGCAAAGGCCTGCTGGGCCGCGTCGTCGACGCTCTGGGTAACCCGATCGATGGCAAAGGTCCTCTGACCACCACCGAAACCGACGCGGTCGAAAAGGTCGCTCCGGGCGTTATCTGGCGTAAATCGGTAGATCAGCCTGTACAGACTGGCTACAAATCCGTCGACGCCATGATCCCTGTCGGCCGTGGCCAGCGCGAGCTGATCATCGGTGACCGTCAGATCGGCAAGACCGCCATGGCCATCGACGCCATCATCAACCAGAAAGACTCCGGTATTTTCTGTGTTTATGTTGCAGTCGGCCAAAAGCGTTCCACCGTTGCCAACATCGTTCGCAAGCTGGAAGAAACCGGCGCCCTGGCCAACACCATCGTGGTCGTTGCCAGTGCTTCGGAATCCGCCGCACTGCAGTTCCTGGCGCCATACGCCGGCTGCACCATGGGCGAATACTTCCGTGACCGCGGTGAAGACGCCCTGATCGTTTACGATGACCTGTCCAAGCAGGCCGTTGCCTACCGCCAGATCTCCCTGCTGCTGCGCCGTCCACCAGGACGCGAAGCGTACCCAGGCGACGTGTTCTATCTCCACTCCCGTCTGCTGGAGCGTGCATCGCGCGTTTCGGAAGAGTACGTCGAGAAGTTCACCAACGGCGCAGTCACTGGCAAGACCGGTTCCCTGACCGCCCTGCCGATCATCGAAACCCAGGCTGGCGACGTTTCCGCGTTCGTTCCGACCAACGTGATTTCCATCACCGACGGTCAGATCTTCCTGGAATCGGCCATGTTCAACTCGGGCATCCGCCCAGCAGTGAACGCCGGTGTTTCGGTATCCCGCGTAGGTGGTGCCGCTCAGACCAAGATCATCAAGAAACTGTCCGGTGGTATCCGTACCGCACTGGCTCAGTACCGTGAACTGGCTGCATTCGCCCAGTTCGCTTCCGATCTGGACGAAGCGACCCGCAAGCAGCTGGAGCATGGTCAGCGCGTAACCGAGCTGATGAAGCAGAAGCAGTACGCGCCAATGTCCATCGCGGACATGGCCCTGTCGCTGTACGCCGCTGAGCGTGGTTTCCTGACTGACGTGGAAGTCTCCAAGGTCGGCAGCTTCGAGCAAGCGCTGATCGCCTACTTCAACCGTGATCACGCCGAACTGATGGCCAAGATCAACGTGAAGGGTGACTTCAACGACGAAATCGACGCTGGCATGAAAGCCGGTATCGAGAAGTTCAAGGCCACCCAGACCTGGTAAGCCGCAGCGGGGGCCGCGGCCCCCGCTTGCTAACCTGATAGGTGATACATGGCAGGCGCAAAAGAGATTCGCAGTAAGATTGCGAGCATCAAAAGCACGCAAAAAATTACCAGCGCCATGGAGAAAGTGGCGGTCAGCAAGATGCGCAAGGCACAAATGCGCATGGCAGCTAGCCGTCCTTACGCGGAGCGTATCCGCCAGGTGATCGGTCATCTGGCCAACGCCAACCCGGAATACCGCCACCCGTTCATGATCGAGCGCCCTGTAAAGCGCGCCGGTTACATCGTGGTGAGCAGTGACCGTGGTCTGTGCGGTGGCTTGAACACCAACCTGTTCAAGGCCCTGGTCAAGGACATGAACGCAAACCGCGAACAGGGCGTGGAAATCGACCTGTGCGTGATCGGCAGCAAGGGTGCGGCATTCTTCCGCAACTTTGGCGGCAACGTCGTAGCCGCGATCAGCCACCTGGGCGAAGAGCCATCGATCAACGATCTGATCGGCTCCGTCAAAGTGATGCTGGACGCCTACCTGGACGGCCGTATCGATCGCCTCTCGGTGGTTTCGAACAAGTTCATCAACACCATGACCCAAAAACCGACGGTCGAGCAATTGGTACCGTTGGTGGCAACCCCGGATCAGGATCTCAAGCATCACTGGGATTACCTGTACGAACCCGACGCAAAAGAGCTGCTGGACGGCTTGATGGTGCGTTACGTGGAGTCGCAGGTGTACCAGGCGGTGGTCGAGAACAACGCTGCTGAGCAAGCGGCCCGGATGATCGCCATGAAGAACGCCACAGACAACGCCGGTGATTTGATCAAAGAGCTCCAGCTGATCTACAACAAGGCGCGTCAGGCTGCGATCACCCAGGAGATCTCGGAAATCGTCGGCGGCGCTGCCGCGGTTTAACGGTTCAAAAATTCAGAGGATCCAGCTATGAGTAGCGGACGTATCGTTCAAATCATCGGCGCCGTCATCGACGTGGAATTCCCACGTGACGTCGTGCCGAGTGTTTACAACGCGCTGAAAGTACAAGGCGCGGAAACCACCCTGGAAGTTCAGCAGCAGCTGGGCGACGGCGTGGTTCGTACCATTGCGATGGGCTCGACCGAAGGCCTGAAGCGCGGTCTGGATGTCGTCGACACCGGCGCTGCCATTTCCGTTCCAGTTGGTAAGGCCACCCTGGGCCGTATCATGGACGTACTGGGCAACCCGATCGACGAAGCCGGCCCGATCGGCGAAGAAGAGCGTCGCGGTATCCACCAGCCAGCGCCTTCGTTCGCTGACCAGGCAGGCGGCAACGACCTGCTGGAAACCGGCATCAAGGTTATCGACCTGGTCTGCCCGTTCGCCAAGGGTGGTAAGGTTGGTCTGTTCGGTGGTGCCGGCGTCGGCAAGACCGTAAACATGATGGAACTGATCCGTAACATCGCCATGGAACACAGCGGTTATTCCGTGTTCGCTGGTGTGGGTGAGCGTACTCGTGAGGGTAACGACTTCTACCACGAGATGAAGGACTCCAACGTTCTCGACAAGGTAGCGCTGGTCTACGGTCAGATGAACGAGCCACCAGGAAACCGTCTGCGCGTAGCGCTGACCGGCCTGACCATGGCCGAGAAGTTCCGTGACGAAGGTAACGACGTTCTGCTGTTCGTCGACAACATCTATCGTTACACCCTGGCCGGTACCGAAGTATCCGCACTGCTGGGCCGTATGCCTTCGGCGGTAGGTTACCAGCCGACCCTGGCTGAAGAGATGGGCGTTCTGCAAGAGCGCATCACCTCCACCAAGGAAGGTTCGATCACCTCCGTGCAGGCCGTATACGTACCTGCGGACGACCTGACCGACCCGTCGCCAGCCACCACCTTCGCCCACCTGGACGCCACCGTCGTTCTGTCCCGTGACATCGCCTCCCTGGGTATCTACCCAGCGGTCGACCCACTGGACTCGACTTCGCGCCAGCTGGACCCGAACGTGATCGGCAACGAACACTACGAGACCGCTCGTGGCGTTCAGTATGTTCTGCAGCGCTACAAAGAGCTGAAGGACATCATCGCGATCCTGGGTATGGACGAACTGTCCGAAGCCGACAAGCAACTGGTAGCCCGCGCTCGTAAGATCCAGCGCTTCCTGTCGCAGCCGTTCTTCGTGGCCGAAGTCTTCACCGGTTCGCCAGGCAAGTACGTTTCCCTGAAAGACACCATCGCTGGCTTCAGCGGCATCCTCAAAGGTGACTACGACCACCTGCCAGAACAAGCGTTCTACATGGTCGGCAGCATCGACGAAGCGATCGAGAAAGCCAAGAAACTGTAATCCCGGCGCCCCGAAAGGGGCGCTAATCAGGTTGAGGCAAGCAGATGGCTATGACAGTCCATTGCGATATCGTCAGCGCGGAAGGAGAGATTTTCTCCGGCCTGGTCGAGATGGTAGTTGCGCACGGTAACCTGGGTGATCTTGGTATCGCTCCGGGCCACGCGCCGCTGATCACCAATCTCAAGCCTGGTCCGATCACGCTGACCAAGCAGGGTGGCGAGCGCGAGGTGTTCTACATCTCCGGTGGCTTCCTGGAAGTGCAGCCGAACATGGTCAAGGTACTCGCCGACACCGTGCAGCGTGCAGCCGACCTGGACGAAGCCTCCGCTCAGGATGCCGTCAAGGCAGCTGAGAAGGCCCTGCATGAGAAAGGCGCGGATTTCGACTACAGTGCCGCATCCGCACGTCTGGCCGAGGCCGCAGCACAGCTGCGTACCGTCCAGCAGATCCGCAAGAAGTTCGGCGGTTAATTCCGCAGGCTTCATGTAGATTGAGAACAAGGGTAGCCATCGGCTACCCTTTTTCTTTTTTTGTAACCTATGAAACCGGTCATTTCACTGACCGCCCAGGATTGGTAGCCAGTAATGTCACTCGATATCGTTATTCTCGCCGCCGGCCAAGGCACCCGCATGCGCTCGGCGTTGCCCAAGGTGCTGCACCCGGTAGCCGGCAACTCCATGCTCGGCCATGTTATCCACAGCGCGCGCCAGTTTCAGCCGCAAGGTATTCACGTGGTCATTGGCCATGGTGCCGAGCTGGTTCGCGAGCGCCTTGCCGCTGACGACCTGAACTTCGTCATGCAGGACAAGCAGCTGGGTACCGGCCATGCAGTTGCCCAGGCGTTGCCGGCGCTGACCGCCGACACCGTGCTGGTGCTGTACGGCGACGTGCCGTTGATCGAAGTAGAGACCCTGCAGCGCTTGCTGGCCAAGGCCAACGAGCAGCAGCTCGGGCTGCTTACGGTGACCCTCGACGACCCGACCGGCTATGGCCGCATCGTGCGTGACGAGCAGGGCAAGGTTACCGCTATCGTTGAGCACAAGGACGCCAACGATGCGCAGAAAGCGATCAAGGAAGGCAACACCGGTATTCTGGCTCTGCCTGCCGCGCGCCTGGCCGACTGGATGGGCCGCCTGTCCAACAACAACGCCCAGGGCGAGTATTACCTGACCGACGTCATCGCCATGGCCGTGGCCGATGGCCTGGTTGTGGCTACCGAACAGCCACACGACCCGATGGAAGTGCAAGGCGCCAACGACCGTCGCCAGCTGTCAGAGCTGGAGCGCCATTACCAGCTGCGCGAAGGCCGTCGCCTGATGGCCCAGGGCGTGACCCTGCGCGACCCGGCGCGTTTCGATGTACGCGGTGAAGTGACCGTTGGCCGTGACGTGCTGATCGACATCAACGTGATTCTCGAAGGCAAGGTGGTCATCGAGGACGATGTGCAGATCGGCCCTAACTGCGTGATCAAGAATACCACCCTGCGCAAAGGGGCAGTGGTCAAGGCCAACAGCCATCTGGAAGGCGCGGTGATGGGCGAGGGCAGCGATGCCGGCCCATTCGCCCGCCTGCGCCCGGGCAGCGTGCTGGATGCCAAGGCCCATGTGGGTAACTTCGTCGAGCTGAAAAACGCCCACCTCGGGGAAGGCGCCAAGGCCGGTCACCTGACCTACCTGGGCGATGCCGAAATCGGTGCGCGCACCAATATCGGCGCTGGCACCATCACCTGCAACTACGATGGTGCCAACAAGTTCAAAACTGTGATGGGCGAAGATGTGTTCATCGGCTCGAACAACTCGCTGGTGGCGCCTGTGGAAATCAAGGCTGGCGCCACCACTGCAGCGGGTTCGACCATCACCCAGACCGTCGAAGCTGGCGACCTGGCGGTGGCCCGTGCACGCCAGCGCAACATCTCGGGCTGGAAGCGGCCGGAGAAAATCAAGAAAGGCTGAGTTATACACAGCTGTTTCGATCGAAAGCCGACTTATGTGAATAAGTCGGCTTTTTTATTGGCTGGACAAATACCCGCGGTATTAATCTCTAATTTCTATTGCGGCGATCCCTCTGTGGGAGCGGGCACGCCCGCGAACACCGGCACAGCCGGTGCCATTCACCGCGTTGGATTTTTCGCGGGCGCGCCCGCTCCCACAAGGGCCAGGTTGTTCCATAGATTTATCCACAACTTGACGAATCGCTCATCTTAGGTTTTGATTGCCACCATTATCTTTCGAAACGAAACTTAAGCGCTCATGTCGAAACGAAACACCCCGCAGCGGCGGCACAACATCCTGGCGTTGCTCAGCGAGCAGGGCGAGGTGAGTGTGGATGCGTTGGCCAAGCGTTTCGCAACCTCGGAAGTCACCATTCGCAAGGACCTCGCTGCCCTGGAAACCAATGGCCTGTTGCTACGGCGCTACGGCGGCGCGGTCCCGGTGCCGCAAGAGTTGCTCGGTGAACCTGCCCAGCCGGTGTCTTCCTATAAAAAGGCCATCGCCCGCGCCGCCGTTGCGCGTATCCGCGAACATGCGCGCATCATCATCGACAGCGGCAGCACCACGGCAGCCATGATCCCCGAACTGGGGCGCCAGCCTGGTCTGGTGGTGATGACCAATTCGATGAACGTCGCCCGCGCCATCTGCGACCTCGAACACGAGCCGGTGCTGCTGATGACCGGTGGCACCTGGGACCCGCATTCCGAGTCGTTCCAGGGCCAGGTGGCCGAGCAGGTGTTGCGCTCGTACGATTTCGACCAGTTGTTCATCGGCGCCGACGGCATCGACCTCGGCCGCGGCACCACCACCTTCAACGAACTCCTCGGGCTGAGCCGGGTCATGGCCGAAGTCGCACGTGAAGTGATTGTGATGGTCGAGTCGGACAAAGTAGGCCGCAAGATCCCCAACCTCGAGCTGCCCTGGGGCAGCGTGCACACCCTTATTACTGACGAACGCCTGCCCGCAGCGGCACGCGAACAAATTCAAGCCCGCGGCATCAACCTGATCTGCGCCGCGATCAGCCAGGAGCAATAAACCATGTGTGGAATCGTTGGTGCCGTCGCCGAGCGCAACATTACAGCCATCCTGATCGAAGGCCTCAAGCGTCTTGAGTACCGCGGGTACGACAGCGCCGGCCTGGCCGTTCTCACCCAGAACGGTGAACTACAGCGCCGCCGCCGTATCGGCAAGGTCAGCGAGCTGGAAGCCGCTGTTGCCGCCGAGCCGCTGGCTGGCCAGCTGGGCATCGCCCACACCCGCTGGGCCACCCACGGTGCGCCGACCGAAGGCAACGCCCACCCGCACTTCTCGGGCAATGAAGTGGCCGTGGTGCACAACGGCATCATCGAGAACCACGAGGAACTGCGCGAAGAGCTGAAGGGCCTTGGCTTTGTCTTCACTTCGCAAACCGATACCGAAGTCATCGTCCACCTGATCCACCACACCCTGAAAAGCGTTCCGGACCTGACCGACGCCCTGAAGGCTGCGGTAAAGCGCCTGCATGGCGCTTACGGCCTGGCGCTGATCAGCACCCAGCAGCCTGATCGCCTGGTAGCCGCACGCAGTGGCAGCCCACTGGTCATCGGCCTGGGCCTGGGCGAGAACTTCCTGGCGTCCGACCAGCTGGCCCTGCGCCAGGTCACCGACCGCTTCATGTACCTGGAAGAAGGCGACATCGCCGAAATCCGCCGTGACCAGGTCTCCATCTGGGACCAGGACGGCCATAAGGTCCAGCGTGAAACCGTGCAGTACCACGAAGGCGCCGAAGCCGCCGACAAGGGTACCTACCGCCACTTCATGCTCAAGGAAATCCACGAGCAGCCAAGCGTGGTGCAGCGCACCCTGGAAGGCCGCCTGGGCAAGGACAACGTGATGGTCCAGGCCTTCGGCCCGAAGGCTGCCGAACTGTTCGCCAAGGTGCGCAACGTGCAGATCGTCGCCTGCGGTACCAGCTACCACGCCGGCATGGTCGCCCGATACTGGCTGGAAAGCCTGGCCGGTATCCCGTGCCAGGTGGAAGTGGCCAGCGAGTTCCGTTATCGCAAGGTGGTGGTGCAGCCTGACACCCTGTTCGTCTCCATCTCGCAGTCTGGCGAAACCGCCGACACCCTGGCCGCGCTGCGCAACGCCAAGGAACTGGGTTTCCTCGGCAGCCTGGCGATTTGCAACGTTGGTATCAGCTCGCTGGTACGTGAGTCGGACCTGACCCTGCTGACCCTGGCCGGCCCGGAAATCGGTGTGGCCTCGACCAAAGCCTTCACCACCCAGCTGGTATCGCTGATGCTGCTGACCCTGGCCCTGGGCCAGGTACGCGGTACCCTGGAAGCTGGCGTCGAAGCCGAGCTGGTTGAAGAGCTGCGCCGCCTGCCGGCCCGTCTGGGCGAAGCCCTGGCCATGGACGCCACCGTCGAGAAAATCGCCGAGCTGTTCGCCGACAAGCACCACACCCTGTTCCTCGGCCGTGGTGCGCAGTACCCGGTGGCGATGGAAGGTGCACTCAAGCTCAAGGAAATCTCCTACATCCACGCCGAAGCCTACCCGGCAGGCGAGCTGAAGCACGGCCCGCTGGCGCTGGTGGACAACGACATGCCGGTGGTTACCGTTGCGCCAAACAACGAACTGCTGGAGAAGCTTAAGTCCAACCTGCAGGAAGTGCGTGCCCGCGGTGGCGAGCTGGTGGTGTTCGCCGACGAGCAGGCCGGCATGACCAATGGCGAAGGTACCCATGTGATCAAGGTGCCACACATTGCTGACGCCCTGGCACCGATCCTGTACACCATCCCGCTGCAGCTGCTGTCGTACTACGTGGCCGTGCTCAAGGGCACCGACGTCGACCAGCCGCGTAACCTGGCCAAGTCGGTTACGGTCGAGTAAGCAGGAAGCCGGGGACGCTTTGAGCCCCGTCGCGACACAAGGCCGCTCTTACAGGAGAACGCAATTCCCTGTAGGAGCGGCCTTGTGTCGCGATGGGCTGCAAAGCAGCCCCGGCGATCTAGCATCAGATCTGCATCGCCATCCCGTCCACATTCATCGCTGCCTGGCGCAAGGCCTCGGAGCGGGTCGGGTGGGGGTGGCAGGTGAGGGCGATGTCTTCCGCCGAGGCCGAGAACTCCATGGCCACGCAGAACTCACCGATCATCTCGCTGACACTTGGGCCTACCAGGTGCACACCCAGCACTTCATCGGTTTCGGCATCGGCGATGACCTTGGCGAAGCCTTCGGTCTCATGGTTGATCTTGGCGCGGCTGTTGGCCGTGAAGGGGAACTTGCCCACTTTATAGGCACGCCCTTCGGCCTTGAGCTGTTCTTCGGTCTTGCCCACGGTGGCCAGCTCCGGGCGAGTGTAGATCACGCTAGGGATAAGGTTGTAGTTGACCTCGTGGGGCTTGCCGGCGATGCGTTCGATGCAGGCCACCGCTTCGTCTTCGGCCTTGTGCGCCAGCATCGGGCCGGAGGTGACGTCGCCAATCACCCAGATACCCGGCACGCTAGTGCGGTGGTGGTCGTTGCCGAGCATGCCGCGCTTGTCGGTCTCCAGGCCCACGCTTTCCAGGTTCAGCCCTTTGGTATAGGGGCGGCGACCGATGGCGACCAGTACGTAGTCGGCCTGTAGCGTTTCTGCGCTGCCGCCGGCGGCGGGCTCCAGGGTCAGGCTCACGCCATCGGCGCTGACGCTGGCCTGGGTCACCTTGCTGCCCAGCTTGAACACCATGCCTTGCTTGGCCAAGGCCTTCTGCAGGGTCTTGGCGGTTTCTTCGTCCGTGCCCGGGCAGATGCGGTCGAGGTATTCGATGACCGTGACCTGGCTGCCCAGGCGACGCCAGACCGAACCCAGCTCGAGGCCGATCACGCCAGCGCCGATCACGACCAGATGCTTGGGTACCTGTGGCAGCGACAGCGCGCCGGTCGAGTCGATGATGCGCTGGTTGTCTATGGTCACGCCCGGCAGAGGGGTAGGCTCGGAACCGGTGGCAATGACGATGTCCTTGGCCTGCAGCGCGGTTTCGCTGCCGTCCTCAGCCTTGACAACGACCTTGCCGACGCCCTCCAGGCGGCCCCAACCCTTGATCCAGTCGACCTTGTTCTTGCGGAATAGATACTCGATGCCCTTGGTCAGGCCGGTCACGCTCTCGTCCTTCTGTTTCATCATCTGGGCGAGGTTGAGGCTAGGTTTGACTTCGATACCGAGGTGGGCGAACTCGTCACCACTGGCCGCTTCGTACAGCTCGGAAGCATGCAGTAGCGCCTTGGAAGGCATGCAGCCCACGTTCAGGCAAGTGCCGCCCAGGGTCGAGCGGCCTTCCACGCAGGCTACGCTCAGCCCCAGCTGGCCGGCACGGATGGCTGCGTTGTAGCCGCCAGGGCCACCGCCGATGATCACCACGTCATAGGATTTCATGGGTTCAACTCCAGGATGAAGAAGCGCGAGAGGGGCACAAGGTTAAGCTGAGATGCAAAAATTGTATACAATCTGCTGTGTGGATAAGATCAGTTGGTTCTAGACCATGGTCTCGTTTAAAGGAAACATCCCACGAATGAACTACTCTGATCCGGCGACGTTCGAAATATCAGGCGTCGTGGCCAAATACGGACAGGAGGGTCGTTCATGCTTGCGCAACTTCCACCGGCACTGCAGAGCCTGCATCTGCCGCTGCGGCTGAAACTGTGGGACGGTAACCAGTTCGATCTGGGGCCTAGCCCGCAGGTCACCATCCTGGTCAAGGAACCACAGCTGATCAGCCAGTTGAGCCACCCGAGCATGGACCAGCTGGGCACGGCGTTCGTCGAAGGCAAGCTGGAGCTGGAAGGCGATATCGGTGAAGCCATCCGGGTATGCGATGAGCTGAGCGAAGCGCTACTGACCGATGAGAATGACACCCCACCGCAGCGGCTGGCCCATGACAAGAGCACCGACGCCGAAGCCATTTCCTATCATTACGATGTATCCAACGCGTTCTACCAGCTATGGCTGGATCAGGACATGGCCTATTCGTGCGCCTACTTCCGCGAGCCGGACAACACGCTGGATCAGGCCCAGCAGGACAAGTTCGATCATCTGTGCCGCAAGCTCCGCCTGGACGCCGGTGACTACTTGCTCGACGTTGGCTGCGGCTGGGGTGGGCTGGCGCGTTTCGCTGCTCGCGAATATGGCGCCAAGGTGTTTGGTATCACTCTGAGCAAGGAGCAGCTAAAGCTTGGCCGCGAGCGGGTGAAGGCTGAGGGGCTGGCCGACAGGGTCGACCTGAAGATTCTCGACTACCGCGACCTGCCTCAGGATGGCCGTTTCGACAAGGTTGTCAGCGTTGGCATGTTCGAACATGTCGGGCATGCCAACCTGGCGCTGTACTGCCGGAAGCTGTTCGGTGCCGTGAGGGAAGGTGGCCTGGTGATGAACCACGGCATCACCGCCAAGCATGTCGATGGCCGCCCGGTCGGGCGTGGCGCTGGCGAGTTCATCGACCGCTACGTGTTCCCCCATGGCGAGTTACCGCACCTGTCGATGATCAGCGCCAGCATCTGTGAAGCGGGGCTGGAAGTGGTAGATGTGGAAAGCCTGCGTTTGCACTATGCGAAGACCTTGCACCACTGGAGCGAGAACCTGGAGAACCAGTTGCACAAGGCGGCGGATCTGGTGCCCGAGAAGACCTTGCGCATCTGGCGCCTGTACCTCGCCGGATGTGCCTATGCCTTCCAGAAGGGATGGATCAACCTGCACCAGATACTGGCCGTGAAGCCTTACGCCGATGGGCACCATGACCTGCCCTGGACGCGTGAAGACCTGTATCGCTAATAACGCAACCGCTGTGGGAGATTCTGTCTGGCGCAGTTTCTGTGGGAGCGGGCGAGCCCGCGAACACCGGCAAAGCCGGTGCCATCTACTGCGCCGCCTGTTTCGCGGGCACGCCCGCTCCCACAGTGACCGCATTCAGCTTACAGGATCGGCGAAATCAGCCGCGCAATCCGCATCCCCAGTTGCTGCAGCCGATGGGTATCGCGGCTGTCCTCAGCAGTAATTTCTCGCGCCTGTTCAAAGTCATTGATCAGCATGCTCTCGACCTGATCGGCGAAGCTGCGGTCTACCGTCAGCAGGGTGATTTCGAAGTTCAGACGGAACGAGCGGTTGTCCAGGTTGGCACTGCCGATCGCGCTGATTTCGTCATCCACCAGCACCACCTTCTGATGCAGGAAGCCCGGTTGGTAGCGGAACATGCGTACACCTGCACGGACTGCTTCGAAGGCGAACAGGCTGGAGGCGGCATAGACGATGCGATGGTCTGGGCGTGACGGGATCAGCACGCGCACATCGACCCCGCGTAGCACCGCCAGACGCAACGCGACGAACACCGCCTCGTCGGGGATGAAATACGGGCTGGTGATCCAGATGCGCCGGGTGGCTGAATGGATCGCCTCAAGGAAGAACAACGAGCAAGTTTCCTGTGGGTCGGCCGGGCCGCTGGCCAAGGCTTGGCACAGCACGCCATTATCCGGGTATGCGTCTGGCAGGATCAGCGGCGGTAGCTGGCGCGTGGCCCAGTACCAGTCCTCGGCGAACGACTCTTGCAGGCAGGCCAGCACCGGCCCGCTGATTTGCACATGGGTGTCGCGCCAAGGTGAGAGCTGCGGGTGGTCACCGAGGTATTCATCGCCCACATTGTGCCCACCGATGAAACCGAGCAGGCCGTCCACTACCACGATCTTGCGATGGTTGCGGAAGTTCACCTGGAAGCGATTGAACCAGCCACGACGGGTAGCGAAGGCATGGATCTGTACACCACCGTCTCGCAGGCGCTGGCTGTAGTTGGCCGGCAAGGCATGGCTGCCGACGCGGTCGTACAGCACGAATACCTGCACCCCCTCGGCGGCCTTGCGCAGCAGCAGTTGCTGCAGCGCCTTGCCGAGGCAGTCGTCATGGATGATGAAGAACTGCACCAGCACCACGTCGCGAGCTTTTTCGATGGCAGCGAAGATGGCATCGAATGTCGCCTTTCCATCGATCAGTAGCTTCACCTGGTTGTTGGCCAGGCAGGGCATGCGCCCGAGCTTGGGCATGGCGCGCAAGGCCGCATAGCTTTCCGATTCGCGAGCAGTAAGGGCTTCCTCTACCCAAGGCCGCCAGTTGAGGCTTGCCATGGCCACGTGCATTTCCTGGTTGGCCTGGCGCCGGGCCTTGATGTAGGCATAGAACGAGCGCGCACCGAAGACCAGGTAAGGGATCAGGGTGAGGTAAGGGATGAAGAACAACGGCATGGCCCAGGCGATTGCGCCTTGGGCAGTGCGCACGGTGAACAGTGCGTGCAGTGCGGCGACGATACCCAGCAGATGAACCAGGCCGAGTAGATAACCGAAGAAGTAGGGGCTGTGGTAGTCCATATGCATCCTGCTGGCCAAGTACACTTGAGTAACAGAACACGTTCCCGGTCCGCCTTGCAACCTGCAGGTGGATTTGGCGTCTAAGGCTCAGCCCGGCCCGCTTGGCCGGCTTTTTTCCAGGAGCGTTCGTCCATGAAGATTCGTCTGCCACTGTTGGCGTTGGCCCTAGGTGTGAGCAGCCCGCTGGTGCATGCTCAGATGTTGCAGCCTGGCTTGTGGGAGCTGACCACCAGCAACATGCAGGTCGATGGCAAGCCGTTACCCGACATGGAGTTCATGCTCGGCCAGTTGAAGAACCTGCCGCCGGAGCAGCGCGCGATGATGGAAGGGGTGCTGGCCAAACAAGGGGTTACTGTTGGTGGTAAGGGGGTGCGTTCGTGCCTGACGGCAGAGCAGGTGGCAACCAACGATATCCCGCTACAGGACCCGAAGTCAGGTTGTACCCAGAAGATCACCGACCGCACCGGAAATGTGTGGAAGTTCCAATTCAGCTGCCCCAAAGCACAGGGTAGTGGCCAAGCGACTTTCCTCAGTGACCGGGAATTCACCACACAGGTCAATGGCACGTTCAACGCCTCGGGTATTCAGCAACAGGGCAGCATGAACACCCGTGCCGTGTGGTTGGGTAATGACTGCGGGTCGGTCAAGCCGCGCAGCTGACATCCCATTGCCACTGGCTGGTCGCGACAGCGTCGTGGGCATGCAGGCTTTCTGCATGCTCCACGCGCAGCTTGAAGGCCGTGCTCCATTCTATTTGCCGCAGTGCCCTATGCAGGCGTCGAGCGGCGTCTTCGCAAAACATCAAATTCTGGCCGTTGGCCAAGGCGAAGGCCTGTTCATCTGCGCGCTTTACCGCGGTCTGTACCGCTGTCCCCAGGCTGGCCTCCATGCGATCGATCAACTCGGTGACTGGCAGTACCTGCTGATTGCTGTGCAGCCTCACCCGGATTTGCGCGCTACTACGTTGGCTATGGGGCGTCGCTACGATGCCTTCGGCGCTGCCAAGCCAACGCAGCACTGCAGATTTATCGACCTGCTCAGCGCTGAAATGCGACTGGAACTGCTGTTGAATCAGCTGCCGTGAAAGTGCAGCCGAGCATGGGCAGGTCGAGGAGTAAGGTATGGAAACGGATAGTTCCACGTGGAACATTTCATTTTCGATCTTTGCATCGACTGTGACGGCATAGCTTTTCCAACCTTCCAGCGGGCTGATCAAGGCGGGCCTTTTCAGCAGATGATCGAAGCGCAGACGCACATAGGCTGCGGAAGAAAGGCCATCATGGCTGTTGAGGAAATCAGCCAGCAACTGGCGGAGGGCGAGCGGCGTCAGGGGCTGGTGTTGCAACGACTCCAAGGCGAGATAAAGCCTCGACATGTGGATACCGCGTGAATTGCCATCTACCAGGTTAACGCCGGCATCGACATTGGCGGCCGCTGTGCGCCCTTCAAACTGCACCGGTTGGGCGATTCCGCACATACCTACCCAGTTCAAAGGCAACGGGTATTCCTGGCGTTGTGCGGCGATGTCGGGGAGCTTGAGCTGGGTCATTTGGCATTCCAAACAGAAGGGGAGCACGCGTCCGTCGATAACGGCTTGGCGAAATTGTATTGTTACTTTATAACATTGTGCAATGCATCGATTCGAATGCGCTCGCCTGAAGAGGTTTCGCCATGTCCAACCGTCTCCCTGTCACCGTGCTGTCCGGCTTCCTTGGCGCCGGCAAGAGCACCTTGCTCAACCATGTGCTGCGTAACCGCGACAATCTGCGGGTCGCGGTCATCGTCAACGACATGAGTGAAATCAACATCGACGCCAGTGAAGTGCAGCGCAACGTCAGCCTCAACCGCGCCGAGGAGAAGTTGGTGGAGATGAGCAATGGCTGCATATGCTGCACGCTGCGTGAAGACCTGCTCGAGGAAGTGGCACGGCTGGCCGAAGAAGGTCGGTTCGACTACTTGCTCATCGAATCCACTGGGATCTCGGAACCGCTACCGGTAGCCGAGACCTTTACCTTCCGCGACGAACAGGGCCGTAGCCTCTCTGACATGGCGCGGCTGGACACCATGGTCACCGTGGTCGATGGCCTGAACTTCATGCGTGATTATCAAGCGGCCGACAGCCTGGCCAGCCGTGGCGAAACCTTGGGTGAAGAGGACGAGCGCTCGATCAGTGACTTGCTGATCGAACAGGTCGAGTTCGCCGATGTGCTGTTGCTGAGCAAGATCGATCTGATCAGTCAGCACGAGAGCGAGGAGCTCATGGCCATTCTGCGCAGCCTCAATGCCCGGGCGCAGATCGTGCCCATGGTCATGGGCCAGGTACCACTGGAACGCATCCTCGACACCGGCCTTTTCGACTTCGACCAGGCTGCCCAGGCCCCTGGCTGGCTGCAGGAGTTGCGTGGCGAGCACGTGCCGGAAACCGAGGAGTACGGCATTGCCGCCACCACCTGGCAGGCCCGGCGACCATTTCATCCACAGCGCTTTTTCGACTTTATCCACACGCCTTGGAGCAATGGGCGACTGCTGCGTTCGAAAGGCTTTTTCTGGTTGGCCAGCAAGTACCAGGAAGCCGGGAGTTGGTCGCAGGCAGGCGGTATGATGCGTCACGGCTTTGCGGGCCGCTGGTGGCGGTTCGTGCCACGCGAGCAGTGGCCACAGGATGTGGATAACACTGCCGCGATCTTGAAGAACTGGGTTGCTGAGTGTGGTGACTGCCGCCAGGAACTGGTGTTCATAGGGCAGAATATCGACTTCGGAAAATTATCCACAGCACTCGACGCATGCCTGCTGACCGACCAGGAAATGGATTTGGGGCACATGGGCTGGTTGCGCCTGCCCGACCCGTTCGGTCCATGGAGTGAGGAGGCCGCAGCATGAACCCGGCACGCAAGCCTGTGGATATTTTCCAGGTGTTTGGCGAAACACCGCAGGTGCTGACCGATGTGCTGCAGGAGGGCGTGAACCTGGCGGTATGGCACCGACGTTTGCCGCCGCAACTGGAGGATTTTGCCGCGCTGGTTGTCAGCCTTGGCCAGCCCTTGGCAGATCAGCGCGTCATCGATGTGGACGAACAGCACATGCCGGTATTGACCGAACTGTTGCCCGAAGCGGCGGACTTGCATGGCTATGAGGCATTCGTGGCGGATGTGGCCTGGCTGGTAGCGGCTTATACCTGCCTGGTGGGTGCGCAGCGGGTCGGTTTGCGCCTGCGGGTACTGACAGGCCCCATGTGCCCGCGTTTCCATGTGGATAACGTTCCGCTGCGGCTGCTCACCACCTACGCTGGCCCAGGTAGCGAGTGGCTGAAGGAGGACGCGAGCCCTCGTGGTCACTTACACACAGCGATACCATCTGTGGATAACATCCAGCACCTGCAAGCTGGCGATGTGGCAGTGCTCAAAGGTGAGAGGTGGCAGGGCAACGAAGGCGCGGGCCTGGTGCATCGCTCTCCCTCGGAGAAGCGGGGGCGCCTGCTGCTCAGCCTTGACTGGCTGGCTTGACGGCGCATAGTGAGGCATCACCCTTGCCCGAAGCTGCCCCATGCTGCAGAACATTCCCACCCATGTGATTGCCGGCCCGCTGGGGGCCGGCAAGACCACCCTGATCCGTAATCTGCTGGCCCAGCGCCCTGCCAGTGAGCGCTGGGCTGTGTTGATCAATGAATTCGGCCTGGTAGGCCTGGATGCTGCCTTGCTCAGCCGTGACGAAGACGGCATCGCCATCGGCGAGGTCGCAGGTGGCTGCCTGTGCTGCGTCAATGGCATGCCGTTCCAGGTGGGCCTGGCCCGGCTGCTGCGCAAATCCCGGCCTGACCGGTTATTCATCGAGCCGTCCGGGCTGGGCCATCCTTTGCAGTTGCTTGCGCAGTTACAGCAGGCCCCTTGGGGTGGAGTGCTGACAATACAGCCATTATTGGTGGTTGTGGATGCGCAGTCGATGGTGCGGAACGAGCGGCTCCCGGAGGCTCAACAGCAGGCGTTCGATGCGTCTGAAAGCGTTGTCTTCAACAAATCAGAGGCTGTTGATGATTATTCCAAGCTGTTGATAAATAAAAAGTTTTATAGGAAGAAATTGTTCTGGACCATCCAAGGAAAGTTGCCCTTGTCGGATCTTCCGGTTGCACCCACGGGCATTGTCGATAGCTCACTTGTGGATAACATGATTGTCGACAATCCTGGAAATCCATCCGCAGCGCTATGGACGGATCCTCGCCAACCGATCTGTCTTGCCCAGCAGGGAGAAGGAGGTTGGAGCATTGGCTGGCGCTGGCACCCTGGCCAGCAGTTTTATCCACAGCGGCTGCAGGCATTCTTACGGGCTTGGCCGTGGCGGCGCGCCAAGGGGGTTATCCACAGTGTGGAGGGCTGGCAATCATTCAATGGCCTGAATGGGGATATACCCGCCTGGCAACCCAGCGATTGGCGCAGGGATACGCGTATCGAGCTGATTTTTGACCAGCCGCAATCGCAACTCGCGTTGCAGGCCGGGTTGAGCGAATGCCGCGTCAGTTGATCAGTTGCGCCAGCGGTTGTGCTCCTGGCGCCACTGCTGCATCTCGATGACATTGTCGGCGCGCGGTGGGGTCTTGATCTCGAACGGGTAGGGCGCCAGTTCGATCTGCACGCTGTGGGCGCCGAACTGGGTTACGGTACCGGGGTGGCGCTGTTCGCCCGTGACGGTGAACTCGAAGGCATAGATGCGCGCCAGGCGCTTGCGGCCGTTGGCGTCACGGACAAAAGCAATGCGCTTGAGTGCGACCGCATCGTCGAGCAGTTCGAGGTCGAGCTTGGTGCAATGCTGTTTGACCCGTTCCAGGGCTTTTTCGCGCAACCCGTGGTTGTGCCACAACCAGGCGCCTGCCGTGGCGACCAGCATCAGGACGAAGAGGTTTTCCAGGGTCAACATTTGCATATGCTCCAAACAGGTCGATCCAGCTTAACTGCGTCCCTGGCCTGTCGTACAGGTGGCAATCGAGTTCATACTGCGCTGCGCACAATCCCTGAAACAGCTTTGGAAACCTCCCGCATGAAACGTACCCCGCACCTGCTCGCCATCCAGTCCCATGTGGTGTTCGGCCACGCCGGCAACAGCGCCGCGGTGTTTCCCATGCAGCGTATCGGGGTCAATGTGTGGCCGCTCAATACCGTGCAGTTCTCCAATCACACACAGTATGGCCAGTGGGCGGGTGAAGTGCTTGCCCCGGCGCAAATTCCTGCGTTGGTGGAAGGCATTTCCAACATCGGCGAGCTGGGCCACTGCGATGCGGTGCTGTCCGGTTACCTGGGCAGTGCCGCACAAGGGCGGGCGATTCTGGCGGGCGTCGAGCGGATCAAGGCGGTGAACCCAAAGGCTTTGTACCTGTGCGACCCGGTCATGGGTCACCCGGAAAAGGGCTGCATCGTGCCAGCGGAAGTCAGTGAGTTTCTGCTCGATGAGGCGGCCGCAAGGGCCGACATCCTGTGCCCCAACCAGCTGGAGCTGGACAGCTTCTGTGGGCGCCGGGCGCAGTCGTTGGAGGACTGTGTGAACATGGCGCGCAGCCTGCTGCAACGCGGGCCGCAGGTGGTGCTGGTCAAGCACCTGGCCTACCCCGGGCGTGCCGAGGAGCAGTTCGAGATGCTGCTGGTGACCGCCGAGCACAGCTGGCACCTGCGCCGCCCGTTGCTGGCGTTCCCGCGGCAGCCGGTGGGGGTGGGTGATCTGACCTCGGGCCTGTTCCTGGCCCGCGTGCTGATGGGCGACAGCTGGGTGCAGGCGTTCGAATTCACCGCTGCGGCTGTGCACGAAGTGCTGCTGGAAACCCAGGCCTGCGCCAGCTACGAGTTGCAACTGGTGCGGGCCCAGGACCGCATCGCGCACCCACGGGTGCGCTTCGAGGCACAGTTGCTGGCGCTTTAAATGGCGTCGGTTTTCAGGTCCTGGTAGCGCTTTTCCAGTTCCTGGCGGATCTGCCGGCGCTGCTGGCCCTGCAGGAAGCGGCGCTTTTCTTCGCTGCTTTGCGGCTGGCGTGGCGGCACCGGCACCGGGCGACGGTTGTCGTCGACCGCGACCATGGTGAAGAAGCAGCTGTTGGAATGGCGTACCGAGCGCTCGCGGATGTTCTCGGTCACCACCTTGATGCCCACCTCCATCGAGGTGTTGCCGGTGTAGTTGACCGACGCCAGGAAGGTCACCAGTTCACCCACGTGCACAGGCTCGCGGAAGATCACCTGATCGACCGACAGGGTGACCACATAGCTGCCGGCATAGCGGCTGGCACAGGCATAGGCCACTTCGTCGAGATACTTGAGCAGGGTGCCGCCATGTACGTTGCCAGAAAAGTTGGCCATGTCCGGGGTCATCAGGACGGTCATGCTCAGCTGGGCGTTTCCAGGTTCCATAGTGTGCTCACGGTGAGGTTGCGCTGAATCGGGCGAGTGGGGGGCATTATCTGCAGACACTTGTGTTCCCCTCTTCTGAATTTGCCTTCCTGGTACGGGACGTTGGCTGACGCTCCATCGTCACGCCGATCATGCCATCAGCGACGCTTTTCCAGCCGATCTGTTTCTGCATATTGCATCGTCTTTTTACGGCGGGGCGCGATGTTAACCTGACTGCACCCATGCAACATGGGCTTTTCCAGCATTCAAAACAGTATGTACTTGCTGCTCGCTCAGGGTTGCCTTGGCAGAGGAGCGGTCTGCCCAGGCATCCAGCACCGGACGAGAAAAGGAGTATCACGCCATGCATGCCATCAGCTTCATCCAGGACCTGGCAGTCATCATGCTGGTTGCTGGCGTGGTCACCGTTCTCTTTCACCGGCTCAAGCAACCCGTGGTGCTGGGCTACATCGTCGCCGGTTTCATCATCGGCCCGCACACCCCACCGTTCGGCCTGATCCACGACGAAGACACCATCAAGACCCTCGCCGAGCTGGGGGTTATTTTCCTCATGTTCTGCCTAGGGCTCGAATTCAGCCTGCGCAAGCTATTCAGGGTAGGCGCCACGGCATTCATCGCGGCGTTCCTGGAAATCGTGCTGATGATCTGGATCGGTTTCGAGATCGGCCGCTGGTTCGGCTGGAACACCATGGATTCGCTGTTCCTCGGTGCCATCCTGGCAATTTCCTCGACCACGATCATCGTCAAGGCGCTCAACGACCTGAAGATGAAGAGCGAGCGTTTCGCCCAGCTGATCTTCGGCGTGCTGATCGTCGAGGACATCCTCGGCATAGGCATCATCGCCCTGCTGTCGGGCATCGCCGTCAGCGGCACAGTCAGCTCGGGCGAGGTGTTCTCCACTGTTGGCAAGCTGTCGCTGTTCATGATCGTCGCGCTGGTGATCGGCATTCTGCTGGTGCCGCGGCTGTTGGCCTACGTGGCTAAATTCGAAAGCAACGAGATGTTGCTGATTACCGTACTGGGCCTGTGCTTCGGCTTCTGCCTGTTGGTGGTGAAGCTGGAATACAGCATGGTGCTTGGTGCCTTCCTGATTGGTGCGATCATGGCCGAATCGCGCCAGTTGCTGAAAATCGAAAGCCTGATCGAACCGGTACGCGACCTGTTCAGTGCGATTTTCTTCGTCGCCATCGGGCTGATGATCGATCCCCAGGTGCTGATCGACTACGCCTGGCCCATCGTGGTCATCACCCTGGCTGTGGTGCTTGGCAAGATGCTGTCGTGCGGCATGGGCGCGTTCATTGCCGGCAATGACGGGCGCACATCGTTGCGGGTGGGCATGGGGCTTTCACAGATTGGCGAGTTTTCCTTCATCATCGCCGCGCTGGGCATGACCCTGCAGGTGACCAGCGACTTCCTCTATCCGGTGGCTGTGGCGGTATCGGCAATCACCACGCTGCTAACACCCTACCTGATCCGTGCCGCCGACCCGCTGTCGCTCAAGCTGGGCAAGGTGGTGCCCAGCCGCCTGGCGCGGGTGCTGTCGTTGTATGGCGAATGGTTGCGCAGCATCCAGCCGCAGGGCGAGAGCGCCATGCTGGCGGCGATGATCCGGCGCATCCTGTTGCAGGTGGGGGTGAACCTGGCGCTGGTGATCGCCATCTTCTTCAGTGGTGGCTACTTCGCCGGGCGCATTGGCAACTGGCTCAGCGAGTGGGTCAGCGATGCCAGCCAGCAGAAAGCGCTGATTTGGGGCGTAGCGTTATTGCTGTCGCTGCCATTCCTGATTGCTGCCTATCGCAAGCTCAAGGCGCTGTCGATGCTGCTTGCGGAGATGGGCGTCAAGCCCGAAATGGCCGGGCGGCATACCCAGCGTGTGCGCCGTGTGGTGGCTGAGGTGATCCCGTTATTGTCGCTGCTGGTGATTTTCCTGCTGTTGTCGGCACTGTCGGCGAGCATTCTGCCGACCAGCGAGTTGCTGCTGGTGATTGCCGTGGTGGCTGCGGTGGTGGTGGCCCTGCTGTGGCGCTGGTTTATCCGCGTGCATACGCGTATGCAGATTGCCTTGCTGGAGACGCTGGAGAACAGCCGCGAGAATACGCACTGACTGTGGGAGCGGGCATGCCCGCGAACACCGGCGCAGCCGGTGCCAGTCACCGCGCTGGGTTCTTCGCGGGCGTGCCCGCTCCCACAGGTACTGCATGGATGCTGACCTTTGTGCAGTACAGCATCAAATCAGAGGTTGGAATCAGCTCTCCAGCCAGACATCCCGCGCCCAATGCCACACCGATTCCCAGCTTTCCTCGACGACGATTTCCTCTTCGGCATCCCACAGCACCACGGTGCCGTCTTCTTCGACGCAGTAGTAGTTGTCGCCGTCCTGGCACAGCGGAATCAGGTCACGCGGCACGCCGGCATCCCAGGCGTTGGCGGCGACCTCGGGCAGGTAGGTATGCGACTGTGGGTCGGTAACGGTTACCGGCTCCAGTGAGCCATACACCACGTCACTGACGGTTAGCAGGAACTCTTTGAACACGAACGGAATGTTGATGAACAGCTCTTCTTCGATCTCGACCAGCAGGTCCTCGTCGGGAAGCTCAAGGGGCACCGGCACTGGCTCGTTGGCTTCACGGAGTTGTTCGATCACTTCTTCCACGGTTCGCTTCCTCTGACCTAGATGACAACGCTGCGCGTTATACCCTAGTAGGCCACTCTGGCAAAAGCAAAACCCCGGGACAGGCCCGGGGTTTTTTGTGCAGCACGCAGCGGTTAGCCGTTTTGACGGATACCGGCTACCAGCCAAGGCTGGTTTTCGCCTTGGGCGCGAACCATGTGCCAGCTTTCGCTGAACACTTCGCCCTGGTCGAAACGCGAGTTCTTCGACACGCCACGGAAGGTCAGGGTGGCGTCGGTGCGGTCGGCGCGGTCGTCGACACCGTCCAGTTGCACTTCGAGGTTGTCGATGTAGGTGGACTGGAAGCCATCACCCAGTTCGGCGCGCTCGCGCTTGAGGAACTCGAGCATCTGCGGGGTGACGAACTCGGCGATCTTGTCCATCTCGTTGGCGTCCCAGTGCTGCTGCAGCGCCTGGAAGTGGTTACGGGCAGCAGCCAGGAAGTTCTGCTCGTTGAACCAGGCCGGGGCGTTGATCACCGGTGCGGCCGCGGCAGCAGGTGCAGCCGAACCACCGAAGATCGACGGCTGGGCAGGCTGGCCGTGAGCTTCACGCTGCATCGGCGCATGACCTGGCATGGCCATTTGCGGCTGCTGCTGGCGACGGCGCGCGGCGATGAAGCGGAACACCAGGAAGGCGATGAGCGCCACGATCAGGAAGTCCATGATCTGGAAGCCTTCGAAACCGTCGCCCATGAACATGGACGCCAGCAGGCCACCGGCAGCGAGGCCAGCCAGAGGGCCCAGCCAGCGCGAAGCACCGCTGGCGGCCGGAGCGGCACGGCCAGGTGCGGTCGGCGCGGCGGCGGGCGCGGTTGGCGTGGCCTGGCGGGTCTGGTGAATAGGCGCGGAGCCCGAGCTCTTGCCGCCGCCAAAACGCTTGGCGTTGGCATCCAGGCTCAGCGTCAGGCCGACGCAGAGCGCCAGAGCGATGCTAAGAAAACGTTGCATAAATGGGATATCCCCTGTTGTGGATTGCACGCGCGTCATGGTGCACAGGTTCCCGGGCACATGACCAGCGACATAATGTTTCTAGCTTTTGCCTGAATGTTTCCAAGCGAGCAGGACTGGCCCTCTGGATACTGCCGCGGTCCCTGTGGGAGCGGGCGTGCCCGCGAACACCGGCGAAGCCGGTACCATCCACCGAGTTGCCGGTTTCGCGGGCATGCCCGCTCCCACAGGTATTGCGCAGGCTTTTAGATCGCCTCGAGCTTGGCATACCCCAGCATCAGCCACTTGCTGCCTTCGGCAAAATTCACCTGCACCCGCGCCTGGGCGCCGGAGCCTTCGAAATTGAGGATCACACCCTCGCCGAACACCGCATGCTGCACCCGCTGGCCGAGGTTGAACGCGGTCTGCGGAATGCTGGCATTGGCGAACAGGTTGCTGTTGGTGGCTGCCTTGGTCCCGCCGAACGGGCGGCTGACGCTGTTGGACAGGCGCACTTCCTGAACCAGGCCCGCCGGAATTTCGCGTACGAAACGTGACACCTTGTTGTAGGTCTCGCTGCCATACAGACGACGCGTTTCGGCGTAGGTCATGACCAGCTGGCGCATGGCGCGGGTGATGCCCACATAGGCCAGGCGGCGTTCCTCCTCCAGGCGGCCAGGCTCTTCCAGGCTCATCTTGTGCGGGAACAGGCCTTCTTCCATGCCCACCAGGAACACATACGGGAACTCCAGGCCCTTGGCGCTGTGCAAGGTCATCAGCTGGATGCTGTCTTCATGCTCGTCGGCCTGGGTATCGCCTGCCTCGAGCGAGGCGTGGCCGAGGAACGCCGAGAGTGGCGAGAGGTCGGCGTCTTCGTCGGTGGACTCGAAGTTGCGCGCTGCGCTGACCAGTTCCTCAAGGTTTTCTACCCGTGCCTGGCCTTTTTCACCCTTTTCTTCCTGGTGATAGATGATCAGCCCAGACTGCTCGATGGTGGTCTGGGTCATGGTATGCAGTGGCATGTCCACGACCTTGGCTGCCAACCCCTCGATCAGCTCGATGAACGCACCAAGGGCACTGGCGGCGCGGCCTTTCAGGGCTTTGGCAGCAAGCAGCTGGCACATGGCCTCCCACATCGACAGCTGGCTGTGGCGGGCATGCTCTCTTATGGCTTCGACGGTTTTTTCGCCAATGCCCCGCGGTGGCACGTTGATCACGCGCTCCAGGGCGGCATCGTTGCCACGGCCTTCGATCAGCCGCAGGTAAGCCATGGCGTTCTTGATTTCGGCGCGTTCGAAGAAGCGCTGGCCACCGTAGATACGGTAGGGGATGCGCTCACGCAGCAAGGCTTCTTCCAGCACCCGCGACTGGGCGTTGGAACGGTACAGGATGGCGATTTCGCTACGCGCATTGCCCTTCTTGACCAGGCTCTCGATGGTTTCCACCACGTAGCGCGCTTCGTCGTGCTCGTTGTAGGCCGCGTACAGGGTCAGCGGTTCGCCTTCGCCCAGGTCAGTCCACAGCTCCTTGCCCAGGCGCCCGCTGTTGTTGGCGATCAGCGCGTTGGCCGCCTTGAGGATGCCGCCGGTAGAGCGGTAGTTCTGCTCCAGGCGAATCATTTCGGCGTCGGGGAAGTCGGCGGTGTACTGGTGAATGTTCTCGATCTTGGCGCCGCGCCAGCCGTAGATCGACTGGTCGTCATCGCCCACCGCCATCAGGCTGGCGCCGCCGCGCGCCAACAGGCGCAGCCAGGCGTACTGCACGGCGTTGGTGTCCTGGAACTCGTCTACCAGTACATGCTGGAAGCGCCGCTGGTAGTGTTCCAGCAGGCCCGGGTGGTCGCGCCACAGGTCCAGGGCGCGCAGCAGCAGCTCGGAAAAGTCGATGACCCCGGCACGCTCGCAGGCCTGTTCGTACGCGGTATAGACCTCGCGCATGGTCGCCAGGAACAGGTCGCCGCCTGCCTGGATATGCTGCGGGCGCAGGCCTTCGTCCTTCTGCCCGTTGATGAACCACTGGGCCTGGCGTGCAGGCCATTTCTGCTCGTCCAGGCCCAGCTCGCGCATCACCCGCTTGATCAGGCGCTGCTGGTCGTCGCTGTCGAGAATCTGGAAGTTCTGCACCAGCCGTGCTTCCTGCCAGTGGGCCCGCAGCAGGCGATGGGCCAGGCCGTGGAAGGTGCCTACCCACATGCCCGCCGGGTTGATGCCCAGCAGCTGCTCGATCCGCTGGCGCATTTCTGCCGCGGCCTTGTTGGTGAAGGTCACCGACAGGATCGAGTGCGGCGATGCCTGCTCTACCTGGATCAGCCAGGCAATGCGGTGCACCAGCACGCGTGTTTTACCGGAACCGGCGCCAGCAAGCACCAGTTGACGCCCGAGCGTGGCCGCTACGGCCTGGCGTTGGGCATCGTTGAGGGAATTCAGCAGGAGGGAGAGGTCGTCTGTGTGCATCGGGCCATTCTAGGGCGCGGCAGGAAATGGGGCAAACCTCTACTGTATGAATATTCACCTGTCACATGCCCGTTCATCGAGCCAATGGCAGGTGCCAGGTCGCCGCTCGGGCGACCTGGTGGGCAGCGGTTCAGTCAATTGCCTCGATAGTGCGAATTTCGCAGCGCTGCGAACCGCCGGCATGGATGATCTCCACGGTGTTCCAGCCAGTGCCGCCTGCACGTTCGAACACCACGGTTTTTTCCGTCACCACTTGCGGGGTAATTGCGTCGCTATCCTGCAGTTGAAGCTCCAGCACTTCCCAGCCGCCCTTGTGGCGCCCCTTTGGTTCGACCAGCACCGGTTCGATGGCCGGGCAGCCGACCGTAACGGTGCCGTGAACCCTGAAAACCTGCTCGCCGTTGGCGATGTCATTGATTGCAACAAGGTTGGCGATAATAGCCATTGTCCGCTCCTGTCTCGGTTGAAAGTAGCGCCAGCGCGCAGGGGCTACTTTCTGCCCTTTCACCTGCCACAGGAGCAGGGCAGTGCTTCAGCTATGCCAGTGCCTGCCATGCCTGGCGAGCAGGCTGTTGGCTTGCTCCGGCCCGTTGCTGCCTGCCGGGTACGGTCGCGGCGCCTGGAAGTGCTCTTCACAGCCCTTGATGATCGGGTCGATCCAGGCCCAGGCCGCTTCCACTTCATCGCGGCGCATGAACAGCGTCGAGTCGCCCTCCAGCACATCCAGCAGCAGCCGCTCGTAGGCCTCCCAGCGGCGGGTCTGGCTGAACACCTGGGCCAGGTTCAGGTCCAGGTCGACCGGTTCCAGGCGCATGCCTTTGCCCGGACTCTTGGTCATCATGCGCAGGCTGATGCGTTCGTCCGGTTGCAGCTGGATCAGCAACTGGTTGACCTGGCCACCCTTGAACAGCTCGTGGGGCACTGGCTTGAACTGGATGACGATCTGCGATGAGCGCCGTGCCATGCGCTTGCCGGTGCGCAGGTAGAAGGGCACGCCGGCCCAGCGCCAATTGTCGATGTGCGCCTCGATGGCGATGAAGGTTTCGGTGTCGCTGTCGTTGTCGACGTCCTTTTCGAAGTAATAGGCCGGCACTTCCTGGCCGCCGATGTGCCCGGCGCCATATTGGCCGCGTACGGTCTTGTCCTGAACGTCCTGACCAGTGATGGGCTTGAGGGCCCGCAGGATCTTCACTTTCTCGTCGCGCACCGCTTCGGCGTCGAACTGCGCGGGGGGCTCCATGGTCACCAGGCATAGCAGTTGTAACAGGTGGTTCTGCAGCATGTCGCGGGTCGCCCCGGCGCGGTCGTAGTAGCCGCCGCGGTTCTCTACCCCCAGGGTCTCGCAAACGCTGATCTGCACGTGGTCGACCTGGTTGTTGCGCCACACCGGCTCCAGCAGGGCGTTGGCAAAGCGCAGGGCCATGAGGTTCTGCACGGTTTCCTTGCCCAGGTAGTGGTCGATGCGGAATACCTGGTTTTCCTCCAGCACTGCACCAATCGCTTCGTTGATGGCGGTAGCCGATTCCAGCGAGTGACCGATCGGCTTTTCCAGCACGATGCGCGCTTCGGCGTCGGCCAGCCCGGCGTTATGCAGGTGCCTGGCAATCGGCACGAACAGGTTGGGGGCGGTAGCCAGGTAGAAGATGCGGGTCAAGCCGCCGGGCTCGCCCAGGTAGCGCGCCAGGCGGCCGAAGTCGGCGCTTTGCGAAGCATCCATGGCAAAATAGTCGACCCGCGCGGAAAACCGCTGCCAGACCTCTTCGTCGAAGTCGTTGCGGGCGATCTGGGCCCGGCAGTGGCGTTCAGCGAGCTTGAGATAGTCGTTACGTGGCAAGTTGCGGCGCGCCAGCGCGATAATCCGCACGGCAGGGTCTAGACGGGCCTCGCGAAACAGGTGGTAGAGCGCCGGAAGCAATTTGTGCAGGGCCAGATCGCCGGTGCCACCGAAGACCAGAATGTCGCAAGGAATAGTCAAACCACCACTCTCCACGTTCGTTTAACTGGGCGGGTTGGCGTCCATGTAGTATAACTACAAGAAAGCTACAACCCGGCCAGCCGATCATAACCGAGTCCAGCCCGTGAATCTGTTGCAACATATCGCCCAATCGCGCCACCTGCTGCGCAAATCGGAACTCAAGGTAGCCGACCACGTGCTACTCGACCCGGCTGCCGTCATGCACAGTTCAATGGCCGACCTGGCGCACAGTGTGGGTATCAGCGAACCGACCATCGTGCGGTTCTGTCGCGCGATCGGTTGCTCGGGCTTTCAGGATTTGAAGCTGAAGCTGGCGCAGAGCCTGGCCGCGGGGGCCAGTTTCGGTCAGTTCGCCATCCATGAAGACGATTCGGTCGCCGACTACAGCCTGAAGATCTTCGACACCACCCTGCACACCCTGATGGAAGTGCGCGAGCACCTCGACCCACAGGCGCTGCAGCAGGCGGTAACCGCCATGGCCCAGGCGCAGCGCGTAGAGTTCTATGGCTTTGGTGCCTCCGGTGCGGTGGCGGCCGATGCCCAGCACAAGTTCTTCCGCCTGCTGCTCAGCGCGGCAGCTTATTCCGACCCGCACATGCAGGCGATGTCGGCGGTGACTCTGAAGCCGGGTGATGTGGCGGTATGCATTTCCCAGTCGGGCCGTTCCAAAGACCTGTTGATTACTGCCAACCTGGTCCGTGAGAGCGGTGCCAACCTGATTACCTTGTGCCCCAGCCAGACGCCGCTGGCCGAGCTGTCGACGGTCAACCTGGCGATCGACGTGCATGAAGACACCGAAATCTATACCCCGCTGACCTCGCGTATCGCCCACCTGGTGGTGATTGATGTGCTGGCCATGGGCGTGGCCATGGCGCGCGGGCCGAGCCTGGTCAACCACCTGAAGAGCGTGAAACGCAGCTTGCGCAGCCTGCGTTTGTCGCCCAAGTCGATCAAGGCTACCGACGACTGAACTCCTGCACCGGCCCATTCGCGGGCTTGCCCGCTCCCACAGGGATTGCGCCGATTTCAAAAAGTGCGCAGTACCTGTGGGAGCGGGCGAGCCGCGAAGAGGCCGGCACAGGTGCTATAAATTTCACTGTTTTGTCACCATTCCACAGCCAAACCGTAAACCACTCAAGCCAGTCTGAAACTCCCGCATCCTATCTGGGAGACAGGCAATGGCTCGTGACTTCGACGGTACCTACCAACCCAGCGCCAAGGCTCGCAAGCAGCAGGAAAAGGACCGGCGCCGCATGGAATACCGCCGCGCGATCGAGAGCTATTGCGACCAACGTCAACTGCTCCGCGAACTGGTGGACTATCCCGAGCTGCAAGCGCTCACGGTCTGGCAGGCGTCGGCAGCGGCTTCCCCGAAAAGCGCTCAACCAGCGCGCTGATCAACGCACGTTCGCTACGAATGAACGCCAGGAAGGCCAAGGCCACCGGCGACTGCCGTTTGGCCTTGGACTGCACTACGCACCAGCTGCGGTACAGCGGCAGTTCCTCCACCGGCAGTTCCTTCAGCACACCGGTGGCCAGTTCCAGGTTGACCGCATGGCGGGTCAGCAGGGCAATGCCCAGGCCGGCGATCACGCACTCGCGTTGTGCGTCGGCCGAGGCCACTTCCAGGGTCTGGGTGAAATGTACGCGCTTGTCCTTGAAGTATTCCTCGCACGCCTTGCGCGTGCCCGAACCTTGTTCGCGGACCAGCAGGGTATGAGGCTCCAGATCCTGCAGGCGCAGCTGTTCCAGCTTGCACAGCGGGTGGTCGGGTGGCGCCACCGCGACGATCGGGTTGTTGAGGAATGGCAGGAACTCCAGGCCCATGTCCTGCGGCACCATGGACATGATGATCAGGTCGTCGCGGTTGTCCGACAGGCGGCGGATAGCCTGTGCCCGGTTGACCACCGTCAGGGTCAGGTTGACCTCCGGGTGACGCTGCTTGAAGGCCGCGAACAGGTGTGGCACGAAGTACTTGGCACTGGACTCGATCGCCAGTTTCAACTGCCCCTGCAATGAGCCCTGCATGTCCGACAGCTGCATGTCCAGGCTCTCCAGGCGCCCGAAGATATCGCGGCTGGCGCGTTGCAGGGCCTCGGCAGCTTCGGTCAGGTAGAGCTTCTTGCCTACGTACTCGAACAGCGGCTGGCCGATCAGCTCTTCGAGCTGGCGGATCTGTAGACTAACGGCGGGTTGCGTCAGCGCCATCTCTTCCGCCGCACGGCTGTACGAACGCAAATCGCACACCTCGTTGAAGATCTGCAGCTGACGCAAAGTCATACGCATCAAGGACTTACGCATTTTTCTCCGCCCTTCGGCAACACCTTGTTACCGCACTATAAGCTTTTGCTAATACAGCCTCTAACAAATATTGATTTTTGTTTATCAACCTACAGCGCTAGGGTTAATGCGCGACTGGCCAGTAACGTCTGGTCACGCGCCGACCGGGAGAACCGGCTCGACTGTTCCTACGGCTTTGGGAAGACTCCAGTGATAAAAAAAATCCTGATCGCCAACCGAGGTGAAATTGCAGTTCGGATCGTGCGCGCCTGCGCCGAGATGGGCATTCGCTCGGTGGCGATCTATTCCGACGCCGACCGCCACGCCTTGCACGTCAAGCGCGCCGACGAAGCCCACAGCATTGGTGCCGAGCCGTTGGCCGGTTACCTGAACCCGCGCAAGCTGGTGAACCTGGCTGTGGAAACCGGCTGTGATGCCCTGCACCCGGGCTATGGTTTCCTGTCGGAAAACGCTGAACTGGCAGAGATCTGCGCCGAGCGCGGGATCAAGTTCATCGGCCCGGCTGCCGATGTCATCCGCCGTATGGGCGACAAGACCGAAGCGCGCCGAACCATGATCGCCGCTGGTGTGCCGGTAACCCCAGGCACCGAAGGCAACGTTGCCGACATCCACGAAGCCCTGAGCGAAGGTGACCGCATCGGTTACCCGGTCATGCTCAAGGCCACCTCGGGTGGTGGTGGCCGTGGTATCCGCCGTTGCAACAGCCGCGAAGAACTGGAACAGAACTTCCCCCGCGTCATCTCCGAGGCTACCAAGGCCTTTGGTTCTGCGGAAGTGTTCCTGGAAAAGTGCATCGTCAACCCCAAGCATATCGAGGCGCAGATCCTTGGTGACAGCTTTGGCAACGTGGTGCACCTGTTCGAGCGCGACTGCTCGATCCAGCGCCGCAACCAGAAGCTCATCGAAATCGCCCCGAGCCCCCAGCTCACCCCTGAGCAGCGCGCCTACATCGGCGACCTGGCGGTGCGTGCGGCCAAGGCGGTGAACTACGAGAACGCCGGTACCGTGGAGTTCCTGCTCGCCGATGGCGAGGTGTACTTCATGGAAATGAACACCCGGGTGCAGGTGGAGCACACCATCACCGAGGAAATCACCGGTATCGACATCGTCCGGGAACAGATCCGCATTGCCTCGGGCCTGCCGCTGTCGGTCAAGCAGGAAGACATCCAGCACCGCGGTTATGCGCTGCAGTTCCGCATCAACGCCGAAGACCCGAAGAACAACTTCCTGCCCAGCTTCGGCAAGATCACCCGCTACTACGCCCCCGGCGGCCCGGGCGTGCGTACCGACACAGCGATCTACACCGGTTACACCATTCCGCCGTTCTACGACTCCATGTGCCTGAAACTGGTGGTGTGGGCGTTGACCTGGGAAGAAGCCATGGACCGCGGCCTGCGCGCCCTGGACGACATGCGCGTGCAAGGGGTGAAGACCACCGCCGCGTACTACCAGGAAATCCTGCGCAATCCGGAATTCCGTAGCGGCCAGTTCAATACCAGCTTCGTCGAAAGCCACCCGGAACTGACCAACTACTCGATCAAGCGCAAACCCGAAGAGCTGGCCCTGGCCATCGCCGCCGCCATCGCCGCCCACGCAGGCCTGTGAGGAACCCCATAATGTCCAAGAAAATTCACGTAACCGACACGATCCTGCGCGACGCCCACCAGTCCCTGCTGGCCACACGCATGCGTACCGAAGACATGCTGCCGATCTGCGACAAGCTCGACAAGGTCGGCTACTGGTCGCTGGAAGTCTGGGGTGGCGCCACCTTCGACGCCTGCGTGCGCTTCCTCAAGGAAGACCCATGGGAGCGCCTGCGCAAGTTGCGCGCGGCGCTGCCCAACACCCGCCTGCAAATGCTGCTGCGCGGCCAGAACCTGCTGGGCTACCGCCACTACAGCGACGACGTGGTCAAGGCCTTCGTCGCCAAGGCAGCGGTCAACGGTATCGACGTGTTCCGCATCTTCGATGCCATGAACGACGTGCGTAACCTGCGTGTGGCCATTGAAGCAGTCAAGGCCGCCGGCAAGCACGCCCAGGGCACCATCGCCTATACCACCAGCCCGGTTCACACCATCGAAGCCTTCGTGAACCAGGCCAAGCAAATGGAAGCCATGGGTTGCGACTCGATCGCGATCAAGGACATGGCCGGCCTGCTGACCCCGTTCGCCACCGGTGAACTGGTCAAGGCGCTGAAGGCCGAGCAATCGTTGCCGGTGTTCATCCACTCCCACGACACGGCCGGCCTGGCCGCCATGTGCCAGCTGAAGGCTGTGGAAAACGGCGCCGATCACATCGACACCGCCATCTCCAGCTTCGCCTGGGGCACCAGCCACCCGGGTACCGAGTCGATGGTTGCCGCGCTCAAGGGCAGCGAGTTCGACACCGGCCTGGACCTGGAGCTGTTGCAGGAAATCGGCTTGTACTTCTATGCCGTGCGCAAGAAGTACCACCAGTTCGAAAGCGAGTTCACCGCTGTGGACACCCGCGTGCAGGTCAACCAGGTACCGGGCGGCATGATTTCCAACCTGGCCAACCAGCTCAAGGAGCAGGGCGCCCTCAATCGCATGAACGAGGTGCTGGCAGAGATCCCGCGCGTGCGTGAAGACCTCGGCTTCCCGCCGCTGGTGACCCCGACGTCGCAGATCGTCGGCACCCAGGCGTTCTTCAACGTGCTGGCCGGCGAGCGCTACAAGACCATCACCAACGAGGTGAAGCTGTACCTGCAAGGCGGTTACGGCAAGGCCCCTGGCGTGGTCAACGAGCAATTGCGCCGCCAGGCGATCGGCAGCGAAGAAGTGATCGACGTACGCCCGGCCGACCTGCTGAAGCCGGAAATGGCCAAGCTGCGTGCCGACATCGGCGCTTTGGCCCGTTGCGAAGAAGACGTGCTGACTTTCGCCATGTTCCCGGACATCGGCCGCAAGTTCCTCGAAGAACGCGAAGCCGGCACGCTGACCCCTGAAGCCCTGCTGCCAATTCCTGAAGCCGGCGCAGTGGCATCCCATGGCGGTGAAGGCGTACCGACCGAGTTCGTCATCGACGTGCACGGCGAAACCTACCGCGTCGACATCACCGGCGTGGGCGTGAAGGCCGAAGGCAAGCGCCATTTCTACCTGTCGATCGACGGCATGCCGGAAGAAGTGGTGTTCGAGCCGCTCAACGAATTCGTCGGCGGCGGCAGCAGCAAGCGCAAGCAGGCCAGTGCCCCGGGCCACGTCAGCACTACCATGCCAGGCAACATCGTCGATGTGCTGGTCAAGGAAGGCGACATGGTCAAGACCGGCCAGGCCGTGCTGATCACCGAAGCCATGAAGATGGAGACCGAAGTGCAGGCGGGTATCGCCGGCAAGGTCGTGGCCATCCACGTGGCCAAGGGCGACCGCGTGACACCGGGCGAGATCCTGATCGAGATCGAAGGCTGAGATAAGCCCTCATCTACAAGTGGTTAACCTCTGGGGAGCGGAATGCTCCCCTTTTTTTATGTACTAATATGCAATTTAGTGCAGATGACAGACACCGAAGCCTCCCAAATCTGCACTAAAATGCATAAATTGGGTGGGGATCATGATAAATCTGCACTATACTGCAGGATGACGGCTGAGGCTGATCGAAAACATGCAGTAAATTGCAGGTGGCCAATGTACCGACTCACGCTCCAATTACATGACCAAGGTAAATGGCATGATGCTATTGCCATCGCCTTCTCCGAACCGGAAAGAAGCCTCTCCAGCCCTTGCGAGTTCGGATACACATCCAAGTACGTCAAGACCAATCTACAAGCGTACGACAGCCTGTTCAGCCAGGCGGCCAGTGCCAAGCTCCCGGTGGACTTTGGCTCTCATCGTCTACCGCATGCTCCTGCATTCCTGTACGACATCGCGCCTGCAGGGGCTGCGAAGCGTTTTCTGCTGAGGCATATCGGCCGTGAGAAACCGGCAGGCATGGGGGAAGACCTGTTTCTGCTAGGGCGCTCCACCCCAGCTCCAATTGGCAATATGCGCATCAGGGAATCGGCTGATTTACTGGACCTTGCGGACCCCATCGGTTTTACCCGCCAGGACGTCATCGTTCGCGATCAACGTTTTCTGGAGTACGCCTACGAGCAGGGCGCGGCCATCGGTGGCGCGACAGGCGCCGGTGGAGAGGCGCCAAAGCTGCTGATGACTGAAGATGAAAACGGCCAGCTGTACCCGGACGCGGTGCTTGCGGATGAGAGGGCCTGTCGCCATTGGTTCATCAAGTTCGCCAGGCGCCAGGCCTTGGCCGATGATCAGGAGATCCTGCGGGCCGAGTACCTCTATTACAGGGCGTTGCAGCAGCTTGGTATCGAGACGGTGGCCAGTGAACACATGGCGCTGGAAGAGGGAGCCAAGCCCAGCCTGTGGATGGAACGCTTCGACCGTCAGGTTACCGATCGGGGAGTACAGCGGTTTGCCGTGGAATCGATGTATTCCTTGTGTGGTGTAACCGAACCCGGTAGCCGGATGGGGCATCTGGAGGTGATCGAGACGCTTGTCGGCTTGTGGAAGATGGCCGGGCAGGGTGAAGAGGTGCCTGAGCTGATCGCGGATTACCTGCGGCGCGACCTGATCAACAAGATCCTGGGTAACGCCGATAACCATGGACGCAATACGGCGATCATTCGTACCCGCGACAACGTGCGCCTTGCACCCATTTACGACTTGGCACCGATGGTGATGGATCCGGAAGGCGTAACCAGAACGACGAAGTGGCCAGCTTTGATAGAAAGAGCAGGCGAAATCGACTGGCAGGCAGCCTGCGTTGCGCTGGCCGAATTCATCGATCCGGATGAGGCTTACCAGCGTCTGCGTCAGGAGGCCCGGCACCTATTGGCATTGCCCGATATCTTGTCCGGCCTTGGGCTCCCGGAAGCAGTGATGAATCACCCGGCGATTGCGCTGGGCAAGCTCGAGCGCCGGATGGCGGAGTGGGGGTTGTCATGACGGTTTCCATCGATGCCCGAGGTCTGATGATCGATGGTGTGCGCGAAGGTATTGCCGACGGCACAATCGAGCTGGGTACTGCCGTTCGCCGCCTGCGCGTGGAAGTTGCAAAGATGCAGCAGACCCAGTTTGCGCTGATGTGCAAGATTTCCGTGCGAACGCTCATTCAGATCGAGCAGGGGGACGGTAACCCCACACTCAAATCGTTGAACGCGGTATTCAAACCGTTCGGTTTACAGATGGGCGTCGTCAGGCGTGCGAGCCCGATCAGATAACCGGGCTTGCACCGATCGCGGGCCTGCCGGCCCGTGATCGGTAATGCCGATCACCTCCTACGGCAGTCCTCAAGTGTCCGCACCTGGCCGTGCGGCTGCTGGTTCGCTTCACTCAACCAGCGCTCGAACGCGGCCGCCAGCGCCGGCCACTCATCATCGGTAATCGAATACCACGCCGTGTCCCGGTTGTGGTCTTTCACCACCAGGTGTTTGCGGAACACTCCCTCGAACACAAAGCCAAACCGCTCCGCCGCCCGCCTGGAGCGGGCGTTGGCGTTGTTGCATTTCCACTCCAGCCGGCGGTTGCCCAGTTCGAAGGCCAGCTTGCCCAGCAGGTACACCGCCTCGGTGCCCTTGGGCGTGCGCTGCATGGCGGCGCCGAAGGCGACGTGGCCGATTTCGATGCGGCCGTGGTCGGGTACGATCGACATCAGGCTGAGGATGCCCTGGGCCTGGCCGCTCGGGCGGTCGATCACGGTGTAGAACAGCGGGTCGCGGCCGGCGGCGTTGCCCTCCAGCCAACGGTTGAAGGCGGCACGTTCGGTGAACGGGCCATAGGGCAGGTAGTCCCACAGCACCGGGTCGGCAGCCGGACCTTGCAGCGCCTCCCACAGGTCGTCGCCATGGCGCGCCGGGTCGAGCTTTTCCAGGCGGATGAAGCGGCCGTCGATGGGCTCGGCCTTGGGGGCTGCAGCGGGTTTCCAGTTCAATGCGTCGGTCATGTTCGGCTTAGAACTCTTTGCGGAATTGTATGAAGCCCGAGCGCTCGGCAACCTGCTGGTACAGGCTGATGGCGGTGGCGTTGGTCTCGTGGGTCACCCAGTACACCCTGCTGCAGTTGTCGGCCTTGGCTCTTGCGTAGACGTACTCGATCAGCTGGCGGCCGATTCCCAGGCCGCGCTGCGCGCTGTCCACGTACAGGTCCTGCAGGTAGCAGGCGTTGCCGATACTCCAGTTGGTACGATGGTAGATGAAGTTGACCATGCCCACCGCCTTGCCATCGACCCAGGCCAGGACTGAATGGGTCGGCTCGTTGGGGTCGAGCAGGCGCTGCCAGGTGCTGAGGCTCACCTCATCGCTCAGTTCGGATTCATAGAAGCGCAGATAGGCGTGCCACAGGGTAAGCCAGGCAGCATGGTCTTGGGCAGTGACGGGGCGCAGGGTAACGCTGGACATGGGGCTGTTCCTTCAGAGTGGGCGCATCTGCGCCGCGAGTTGGTTATCCAGGTAATCGGGGCTGGCGCTCAGGCCTTCGCGCACGCCGGCAATGTCTTGCTCAGAGCGGTTCTGGCTGAGCTTGCGCGCGCCTTGCAGGCGGGCGATGGGCAGGCGGATGCCGACGATGGCGCGCAGCATGCCGTCGAGGTAGTCACGCGGGGCATCGCTGACGTTCCACGGTTCGCTGCGGCCTTGTTCGTGGCGCTCGGTCAGGCGGCTGACAATGGCCAGCAGAGGCTCGGCGTCGTGTATCACCTCAGCCGTGCCATAGGCGTGCACGGCCAGGTAGTTCCAGGTTGGCACTACCTTGGGGTTGTCGGCCTTGCTCGGGTAGTAGCCGGGGCTGACATAGGCATCGGCGCCGGGGAACACCAGCAGGGCTTCGCTTCCTTGCTCCAGGTCGCACCATTGGCGGTTGGCCCGCGCCAGATGGGCATAGACGGTGCCGAATTCGCCTTCGGCGGTATTGACCAGCACGGGCAGGTGCGTGGCCAGCAGGCCTTGTTCGCCCTGGCTGACCAGGATGGCCAGCCGGGTAGCGAGCATGTGCTGGTGCAGACGCCCGAGGTCGTGTTCCTGATGGGGTTTGCTGTTGTACATGCTCGGTTTCCTTGTGCGATGGCCCTATCCTAGGCAGGCTATTGGTTCATAGTAAGAGCCATTAGCAGCTGTTTTCATAGGTCCAATACCATGAGCGAGCGCCCCCTCGTATTGCCTTTCGACCCTGCCGGGATCGCTCTCGATCGCCGCCGCGGGCTCAGCCAGCAGCTGTACCAGGCGCTACGTGCGCGAGTGCTGGACGGGCGCCTGAGCAGTGGCACGCGTCTGCCCGCTACCCGTGATCTGGCTGCCATGCTGGCGCTTTCGCGCAACAGCGTGGTGCGGGCCTATGACCAGCTGTATGCCGAGGGCTACATCGAAAGCCGGGTAGGCGACGGCACCTATGTCAGCCAGCTGCCGAAACTCTCCACTGCAAAACTATCCACACAAGTATCCACAGGGTTATCCGGGTGGTTATCAACAGGTTTATCCACATTTTCTTCAGAAGATACTGAGGATTCATCCAGCGGCCGACGTTTCAGCGAGCCTTTGCAGCGTCTGAAAAGCAACCATTTGCCGCCGCCAAGAAGCGGTGCTCCGCGTGCTTTTCGCGTCGGTATTCCGGCGTTCGACCTGTTCCCGTTCGACGTCTGGGCCAAGCTGCAGGCGGGTTTCTGGCGCAACCCGGGTCCCGCACAGCTGGGCTATGGCGACCCGGCAGGCGAACCGCTGTTGCGCGAACTGATCGCGGCCTACCTGCGTCGCTCGCGTGGTCTGAGTTGTACGGCTGAACAAATTGTGATCACCAGTGGTGCACAGCAGGCCATCAGCCTTTGTGCACAGTTACTGTTGCAGCCGGGCGACGGCGTAGCTGTGGAAAACCCGGGATACCGCGCAGCCGGGCATGCCTTTGCGCTGGCCGGTGGCCGGTTGCATGGCGTACCGGTGGACGAGGACGGCATGGACTGTCGTCAGCTCGGGCAGCTTGCGGATTGCCGGCTGGCCTATGTCACGCCGGCCCACCAGTACCCAACCGGGGTGACCATGAGCCTGGCGCGACGCCTGGAATTGCTGGCCTGGGCCGAGCGCAGCGATGGCTGGATCATTGAAGACGACTACGACGGCGAATACCGCTACAGCGGCGCGCCCTTGGCCCCGCTTGCGGCGCTCGACCAGCACGGGCGGGTACTGTACGTCGGCACCTTCGGCAAGATCGCCTTTCCGGCGTTGCGCCTGGGCTACCTGGTACTGCCGCCGCAACTGGCGCAGGCATTCAGCCAGGGCAGGGCGCTGGCAGTGCGGCATTCGGAAGTCAGTAGCCAGTGCGTAATGGCCGAGTTCATGGCCCGCGGGCACTTCCAGCGGCATATCCGGCGCATGCGCAAGGCGGCGCTGAGCCGGCGCAATGTGCTCAAGGCCGGCTGGCCTGTGGATATTCCGGGGTTGGGCGGCATGCCGGAAGTAGCGGCCGGGCTGCATGTGAAGGTCGATGTGGATAACTTTGCGCGGGAGCAGGAACTGGTGGCCAAGGCTGAAGCGGTAGGGGTGGAGGTGACACCGCTGAGCAACTTCTGGCTGGCGGATAGCGAGGTACCTGTGGATGAGCGCGCCGGGCTGGTGCTGGGATTTGCAGCGGTGCCGGAGGGGGAGATTGCCGAGGCGTTGATGCGCTTGCGCAAGGCCTGGAGAAAGTGAATGGGGCCGCTGTGCGGCCCTTCGCGGGCAGGACCGCTCCCACCTGGTTCGCCTGTTATGCGATCAATGTGGGAGCGGGCATGCCCGCGAAGCAGGCGACTCAGGTACCGGACTTGATCCGCGTCCAGGCCCTGGTCCGCGCCCGCTCGGCATCCCTTGCCAAAGGCTTGAGCGTGTAAAGCTTGGCCATCGCCTCCGCCGTCGGATACAGGTTGGGGTTGTTGCGAATCGCCGGGCTTACCTTGTCGGTCGCATCCTTGTTCGGGTTCGGGTACCCGACAAAGTCGCTGATCGGCGCAATCACCTCGGGTTGCAGCAGGTAGTTGATGAATGCATGGGCATCTTCCGGGTTGGCCGCGTTCTTCGGAATCGCCAGCATATCGAACCAGATCGGTGCACCTTCCTTGGGCAGGCGCATGTCCACTACCACGCCATTCTTCGCCTCGCGGGCGCGGTTGGCGGCCTGGGAGAAGCTGCCGCTGTAGCCCACTGCCACGCAGATATCGCCATTGGCGATGTCTGCCATGTACTTCGAGGAATGGAAGTAGGTGATGTGCGGGCGAATCTTCAGCATCAGAGCCTCGGCCTGCTTGTAGTCGGCCGGCTTGTCGCTGTTCGGCGGCAGGCCCAGGTACTGCAACGCCAGCGGCATGATCTCCGAAGGCGAGTCGAGCAGGGCGACGCCGCACTGTTTGAGCTTGGCGATGTTTTCTTCCTTGAAGATCAGATCCCAGCTGTCCACCGGGGCATTGTCGCCGAGCGCCGCCTTTACCTTGGCCGGGTTAAAGCCGATCAGCACCGTGCCGTACATGTAGGGCACGGCAAACTTGTTGCCGGGGTCGTTGGCCTCGATCAGCTTCATCAGCGCCGGGTCCAGGTGCTGCCAGTTCGGCAGCTTGCTGCGGTCCAGCGGCTGGAACACTCCCGCTTCGATCTGCTTGGCGAGGAACACATTGGATGGCACCACCACGTCGTATCCGGAGTTGCCGGTCAGCAGCTTGGCTTCCAGCGCCTCGTTGGTGTCGAAGATGTCGTAGACCAGCTTCACCCCGCTGCCTTTCTGGAACTCGGTGAGGGTTTGCGGGGTGATGTAGTCGAACCAGTTGTACACCCGCAGGGTGCGCTGTTCGGCCTGGGCTTGCAGGGCACCGGCGAACAGGGTCGCGGCGATGAACGGGGCGAGCAGACGTTTGAGTCGGGCCATTACCGGGCTCCTGGCTGGGCGCGCTGGAAGCCTTCCAGCACATTGACTGCGTTGATGCCGATTTCTTCCACAGCGTAGCCGCCTTCCATCACGAACAGGGTCGGCTTGCCGAGCTGGGCAATGCGCTTGCCCATTTCCAGGTAGTCCGGGCTGTCCAGCTTGAACTGCGAAATCGGGTCGTCCTTGAAGGTGTCCACGCCCAGCGAGACCACCAGCACGTCGGCGTCATAGGCGGCGATGCGCTGGCACGCGTCCTCCAGGGCGGCGCTCCAGGCTGCCCAGTCGCTGCCGGCCGGCAGTGGGTAGTTGATGTTGCAGCCTTCGCCGGCACCTTCGCCGGTTTCGTCGGCATAGCCGAGGAAGAACGGAAACTCGTCGCGCGGGTCGCCATGGATCGAGGCGAAGAACACATCGTTGCGGTGGTAGAAGATGTCCTGGGTGCCGTTGCCGTGGTGGTAGTCGACGTCGAGGATGGCGACCTTGTGCCGGCCCTGGTCGAGGAAGGCCTGGGCTGCGATGGCAGCGTTGTTCAGGTAGCAATAGCCGCCCATAACTTCGCCAGCCGCGTGGTGCCCTGGCGGGCGGCACAGGGCGAAGGCGGAATGTGCGCCTTGCTGGATTGCCGCCTGAGCGGTGAGGGCGACCTGGGCGGCGCTGTAGGCGGCCTGCCAGGTACCGGCGGTGATCGGTGCGCCGGCATCGAAGCTGTAGTAGCCCAGTTCACCGTGCAGACCGGTGGGTTTTACCTGGCGCAGGGTGCGTGCGGGCCAGGTGAACGGCAGCAGGTCGCCTTCCTGGCCCAGTGCGGCCCAGCGCGCCCAGGCACCTTCGAAGAAGTTCAGGTAGTCGGCACTGTGGATGCGCAGCAACGGTGCGCGGCCGAAGTCTGTGGGCCCCTGGATGTCGCCGAGGTTGCGCTTTTTGACCTGGTCGAGCACATGGTCGGCGCGTGACGGCATTTCGAAACAGGGCATCAGCTTGCCGTCGATCAGCTCGCAGCGGCCGTGGTGCAGGCGGTGGTCATCGGAATAGATCGTCAGCATTGTTGTTCTCCGGTAGGTACTGGCGTGGGCCCATTTTCATGGGCGGGCCAGTGGGGGAGAACGACGCAAATGGCCAAAAGGGGATCGATGTGGCCAAGGTCTCTGGCCTGTTTTTCCTGCGCCGGCCTCTTCGCGGGCTTGCCCGCTCCCGCAGGATCTTCACAGCTCTCGAAAGTTGTGGAAGACCGGTGGGAGCGGGCGAGCCCGCGAAGAGGCCGGTGCAGGTCAACCGCGGAAGTGACTGGGCGCCACACCACTCCAACGCTGAAAGGCATGCCGGAAACTGGCCGTTTCGCTGAACCCCAAGGTTTCGGCAATCCGGTAGATCGGCATCTGCTCATCAGCCAGCAACTGCTTGGCCCGCTCGAACCTTAGTTCATCCAGCAGCTGTTGATAACTGCTGCCCAACGCCTGCAAATGCCGGCGCAAGGTGCGCGACGAGCAGTTCATCTGCCGCGCCAGCCCTTCAAGCCCGGGTGCCGCATCCAGTTGCTGCACCAGCAGTTGGCGAATCCGCCCCAGCCAGGCCTGGCGGCCGGTGAATTCCAGGTTCAGCCGTCGGCAACGTTCGCTCATTGCCTTGTGGGTAATCGGGTCGGCCAGCGGCAGTGGCGTGTCCAGCCAGCGCCGTTCGAAGGCAAAGGCATTGTCCTCGGCGCCGAAACCGACCGGGCACGGGAATGCCCCGGCGTAGAGCGCGTGGTAGCCGGGGCGTTGGTGTTCGAAACGGGCCCCCAGCAGCGGCAGTGGGCGGCCGAGCAGGTCGTCGCAGATGACTTTCAGCGATACCAGGCAGAACTCGGCATTGAAGGCGGTCAGCGTCGGGCTGTCGTGGTAGTCGCTGGCGCTGAGCCAGACGCGCTGGCCGTCGTCGAGCAGGCGCAGCTTGAAGACTGTTCCCAGCAGTGCCGGGTACTGCAGCGCCAGGCGCAAGGCGTCACCCAAAGTGGCACTGGAGAGCAGGGCGTAACCGAGCATACCGTAGCACGACACATGCATGCGCCGGCCCAGTTCCAGGCCGATATCCTCGCGCCGGGCAACGGCATTGGCACACACCTGCAGTTCCTGCTGGGTGGTGATGCGCGCATCGGCATGGCCCAGGTCCGCCGGGCCTATGCCGCTGCCGGCCAGCAGCGCCGACGCTTCGCAACCGTCTGCCTGGAACACGTTGAGGATCAGCGAAACCGCGTTGAGGGTGGTCAGGTGGCTGTGCAGCATGCTGGGTAATCCCGTTGGCCTGGGACGCATTATGGAGCAAGTTGTGTGCCGATGTTCGACTGCTGTCCGCAGGGCTATTGTGGGAGCGGCCCTGCGTCGCGATGGGCTGCAAAGCAGCCCCGGAATCCTTCAGGCAAAAAAAAGGCCCGAAGCATAGGCTCGGGCCTTGGAAAGGTTGAGAGGTGTCTAGTCCCTCGACCTGGTGAGACTGTTTACAGCGGCCTGGTTACGCCTTCAGCGGAACCAGACGCGGAGCGATCATGTTTTCCGGACGCAGGATGTCGTCGAGCATCGCGTCGTCCAGCAGCTTCTCTTCGCGCACCAGTTCCAGTACGCCGCGGCCGGTTTCCAGGGCAACGCGGGCGATACGGGTGGCGTTTTCGTAGCCGATGTACGGGTTCAGGGCGGTGACCAGGCCGATCGAGTGCTCGACCAGTTCACGGCAGCGCTGTTCGTTGGCGGTGATGCCGACGATGCAGTGTTCGCGCAGCATGTCCATGGCACGTTGCAGCAGGCGGATCGAGTCGAAGATCTTGTAGGCGATCAGCGGCTCCATCACGTTCAGCTGCAGCTGGCCACCTTCGGCAGCGACGGTCAGGGCCAGATCGTTGCCCATGATGGCGAAGGCCACCTGGTTGACGGCTTCCGGGATAACCGGGTTGACCTTGCCTGGCATGATCGAGCTGCCTGGCTGACGCGCTGGCAGGTTGATCTCGTTGATGCCGGTGCGCGGGCCGCTGGACAGCAGGCGCAGGTCGTTGCAGATCTTCGACAGCTTGACTGCGGTACGCTTGAGCATGCCGGAGAACAGCACGAAAGCGCCCATGTCGGAGGTGGCTTCGATCAGGTCGGCAGCCGGTACCAGCGGCTGGCCGCTGATGGCAGCCAGGCGCTGTACGGCCAGGGCCTGGTAGCCAGGGTCGGCGTTGATGCCGGTGCCGATGGCGGTACCGCCCAGGTTGATTTCGGTCAGCAGTTCCGGGGCCAGCGAGCGCAGGCGCTGCAGGTCTTCGGTCATGGTGGTGGCGAAGGCGCGGAATTCCTGGCCCAGGGTCATCGGTACGGCGTCCTGCAGCTGGGTACGGCCCATCTTCAGTACGTGATCGAACTCTTTACCTTTGGCAGCGAAGGCCTGGATCAGGCTGTCGAGGCTGGCCAGCAGGGCGTCGTGGCCCAGCAGCAGGCCCAGACGGATGGCGGTCGGGTAGGCGTCGTTGGTCGACTGCGCCATGTTCACGTCGTTGTTCGGGTGCAGGTACTGATACTCACCCTTCTGGTGGCCCATGGCCTCCAGTGCGACGTTGGCGATGACTTCGTTGGCGTTCATGTTGGTAGAAGTACCAGCACCGCCCTGGATCATGTCCACCACGAACTGGTCGTGGTAATCGCCTTTGATCAGGCGGGCGCAGGCTGCAGTGATAGCAGCATGCTTGGCATCGCTCAGGTGACCCAGCTCACGGTTGGCGTCGGCGGCAGCCTGCTTGACCATGGCCAGGGCCACGACCAGCTTCGGGTAGTGCGACAGCGGAACACCGGAGAGGTGGAAGTTGTTGGCAGCGCGCAGGGTCTGGATGCCGTAATAGGCATCTGCAGGAACTTCAAGGGTGCCCAACAAATCTTTTTCGACGCGGAACGATGCAGCGGAGGACATGATGTATATCATCTCGATTTTGACCCGGCACATGCCGGAATGGCGCCAATCCTAGGCCTGAAGGTGATTTTGCGGCCAATGCTGTTGCACGCTAACCTATGCACAAACGGCATAGTGTTTCATGTGACGCCAATTGACATTCGAGCGTGTTCCATTTTGGTGCACGCCAGGAGATGTGCTTCGTGAACCTTGAAAGCAAATGGCTGGAAGACTTCAGTGCGCTGGCCGCCACCCGCAGTTTTTCCCAGGCGGCAGAGCGGCGTTTCGTCACCCAGCCGGCCTTCAGCCGGCGCATTCGCAGCCTGGAGGCCGCGTTGGGCCTACAGTTGGTGAACCGTTCCCGCACGCCGATCGAACTGACCGAGGCCGGCCAGCTTTTTCTTGTCACGGCACGCACAGTTGTCGACCAGTTGAGCGAAATTCTTCGCCATTTGCATCATCTGGAAGGCGGCCAGGGTGAGGTGGTTCAGGTGGCGGCGGCGCATTCCCTGGCGTCGGGCTTTTTCCCGCGTTGGGTGGCTCAGCTGCGCAACGACGGGTTGAACATCGCCACCCGCCTGGTTGCGACCAACGTCGGAGATGCTGTGCATGCATTGCGTGAAGGTGGCTGCGACCTGATGCTGGCCTTCTATGACCCGGATGCCGCCCTGCAGATGGATGCCGAAATCTTCCCGTCGCTGCACATGGGTACCACCGAAATGTTGCCGGTGTGCGCCGTGGATGCCGACGGCAAGCCGTTGTTCGACCTGGAAGGCGAGGGTAGCGTGCCGCTGCTGGCCTATACCGCCGGCGCCTTCCTCGGCCGCTCGGTCAACCTGCTGCTGCGCCAGCGCAACCTGCGCTATACCACCGTCTATGAAACCGCCATGGCCGACAGCCTGAAAAGCATGGCGCTGGAAGGCATGGGCATCGCCTGGGTACCGCGCCTGTCGATGCGTGGCGAACTGGAACGAGGCGAGCTGGCGATCTGCGGCGGCAGCCAGTGGCACGTGCCGCTGGAAATCCGCCTGTACCGCTGCGCACTGGTGCGCAAGGCCAATGTAAGGCTGCTGTGGCGCAAGCTCGAGGGGGCGGCAATGGTTGACCCAAAAGTCAGCCAAAGCCCCGAAAAATAAGGGCCGACAGTTGGTCGCCGGGGTGCCTTAAACGCACCACCTTACGGTATACTGCGCGGCCTTTCGACCGGATGCGTCCGGTCCTGATCAGCAAACAAGCCACGCCGGTCGTCCCGCGTGGCTTGTTGTTTTTTGACGCGCCCAAGGGCGCACAAGCGAAGAGGCTCGACGATGAGTGCACTGGTTGGCGTGATCATGGGCTCCAAGTCCGATTGGTCCACCCTTAGCCACACCGCCGATATGCTGGAAAAACTCGGCATTCCCTACGAGGTGAAGGTGGTTTCCGCCCACCGTACCCCGGATCTGCTGTTCCAGTATGCCGAGGAGGCTGAGGGCCGTGGCATCGAGGTGATCATCGCCGGTGCCGGTGGCGCAGCCCACCTGCCAGGCATGTGCGCCGCCAAGACCCACCTCCCGGTGCTGGGCGTGCCCGTGCAATCGTCGATGCTGTCGGGTGTCGATTCGCTGCTGTCGATCGTGCAGATGCCAGCCGGCGTGCCGGTTGCCACCCTGGCCATCGGTCGTGCCGGTGCGGTCAACGCCGCGCTGCTGTCGGCCAGCATTCTCGGCGCCAAGTACCCGCAGTACCACGCGGCGCTCAAGCAGTTCCGCACGGAGCAGACCGACACCGTGCTGGACAACCCAGACCCGCGCCAGGCTTGAGGCTAAACCCATGAAGATCGGTGTAATCGGTGGCGGCCAGCTGGGCCGCATGCTGGCCCTGGCGGGTACCCCGCTGGGCATGAACTTCGCTTTCCTCGACCCGGCGCCGGACGCCTGCGCCGCGCCGCTTGGCGAGCACCTGCGTGCCGACTACGGCGACCAGGACCACCTGCGCCAGCTGGCTGATCAAGTCGACCTGGTCACCTTCGAGTTTGAAAGCGTCCCGGCCGAGACCGTGGCCTTCCTCTCGCAGTTCGTACCGGTGTACCCCAGCGCCGAAGCGCTGCGCATCGCCCGTGACCGCCTGTTCGAGAAGAGCATGTTCCGCGACCTGGGTATCCCTACCCCGGCCTTCGCCGACATTCTTTCGCAGGCCGACCTGGAGGCCGCGGTGGCCAGCATCGGCCTGCCGGCCGTGCTGAAAACCCGCACCCTGGGTTACGACGGCAAGGGCCAGAAGGTGCTGCGCACCCCAGAGGACGTGGTCGGTACCTTTGCCGAGCTTGGCAGCGTGCCGTGCCTGCTGGAAGGCTTCGTGCCGTTCACCGGCGAAGTGTCGCTGGTGGCCGTGCGTGCCCGTGATGGCGAAACCCGCTTCTACCCGCTGGTGCACAACACCCACGAAAGCGGCATCCTGCGCCTGTCGGTCGCCAGCCAGGCGCACCCTCTGCAGGCCCTGGCCGAAGACTACGTGGGCCGGGTGCTCAAGCAACTGGACTATGTGGGCGTGATGGCCTTCGAGTTCTTCGAAGTCGACGGCGGCCTGAAGGCCAACGAGATCGCGCCGCGCGTGCACAACTCCGGGCACTGGACCATCGAAGGCGCCGAATGCAGCCAGTTCGAGAACCACCTGCGCGCCGTCGCCGGCTTGCCGCTGGGCTCGACCGCCAAGGTCGGTGAGAGCGCAATGCTCAACTTCATCGGTGAAGTGCCGGCGGTGGACAAAGTGGTCGCCATCGGTGACTGCCACCTGCACCACTACGGCAAGGCCTTCAAGGCCGGTCGCAAGGTTGGCCACGCTACCCTGCGTTGCCACGACATGGCCACCCTCGAGCGCAAGATTGCCGAAGTAGAAGCCCTGATCGGCAACTGATCGAACTTCTACCAGCGGCTTGCCCTCTGAAATGGCAACGAGCCAAAGCGCTGTCTAGGCTTTGGCTTGTTCCATCATTACTGCAGAGGGATTGCCATGGGTATCATTGGAACCATCTTCATCGGCCTTATCGTCGGCCTGCTGGCCCGCTTCATCAAGCCGGGCGACGACAGCATGGGCTGGATCATGACCATCCTGCTGGGTATTGCCGGTTCCCTGCTGGCCACCTACGGCGGCCAGGCGCTGGGTATCTATCAGGCCGGACAGGCTGCGGGCTTCTTTGGCGCGCTGGTGGGGGCGGTGGTCCTCCTGGTGATCTACGGATTCATCAAGAAACGCTGAATACTGGTTAGAATGCCCGGCAATTCATTCGAGTTGCCGAGCATTTTCATGCGTGCCTTTTTCCTCGCCCCACTGCTGTTGGCCTGCACCCTGGCTCATGCCGAACTGCCTGAAACCGACTGGCTGGAGCTGATGCCCAAGTCGGACCAGCAGGCGCTCGAGCAAATGCCTGAAATCGACCACAACTCGCCGGAAGCCATGGGCACCTTTACCGACAAGGGCGGCCTGAAGCAGGGCAAGGGTTTGCCGGCGGTGATGTACTCGACCAAGACCGTGGCGGCCATGAACGGCAAGGACATCCGCCTGGGCGGTTACCCTGTACCACTGGAGAGCGACGCCAAGGGCAACAGCACGCTGTTCTTCCTGGTGCCGTACCCGGGCGCGTGCATCCACGTGCCGCCACCGCCGCCAAACCAGCTGGTGCTGGTGCGCTACCCGAAAGGCCTGAAGATCGATGACATCTACACCCCGCTGTGGGTCAGCGGAACGCTGAAGGTGGAGAAGGTCAGCAATGACCTGGCCGACGCGGCCTATGCGCTGGATGCAGGGAAGGTGAGGGTGGTGGAGGATGCTGATCTCTGACTTTTCTGTGCCGGCCTCTTCGCGGGCTTGCCCGCTCCCACAGGTACACCACAATTTTCAAGGCATGTGGAGTACCTGTGGGAGCGGGCGAGCCCGCGAAGAGGCCCGCACAGGCACTGCAAGACTCAGATCATTTCACAGCCAATCCTGACCCCCAGCGAGCTACTGGCCCCAGGCTTCAATTCCACCAGGTCATCCCACACATTCGCCGTCTCGATGCACAGCATCCGCTGCCAGCCATCATCCGCCATGTCCGGCAATTCCCTGGCCCGATCGGTCCAGGGGTTCCAGATCACCGCCGAACGCGACCCGCTGCTGGTCAAGGTTATCCGCCGGTTCCAGTGCGGGTCGACGATGCTCAGCTGGGGCGGGGTCGCCAGGTAGATCCGGTCAGTCTCCCCGGCAAACTCAAGGGCCCCCTGCTGCTGACGCTGTTCCCAGTCAGCCAGGGTCTCGATATAGCCAAGCCCCTCAACCCCTTCGACCCGCGCCTGGCGCACGTCACTGACTGCGAAGTAACTGTGCAGGGCCTGGCTGATGGTAACCGGGGTATTGCCCATGTTGCGGCTGGTCAGGTTCAGCTGCAGGTCTTCGCCCAGCTCAACCACCAGCTTCAGTTCGACGTCATGAGGCCAGCCAGGCAGGTCACCCTGCGCTTGCGGTAGTTCGAATTCGATGCGCAGTCTTTCGCCTGCTTCCTCGATACCCAGCAATTGCCAGTCGCGCGCGCGCGCCAGGCCGTGCGCGGGTGCCTGTTCGCCATGGTACATGGCCTGCACGGCCTGGGGGTTGCGCTGCAGGTTGCCGAACCACGGCCAGCACACCGGCACCCCGGCGCGTACCGACTTGCCCTTGCGGAAGATGGCCTGGTCGCTCAGCCACAGCAGCGGTGGCTCGCCCACTCGCTGGTAGCTGAGGATCTGCGCGCCCTGCTGGGCGATCAGGAGTTCGGCGCGGTCGCTGCTGATACGCCAGCAGTCGAGTTCGCCATGTTGCTCGGTTACGACCTGGAAGGTAGCCATTGCATTCATCTCATTGATTGCCAGTGGGCCTTGGACCCGGGCTCATGCAATGAGTTTACCGCCGGCGTGGCTCAGCGACGAGGTACGGAGCGGGTGCGGCCACTGCCGTCGATGGCGACGAAGACGAACACGGCTTCGGTGACCTTGCGCCATTCGCTGGACAGTGGGTCGTCGCTCCACACTTCGACCATCATCTGGATCGAGCTGCGGCCGATTTCCAGGGTCTGGGTATAGAACGACAGCTGCGCGCCAACGGCGACCGGTACCAGAAAGGCCATGCGGTCGATCGCCACGGTAGCCACGCGGCCGCCGGCGACACGGCTGGCCATGGCGGTGCCGGCCAAGTCCATCTGGGCGACCAGCCAGCCGCCGAAGATGTCGCCAAAGCCGTTGGTTTCACGCGGCAGCGCGGTGATCTGCAAGGCCAGGTCGCCTTGCGGGATTGGATCTTCTTGTTCGAGCTCAATCATGCGATGGGGCCTCTGACCCGTGACGCTTTTCGTTGGTGTGGCGCAAAGGCCGGGTAAACGATTCAGCTTGAAACATACTACGCCGATTTCGTTTCACTGGGCGGCCGTAGGGAAACTCTGCGAAACCGCCTGACAATAATGACCGGCGTTTTCGCACAACATCCCACGTTAGGAGCAACCTTTTCCTACGAAGCGCCAGTATATAGAGCATGACGGCCAGCGACGACCGCGCATTCATGAATATGTGTAGGGATTTTGTATCGCTTTCGGCGCAGCTCAGCAATTTGCTATCTTCGCCTGTCTCCCAATCCAGAAGCCGCGTGCCAAGCGGCCTGCATGCCCACAAAGAGAACAATCAGCGATGACTTCCGTGCCGAGCAGTATCGAGCAGCCCTCGCGGCCGCTGACCCGCAGTGACTACAAGACCCTCTCACTGTCCGCTCTGGGCGGCGCGCTGGAGTTCTACGACTTCATCATCTTCGTGTTCTTCGCCACTGTGGTCGGCAAACTGTTCTTCCCGGCTGACATGCCCGAATGGCTGCGCCTGATGCAAACCTTCGGCATTTTCGCCGCCGGCTATCTGGCGCGGCCGCTGGGCGGCATCATCATGGCCCACTTCGGCGACCTGCTCGGGCGCAAGAAGATGTTCACCCTGAGCATCTTCATGATGGCCTTGCCGACGCTGATCATGGGTCTGCTGCCCACCTATGCACAGATCGGCATGTGGGCACCGATCCTGTTGCTGCTGATGCGCGTGATACAAGGTGCGGCCATTGGTGGCGAGGTACCGGGAGCCTGGGTATTCGTGTCCGAGCACGTGCCAGAGCGCAATACCGGCTACGCCTGCGGCACCCTCACCGCCGGCCTGACTGCCGGAATCCTGCTCGGTTCGCTGGTGGCCACCCTGATCAACAGCGTCTACAGCGCGCAGGAAGTGGCAGATTACGCCTGGCGTATCCCGTTCCTGCTCGGCGGTGTATTCGGCCTGTTCTCGGTGTACCTGCGCCGTTGGCTGCACGAAACCCCGGTGTTCGCCGAAATGCAGCAGCGCAAGGCGCTGGCCGAAGAGCTGCCGTTGCGCGCGGTGCTACGTGACCATCGTGGTGCGATCATCCTGTCGATGCTGCTGACCTGGATGCTGTCGGCTGCCATCGTGGTGCTTATCCTGATGACCCCGGCGCTGCTGCAAAGCATCTACCACATCAGCCCCACCGATTCCCTCAAGGCCAACAGCCTGGCCATCGTGCTGCTCAGCTTTGGCTGCATAGGTGCTGGCAGCCTGGCCGACCGCTTTGGCGCGGGCCGGGTGTTCGTGATCGGTAGCCTGCTGCTGCTGGTGACCTCCTGGACCTTCTACCACAGCCTGCCTACGCGGCCCGAGCTGCTGTTCCCGCTGTATGCCGTGACCGGACTGTGCGTGGGCGTGATCGGTGCGGTGCCTTATGTGATGGTCAAGGCCTTTCCGGCGGTGGTGCGCTTCAGCGGGCTGTCGTTCTCGTACAACGTGGCCTACGCGATCTTTGGCGGGCTGACACCGATGGTGGTGACTGCGCTGTTGAAAGTGAGCCCGATGGCGCCTGCCTACTATGTGGCGGGGTTGTGTGCCGTTGGTCTGGCCGTGGGCCTGTACCTGCTCGCCAACAAGCGTTAAGGCTGCTGGCCTCTTCGCGGCTAAAGCCGCTCCCACAGGTGCGGCATTGCCTTGAAGCCGGTGCCATTCCTGTGGGAGCGGCTTTAGCCGCGAAGAGGCCGGGCCTGCTTTTCGATGATGGCCTTTCATCCAATTGTCATATTCAAGTCATATCGTATTCATGCGGCCTACAGATACTTGGGCCCGTTCCATCCAACACCCCAATATTCCTGCTAGGAGCAAGGCATGAAACTGAAGCGTTTGATGGCGGCCCTCACCTTTGCCGCCGCTGGCGTTGCAACCGCCAACGCGGTAGCCGCTGTCGATCCTGCGATCCCGACCTACACCAAGACCACCGGTGTTTCGGGCAACCTCTCCAGCGTCGGTTCGGACACCCTCGCCAACCTGATGACTCTGTGGGCCGAGGCCTACAAGAAGGAATATCCGAACGTAAACATCCAGATCCAGGCTGCCGGCTCCTCCACCGCGCCACCCGCGCTGACCGAAGGCACCGCCAACCTCGGCCCGATGAGCCGCAAGATGAAGGATGTCGAGCTGCAGGCCTTCGAGCAGAAGTACGGCTACAAGCCGACTGCCATCCCGGTCGCCGTAGACGCCCTGGCTGTGTTCGTGCACAAGGACAACCCGATCAAAGGCCTGACCATGGCCCAGGTTGACGCCATCTTCTCTTCCACCCGCCTGTGCGGTGGCAAATCCGACGTCAAGACCTGGGGTGACCTGGGCGTGACCGGCGACCTGGCCAACAAGCCAGTACAGCTGTTCGGCCGTAACTCGGTATCGGGTACCTATGGCTACTTCAAGGAAGAAGCCCTGTGCAAAGGCGACTTCAAGGCTAACGTCAACGAACAGCCTGGCTCGGCTTCGGTCGTGCAGTCGATCAGCTCCTCGCTGAACGGCATCGGCTATTCGGGTATCGGCTACAAGACCGCCAGCGTCAAGACCGTGGCCCTGGCCAAGAAGGAAGGCGGCGAGTTCGTCGAAGACAATGAAACCAACGCCCTGAACGGCACCTACCCGCTGTCGCGCTTCCTGTACGTCTACGTCAACAAGGCCCCGAACAAGCCTCTGGCCCCGCTGGAAGCCGAGTTCGTCAAGCTGGTGTTGTCGCAAGCTGGCCAGCAGGTCGTGGTGAAGGATGGCTACATTCCGCTGCCGGCCAAAGTCGTCGACAAGACCCTGGCTGACCTGGGCCTGTCCCACGCAGGTAACGTTGCAAAAAAGTAAGTAACTGAGGAGGAGGCCGGTGCTGCTGCCCGGCCTCTTCCACGAAATTTCAGTCCGAAGCCAGGTTTCCTGTGCGGCGGGCTTTCGTGCGTCACCACTTTGTAATGTTTTTGTCACACGGGACCGCTAGGGTGTGCGCATGAATGATCTGGCCAACTCCAACATGACCCAAAATTCCCAGCCTGTGCGGATTGATTTCAATACGCCGGAGTTGCAACGCAAGCGCCGCATGCGCGCGCTCAAGGACCGCCTGACCCGCTGGTATGTACTGGTGGGCGGGCTTGCCGTATTGGCGGCGATCACCCTGATCTTCTTCTATCTGGCCTATGTAGTGCTGCCGCTGTTCCAGGGCGCCGAGCTGACCAGCAAGAAAGCCCTGGAGCCGACCTGGCTGCAACAGGATGCCGGCAAGCCGCTGATGATCGCGCTTGAAGAGCAGAACCTGGTGGGCATGCGCGTTTCGGACAAGGGCCAGGCACTGTTCTTCGATACCAAGACGGGAAACGAGCTCAAGCGTTTCGACCTGCCGGTGCCGGCAGGCACCCAGGTCACTTCGATCAGTGCCGATCAGCCGGGTAGCCCGCTGGTGGTGCTGGGCTTGTCCAATGGCCAGGCGCTGGTGTTCCACCACACCTACAAGATCACCTACCCGGACAACAAGAAAACCATCACCCCCGGCATCGACTACCCGTACGGCGAGCAGCCGTTCGTGCTCGACGAGCAGGGCCGTGCGCTGGAGCATGTCAGCGTAAACGTCAATGGCGACACCCTGCTGATGGCCGGTTCCACCGGCGCGCACCTGCAGGTGGTCGAGCTGACCCGCAGCGAAAACATGATGACCGAAGAGGTCACCACCGAGCAGCGCCGCATCGAACTGCCGCAGATGACCGAAACGGTGAAGAACATCTTCATCGACCCGCGTCAGCAGTGGCTGTACGTGATCAACGGCCGTGCCACCGCGGACGTGTTCAACCTGCGTGACAAGAGTCTCAACGGCCGCTACAAGCTGTCTGAAAGCGCCGACACCGAAATTACCGCCACCGCCCAGCTGGTTGGCGGCATCTCGCTGATCATCGGCGACTCCAAGGGCGGCCTGGCCCAGTGGTTCATGGCCCGTGACCCGGATGGCGAATCGCGCTTCAAGCTGATCCGCACCTTCCAGATGGGCAAGGCCGCAGTCGTGCAGATCGACGCCGAAGAGCGCCGCAAGGGCTTCGTGGCCCTCGACGCCGCAGGCGAGCTGGGCGTGTTCCATAGCACCGCGCACCGTACCCTGCTGGTCGAGCCGGCCGCCGAAGGCCCCGGTATCCTGGCCCTGTCGCCACGTGCCAACCGCATCATCATCGAAGAAGGCGGCAAGCTGCTGCCGCTGAGCCTGCGCAACCCGCACCCGGAAATTTCCTTCAGCGCGCTGTGGGGCAAGGTGTGGTACGAGAACTACGACGAGCCGAAATACGTCTGGCAATCGACCGCTTCGAACACCGACTTCGAGCCAAAGCTGAGCCTGTCGCCACTGACCTTCGGTACTCTGAAGGCCGCGTTCTACGCCATGATCCTGGCGGCCCCTCTGGCGATTGCCGCGGCTATCTACACCGCCTACTTCATGGCCCCGGGCATGCGCCGCAAGGTCAAGCCGGTGATCGAACTGATGGAAGCGATGCCGACGGTGATCCTCGGCTTCTTTGCCGGCCTGTTCCTCGCCCCGTACCTGGAAGGCCACCTGCCGGGCGTGTTCAGCCTGTTCCTGCTGATGCCGCTCGGTATCCTGCTGGCCGGCTTCGCCTGGACCCGCCTGCCCGAGTCGATCCGCCTGCGTATCCCGGATGGCTGGGAAGCGGCGATCCTGATCCCGGTCATCCTGTTCACCGGCTGGTTCGCCCTGACCATGAGCCCGCACCTCGAGAGCTGGCTCTTTGACGGCGACATGCGCCTGTGGATCACCAACGATCTGAAGATAACCTACGACCAGCGCAACGCCCTGGTGGTGGGTATCGCCATGGGCTTCGCGGTCATCCCGAACATCTACTCCATCGCCGAAGACGCCGTGTTCAGCGTGCCGCGCAGCCTGACCCTGGGCTCCCTGGCCCTGGGTGCAACGCCCTGGCAGACCCTGACCCGCGTGGTCATCCTCACCGCCAGCCCGGGCATTTTCTCGGCGCTGATGATCGGCATGGGCCGTGCGGTGGGCGAGACCATGATCGTGCTGATGGCCACCGGCAACACACCGGTGATGGAGCTGAACCTGTTCGAGGGCATGCGCACCCTGGCCGCCAACGTGGCCGTGGAAATGCCGGAATCGGAAGTCGGCGGCAGCCACTATCGCGTGCTGTTCCTGGCGGCGCTGGTGCTGCTGATGTTCACCTTCATCATGAACACCTTGGCCGAGCTGATTCGCCAGCGTCTGCGCAAGAAATACTCGTCGCTTTGATAGAAAGGTAGCGATCCGTGAAAAAGGATTCCCTCAAAGGCTGGTTCAAGAGCGGCGCCCCAGGCGTCTGGATGAGCGGCGGCGCGGTGGCCATGGCAGTGATCATGACCGTTGGCCTGCTGGCGGTGATTGCCGTGCGCGGCCTGGGCCACTTCTGGCCGGCCGATCTTGTCCAGGCCACCTACAAGGTGCCGGGCCAGGCCGATCACGTTGTCATTGGCGAAGTGGTGCAAAAGGAAGAGGTACCCCGCGCCCGCCTCAAGGGCGCCGGCCTGCCAGTGCCTGACCAGGGCCCGGAGTTCATGACCCGCGAGCTGATCAAGGTGGGCAACCGTGACCTCAATGGTAGCGACTTCACCTGGGTGGTCGGCGACTGGCTGGTCGACGAAAAGCACCCGACCGATCTGATCGCCCTGGAGCGCCGGGAGTGGGGCAACTTCTACGGTTACCTGGTCAGCGTCAAGGAAGAGGGCCGTGTGGTCGCCGAAGGCGCTGCCGCCTGGAACGAGCTTCAGGCCCGTCTCAAGCGTGCCAACCAGCTCAACAGCGAACTGCAAGGCCTCGAGAAGAAAGACATCGGTGCCATCAACCACGGCCTCGAGCGCCTGCGTCTGCAGGCGCGCAAGCTGGAGCTGGAGGGCAAGCTGGACGCCGCCGCCCAGGCCGACTTGGACGCCGAGCGCGCCGAGTTGAACAGCCGCTACAAGGCCATCGAAGACCGCCTGACCGGCCTGCACCAGGCCTTCGCCCGCGACAGCCTGGTGGCTCGCGATGGTGACGGCCGCGAAGTGGAAATCAACCTTAGCAAGGTGGTGCACGCCATCCAGCCGAACGCCATGTCGGGCGTTACCAAGCTGGGCACCTACTTCACCAAAGTCTGGGAGTTCCTTAGCGACGACCCACGTGAAGCCAACACCGAGGGCGGTATCTTCCCGGCCATCTTCGGTACCGTGATGATGACCCTGATCATGGCCGTAATCGTCACTCCGTTCGGTGTGCTGGCTGCCGTGTACCTGCGCGAATACGCCAGGCAGGGCGCGGTGACCCGCCTGATCCGCATCGCGGTGAACAACCTGGCCGGGGTACCGGCGATCGTCTATGGCGTGTTCGGCCTGGGCTTCTTCGTCTACGTGCTGGGTGGCTCGATCGACCGGCTGTTCTTCCCCGAAGCACTGCCGGCGCCAACCCTGGGTACCCCTGGCCTGCTGTGGGCATCGCTGACCCTGGCGCTGCTGGCCGTGCCGGTGGTGATCGTGGCCACCGAGGAAGGCCTGGCGCGTATCCCGCGCACCGTGCGCGAAGGCTCGCTGGCGCTGGGGGCGACCAAGGCCGAGACCCTGTGGAAGATCGTTTTGCCGATGGCCAGCCCGGCGATGATGACCGGCATGATTCTCGCCGTGGCCCGCGCCGCCGGCGAAGTGGCGCCGCTGATGCTGGTAGGCGTGGTGAAGCTGGCGCCGTCGCTGCCGGTGGATGGTAACTACCCGTACCTGCACCTGGACCAGAAGATCATGCACCTGGGCTTCCACATCTATGACGTCGGCTTCCAGAGCCCCAACGTCGAAGCCGCGCGACCGCTGGTATATGCCACGGCGTTGCTGCTGGTGCTGGTGATCGCGGCCCTCAACCTCTCGGCCGTGTGGATCCGTAACCACCTGCGCGAGAAGTACAAGGCCCTCGACAGCTGATCCTGATTGCAAGCGCGCCGCTCGTGAACGGGCGGCCCTTTGAAACGAATTGTTAGCGTATGGAGTTGACCATGCAGCAAGAATCCCACGCCCACGGCATCGACATGTCTGCCCTGGGCCGCGACAAGCAGAGCCTGCGCCTGGCCGAAGAAACCGTAGCCATCGAAGTTCCGGGCCTGAGCCTGTTCTACGGTGACAAGCAAGCGCTGTTCGACGTGCAGATGAACATCCCCAAACAGCGCGTGACCGCCTTTATCGGCCCGTCCGGCTGTGGCAAGTCGACCCTGCTGCGCACCTTCAACCGCATGAACGACCTGGTTGACGGCTGCCGCGTGGAAGGCGCCATCAACCTGTACGGCAACAACATCTATCGCAAGGGCGAAGACGTGGCCGAGCTGCGCCGCCGTGTGGGCATGGTGTTCCAGAAGCCCAACCCGTTCCCCAAGACCATCTACGAAAACGTGGTCTACGGCCTGCGCATCCAGGGCATCAACAAGAAGCGTGTGCTTGACGAAGCGGTCGAGTGGGCGCTGAAGGGCGCAGCCCTGTGGGACGAGGTCAAGGACCGCCTGCACGACTCGGCACTGGGCCTGTCCGGTGGCCAGCAGCAGCGTCTGGTCATTGCCCGCACCATCGCCGTTGAGCCGGAAGTGCTGCTGCTAGACGAACCGTGCTCGGCACTGGACCCGATCTCGACCCTGAAAGTCGAGGAACTGATCTACGAATTGAAATCCAAGTACACCATCGTCATCGTTACCCACAACATGCAGCAGGCGGCCCGTGTTTCCGACTACACCGCCTTCATGTACATGGGCAAACTGATCGAATTCGGGGATACCGACACCCTGTTCACCAACCCGGCGAAGAAGCAGACCGAAGACTACATCACCGGTCGCTACGGCTAAGCCGCTTTGCAATCTACCCCTGGGCCTCTGTGGGAGCGGGTTCACCCGCGAATCAGGCGCCGCGGTGTATGGCACCGGCTTTGCCGGTGTTCGCAGTTAAACCCGCTCCCACAGGCCAGGGAACGAGACGAATTACTTGAAGCTTGCAGCTGCTTCGCGGAGCGAACGATGATCAACAAAGAAAGCCTTACCCATCACATTTCCCAGCAGTTCAACGCCGAGCTCGAAGAGGTGCGTAGCCACCTGCTGGCCATGGGGGGCCTGGTCGAAAAGCAGGTCAATGACGCAGTCACCGCGCTGATCGAAGCCGACTCGGGCCTGGCCCAGCAAGTGCGCGAAGTCGACGAGCAGATCAACCAGATGGAGCGCAACATCGACGAGGAGTGCCTGCGCATCCTCGCCCGCCGTCAGCCGGCGGCCTCCGACCTGCGCCTGATCATCAGCATCTCCAAGTCGGTGATCGACCTGGAGCGCATCGGTGACGAGTCGACCAAAATCGCCCGCCGTGCCATCCAGCTGTGCGAGGAAGGCGAGTCGCCACGCGGCTACGTCGAGGTGCGCCACATCGGTGACCAGGTACGCAACATGGTCCGTGACGCGCTGGACGCCTTTGCCCGCTTTGACGCCGACTTGGCACTGTCGGTGGCCCAGTACGACAAGACCATCGACCGCGAATACAAGACCGCCCTGCGTGAGCTGGTGACCTACATGATGGAAGACCCGCGTTCGATTTCGCGGGTACTGAGCGTGATCTGGGTCCTGCGTTCGCTGGAGCGCATCGGCGACCATGCACGCAACATTTCCGAGCTGGTGATCTACCTGGTGCGCGGCACCGACGTGCGGCATATGGGCCTCAAGCGCATGACGGCAGAAGTGCAGGGCACTGCTGTCGCCGAAGGCGAAAACGCTAATGTTCCGGCTGAACCTGACGATAAGTAAGGTTGCTCCCGAGCATCGACGCCCGGCCTCGGCCGGGCGTTTTCGTTTGCGGTCGGGGAGCCGGCAGGCACCCGCGAACGATATGAAGAAGTCCCGGCGTGACCAGGTTGTAGCAAGTGGCCATTATTCGGCGGTAGGCTAGTCGGGATTCAGAAGGAGTATCGATGAGTAAAGTGAATGTGCTGGTCGTGGATGACGCCCCGTTTATCCGTGACCTTGTCCGCAAATGCCTGCGCAATGCCTTCCCGGGCATGACCATCGACGACGCCGTCAACGGTCGCAAGGCCATGGCCATGCTGGGCAAGGAAGCGTTCGACCTGGTCCTGTGCGACTGGGAAATGCCGGAAATGTCCGGCCTGGAACTGCTCACCTGGTGCCGTCAGCAGCCTGCGTTGAAGAACCTGCAGTTCATCATGGTGACCAGCCGTGGTGATAAGGAAAACGTCATCCAGGCGATCCAGGCGGGGGTTTCCGATTTTGTCGGCAAGCCATTCACCAACGAGCAGTTGCTGACCAAGGTGAAAAAGGCCCTGACCAAGATCGGCAAGCTCGACAGCCTGATGGCCAGCGGCCCGGCGCGGATCAATTCGGCGTTCGCCAATGACTCGCTGAACGCGCTGACAGCTGGCAAGCCTGAGGCAGTGAAGGTCGCGGCGCCGGCACCTGTACCCGCCAGGCCAGTGGCCAGCGCCCCTCGGCCCGCCACTCCTGCGCCGACCGGTCGTGGCCAGGGCCAGTTGCGCCTGGCCAGCGGCATGCAGGCGTGCGTGATCAAGGCACTGAGTCTGAAAGAGGCCCTGCTGGTGGTGCGCCGTGGCGAAGCGCTGCCGCAGGTGCTGGAGGGCGCGGTGCTGGACCTGGAACAGGGCGAGAATGCCGAGGTCGCGCGCCTGAACGGCTACCTGCATGCCATCGCGGCACTGGAACCCAAGCCTGACAGTGACTGGTTGCAACTGACCTTCAAGTTCGTCGACCAGGATGCCCAGAAACTCGACTACCTCTCGCGGCTGATCGCCCGCGGGACGGCGCAGAAGCACTTCACCCCCGGCGCCTGATTCCAGCCTCATCCCGAACCATTTGTAGGAGCAGCACAAGGCTGCTCCTACAAAAAAGCTGCGCGTCCCGGGGCCATCCGACCAACTGCAATACCCGCCAGCAAACCCGCTGCTAGGCTTCGACAAATCATAACTGTCAAAAAGCCACTATCATGCCCGCGCGCCTGCTGCTGTTCTGTGCATTGCTCATGGCCTCGGCGTCGAGCCTGGGCATGACCATCTACGAGATTACCGATGATGGCCGGGTAACCTCCTATTCCGACCGGCCCGGCCCCGGTGCCAAAACCTTTGTGCAGCGCGTACCCATGGTCGAAGTGCCCGAAGGCCAGGTGCTGCTGAACGCGATTACCTTCAACGGCGGCGTGAGCTTTTCGGCCCGCAACCAGCTGCATGTGCCGGTGGAGGTGGAGTTGCGCCTGGACAACCTGGTGAACGCCCAAGGCGGCAACGCACCGCGTATCGTCCGCCGGGTGCTGCCGCCGCGCACCACGCAAATGCTCAGCGTGCTCAGGGGGCGGCCCGGGATGTTGCTGAATTACCGCTCGACCCTGCTGCAGGCCATGGGCGACCCCGGCAAGCGGCCCCAGGGCTTCCGCTATGCATTCCCCTGGATTGGTGGGCCGTTCCGTGTGACCCAAGGGCCCAATGGCCGAATCAGCCATTTTGGGCCCAAGGGGCGCTATGCCATGGATATCGCCATGCCCGAAGGCACCACCATCATCGCGGCGCGGGAGGGGGTGGTGGTGAAAACGGAGAACAGCCAGAGTGGGCGCGGCCCCAATCCGTCGGGCAATTTCGTCAGGGTCCTGCACCCGGACGGCACCATGGGCGTGTACCTTCACCTGATGCGCGGTTCGGTCGTGGTGGCGGAGGGGCAACGGGTGCGGCAGGGGCAGATGCTGGCCAAGTCGGGCAATACCGGCAACAGCACCGGGCCGCACCTGCATTTCGTGGTGCAGCGCAATGTCGGGTTGGCGCTGGAATCGATACCTTATCGGTTCGACAGGCCGATCAGCGGGTTGCCTGACTTTACTGCGGGTAATCCATGATCAGTGCCGGCCTCTTCGCGGGGCATGCCCGCTCCCACAGGATTACATCGGCCTTGGGTCTTGCACATCACCTGTGGGAGCGGGCGAGCCCGCGAATAGCCCTTAATCCAGCTTGAGCACCTTGGCCAGCACGATCTTCGGCCCTTTCATCTTCTTGATGATGATGCGCAGCCCTTCGACCTCCAGCACTTCCTCTTCTTCTGGCACGCGCTTGAGCGTCTCGTAGACCAGGCCGGCCAGCGTTTCCGCCTCGATGTGGTCAAGGTCGACGCCCAGCAGGCGCTCGACCTTGAACAGCGGCGTGTCGCCACGCACCAGCAGCTTGCCTGGCTGATAGGCGAGGATGCCGCGCTCGGTCTTGCGGTGTTCGTCCTGGATGTCGCCCACCAGTACTTCCAGTACGTCTTCCATGGTCAGGTAGCCAATCACCTTGCCATCGGCTTCCTCCACCAGCACGAAGTGCGCGCCGCCTTTACGGAACTGCTCCAGTAACTGCGCCAGGGGCATGTGCCGCGACACGCGCTCCAGCGGCCGGGCCAGGTCGTCCAGGTCGATGGTTTCGGGCAGGTGCTCGAGTTCGGCCAGCTCCAGCAGCAGGTCCTTGATGTGCAGCAGGCCGGTGAACTCCTCGCGCTCGGCGTCGTACACCGGGTAGCGGCTGAACTTGTGGCGGCGTACCAGGGCCAGGATCTGCTTCAGCGGTGCATGGGCGTCGATGCTGACCATGTCCTCGCGTGAGTTGGCCCAGTCGACCACCTCCAGCTCGCCCATTTCCACTGCCGAAGCCAGTACACGCATGCCCTGGTCGCTCGGGTCCTGGCCACGGCTGGAGTGCAGGATCAGCTTGAGCTCTTCACGGCTGTAGTGGTGTTCGTGATGCGGGCCGGGCTCGCCCTGGCCGGCAATGCGCAGGATGGTGTTCGCACTGGCATTGAGCAGGTAGATGGCCGGGTACATCACCCAGTAGAACAGGTACAGCGGCACTGCTGTCCACAGCGACAGCAGTTCGGGCTTACGGATGGCCCAGGACTTGGGCGCCAGCTCGCCAACCACGATGTGCAGGTACGAGATGACAAAGAAGGCGACGAAGAACGAGATGGCCTTGATCAGCTCGGGCGTGTCCACGCCCAGGTATGCCAGCAGCGGTTCGAGCAGGTGGGCGAACGCCGGTTCACCGACCCAGCCCAGGCCCAGCGAGGCGAGGGTGATGCCCAACTGGCAGGCCGACAGGTAGGCGTCGAGCTGGGTGTGTACCTTGCGCAGGATGCTGCCACGCCAGCCGTGCAGCTCGGCGATGGACTCGACGCGGGTGGCGCGCAGCTTGACCATGGCGAACTCGGCGGCAACGAAGAAGCCGTTGAGCAGCACCAGGAGCAGGGCAAAGATGATCATGCCGAAATCGGCGAATAACGAGGTGAGGCTGATACCAGGGGAAGGGTCCATGATGGGGTTTTTACGGGGTCCGTCTTCGAGATAGAGAGAAAAAAAGTGCCAGCTTTAGCTGGCACAGGGGGTTCAATGTAGCGGCTGGGGCCGCAAAAGCAAAGTGTGGCGGACTTATTGCGGTCCCTGTGGGAGCGGGCGTGCCCGCGAAGGGCTGCGCAGCAGCCCCGATCTCAACCCTTGCCGTTGGCCAATTGTGCCGGCGCGAAGTGACAGGTAAAGGTACTGCCATGCCCCGGCACGCTGCTGATCTCCAGCTTGCCGCGGTGGCGCATCAGCACATGCTTGACGATCGCCAGCCCCAGCCCGGTGCCGCCGGTATTCGACGCACGGCTGGAATCGACCCGGTAAAAGCGCTCGGTCAGGCGTGGCAGGTGCTTGGCATCGATGCCCACCCCCGAGTCCTGCACCGACAGGTGCGCGCCCTGGGCATCGGCCCACCAGCGGATACGGATGCTGCCTTCATCCTGGGTGTACTTGACCGCGTTGAACACCAGGTTGGAAAAGGCACTGCGCAGCTCCGACTCGCTGCCCTTCAACTGCACGCCGGGTGCGGCTTCCAGGGTGATGCGCTGGTTGCGCGGCCCGGACAGGGCCTGGGCGTCGTTCCTGATGGCGGCGAGCAAGGCATCGACCGCTACCGGCTGGTTGTCCGACGGGTAGTCGGTGGCCTCCAGCTTGGCCAACAGCAACAGGTCGTTGAGCAGCGTCTGCATACGCGAGCCTTGCTGGCTCATCTGCTGCAGGGCGCGGCTCCAGCGCGGGTTCACGTCCTCGACGTTGTCCAACAGGGTTTCCAGGTAGCCGGTGATCACCGTCAGCGGCGTGCGCAGCTCGTGGGACACGTTGGCGACGAAGTCCTTGCGCATCTGCTCCAGCTGGTGGATGCGGGTTACATCGCGCACCAGCATCAGGTGCTCGTTGTTGCCGTAGCGAGTGATGTGCAGCTGCACGCGCATGCGGTCGTTGATCGGCGAGGGGATTTCCAGCGGTTCAAGATAGCTGCCTGCCTCGAAGTATTCCTTGAAGCGCGGGTGGCGCACCAGGTTGGTCACCTGCTGGCCGCCGTCCTGCGGGGTCTTGAAGCCCAGCAGGGTCTCGGCGGCGCGGTTCCACCATTCCAGGTTGCCGTCGCTGTCGAGCATGATCACTGCGTCACGCAGCGCGGCTGTGGACTCCTGCACCCGATCGATCACCGCCTGCAGGCGCCCGCGTACGCGCTGGTCGCGGCGTTGCAGGTGGTAGATGCTGTCGAACACCTCGCCCCACAGGCCGTAGCCATCGGGCGGAGCTTCGTCGGGTTGGTGGTTGCGCAGCCAGTCATGCAGACGCAGCAGCTGCTTGAGGGTCCAGCCCAGGTAGAGCGCCAGGCCGATAGCCAGGCTCCAGCCATAGTAACCGCTGATCAGCCCGCCGATCAGGCAGACGGTGATCAGCAGCAGCAGGTGGCGAATCAGGGTCGCGTGCCAGTTCTGGTTCAATTGACGGTCCTTGTACGACGTGCAGCTTGGCGCTTTACAGCTCGATCAGCTCTTGGTCGAGAAGCGGTAGCCGGTGCCCCGGACGGTTTGTACCAGATTTTCGTAGGCCTCACCCAGCGCCTTGCGCAAGCGGCGGATGTGTACGTCGACGGTGCGTTCCTCGACATACACGTTACCTCCCCACACCTGGTCCAGCAGCTGGCCACGGGTGTAGGCGCGTTCCTGGTGGGTCATGAAGAACTGCAGCAGGCGGTACTCGGTGGGGCCCATTTCGGCGGGCTTGCCGTCGATGGTCACACGGTGGCTGATCGGGTCCAGCAGCAGGCCGCCGACTTCGATCGGTGCTTCGCTGTCGCTCGGGCCGGTGCGGCGTAGCACGGCTTTCAGGCGGGCGACCAGTTCACGCGGCGAGAAAGGCTTGGTGATGTAGTCGTCGGCGCCCACTTCCAGGCCCTGGATCTTGTTGTCTTCTTCACCCTTGGCGGTGAGCATGATGATCGGGATGTCGCCGGTCAGCTCGTCGCGCTTGAGGCGCCGGGCCAGCTCGATGCCGGAGGTACCCGGCAGCATCCAGTCGAGCAGGATCAGGTCCGGTTTTCGGTCGACGATGATCGCGTGGGCTTGCTGGGAATTTTCCGCTTCCAGGCAGTCATAGCCGGCCATTTCCAGGGCAACGGCGATCATCTCGCGAATCGGCGCTTCGTCGTCGACGATCAGAATGTTCCTGCCAACCATGCTCAAAACCTCTCCTGGATACGGTGTCTTGGCCCGCATTAGATAACGGAATTATTGCAGCTGTGTGACAGGGTGTTGGCCGTTATGGCGACATTCCGTGACTGAACTAGGCTTTAAAGGCCGTAGTTGTGGCAAACGGAACTCAATCCCCCCCGAAACAATGGTGAATCCAATGACACGACAAACGCTGAGCTGGATGGCCCTTTTCACTGCGCTGGCGCTCCCGGGGGTGGCCTTGGCCGACCATGCGATGGAGAAGGGCGGCATGTTGGTCGATCATGCCGGCATGACCCTGTACACCTTCGACAAGGATGCGGGCGGCAAGTCGATGTGCAATGGCGAATGCGCCAGCAACTGGCCGCCGCTGATGGTCAAGGCCAATGACGAACCGGCCAAGGGCAAGTGGACGGTGGTGATGCGCGATGACGGCAGCAAGCAGTGGGCCTATGACGGCAAGCCGCTGTACACCTTCATCAAGGACAAGAAGGCCGGGGACAAGACCGGTGATGGCGTGAAGGACGTCTGGCATATCGCCAAGCCTTGAGATCCCGGGGCCGCGTTGCGGCCCATCGCGACACAAGGCCGCACCTCAGGAGTGCGCGATCCCCTGTAGGAGCGGCCTTGTGTCGCGAAAGGGCTGCAAAGCAGCCCCCTGAATCCTCAGCGCAATGCGTAATCCAGCACCACTCCGATGAACACCAGCATCCCCGCCCAGTGGTTGTGCAGAAACGCCTTGAAGCACGATTCCCGGTCCAGCCTGCGCGTCGACCAGTACTCCCAGGCAAAGCACGCCGCCGCGCCCAGCAGCCCCAGGTGGAACCAGCCACCCAGCTCGAACCGGCTGCCGGCCAGCAACAGGCAGCCCAGCGACAGCAGCTGCAAGGTCAGGATGATAGTGCGGTCGGCGTCGCCGAACAGGATCGCGGTCGATTTCACGCCAATCTTCAAGTCGTCATCACGGTCGACCATGGCGTAGTAGGTGTCGTAACCCACCGTCCACAGCAAGTTGGCGATATATAGCAGCCAGGCACTGGCCGGCAGCTCGCCGCCCGCTGCGGTAAAGGCCATGGGAATGCCCCATGAATACGCCGCCCCCAGCACCACCTGCGGGTAATAGGTGTAGCGCTTCATGAACGGGTAGCAGAATGCCAGTGCCACTGCGCCGAATGACAGCCACACCGTGCGGCTGTTGGTGCACAGCACCAGCAGGAAGCTCACGCCGACCAGGATGGCGAACAGTGCCAGTGCTTCGCGCGGGCGGACCCGGCCACTGGCCAGGGGGCGGTCGGCGGTGCGTTTGACGTGGCCGTCCACCTTGCGGTCGGCAAAATCGTTGATGCAGCAGCCTGCGGCGCGCATCAGCACCACGCCGAGGCCGAAGATCAGCACGTTGGCCAGGGTGGGTGAGCCGTTGCCGGCAATCCACACTGCCGACAAGGTCGGCCACAGCAGCAGGTAGATACCAATCGGCCGGTCCATGCGGCTGAGCTGGACGAAGTCCCAGGCCCGCGGGTGCAGGCGGTTGAGCGACTTCAGCAGGTGCAGGTACATCAGCGGTTTTCCTCCTTGGCCGCTTGCCACAATGCTGGCAGGAACACCTCTGCCACCAGCAGGTCCAGGCCGCCACGTTCGAAGCGCGAACGGCGGCCCCACAGCGCCGCACGGGCGGCATCGCTCGGCAGCCAGGCCTGTGGATAACTGCACACCTCGATGGGGTGGCGGATGAACGCCTGGTCGCAGAAAAGCAGCTCGCCCAGCGAGCGGCTGCCCAGGGTTTCCAGGTCCAGCCCGCCGCGCTCCAGGGCGCTGCGGCTGGCGACGCTGCGGGCGAATACCCAGGGTTGGCCATAGCCGCGCAGGTACACCTCACGCACCCAACCCTCGGCGCCGGCGGCGATGCCCAGTGCCTGGCATTCGTCATCGCGCAGCGGCTGCCAGCCCTCGAACAGCGGGGTGACGGAGAAGTGATCATTGGACAGGCGGGTCAGGCGACGGGTCAGCGAGCCCTCGTCGAACAGCCAGTCAAGGGTAGGCTGGTCGATATCGGTCGCCAGCCGTGAATACGGCAGCCACGCGACAGCGGCTGCTTGCGGGGATTCGTACGACACGTCGGTCTGCTTGTTACAACCAGAGAGGCGGCGAGCTTAGCATGATTGCCCCGACTGCTTGCATACTGCTGGCAGGGCCGCTACAAAGCCCCACGCATTGCGCGCTGGCCTTTTCGCGGGCGCGCCCGCTCCCACAGGTTATGCACAACGCCTGTGGGAGCGGGCGTGCCCGCGAAGAGGCCATCAGCAGCAACACGAAGCCCCAGCCTGAACCGAGGAAACCCACCCCCCATGAAAAAGTGGCAATGTATTGTCTGCGGCCTGATCTACGACGAAGCCGAAGGCTGGCCCGACGACGGCATCACCCCCGGCACCCGCTGGGAAGACGTGCCTGAAGACTGGCTGTGCCCCGACTGCGGTGTCGGCAAGAGCGACTTTGAAATGATCTCCATCGGCTAATCGAGGAAAGCACGACATGACGTCCCCTGTGGTAATCATCGGTACCGGCCTTGCGGGCTACAACCTGGCCCGTGAATTTCGCAAGCTCGATGCGCAGACGCCGCTGCTGCTGATCACCGCCGATGACGGTCGTTCCTACTCCAAGCCCATGCTGTCCACCGGCTTTGCCAAGCAGAAAGACGCCGATGGCCTGTGCATGGCCGAGCCGGGCGCCATGGCCGAGCAACTGAACGCCGAGATTCGCACCCATACCCGCATTAGCGGTATCGACCCGGGCCACAAGCGCCTGTGGATTGGAGAGGAGGCGGTGGAGTACCGCGACCTGGTGCTGGCCTGGGGTGCGCAGACCGTGCAGGTGCCGATCGAAGGCGATGGCGGCGATCGGGTGTTCCCGATCAATGACCTGGAAGACTACGCGCGTTTCCGTGCCGCCGCCGTCGGTAAACAGCGTGTGCTGGTCCTCGGTGCCGGTCTGATCGGCTGCGAATTCGCCAACGACCTGAGTCTGGGTGGCTTCCAGGTCGATGTGGTAGCGCCCTGCGAGCAAGTGATGCCGACCCTGCTGCACCCGGCCGCTGCCTCTGCCGTGCAGGCTGGGCTGCAAGACCTCGGCGTGCGCTTTCACCTGGGCCCGGTGCTGACTCGCCTGCAGCAGGTGGCCCAGGGCCTGGAGGCACACCTGTCCGATGGCAGCGTAATCGCTTGCGATCTGGTGGTTTCGGCTATTGGCCTGCGCCCGCGCACCGACCTGGCTGCCGCCGCCGGCCTGCAGACCAACCGGGGCGTTTGCGTGGATCGCCAGTTGCGTACGTCCCACGCCAACATCTTTGCCCTTGGCGATTGTGCAGAGGTCGATGGCATCAACCTGCTCTATGTGATGCCGCTGATGAGCTGTGCCCGGGCCCTGGCGCAAACCCTGGCCGGCAAGCCGACAACGGTCGCCTACGGGCCGATGCCGATAACCGTGAAAACCCCGGCCTGCCCGCTGGTGGTATCGCCGCCGCCACAGGGGCACGAAGGCACTTGGCAGGTGGAGGGGCAGGGCAGTGACCTCAAGGTGCTTTGCCTTGATGCAGACGGCAAGCTGCTGGGCTACGCCCTCACCGGGGCGGCCGTGATGGAAAAGCTGGCCCTGAATCGCCAGCTACCGGCCGTGATGGCGTAAATAGCGGGCGTTCTGTCGGATTTATCCTGTTGTTGCTCGCACAATGGCCGCCCAGATACTGGCGCGGCCCCGGTGCACGTGCCATTCTCACTTCCGTCTGCCGCAGATTAGAGCCTGCGGTGCCTTGAGCGCTGCTCGCAGGGCAGCACGGCATAACAACAAGAATTCCGTCAAAGAGGCTTCACTATGCGCAAACCAGAACTCGCCGCCGTCATCGCCGAAAAGGCCGATCTGACCAAGGAAAAGGCCAATCAGGTTTTGAACGCGATTCTCGACAGCATCACGGGTGCCCTGGACAAGGACACCGTGACCCTTGTCGGTTTCGGCACCTTCGAAAAACGTCATCGCGGTGCGCGTACCGGCAAGAACCCGCAAACCGGCGAGCCGGTGAAGATCAAGGCCAGCAATACCGTGGCCTTCAAGCCAGGCAAGAATCTGCGCGACAGCGTCAACATCCCCGTCAAGGCGGCCAAGAAAGGCAAGTGATCGCTCACTGACATCCCAGTGTCAGCCAAGCGGGCGCCTCGGGGCGCCCGTTGTGCTTTCTGTAGGCAAAATGTTTCGAAACTGCATAAATAGTTCCTGAAAAGGATAAACTGCGTGCCTTAGTCACTTTTAATTCGAGGCGCGTTGATGAAGTTCCGCTTTCTTCTCTGGGCCATGGGGCTGTTGATGGCCAGGGCCAGCCGCAACAACCCGGCTTTCCAGCAGCAGCTCAAGGGCAAGGACCTGGTGTTCCAGATGCAGACCCTGGACGGCAAGGTCGCCCGGCACTTCATCGTCAACAACGAACGCATCAGCAGCAAGGGCGGTGCGCACCCGCAGCCGGCGTTCGCCATTGCCTTCAAGGATGCGGCCTACGGCTTCGCTACCATGCAGGCAGGTAACAAGCAGTTGGCGTTCATGCAGGGGATTCAGGACAAGAACATCCAGATCAAGGGCAATCCGGCGTTGGTAATGTGGTTTCAGGGGTTGATGAAGTACCTGAAGCCGAAGAAGAAGGGCTGAAAACCCGACGGGGATGTTGACGCTTTACCTGTGGGAGCGGGCATGCCCGCGAAACAAACGACGCGGTGTATGGCACCGGCTTCGCCGGTGTTCGCGGGCACGCCCGCTCCCACAGGTTACGCGTTGATGCTTAATGCGGTGCATGGAACTGCGCAGCCAGCTCGCGCAGCAGGTTCTCGGCTTCGAGCACCTTGTTCACCACCTCCTCCGCCTTTTCCCGGGTAATCCCCAGCCGCTCCAGCAGCTCGTCAGGGATTTCCTGTTGCGGCCCCGAGCCGATACCCCGCGAGCGCAGCAGGCGGGTGGCCAGGCACACCAGGTTGGGGAAGGCCGAAAACTCGCCGTCATAGACCGGGTCGTGCTGGAAGCGCAGCGCGGTAGACAGTTCTTCCGGCATATCCCACAGCTTCATCAGCCAGGCACCGATCTGTTCGCGGCTGATGCCCAGCAGGTGTTGTTCCACGTAGGTGTGGCACAGGTGCGGGTTGACCTCCAGGTGGCGGCAGATCAGCGAGAAGTGTGGCGGAAACACGTGTGCCAACAGCAAGTAGCCGAAATTGTGCAGCAGCCCGGCCAGGTAGGTCAGGCCAGCTTCCGGGCGTTCGGCGCGCGGCATGGCACGGGTCAGGCCATCGATGACTGCAGCCGTGTAGATCGACTGCTGCCAGTACGGGGTGGCCTGCTGCGGGTGGTCTTTCGGCAGGCTCAGGGTCTTGCCCAGTGCGAGGCCCAAGGCCAGGTTGATCACCAGGTCGAAACCCAGCACACGCACGATGGCATCTTCCACAGAGCGAATCTTGTGGCTCGAGCCGTAGTAGGGCGATGCCGCCCAGCTCACCACCTGTGCCGCCAGCGCCGGGTCGGTCTCGACCACGCCAGTGATGTCGTCGACACTGGCGTTGGGGTCTACCCGCAGCTTGATGATCTTTTGCGCGGTGTCGGCCAGTGGCGGGATTTCGATGGTTTCTTCCAGGCGCTTCTGAATGCGCCTGGCGGTGAAGGCCTGCACTGCCTGGGTGATTTCCCGAGTGTCGTCATCGGGGCGGTTGAGGTTGGGGCTGATGGCCTCGACCTCCTGGCCGAAGCTGCTGGCGCTGGCCTTGACCAGCATGCGCTTGAAGTGCGCGCGGTCGATTTCCAGTAGCAGGCCGGCTTCACCGGACTGGATGAACACGCTATCGGCGTCGAGCAGGCTCTTTTCGTACTGGCACGGCGAGCTTGTCAGCGCCGGGATGGCCGGCAGGGCCTTGAGCTGATGCTTGTCCAGCATCTGCTTCAGGCGCGGCACCGACACCGCTGTGAGCTTGCGACCGGTCAGTTCGGCCAGGCGGTCAAGGTCCAGCAGCTGGCTTTGCGGGAACAGCACCATCAGGGCGCCGACCTCGTCATCGAGCAGCACGGCCTGCACCCGCGACGCTGGCGGCAGGTGTGGATGCTCGACCACCTCGCGGTAGGCCACGCCGAGTTTGTCGAGCAGCAGCCGGATGACCGAGGGAGCGTGGGGGGGCGCGGTGTCCAGGGCAACTTCAGTCATGGTCCGTATCCACTGATTCGATAAACGCGAAGTATAACCAGCCTCGGGATAAAACTGGATCCATTATGGGACTAGCGTCACACTTGGCCATATTGCTGACCATGGCGCAGCCAGCGGTCGAGCAGAGGGCTGACGTGTTCCGGCCAGCGTGCGATCAGGGCCTGGGCGGCGTCACGTACGGCCGGCAGCAGGTCGGCGTCGCGCATAAGGTCGGCGACCTTGAACTGCAAAAGACCGGTCTGGCGGGTGCCGAGCATCTCGCCCGGCCCACGCAACTCCAGGTCTTTCTCGGCGATGATGAAGCCGTCGTTGGTTTCCCGCATGATCCCTAACCGCTCGCGGCCGATCTGCGACAGTGGCGGGTGATACAGCAGCACGCAATGGCTGACGGCACTGCCGCGGCCAACCCGGCCGCGCAGCTGGTGCAACTGGGCCAGGCCCAGGCGCTCGGGGTTCTCGATGATCATCAGGCTGGCGTTGGGCACGTCCACACCCACCTCGATGACCGTGGTGGCCACCAGCAACTGCAGGTTGCCGGCCTTGAACTCGGCCATGATCTCGGCCTTTTCCGCCGGTTTCATGCGCCCGTGGATCAGCCCCACCCGCAACTCGCCCAAGGCGCTGCCCAGCTCCTCGTAGGTGCTTTCGGCGGCCTGGCAGGTCAGTTCTTCGGATTCTTCGATCAGGGTGCACACCCAGTAGGCCTGGCGCCCTTCGGCGCAGGCCGCACGCACCCGCTCGACCACTTCGAAGCGTCGGCTGTCGGCCACCAGCACGGTGTTTACCGGCGTGCGCCCGGGTGGCAGTTCGTCGAGCACCGAGGTGTCCAGGTCGGCGTAGGCGCTCATGGCCAGGGTGCGCGGAATGGGCGTGGCGGTCATGATCAGCTGATGCGGGCACAGCTCGCCGGCTACGCCCTTCTTGCGCAGTGCCAGGCGTTGCTGCACACCAAAACGGTGCTGTTCATCGATGATCGCCAGGGCCAGGTGCTTGAACTTCACCTCTTCCTGGAACAGCGCATGGGTGCCGACCACCATGGGTGCACCGTTGGCGATCTGCTCCAGGGCGGCTGCCCGGGCCTTGCCCTTGAGCTTGCCGGCCAGCCAGGCGACTTCGATGCCCAGCGGTTCGAGCCAGCGCTTGAAGGTGATGTAGTGCTGCTCGGCGAGGATTTCGGTGGGCGCCATCAAGGCCACCTGGTAGCCGGCCTCAAGGGCCTGCAGCGCGGCCAGGGCTGCGACCACGGTCTTGCCGGCGCCCACATCGCCCTGCACCAGACGCATCATCGGCTCATGCTGGCTGAGGTCGTAGGCAATTTCGTTAGCCACCCGTTGCTGCGCGCCAGTCGGCTGGAAGCCCAGGTTGGCCAGGTACTGCGCCGGCAGGCGCTGGGCTTTGGGCAGGACTGGCGCGCGCAGGCTGCGCAGGCTTTCACGCAGGCGTTGCTGCGAAAGCTGGTGGGTCAGCAGTTCTTCGAAGGCCAGGCGGTGCTGGGCCCAGTGCTGGCCTTCGGCAAGTTCGTCGAGGTCGGCGTCGGCCGGCGGGTTGTGCAGGTAGCGGATGGCATCGTCCAGCGGTGCCAGCTGGTAATCCCGGGCCAGTTCGTCGGGCAGCCAGTCCGGCAGGCTGCGCGGGCCGAGCAGCCCCAGGCTCTGCTGGCACAACAGGCGCAGGCGTTGCTGGGTAAGCCCTTCGGTTGACGGGTAGATCGGCGTCAGGGTCTGCTCGACCGGTGGCGGCGGTTCTTCGCCATTCAGCGCGCGGTATTCCGGGTGGTAGATTTCCAGGCCGGAAGCACCGGGGCGGGCTTCGCCGTAGCAGCGCAGGTGGGTGCCACGCTTGAGGCCTTCTTTCTGGGCGTTGCTGAAGTGGTAGAAGCGCAGGCTCAGTACGCCAGTGCCGTCACCCAGGCGCACAACCAGGCTGCGGCGCTTGCCCATGGTCACGTCGGCGCCGCTGACCACGCCTTCGATCACTGCGTCCTGGCCCGGGCGCAACTGGCCGATCGGTACGACGCGGGTGCGGTCCTGGTAGCGCAGGGGCAGATGGAACAGCACGTCCTGCAGGTTCTCCAGGCCGACCTTGGCGAGTTTCTCCGCCATGGCCTCGCCAACCCCCTTGAGTACCGTGACCGGGACCTTCGACAGCTCACTCATGACTCAGGCCGGCTGTTCCGCAGGGGTTTTGGCGACCGAGCACAGGCGGATCGAGTCGGCGAGGATCTCGATGGCCTTCGGCCGCGGGAAGCTAGCGCGCCAGGCGATGGCCACGGTGCGGAATGGAGCCGGTGCGGTCAGTGGGCGAACCTCGATGACGCCGGGGGCGTAGTGGTGGCTGTGCACCGCCGACAGTGGCAGGATCGACACGCCAAGGCCCGAGGCCACCATGTGACGGATGGTTTCCAGCGAGCTGGACTCCACCGTGGTGTGCCTGGAGCCTTCACCGCCCTTGTTCAGCGTTGGGCAGGCTTCCAGTACCTGGTCGCGGAAGCAGTGGCCTTCACCGAGCAGCAACAGGCTCTTGTCGTTTAGCATGGCGGTGTCGATGGTCTTTTTCGCCGTCCACGGGTGGTCGGCCGGCATCAGGGCGCAGAACGGCTCGTCGTACAGCGGCAGGGTCAGCACGTCGGCTTCGTTGAACGGCAGGGCGATGATCACCGCGTCCAGTTCGCCGTTGCGCAGCTTTTCGCGCAGTACATGGGTGAAGTTCTCTTCGATGTACAGCGGCATCTGCGGTGCCACGCGGTGCAGCTGCGGAATCAGGTGCGGGAACAGGTACGGGCCGACGGTGTAGATGGCGCCGACCTTGAGCGGGGCGGTGAGCTGGTTCTTGCCGGCCTGGGCCAGCTCGCGAATGCCCTGGGCCTGCTCCAGTACCTTTTGCGCCTGGGCGACGATGCTTTCACCGACCGGGGTCAGGCGGACCGCGCTCTTGCTGCGTTCGAAGATCAAAACGCCAAGCTCATCCTCGAGCTTCTTCACACCGACCGACAAGGTCGGCTGGCTCACGTGACAGCGCTCGGCGGCATGGCCGAAGTGCTGTTCCTGGGCAAGTGTGACGATGTAGCGTAATTCTGTGAGGGTCATAACGTGCGTCCATGAAGTTGCGAGCCCAGCATAGCGGCTGCAATCGATAGACGCACGTTATCAGACTTGCCGATTTGTGACAGAAGCAAAAGTCTTAGCGGCGGTCCAGCGAGTAGACGAACGGTGCCACGACCTCGATCGTGCCATTGTTCAGCAACTCGGGTGGCGGCTTGGGTACCGTGCCGGCCCGACGGATCATTTCCAGGGTCGCCCGGTCCAGGGCGGCACTGCCCGAGCCACCGGCCATGGAGTACGACACCACCTTGCCTTCGGCGTCGACCACGAAGCGCAGGCGGTTGATGCCCTGCAGGCCGCGGCGGCGTGCGTCTTCCGGGTAGCGCTTGTACTTGGCCAGGTGACGCAGCAGGTCGCTCTGCCAGGTCGGCAGGGCGTTGCTGTTGGACGCAATGCTTGGCGCCGGTGCCGCCGACTTCTGCGGTGGCGTGTTGCTGGGCGGTGCGTCTACCGTCTGTTCGGTCGGAGGTGCTTCCTTCGGCGGCTCAGGCTTTTTCTCGGGCTTGGGCGGCTGCGGCTTGGCCTTTGGCTTGGGCGGCTTGGGTATGGCGATCTTGGGTTTGGGGGCCTCGGCCAGCTTCGGCAGCGGCGGTTCCTCGACCGGTGCCGGTGGCTGCGGGGCCGCTTTTGGCGGTGGTGGTGGCGCAGGCTCCGGCAACGGTGCCAGCTCGACCATCATGGCTGCCGGGGGCAGCTCGATAGCCTGGGGCACCGACCAGTTGAGCGTCAGCAGCACGGCGACCACGTGCACGCCCAGCACGATCGCCAGGCTGCCACCGTAGCGCGCCATGTTCGAGCGCGTTCTTGTCATTTCTTGGCTGCCGTCTCGAGACCTACCAGACCGACTTTCAGGTAGCCGGCCGCGCGCATGTTGTTCATCACCTCCATCAGGTCACCGTAATCCACGCCTTTGTCAGCCTGGAAGAAGATGGTGGTTTCCTTGTCCCCCTTGGTTTTGGCATCGAGCATCGGGCCAAGCTGGTCGGGGGCCGGGACCTGATCGTCGCCGACGTACAGCTTCTGGTCGGCCTTGACGCTGACGAACACCGGTTTCTCGGGCCTCGGCGCCGGCTTGGCGGTCGAGGCGGGCAGATCGACCTTGATGTCGACTGTGGCCAGAGGGGCTGCAACCATGAAGATGATCAGCAGCACCAGCATCACGTCGATGAACGGCGTAACGTTGATTTCGTGGTTTTCGGCGAGGTCGTCGCCACCTTCGTTGAGATGCAGGCCCATGGCTTACCCCACTTTCACCATGTGCGGGGCAACACGGTCGCTGCCCTGGTGGTCCAGGTCACGGCTGACCAGCAGCAGCACCTGGGCGGAGGCGTCGGACACCTGTGCCTTGTAGCCAGCAATGGAGCGGGCGAAGACGTTGTAGATGACCACGGCCGGAATTGCTGCGACCAGGCCCAGGGCGGTGGCCAGCAGGGCCTCGGCGATACCCGGTGCAACCACGGCCAGGTTGGTGGTCTGGGTCTTGGCGATGCCGATGAAGCTGTTCATGATACCCCATACGGTACCGAACAGGCCGACGAATGGCGCAGTGGAGCCGATGGTGGCAAGTACGCCGGTGCCGCTGCTCATGGTACGACCGCTGGCGTGTACCAGGCGCTCCAGGCGGAAGCTGACGCGCTCCTTGATGCCTTCTTTTTCGCGAGCGTTGGCCGACAGGCGCATCTCTTCGAGTGCATCGTGGACCAGCGTGTGGGCCAGGGTGCCTTCCTTGTTGGAAACCTCGCTGGCTTCCTTGAGGCTGGCGGACTTCTTCAGCTGGGCGATTTCACTACGCAGGCGACGCTTGGCGCCCATCAGCTCGAAGCCTTTGGCAATCCAGATGGTCCAGGTGATGATGGAGGCGATGGCCAGGCCGATCATGACCGCCTTCACCACCACGTCGGCGTTCTTGTACATGCCCCATGGGGACAGGTCGTGGGCCATGCCCAGCGAGGTGTCTTCAACCAGGGCTTCGACGCTCGGGTCTACCGCGACCGGGGCATCAGCCGGGGTGGCGGTAGCTGCGCCGTCAGCCGGTGCTGCGACTGGAGCGGCTGCCGGAGCAGCTGGTGCAGTAGCGGCTGCAGGCGTGGCAGCATTGGCGGTTGGCTCATCGGCCATGGCCACCGGGGCCAGCACCAGGCTGAGTGTCAGCGCGGCGATGGCGCTCCAGGCGCGCGACGGGGTTGGCGAAGCGGAAGGTTGAGTACGTGTCATGCTGGCCGGACCTGATGAAGAATGAAGTTAACGTTCTCCAAGGCCTCGAGGTAGGCCGAGAACAATTTGGCGGCCATTATTGCAAGTAATTCTTGTTAACAAAAGTAATCTTGTTGCTTTTTTCGCCTATGGTCTACCCATCCATCGTGTAGCGTGGTCGGGCTGATCAATTGGTCTAGGGAGTTCAGAGATGTCAGACCTTTCCGTGATGGTGGTGGGTTGTGGTGATGTAGGCGGGCGCCTTGCCCGGCAGATGCTTGCGCGCGGCTGGCAGGTGAGTGGCCTGCGCCGCTCGGTCGGGCAGTTGCCTGCCGGGGTCGTGCCGGTGGCTGCGGACTTGTCCGAGCCATCGATTCCCGACGCCTGGCCGCAGCGCGCGCCGGACTACCTGGTGTATTGCGTGGCGGCCAGCCAGCACGACGAAGCGGGTTACCAGGCGGCGTATGTCGACGGTTTGCGCCATGTGCTGGCCTGGCTGGCCGAGCGCGGCCAGCGCCCACGACGCCTGCTGTTCGTGTCCAGCAGCAGCGTGTATGCACAGAAGGACGGCGAGTGGATCGAAGAAGGCGCCGCCACCGAGCCCGAAGGCTATTCCGGGCGGTTGATGCTGGAGGCTGAACGGCTGGCACTGGCCAGCGGCATCCCGGCCAGCGTGGTACGCCTGACTGGCATCTATGGCCCTGGCCGCGAGTGGCTACTCAGCCAGGTGCGCCAAGGCTACCGAGTGGCCGAGGAGCCACCGCTGTATGGCAATCGCATTCATGCCGAGGACGCAGCCAGCCTGCTGGCGTTCCTGTTGCAGGCCGATGCCGACGGCAAGGTGCTCGACGACTGCTACATCGGCGTCGACGACGACCCGGCGCCGCTGGCCGATGTGGTGGCCTGGCTGCGTGGGTACATGGGCGTTACCGAGTGGTCCGATGAGCAGCGCGTGCGGCGCACCGGCAGCAAGCGCTGCAGCAATGCCCGGGCGCGGGCATTGGGCTGGGCGCCGGTGTATCCGAGTTACAGGGAAGGCTACGCGGCAATCCTTGAGGGGAAAAACTAACCTTCAGGCTTGATGCGGTACCCTGTGGGAGCGGGCGTGCCCGCGAATCAGGCTACGCGGTGTATGGCACCGGCTTCGCCGGTGTTCGCGGGCATGCCCGCTCCCAAAAAGGGCGGCGTTCGGCTCGAAATCTGGCTTCAGTCCTGCTCCAGCACCCACTGGCGCTTGCCGGCTGCCAACACTGGCATTTCATCCGGCTGTGCACGGTTCACCGCCTGGAAGATCTCCAGTTTGTCGCCGTCGCGCTTGAGGATGAACGGCGCGCCACGCTGGTTGCGCTCCAGCCACAGGCTGTCATTGCTGCCACCCATGGTCGCGCAATCGCCCGCCAGGCACAGGGCGAAACGGTCTGGTCCGGGCAGGCCAGTGACATTGCCGGTGTCGCTGAAGCGCACGCTGGCGCCTTTGCCCTGGCCTTCGACAATCTTCCAGTTGCCACCCAGGTAGGCCTGGTACAGCGCCTTCTCGAAGTTGCTGCCCAGTGGTGCATTGGCCGCTGCCGGTGCCTTGGCGCGCACGAAGGTCTGCTTGCCGCCGTTCTGATCGACAGCCTGCAGTTCGTCGCCATCGAGCGACAACTGCTCGGTCTGGCCGCCCTGGAAGCTGGCCTGCCATTGCTTGTCGGTGGCGCTCAACTGGCCGTCGGCCGCTTCGAAACCATTGCTGTAGCTGGCCTGCTGGCTGGCGACGTCAAGCTTCCATTCGAACACCGGACCGTGCTCATTGAGCGCCTGACGCAGGCTGCCGCCCTTGACGGCCGCATTGATGGCGTCCTGGTTGATCCAGGTGCCGTTGAAATCTTCGGGTTTGTGGCTGGCGCAGCCGCCCAGAAGCAGGGCTGCCAGCGCGAAAGGCAGTGCTTGACGCATGACGGGGATAACCTTGCAGAGAAGGGAAGGTGACGGGCAGGGCGCCCGTCACCGGGGGCATCATTCGATGACCAGAATGGCGTCCATTTCGACCTGGGCGCCTTTCGGCAGCGCGGCAACGCCGATGGCGGCGCGGGCCGGGTACGGCTGCTCGAAGTAGCGGCCCATCACCTCGTTGACCTTGGCGAAGTGGCTCAGGTCGGTGAGGAAGATGTTCAGCTTGACGATGTCCTTGAACGAACCGCCAGCGGCTTCAGCCACGGCCTTGAGGTTCTCGAACACCTGTACGGTCTGGGCTTCGAAGCCATCGACCAGTTCCATGGTCTTTGGGTCCAGCGGGATCTGGCCCGACATGTACACGGTGTTGCCGGCTTTGATCGCCTGCGAGTAGGTGCCGATGGCGGCAGGGGCCTTGTCGCTGTTGATGACGGTCTTGCTCATGATGACTCCTTGCGGTTGGCGGACTACGTACGCATGCGGGTGATGCGGACCACACCGGTCAGGGTACGCAGCTTCTTGATCACACGCGCCAGGTGCACGCGGTCGTGCACGCTGACCACCAGTTGGACCACGCTGATACGGCCGTCGCGTTCGTCCATGCTGATCTTCTCGATGTTGCCGTCGGCGGCGTTGACACTGCTGGCCAGCAGGGCGATCAGGCCGCGCTGGTGCTCCAGTTCGACACGCAGCTCGACATTGAACTCACCGGTGATGTCCTTGGCCCAGGAGAGCTGTACGCATTTCTCCGGGTTGTGGCGAATTTCACTGATGTTGCGGCAGTTTTCCAGGTGTACGACCATGCCCTTGCCGGCTGACAGGTGGCCGACGATCGGGTCGCCCGGAATCGGCGTGCAGCACTTGGCGTAGCTCAGCACCAGGCCTTCGGTACCGCGGATCGCCAGCGGGCCTTCCGGTGCCGGCAGCTGTTCGCCTTCGGCCGACAGCAGGCGGCGTGCGACCACGTAGGCCATGCGGTTGCCCAGGCCGATGTCTTCGAGCAGGTCTTCGATCAGCTCCAGGCGGTACTCGGCAAGAATCGCCTGGATACGCTCCTGAGGGATCATCTCCAGGCTGCTGTCGAAGCCGGTGAGCACCTTGTTCAGCAGGCGTTCGCCCAGGCTGATGGACTCGGAGCGACGCTGCTGCTTGAGCGCGTGGCGGATGTGCGTGCGCGCCTTGCCGGTAACCACGAAGTTGAGCCAGGCCGGGTTGGGCCGCGCGCCCGGGGCGCTGACGATTTCCACCGTCGAGCCGCTTTGCAGCGGTTCGGACAGCGGCGCCAGTCGGCGGTTGATGCGGCAGGCGATGCAGCTGTTGCCGACGTCGGTGTGCACCGCGTAGGCGAAATCGACGGCCGTGGAGCCTTTGGGCAGCTCCATGATGCGGCCTTTGGGCGTGAACACGTAGACCTCGTCCGGGAACAGGTCGATCTTCACGCTCTCGATGAACTCCAGCGAGTTGCCGGCACGTTGCTGCAGCTCGAGGATGCCCTTGACCCACTGGCGGGCGCGGGCGTGGCTGCCCTTGGGCTGTTCGTCGTCGTTGGACTTGTACAGCCAGTGCGCAGCGATGCCGTTGTTGGCCATCTCCTCCATCTCGCGGGTGCGGATCTGGATTTCGATGGGCACGCCGTGCATGCCGAACAGCGTGGTGTGCAACGACTGGTAGCCATTGGCTTTGGGGATCGCGATGTAATCCTTGAAGCGACCGGGCAGCGGCTTGTACAGGTTGTGCACGGCGCCGAGCACGCGGTAGCAGGTGTCGACCTTGTCGACGACAATGCGGAAGGCGTACACATCCATGATCTCGTTGAAGGCGCGGCGCTTGCCACGCATCTTCTTGTAGATGCCATAGAGGTGCTTCTGCCGGCCGCTGACCTCGCCCTCGATGCCGTCGGCGGCCAGGCAGTTGGCCAGCGAGTGCTCGATCTTGGCGACGATCTCTTTACGATTGCCGCGTGCGCTTTTCACCGCCCTGTGAATCAGCGACGAGCGCATCGGGTGCATGGCCTTGAAGCCGAGGTCCTCGAACTCCACGCGCACGGTGTGCATGCCCAGGCGGTTGGCGATGGGGGCGTAGATTTCGAGGGTTTCCTTGGCGATGCGCCGGCGTTTTTCGCCGGACAGCACTTCCAGGGTGCGCATGTTGTGCAGGCGGTCGGCCAGCTTGACCAGGATCACGCGGATATCGCGGGCCATGGCCATGGCCATCTTCTGGAAGTTTTCGGCCTGCGCCTCGGCCTTGGTCTCGAAGTTCATCTGGGTCAGCTTGCTGACCCCGTCGACCAGTTCGGCCACGGTCTCGCCAAATTGCTGGCTGAGGGCTTCCTTGGCGATGCCGGTGTCTTCGATCACGTCGTGCAGCATGGCCGCCATCAGGCTTTGATGGTCCATGTGCATGTCGGCGAGGATGCTGGCCACGGCCAGCGGGTGGGTCACGTAGGGCTCGCCACTGCGGCGGCGCTGCCCATCGTGGGCCTGTTCGGCGTAGAAATAGGCACGCCGGACCAGGTTGACCTGTTCGGGGCCAAGATAGGTCGACAGCCGTTCGGCCAAGGCTTCTATACCCGGCATGGGTTCACCTCCTGCCGAGGAAGGGGGCCTTGCGCCGTGCGACGTCGACCAGGCATCAATCAGACAGCCTCGTTGTTCTCGTCCTCGAACGCGGCGAACACCGGATCCTCGGTGACGATCTCTTCAGCGGCGATGAACTCGTTGGTGACGATGCCTTCGGCGATTTCACGCAGGGCAACAACGGTCGGCTTGTCGTTTTCCCACGCAACGCGTGGCTCTTTGCCGCCGGTCGCCAGCTGGCGAGCGCGCTTGGTCGAGAGCATGACCAGCTCAAAGCGGTTATCCACGTGTTCCAGGCAGTCTTCAACAGTTACGCGGGCCATGGTCTTCCTCAGTAGCAATTGCGGTGGGCGTGCAGCCCGATAATGGGCAGGCGGACTCGATAGTTTAAAAAATCACCAGCCAATAGGGAAGCGCTGTTTTGTCGGGTAGATCGATGTGGGCTTCTTCGCGGGCATGCCCGCTCCCACAAGTCCTGCACAGTTCCCACCGTCGCCGCTTTACCTGTGAGAGCGGGCGTGCCCGCGAAAGGGCCGGAACAGACACCCTCGATACATGAGCCTGACGATAACCTCAGAGCATCGCGTCACGCAACCGCGGGGTCAGCTCCTCGAACAGGGTCTGCACCGAGCGCAACGCCCGACAATCCGGCCGTGTCAGCAACCATAGCTGGGTGTCGCAACCCGGCAGCGGTCCGCTCAGCGCATCCACCCCGGGCAGTGCGTGCACCATGTAGTCCGGCAACGCCGCCACACCGAGCCCGGCCGTGACCAGCTGGGCGATGGTCGACATGCTGCTGCACTGGTAGCGCGGGCTCAACCCCGGGTGCTGCTGGTTGCGCCAGACCACCGTGGGGTGGTCCTGCATCGAGTCGTCGGGGGCGATCCACGGCACGCTGGCCGGTGACTCTGCCAGGCGTTCGCGCCACTGCGGCTGGCCGCAGACAACGTAGGAGGTGGACCCTAGATTGCGCCCCACCAGGTGCTCCGGCGGCGTGTTGGTCAGGCGCAGGGCTATGTCGGCATCGCGCCGGCTGAGGTTGGCGAAGGTGTTGGAGGTGCCCATCTCCAGCGACAAGGCCGGGTAGTTAGGCATGAACTCGGCCAGCGCCGGCAGCAGCAGGCTGTGCATCACCGCCTCGGTACAGGTCAGGCGCACGGTGCCGCTGACCACCTGCTCGCCACTGGTCATGGCGATGCGCGCCGCCTCCAGTGCCTGCTCGGCGCGTTCGGCCTGTTCGGCCAGGGCCTGGGCGGTGTCGGTCGGCAGGTAGCCTTTGCGGCTTTTTACAAACAGCGCGGTACCGAGTGCCGATTCAAGCCGACGAATCGAGCGAAACACGGTCGAAACGTCGACTTTGAGCAGCTCGGCGGCTTTGGCCAGCGAGCGTCCACGTTCCAGAGCCAGGACCAGGGAGAGGTCGGCGTGGGTAATCTGATATTGCATTGGTGCACGCTCTGCTTGCCGAATTGCCAATGTCTGTTGCGTTTTGGCCATTTTATAGTGGAACGGCCCCCGGGAATCAATGCGCCCGGTCGGGTAACCAGTCCCCACGATGGGAAAGTGAAAAGAACAACAGCTGCAACCATCGTCGCCCGTGAGGCGCCAGCCGTATCCCCACATCGCCGCAGCAAATCAAAGGATGTACAGCCATGACGTCGGTAACCCCGTGCGCCAGTTCTTCCAGCGAGATGAATGACTTCCTCCAGGCCCATCCGGACACGCAGTACGTCGATCTGCTGATCTCCGACATGAACGGCGTGGTACGTGGCAAGCGCATCGAGCGGGCCAGCCTGCACAAGGTTTACGAGAAAGGCATCAACCTGCCGGCATCGCTGTTCGCCCTGGACATCAACGGTTCCACCGTCGAGAGCACCGGCCTTGGCCTGGACATCGGTGATGCCGACCGCATCTGCTTCCCGATCCCCGGCACGCTGTCGGACGAACCGTGGCAGAAGCGCCCCACCGCCCAGTTGTTGATGACCATGCACGAGCTGGATGGCCAGCCGTTCTTCGCCGACCCGCGCGAAGTGCTGCGTCAGGTGGTGAGCAAGTTCGACGACCTGGGCCTGGATATCTGCGCCGCGTTCGAGCTGGAGTTCTACCTGATCGACCAGGACAACCTCAACGGTCGCCCGCAACCGCCGCGTTCGCCAATTTCCGGCAAGCGCCCGCAGTCGACCCAGGTGTACCTGATCGACGACCTCGATGAATATGCCGACTGCCTGCAGGACATGCTCGAAGCGGCCAAGGAGCAGGGCCTTCCCGCCGACGCCATCGTCAAGGAAAGCGCTCCGGCACAGTTCGAGGTCAACCTGCACCACGTGGCTGACCCGCTGAAAGCGTGCGACTACGCGATTCTGCTCAAGCGCCTGATCAAGAACGTCGCCTACGACCATGAAATGGACACCACGTTCATGGCCAAGCCCTACCCGGGCCAGGCAGGCAACGGCCTGCACGTGCACATTTCGTTGCTGGACAAGAAAACCGGCAAGAACATCTTCGCCAGCGACGACCCGCTGCAAAGCGACGCGCTGCGCCACGCCATCGGCGGTGTGCTGGAGACCATGCCAGCGTCGATGGCCTTCCTCTGCCCGAACATCAACTCGTATCGCCGCTTCGGCGCGCAGTTCTACGTGCCCAATGCGCCAAGCTGGGGCCTGGACAACCGCACCGTGGCCGTGCGCGTGCCCACCGACAGCAGCGACAACGTACGCCTCGAACACCGCGTGGCTGGTGCCGACGCCAACCCGTACCTGATGCTGGCTGCAATTCTGGCCGGCGTGCACCACGGCCTGACCAGCAAGGTCGAACCGGGCGCCCCGATCGAGGGCAACTCCTACGAACAGCTGGAGCAGAGCCTGCCGAACAACCTGCGCGATGCCCTGCGCGCGCTGGACGACAGCGAAGTCCTCAACCAATACATCAGCCCGGACTACATCGATATCTTCGTGGCCTGCAAGGAAAGCGAACTGGCCGAGTTCGAAGTGTCGATTTCCGACCTCGAGTACAACTGGTACCTGCACACGGTGTAAGCCCATGAGCGCAAATGCGGTCCCCTTGATCGGTGTCAGCGCCTGCCGCCAGCAGGTGGGGAAGAACTCGTCGCACACGGTAGGCGACAAGTATGTCGAGGCGGCCGGCTTTGCCGGCTTGCCGCTGATCTTGCCGGCTCGTGACGGGGGCAGCGACACGCAGGCGCTGCTGGCCCGCCTGCACGGCATTGTTTTTACCGGCTCACCTTCAAATATCGAACCGCATCATTACAATGGCGCCCCCAGCGCGGCGGGTACCCGGCACGACCTGGCACGCGATCGCTTGACCCTGCCGCTGTTGCAGGCAGCCATTGCCGCTGGTGTACCGGTGTTCTGTATCTGCCGTGGCTACCAGGAATTGAACGTAGCCCTGGGCGGCAGCCTGCACCAGCGCGTGCAGGAACTACCCGGCTACCTTGACCACCGTGAACCTGAGGACGCACCCCTGGAGGTGCAATACGGCCCTCGTCACCCTGTCGGCATCGAGCCTGGCGGGTTGTTCGAGCGCCTGGGCCTGGCGGCGCAGTTCGAGGTCAACTCGCTGCACAGCCAGGGCATCGACCGCCTGGCCCCGGGCCTGCGCGTCGAGGCACGGGCCCCGGATGGCCTGATCGAAGCGGTGTCCATGCCTGCGGCGCCGGGTTTTGTGCTCGGCGTGCAGTGGCACCCGGAATGGCGATTTACCGAAAACCCGGTTTCGCTTCGCCTGTTTCAGGCGTTTCGCGAAGCCTGCATTGCTTACGCAGCACGGGAGGGCGCACGGCAGAAGGCACTCTGACGTCAGCCGAAGGTCTCGGATGACGTGTTCCCGGCAGCAAGCTTTCAATGAGTGAAAGCGGGCCTTGTACCCAAGGCCTGTGAAAACAATTCCAAAATTTACGGCAAATACTCATGAGCAATTACACAGAAGCCGGCCGCCCACCCGATGTGGCGACCGACGCGGGCAACACCCAGCGCAGCAAGGGCCTGGCCAAAGGCCGGCTGGGCTTGCTGGCCAGCGTGGTGCTGGGCATCTCAACCATCGCCCCGGTCTACACCCTGACTGGTGCCCTTGGCCCGACCGTGCGTGAGGTGGGGGCGCACCTGCCTGCCGTGTTCATCGTCGGCTTCCTGCCGATGTTGCTGGTGGCCCTGGGCTACCGCGAACTGAACTCGGCGGAGCCGGACAGCGGTACTTCGTTTACCTGGTCGGCGCGAGCCTTCGGCCCGATGATCGGCTGGATCGGCGGCTGGGGCCTGGTGGTCGCCACCACCATCGTGTTGTCGAACCTGGCAGGGGTCGCGGTCGACTTCTTCTACCTGTTCCTTGGCCAGATCACCGGCAAGCACGAACTGGCGGCGTTGGCCGACAACCTGTTGATCAACGTAGTGACCTGTTGCGTGTTCATTGCCCTGGCGGTATGGATCTGCTGCCGTGGCATCGCCACCACCATGACCGTGCAGTACGGCCTGGTGGCACTGCAGTTGGTGGTGCTGATCGGCTTTGCCTTCGCCGCCTTCGACGGTGCCACCGCGCCGCCGCCGCTTGAATTCGACTTCGCCTGGTTCAACCCGTTCGGTGTCGAATCGTTCTCGGCCTTTGCCGCCGGGCTGTCGCTGTCGATCTTCATCTTTTGGGGATGGGACACCTGCCTGACCGTCAGCGAAGAGTCGGTAGGCAGTGAAGAGGTGCCGGGCAAGGCTGCCACCTGGACCGTGATGTTGATTCTCGGCCTGTATCTGTTCACTGCGATCGCCACCCTGCAGTTTGCCGGGATCAGCGAGTCTGGCCTGGGCCTGAACAATCCGCGCATCCAGGAAAACGTGTTTGCCCACCTGGCTGGCCCGGTCATGGGGCCGCTGGCGATCCTGATGTCCATCGCTGTGCTGGCCAGTACGGCGGCGTCGCTGCAGTCGACCTTCGTGGCGCCGGCACGCACCTTGTTGGCCATGGGTTACTACGGTGCGGTACCGCAGAAGTTCGCCAGCGTCTGCCCACGCTCGCAGACCCCGCGCTACGCCACCATCTGCGCCGGCGTGGCTGCGGGCGTGTTCTACGTGACCATGCGTACCCTGAGCGAGAACGTGCTGGCAGACACCATCACTGCGCTGGGCATGATGATCTGCTTCTACTACTCGCTGACCGCGTTCGCCTGTGTCTGGTATTTCCGCCACAGCCTGTTCGACAGCCTGCGCCACTTCATCATGCGTGGCCTGTGCCCGCTGGTGGGAGGGGTGATCCTGTCGGTGATCTTTGTTCGCACTGCCATCGACAGCGCTTCGCCAGACTTCGGCAGTGGCTCGCATGTGGGCGGGCTGGGGCTGGTGTTCGTGATTGCCGCGATCATCTCGGTGCTCGGCATCGCGCTGATGATGCTGTCGCGCATGCGCGCGCCGGCGTACTTCCTGGGGGCTACCCTGCGTCAGCAGGCTACCTTGCCACTGCAGGAATAAAGCTGGGGGCGCTTTGCGCCCCTATCGCGACACAAGGCCGCTCCTACAAAAGATCGCGTTAGTCAGGCTTGCGCGATCTCCTGTAGGAGCGGCCTTGTATCGCGAAAGGGCTGCAAAGCAGCCCCGTGCGGTCTATCAGGAGAGCAGTTCTTTCAGCAAAGCAGCATGGCGCTGCTGCTGCTTCTTCAACACCAGGCGATTCGAGCGGAACACCGCTTTCAAATCCTCCAGCGCCACGTCGAAATCATCATTGATGATTACGTAGTCATACTCGTCGTAGTGCACCATCTCGCTGACCGCTTCCTTCATGCGCCCCGCGATGATCTCTTCGCTGTCCTGCCCACGGCCGTCCAGGCGATGGCGCAGGGCCTGCTGGCTTGGCGGCAGGATGAACACCGACAACGCCTGCGGCATCAGCTTGCGCACTTGCTGCGCGCCCTGCCAGTCGATTTCCAGGATCAGGTCGTAACCCTGGTCCAGGGTTTGCTGCAGCGCGCTGCGCGAGGTGCCGTAGAAATTGCCGAACACCTCGGCATGCTCCAGGAAGTCGCCTTGGGCGATCAGCGCCCTGAATTCCTCGTGGACGACGAAGTGGTAGTTCACCCCGTGCTGCTCGCCCGGGCGCATGGCGCGGGTGGTGTGCGAAACCGAGACGCGGATTTGCTTGTCGTCTTTGGTCAGGGCGGTGACCAGGCTGGTCTTGCCTGCGCCCGAAGGGGCCGAAACGATGTAGAGGGTGCCGCTGCTGTGGTTCATGGTCGGGGTGGCCTTACTCGATGTTCTGTACTTGTTCACGCATTTGTTCGATCAATACCTTCAGGTTGACCGCCGCTTGCGTGCTGCGTGGGTCGAAGGCCTTGGAGCCGAGGGTGTTGGCCTCGCGGTTGAGCTCCTGCATCAGGAAGTCCAGGCGCCGGCCGGCGGCGCCGCCACCCTTGAGCACCCGGCGCACTTCGGTGACGTGGGTGCTGAGGCGGTCAAGCTCTTCGGCCACGTCGCTCTTCTGGGCCAGCAGTACCATCTCCTGTTCCAGGCGCTGCGGGTCGAGTTCGGCCTGCATGTCGCCGAAACGGTCGAGGATTTTCTGCCGCTGCGCCGCCAGCATCTGCGGCACCAGGGCGCGCAGGGTGGTGACTTCGCTGGCCATGTTGTCCAGGCGTTCGTTGATCAGCCGGGCCAGTTCCTGGCCTTCACGCTGGCGCCCGGCCTTGAGTTCGGCCAGCGCTTCGTCGAACAGCGCCATGGCTTCGGCGTTCAGTGCCTGCGGGTCGCTGGCGTCGGCCACCAGCACGCCTGGCCACGACAGCACCTCCAGCGGGTTCAGCGGTGCCGGCTGCTTGATCAGGCTGGCCACTTCCTCGGCGGCGGCAACCAGCTGCGCGGCGCGTTCGCGGTCCACCTTCAGCGGTTTGCCGTTGCTGTCTTCGTTCAGGCGCAAGGTGCATTCCACCTTGCCCCGCGACAGGCCCTGGCGCAGGCCCTCACGCACGGCGCCTTCGAGGTCGCGCAGGGCCTCGGGCAGGCGCAGGTGCGGTTCCAGGTAACGGTGGTTGACCGAACGCAGCTCCCAGACCAGGGTGCCTTGGCTGCCGGCGCGCTCGACTCGCGCGAAAGCGGTCATGCTGTGCACCATGGGGAGTACCTCGCGTAGATGAATGAACGGTGGGAGCCTCTCGGCTGCAAGGCGCAGGATTGTAGCGCAGTGGGGCCTTGGCGCCCAATCCACCCATGTTACCGACGGGTGGCCTGGCCGGTAGGAAAAGGCGACGGGCTGTGGCGGGCGCGACAATAGGCATGTCTTCCCCGGGCCGTGGGCTCTATAATGCTCGGCAGATTCAAAGTCCCAGTACAGGTATCCCAGATGAAACGTCCAAGTGGTCGCGCCGCCGATCAGCTCCGCTCGATCCGCATTACCCGCAACTACACCAAGCACGCCGAAGGGTCGGTACTGGTCGAGTTCGGTGACACCAAGGTCATTTGCACGGTCAGCGTGGAAAACGGTGTGCCGCGCTTCCTCAAGGGCCAGGGCCAAGGCTGGCTGACCGCCGAATACGGCATGCTGCCGCGCTCCACCGGCGAGCGTAACCAGCGCGAAGCCAGCCGTGGCAAGCAGGGTGGCCGCACCCTGGAAATCCAGCGTCTCATCGGCCGTTCATTGCGCGCCGCGCTGGACATGAGCAAGCTCGGTGACATCACTCTGTACATCGACTGCGACGTGATCCAGGCCGATGGTGGCACCCGTACCGCGTCCATCACCGGTGCCATGGTCGCCCTGTGCGATGCTCTGGCGGTGATCAAGAAGCGCGGTGGCCTCAAGGCCGGCAACCCGCTCAAGCACATGATCGCCGCAGTATCGGTGGGCATGTACCAGGGCGAAGCGGTGCTCGACCTGGACTACCTGGAAGACTCCGCCGCCGAAACCGACCTGAACGTGGTCATGACCAGCGCCGGTGGTTTCATCGAAGTGCAGGGTACCGCCGAAGGTGCGCCGTTCCAGCCTGAAGACTTCAACGCCATGCTCGCTCTGGCGCAGAAGGGCATGAACGAGATCTTCGAACTGCAGCAGGCGGCGCTGGCCGACTGAACCCAGCCAGGGAGGTGCGGGGCATGAGCGAATCCAACCTGTCGATCACCCCGCCCAATGCCGAAATCCGGCAGTGGGCGATGTTCTGCCACCTCTCCGCGCTGTTGGGCCTGGTGGTGCCGCTCGGGCACTTGCTGGGCCCGCTGGTGCTGTGGCACCTCAAGCGCGAGCAAGACCCTTTCATCGACGCCCAGGGCAAAGAGGCGCTGAACTTTCAGATCAGCGTGACCATTGCCGGGTTCATCTGCTTCCTGCTGATGTTCGTGTTCATCGGGCTGATGCTGTTCGCCATGCTGATGGTGGCGGTGCTGGTGCTGATCATCATTGCCGCCGTGCGGGCGAACGAGGGCAAGCCTTATCGCTACCCGATGATCTGGCGACCGATCAAATAGCCATTGGGGCCGCTTCGCGCCCCATCGCCGGCAAGCCAGCTCCCACAGGCTTCAAAAGCTGTGGTGACCCTTGTGGGAGCTGGCTTGCCGGCGATGGGCTGCGAAGCAGCCCCAATTGGCGTTTAGATGGTCAACGTCCAGTCATAGTCGACGATCAACGGCGCATGCTGGGAGAAGCGCGGCTGACGTGGCAGGCGGGCATTGCGCACGAAGCGGCGCAGGCCCGGGGTGAGGATCTGGTAGTCGAACCGGTAGCCCAGGTTGAGCATTTCGGCCTGCTCGTTGTCCGGCCACCAGCTGTACTGATCACCCTCACGGCTGACTTCGCGCAGGGCATCGACGTAACCCATCTCGCCAGTGATCGCGTCCATCCAGGCACGCTCCGGCGCCAGGAAGCCCGGCGACTGCTGGCTGTCACGCCAGTTCTTGATGTCGAGCTTCTGCTGCGCCACGTAGAACGAGCCGCAGTAGATGTATTCGCGACGCTTGCGACGCTGTTTGTCCAGGTACTTGGCGAAGTCGTCCATCAACTTGAACTTCTGGTTCAAGTCTTCGTCGCCGTTCATGCCCGAAGGCAGCAGCAGGCTGGCAATACTGACTTTGTCGAAATCTGCTTGCAGGTAACGCCCGTAGCGGTCGGCTGTCTCGAAGCCCAGGCCGGTGATGACTGCCTTGGGCTGCATGCGCGAATACAGGGCCACACCACCTTGGGCAGGCACCTCCGCGTCGCAGGCATAAAGGAAATAGCCATCGAGCTGGAAAGCTGGGTCATCGAGTTCAAAGGCCGAGGCGCGGGTATCCTGAAGGCAGATGACGTCGGCATTCTGGGCTTGCAGCCAGCTGAGCAAACCACGCTCGGCCGCAGCCTGAATGCCATTTACGTTCACACTGATGATCCGCATAAATGGCCCCAAAAATCTCGTGCGTGTATGATACCCGAGCTCAACCCATTTAGCTAAATCCGTGGTGTCCGGGACTATCCATGCAGCCGTATCAGCGCGACTTCATCCGTTTTGCCATCGATCGCGGGGTACTGCGTTTCGGTGAATTCACCCTGAAATCGGGGCGTACCAGCCCGTATTTCTTCAATGCCGGCCTGTTCAACAGCGGTTCTGCCCTGGCCCAGCTGGGCCGTTGCTATGCGGCGGCCATCGTCGACAGCAAGATCCCGTTCGACGTGCTGTTCGGCCCGGCCTACAAGGGTATCCCGCTGGCGGCGGCCACCGCCGTGGCCCTGGCCGAGCAGCACCAGCTCGACGTGCCATGGTGCTTCAACCGCAAGGAAGCCAAGGACCATGGTGAAGGCGGCAGCCTGGTCGGCGCACCGCTGGCCGGTGATGTGCTGATCATCGACGACGTGATCACTGCCGGTACCGCCATTCGTGAGGTCATGCAGATCATCAACGCCCAGCAGGCCAAGGCTGCTGGTGTGCTGATCGCACTGAACCGCGAAGAGCGTGGCAATGGCGAGCTTTCGGCGATCCAGGAAGTGGAGCGCGACTTCGGTATCCCGGTGGTCAGCATCGTGTCGCTGACCCAGGTGCTGGAGTTCCTGGCCGATGACCCTCAGCTGAAGCAGCACCTGCCGGCTGTCGAGGCTTACCGGGCGCAGTACGGGATCTGATCCTGGCCTGGCAATGAAAAAGGCGACCTTCTTGTGAAGGTCGCCTTTTTTGTGTCGCCTGTACCGGCCTCTTCGCGGGCATGCCCGCTCCCACAGGTTTTGCGCCATCCCTGTGGGAGCGGGCGTGCCCGCGAAGGGGCAGTGCAGGCTAACCGATCACTCAGCGCGGTTTGCGGTTGGTAATCAAGGTACCCACGCCGCTGTCGGTGAAGATTTCCAGCAGCACTGCATTCGGCACGCGGCCGTCGATGATGTGCGAGCTGTTCACGCCGCCCTGGACCGCATCCAGCGCGCACTTGATCTTCGGCAGCATGCCGCCGTAGATGGTACCGTCAGCGATCAGTTCGTTGACCTGCTCGGTGGTCAGGCCGGTCAGTACTTCGCCCTGCTTGTCCATCAGGCCGGCGATGTTGGTCAGCAGCATCAGCTTCTCGGCCTTCAGCGCCTCGGCTACCTTGCCCGCCACCAGGTCGGCGTTGATGTTGTACGACTCACCGTTGGCACCCACGCCGATCGGCGCGATCACCGGGATGAAGTCGCCCTTCACCAGCATGTTCAACAGGTCGGTGTTCACGCTTACCACTTCGCCCACGTGGCCGATGTCGATGATTTCCGGGGTGGTCATCTCGGGCGTCTGGCGGCTGACAGTCAGCTTGCGGGCGCGGATCAGCTCCGCGTCCTTGCCGGTCAGGCCGATGGCGCTGCCGCCGTGGCGGTTGATCAGGTTGACGATGTCCTTGTTGACCTGGCCACCCAGCACCATCTCTACCACGTCCATGGTCGCCGAGTCGGTGACGCGCATGCCGTCGATGAAGTGGCTTTCGATCGACAGGCGCTTGAGCAGGTCGCCGATCTGCGGGCCACCACCGTGGACCACCACCGGGTTGATGCCCACAGCCTTCATCAGCACGATGTCACGGGCGAAGCCGGTCTTGAGCTCCTCGCTCTCCATCGCGTTGCCGCCGTACTTGATCACCAGGGTCTTGCCGACAAAGCGGCGGATGTAAGGCAGTGCTTCGGACAAAACCTCGGCTACATGGGAAGCGGCATCGCGATCGAGGGTCATGCAGGGCTCCTGTAAGGAACAGATAGTCGGTCAGAACGGCAGTTGCAACTCAGGCTCTACCCGCAGCAACTGGGTACGGAATACATCCTTGATACGTTGCAATTCGGCGTCGCTGTCGGCCTCGAAGCGCAGCACCAGCACCGGGGTGGTGTTGGAGGCGCGAACCAGGCCCCAGCCGTGGGCGTAATCCACCCGCACACCGTCGATGGTGGTCAGGTTGGCTTCGCCCCAGTCGGCGTCGCGTTGCAGTGCATCAATGATGCTGAATTTACCCTCGTCGGTCACATCAATATTGATTTCCGGCGTGGAAATATCGTTCGGGAAGGCGGCAAACAGGTTTTCGGCGCTCTGCCCGGCCTTGCTGAGGATCTCTAGCAGGCGCGCGGCACTGTAGATGCCGTCGTCGAAACCGTACCAGCGTTCCTTGATGAAGATGTGACCGCTCATCTCGCCGGCCAGCAGCGAGCCGGTCTGCTTCATCTTCTTCTTGATCAGCGAGTGACCAGTCTTCCACATCAGTGCGCGGCCGCCGTGCTGCTCGATCAGCGGGGTCAGGCGACGGGTGCATTTGACGTCGAAGATGATCTCGGCGCCCGGGTTGCGCGACAGCACGTCCTGGGCAAACAGCATCAGCAGGCGGTCGGGGTAGACGATGCTGCCGGTATTGGTCACCACGCCGACGCGGTCGCCGTCACCGTCGAAGGCCAGGCCGATATCGGCGCCGGTTTCCTTGACCTTGGCGATCAGGTCTTCGAGGTTTTCCGGCTTGCCTGGGTCCGGGTGGTGGTTGGGGAAGTTGCCGTCGACCTCGCAGAACAGCGGGATCACTTCGCAGCCCAGGGCTTCGATCAATTGCGGCGCGATTACGCCCGCGGCACCGTTGCCACAGTCCACGACCACCTTGAGCTTCCTGGCCAGCTTCACGTCCTCGACAATCTGCTGGAAGTAGCGGTCAAGGATCTCGACCTTTTCCACGCGGCCATCGGCGCGGCTCAGGTTGTTGGTTTTCAGGCGGGTCAGCAGGGCCTGGATCTGTTCGTTGGCCAGGGTGTCACCGGCAATCACGATCTTGAAGCCGTTGTAGTCCGACGGGTTGTGGCTGCCGGTCAGCATCACTCCGGACTTGCCGGCCAGCACATTGGCTGCATAGTACAGGGCCGGGGTAGGCACCAGGCCGACGTCGCTGACGTGGCACCCGGCGTCGACCAGGCCCTTGATCAGCTCTTCGACCAGCATCGGGCCGGACAGGCGGCCATCGCGGCCGACCGAAACCTGCGGTTCGCCCTGGGCCAGGCTCTGCGCGCCGATGGCACGGCCGATCCAGTAGGCGGTTTCGGCGTGAAGGGTTTTGCCGACCACGCCGCGAATGTCATACGCGCGGAAAATGCTGTCTGGCAGTGCGGCGGGTACCAGGTGGGCCATGTCGTTCATCTCTGGAAGCTCCATTAGTCAAAGGCTTTCTGGGCAGGCGCAAACTGAACGCTTGGACGGTGGTTTCGCCAGAGAGTTCGCCATCCTTGGCCTGAACGGTCGTTTCTCGGCTCAGTGGCTGCCGGAATGACCAAAGCCGCCAGCGCCGCGCTGGCTTTCATCGAACGCTTCGACGATGTCGAAATGGGCCTGGACTACGGGTACCAGCACCAGCTGGGCAATGCGCTCGCCAACGGCGATGGTGAACGGGGTGTTGCCACGGTTCCAGCACGACACCATCAACTCGCCCTGGTAGTCCGAGTCGATCAGCCCGACCAGGTTGCCCAGCACGATGCCGTGTTTATGGCCCAGGCCCGAGCGTGGCAGGATCACCGCCGCCAGGCCCGGGTCGCCGATGTAGATCGACAGGCCGGTAGGGATGAGCAGGGTCTGGCCTGGCTCGAGGACGGTGTCTTCCTTTAGCAGGGCGCGCAGGTCGAGGCCGGCGGAGCCAGGGGTGGCGTAGGTCGGCAGCGGAAATTCGCTGCCCAGGCGTGGGTCGAGGATCTTGGCTTGAAGAGCGTGCATGTAACTTATTGAACCTGGTTGAGCCGTTCGGCGATGAAGGCGACCAGTTGCCGGGCAATCTTGCCTTTGCTGGTCTGCGCGAAGAGGGTCTGGTGCTGCTGGCGGTCGATCACGGTCAAGGCGTTTTCTTCGCTGTTGAAGCCAATGCTGGGGTTGGCCACATCATTGGCGACGATCAGGTCGAGGTTCTTGTCCTTGAGCTTGCGCGTGGCGTAATCGAGCAAGTGTTCGGTCTCGGCGGCGAAACCGACGCTGAACGGGCGGTCGGCGCGGCCAGCGAGGGTGGCAAGAATATCGGGATTGCGCACCATCTGCAGCAGCATGCCGTCGCCGGTCGTAGGATCTTTCTTCAGTTTTTGAGTGGCAACGACTTCCGGGCGGTAGTCCGCGACCGCCGCCGAGGCGATGAACAGGTCGCACGGCATGGCCGCTTCACAGGCGGCGAGCATGTCCCGCGCGCTGACCACGTCGATTCGGCTGACCCGGTCGGGCGTCGGCAGGTGTACCGGGCCGGTGACGAGGGTGACCCGAGCCCCGGCTTCGGCGGCCGCTTCGGCCAGAGCGAAGCCCATCTTGCCGGAGCTATGATTGGTGATGTAACGCACCGGGTCGATGTTTTCCTGGGTCGGGCCGGCGGTAATCAGTACGTGCTTGCCGGTCAGTGCCTGGCGCTTGAAGCTTTCCGCGGCACACCAGGCCAGGTCGGTGGCTTCGAGCATGCGGCCCAGGCCCACGTCGCCACAGGCCTGGCTGCCGGACGCCGGGCCGAACACCTGGATTCCACGGCTCTTGAGCAGCTCGAGGTTGGCCTGGGTGGCCGGGTCGCGCCACATGGCCTGGTTCATCGCCGGGGCTACGGCAACGGTGGCGTCGGTGGCCAGCACCAGGGTGGTCAGCAAGTCATCGGCCATGCCTTGGGCCATGCGCGCCATGAGGTCGGCGGTGGCGGGGGCGATCAGCACCAGGTCGGCCCACTTGGCCAGTTCGATATGGCCCATGGCCGCTTCGGCGGCAGGGTCGAGCAGGTCCATGTGCACCGGGTGGCCCGACAACGCCTGCAGGGTCAGCGGGGTGATGAACTCTGCACCCCCACGGGTCATGACGACGCGCACCTGCGCGCCGTGCTCCAGGAGACGGCGAATCAGTTCGGCGCTTTTGTAGGCGGCAATGCCGCCACCCACGCCGAGAACGATGCGCTTGCGATACAGCCGCTGCATAGGCTTGCCTTTTTCCAGTGAGAGCGGGCGGCGACGTTTGAAGATGCCTGCGGCAGAACGTCGCATGTACGAGGCGAAATAGATTAACACAGGGCCGAAATGGGCCGCAGCAAAGGCAAAGGGACGGGATGAATATCAGGGAGTGGCCGGCTGAAGAACGGCCGAGGGAGAAGTTGCTGCAGCGTGGGGCAGCGGCGCTGTCGGATGCAGAGTTGCTTGCCGTGCTGCTAGGTTCCGGGGTTGCCGGGCGTAATGTGCTGGACCTTGCGCGGGGGCTGCTGGTTCGTTTTGGCGGGCTGAGGCAGTTTCTTGAGGCTGATCGCGAGGCTGTACTGCGCGAGCCGGGCATAGGGGCCGTGAAATATGCACAGTTACAGGCGCTTTTGGAGATCGGCCGACGTTATCTGGATGAGAACATCGAGCGCGCAGCGGCTCTCGAAGGCCCGGCGGCGGTACGGCGTTATCTCAAGGCCATGCTGCGTCATGAGGCCAGTGAGGTATTCGGTTGCCTGTTTCTCGATACCAAGCACAGGCCGTTAGCTTTTGAAATCCTGTTCAGGGGCACGATAGACCGGGCGAGTGTCTACCCGCGGGAGGTGGTGCGGCGGGCATTGCTGCATAACGCGGCGGCTTTGATCCTGTGTCATAACCACCCCTCGGGTATCAGTGAACCGAGCCAGGACGATGTGCATTTGACCCTATCGTTGAAGCGGGGGCTGGCGTTGATCGATGTGCGGGTGCTGGACCACATCATCATTGGCGACGGGGAGCCGCTGTCGATGGTCGAGCATGGGTGGATCGTGGCTTAGGCCCTTGTGCTGCCTGTCCCGGCCTCTTCGCGGGCTCGCCCGCTCCCACAGGTATCGCACCAACCTTGAGTGTTGTGCTGTCCCTGTGGGAGCGGGCGAGCCCGCGAAGAGGCCGGTGCAGGTTTACTTGGTCACTGAGACCTTGCTGAAATCCAGCCGCCCGAACGGGCTCACCTGATACCCCTCTACACCCTGACGCAGCAGCGTCGCCGCCGTAGGATGCGCCAATGGCACCCACAGCGCCTGCTGCTGAATCAAGGTTTGCGCCTGCTGGTACAGCCGGCTGCGCACGCTCTGGTCGTTGGTGGTACGCCCGGCGCTGATCAGCTGGTCCAGGCGGCTGTCGCAGAAGCGTGCGAAGTTGGTCCCCGACTGCACCGCCGCGCAGGAAAACTGCGGGCTGAGGAAGTTGTCCGGGTCCCCGTTGTCCCCCGCCCAGCCCATGAACAGCAGGTCATGCTCGCCCGCCTTGGCGCGGCGGATCAGCTCGCCCCACTCGATCACGCGAATCTCGGCCTTGATCCCGACCTTGGCCAGGTCCGCCTGCAGCATCTGTGCACCAAGGCTGGGGTTGGGGTTGAGCAGGCTGCCCGACGGACGGGTCCAGATCGTGGTGCTGAAGCCCTCGGCCAGGCCGGCCTTGGTCAGCAGGGACTTGGCTTTTTTAAGGTCCAGCGGGTAGCCGGCCAGGTCCTTGGCGTAGCTCCAGGTATTGGGCGGGTAGGGGCCGTTGGCGGCCACCGCGGAGTCTTCGAATACCGCCTTGAGGTAGGCCTGCTTGTCGAAGGCCAGGTTGATGGCCTGGCGCACCTCCGGTTTATCCAGCGGCGGGTGCTGGCTGTTGATGGCGACAAAGGCGGTCATGAACGCCGGGGTGGTGGCCACCTTGAGGTTGCCGTCCTTTGCAGCTTCGGCAATATCCAGTGGTTTGGGTGACAATGCGACCTGGCACTCGCCGCGCTTGAGCTTCTGCAGACGCACGTTGGCGTCGGTGGTGATGGCGAAGATCAGCGGGTCGACCGCCGGCTTGCCGGCGAAGTAGTCGGGGTTGGCGCGGTAGCGCACCACGGCGTCCTTCTGGAAACGCTGGAACACTAACGGCCCGGTGCCGACCGGCTGGCTGTTGAGCTTCTCCGGCGTGCCGGCCTTGAGCAGCTTGTCGGCATATTCGGCGGAGTAGATCGAGGCGAAGCCCATGCTCAAGGTGGCCAGGAACGTGGCGTCCGGATGGTTGAGGGTGAAGCGCACGGTGTTCGGCGTCGGCGCCTCGATCGCCTTGATCAGGCTGCCCAGCTGCAGCGACTGGGCATGCGGGTAACCGCCCGGTGCGGTCTTGTGCCAGGCATGGGCGGGGTAGAGCATGCGCTGGAAGCTGAACAGCACATCGTCGGCGTTCAGGGCGCGGCTTGGCTTGAAATAGGCGGTGCTGTGGAATTTCACCTCGTCACGCAGGGTGAAGTCGTAGATCAGGCCATCGGCCGATACCGTCCAGCTGGTTGCCAGGCTCGGTACCACCTTGCCTTGCGCCGCGTCGAATTCCACCAGGCGGTTCATCAGCACATCGGCCGTGGCGTTGGTGGTGGTCAGCGAGTTGTACTGCACCACATCGAAGCCTTCGGGGCTGGCCTCGCTGCAGACGCTCAGCGGGGCTGCCTGGGCAGCGCCTGCGGCAAACAGGGCGCCTGCGGCGAACAGGGAGTTGAACAATAAGGAAAGGGCGGCGGCACGCATGGTGGCTCCTTGGCTGTCAGTGGCCCATCTGCCAGTGCAGTCTGGAAAAGGCCTACCCTAGTGTGCCCGTCGGGAAATGACCACACCCTTTTTTACAAAACTGGCGACGAGCGGTCGACGGCTGGCGGGGCCTGCCGCTATGCTGGCCCGGCGCGCTTGGCCGGTACCGGAAACGTATCTTCTGTTGTTGTGGCCAAGTCTTTCTGGTATAAAGCAGCGCTCTTTTCTAGGGGCTCGGCCTGTCGCGTCAGCGTATCCGGTCGGTAAGACCTCCAGAATCACGGCGTCCAGGCGCCAAAGACTGAGAGATTAAGCGGCCAACCCATGCCGGGTTGGGCATGTGGTTTTAGAGGGCTGAGTCATGTCGAGAGTCTGTCAAGTTACTGGTAAGGGTCCAGTAACCGGGAACAACATTTCCCACGCAAACAACAAAACCCGTCGTCGTTTCCTGCCGAACCTGCAGCACCACCGTTTCTGGGTTGAATCCGAGAAGCGTTTCGTGCGTCTGCGCGTATCCGCCAAAGGCATGCGCGTCATTGACAAGCGTGGTATCGACGTAGTGCTGGCCGAGCTGCGCGCTCGCGGCGAAAAGTTCTAAGGAGAACGTCATGCGTGAATTGATCCGTCTGGTTTCGAGTGCTGGCACTGGCCACTTCTACACCACCGACAAGAACAAGCGCACCACTCCGGACAAAATCGAGATCAAGAAATACGATCCGGTTGTTCGCAAGCACGTGGTGTACAAGGAAGCCAAGATCAAGTAATTGATCGGCAACCTGAAAAAACCCGCATCCGAAAGGCTGCGGGTTTTTTTATGCCTGTTCGGGCCTTTTCGCGGGCTTGCCCGCTCCCACAGGTACATCACAAGCCCGAGAGCAGTGAGATCCCTGTGGGAGCGGGCGAGCCCGCGAAGAGGCCGGTACAGCCTCAGATCATTTCTGCTCGAACATCACATAGATCTTGCGGCAAGGCTCCAGCACCTCCCAGGTGCCCTTGAAGCCGGCCGGGATGACAAACCGATCACCGGCACGCAGGGTCTTGGCCCCGCCATCCTGGTCACGCAGCACCGAAACACCCTGGACGATCTCGCAGTATTCATGCTCGGTGTAGTTCACCGTCCACTGTCCCACCTCGCCTTCCCACACGCCCGCAGCAAACTGCCCGCAGGGGCTGGAATAATGGTTGTAGACCGCCTGGTCGGGCTCGCCCTTGAGGATTTTTTCCGCCGCCGGGCGGTAGCGTTCGGCCTCGGTGATGACCTGCGCGAAGTCGATGATGCTGTCGATGCTCATGGTACGGCTCCTGTTGTTGTTTAATAAAATGCACATCAGTAGGCTTTTGAGCCTTCTGTGTCAAATATATTGATAGTTTACCCGGGCTGGTTTAGGGTATCGCTTGCCAGTGTGCGCTCGTCGCCCGGCCAGAATTCTGACAACGCCTGTGAGTCCTCAGTGCGGCGTTGCACCTAAACAAGAGGAGGAGTTTCGTATGACCACCCTGACTCGTGCGGACTGGGAACAACGCGCCCAGCAACTGAAGATCGAAGGCCGTGCCTTCATCAACGGCGAATACACCGATGCCGTCTCCGGTGAAACCTTCGAGTGCCTGAGCCCGGTCGACGGACGCTTCCTGGCCAAGGTTGCCTGCTGCGACCTGGCCGATGCCAACCGCGCTGTGGAAAACGCCCGTGCCACCTTCAACTCCGGCGTGTGGTCGCAGCTGGCCCCGGCCAAGCGCAAAGCCAAGCTGATCCGCTTCGCCGACCTGCTGCGCAAGAACGTCGAAGAGCTGGCACTGCTGGAAACCCTGGACATGGGCAAGCCGATCGGCGACTCCTCCAGCATCGATGTACCTGGCGCTGCCAATGCCATTCACTGGACTGCCGAAGCCATCGACAAGGTCTACGACGAAGTCGCCCCGACCCCGCATGACCAGCTCGGCCTGGTTACCCGCGAAGCGGTGGGTGTGGTCGGTGCCATCGTACCGTGGAACTTCCCGCTGCTGATGGCCTGCTGGAAGCTCGGCCCGGCCCTGGCCACCGGTAACTCGGTAGTGCTCAAGCCGTCCGAAAAATCGCCGCTGACAGCCATTCGCATCGCTCAGCTGGCCATCGAAGCCGGTATTCCGGCTGGCGTGCTGAACGTGCTGCCAGGCTACGGCCACACCGTGGGCAAGGCCCTGGCCCTGCACATGGACGTCGATACCCTGGTGTTCACCGGTTCGACCAAGATCGCCAAGCAGCTGATGGTTTATGCCGGCGAATCGAACATGAAGCGCATCTGGCTGGAAGCTGGCGGCAAGAGCCCGAACATCGTCTTCGCCGACGCTCCGGACCTGCAAGCCGCCGCAGAAGCTGCCGCCAGCGCCATCGCCTTCAACCAGGGCGAAGTGTGCACCGCAGGCTCGCGCCTGCTGGTCGAGCGTTCGATCAAGGACAAGTTCCTGCCAATGGTGGTCGAAGCCCTGAAAGGCTGGAAGCCAGGTAACCCGCTGGACCCACAGACCACTGTCGGTGCCCTGGTCGACACCCAGCAGATGAACACCGTGCTGTCGTACATCGAGGCTGGCCACAAGGACGGCGCCAAGCTGCTGGCCGGCGGCAAGCGCACCCTGGAAGAAACCGGTGGCACTTATGTCGAGCCGACCATCTTCGACGGCGTGACCAATGCCATGAAGATCGCCCAGGAAGAAATCTTCGGCCCAGTGCTGTCGGTGATCGCCTTCGACACCGCTGAAGAAGCTATCGCCATTGCCAACGACACGCCGTATGGCCTGGCCGCTGGTATCTGGACCTCGGACATCTCCAAGGCCCACAAGACCGCCCGTGCCGTGCGTGCTGGCAGTGTCTGGGTCAACCAGTACGACGGCGGCGACATGACCGCGCCGTTCGGTGGCTTCAAACAGTCGGGCAACGGCCGTGACAAGTCGCTGCATGCGCTGGAGAAGTACACCGAGCTGAAGGCGACCTGGATCAAGCTGTAATCCCAGGGGCCGCTTTTGCGGCCCATTCGCGGGTAAACCCGCTCCCACAGGTACACCACTGCCCTTGAGAGCGGTGCAGTACCTGTGGGAGCGGGTTTACCCGCGAATGGGCCATGGAAAATTCTTGGCCTGGGAGGCTGCAATGCGTTGGGGTACCTACTTCGCCGTACTGGCATCGGTGCTTAGTGTCGGCCTGGCGCTGGGCGTAAGCATGCCGCTGGTATCCCTGCGCCTGGAGGCCTGGGGCTACGGCAGCTTCGCCATTGGCGTGATGGCCGCGATGCCGGCGCTGGGCGTACTGGTAGGTGCCAGCCTGGCCAGCCGCCTGGCCGGCTGGGTCGGCGTGCCCTCGGCCATGCGCCTGTGCCTGTGGGGCGGAGCGCTGTCGATCGGCCTGGTCGCACTGTTGCCCAGCTACCCCCTGTGGCTGTTGTTGCGCCTGCTGATCGGCATGTCGCTGACGGTGGTGTTCATCCTCGGCGAAAGCTGGATCAACCAGCTGGTGGTCGAGCAATGGCGTGGTCGCCTGGTGGCGCTGTACGGCAGCAGCTATGCCCTCAGCCAGCTGGCCGGGCCGCTGGTACTGGGCTTTCTCGGCTCGGATGACGACTTCGGCTTCTGGGCCGCGACCGGCCTGCTGCTGGTGGCTCCGCTGATCCTCCTTGGGCGTGGCGGTGCGCCGAGCACAGAGGCCTGTAGCGTCACCTTCGGTGATCTGTTCGCATTTTGCCGACGCTTGCCGGTGATCGCCTGGGCCATTGCCCTGTTTGCCTCGTTCGAGGCGATGATCCTGACCTTGCTGCCGGTGTACTGCCTGCAGCAAGGCTTCAGCACCGAAATCGCCCTGTTCATGGTCAGTACCGTGGTGGTGGGCGATGCGGTGCTGCAGCTGCCCATCGGTGCGCTGGCCGACCACATGTCGCGGCGCACCCTGTTCACCGGCTGTGCGGTGACCCTGCTGGTATCCAGCCTGGCGATTCCGCTGTTGTTGCACACGCCGGCGATCTGGCCGTTGTGGGTACTGTTCGGGGCCAGTGCAGGGGGCTTGTTCACCCTTTCGTTGGTGCTGATCGGCGAGCGCTACCGCGATGATGAGCTGGTGCGGGCCAATGCCCATGTGGCGCAGCTGTGGGGTATTGGTTGCTTGCTCGGGCCATTGCTGGCGGGGGCGGGGAGCCAGTGGATCAGTGGGCATGCGTTGCCGTTGCTGATGGCGGCGGGGGCTGCGGGGTTGGTGGTGTTGACCCGGCGGCGTGGGGCTTTTGAGCCTGTGTCTGCCTGATGGATATTGGGGCCGCTTTGCGGCCCATCGCCGGCAAGCCAGCTCCCACACCTCGAATGCCGTGCGGTCCTTGTGAGAGCTGGCTTGCCGGCGATGAGACCAGTAGCTACAGCATCTTCTCCAGGCCGACCGCCTTGCTGATCCAGGCATTGAACCGTCGCCATATCCCGCCCGGCTCGGAAGTCAGCATATGCCGTTGGCCATTGTCCTCGGTCGCCCACACCAACTTGTTCCCCACCAGCTTCACCTGGTAGCTCAACGCCGGGGCCATACCCTGCTCGGCCAGTTCGCGGGTGTATTCGGCCAACTCCGGGCTGTCTACCAGTACCCCGACCTCGGTATTCCACAGCACCGACCTAGGGTCAAAGTTGAACGAGCCGATGAAGGTCTTGCGCCGGTCGAATACGATCGCCTTGGTATGCAGGCTCGAATCCGAGCTGCCGTGATAGGTCAAACGCCCGGCGCTGGGGTCGCCTGGCTGTCGGCGAAGCTCGTACAGCTGCACGCCATGTTCGAGCAAGGCCCGGCGATAGGGCGCATAGCCGCCATGCACTGCCGGCACATCGGTGGCCTCGAGCGAGTTGGTCAGCAGCTTCACCGAAGTGCCGGCATCGGCACGCCCGGTCAGGTACAGCAAGCCCGGCTCGCGCGGCACGAAATAGGCCGACATCAGGATCAGCTCGCGCTGGACGCTGGCCAAGTCAGGTGCCAGTTGCTGGCTCAGCAGCAGTTGCGGGTCTGGTTCGTCGTTGGCCAGCACCTTGCTCGGTGCATCCCACAGCGCCTGGGCATGGGCCCAGATCAGCTCGTTGCGCCACACATCCAGGCGCGGCTGCGACTGGTAGGCCATCAGGCGGTCATACAGTGCTTTGCGCTGGGTCCTGGCTTCAGCCAGGGAAATTTCCAGGCGGTGGCGGCTGGCGCGCAGGTCGCTGGCATCCGGGTCACTCCAGAGGAAATCGGTGATCGGTCGGCTGAGGGCGCTATTCCAGTACTGGTCGAAACTGTGCCCCAACTGCTCGGCTATCGGGCCTACCCCCAGCAAGTCGATGTCGGTGAAGTTGAGGTTGGGTTCGGCATCGAAATACTCGTCACCCAGGTTGCGCCCGCCGACGATGGCCATGCTGTTGTCCACCAGGAACAACTTGTTGTGCATGCGCCGATGCTGGCGCGACAGGTTGAACAGGCGGCCCACGGCGCGCGTTACGCCGGTACTGCGGCCCAGGTGCAATGGGTTGAATACGCGGATGTGGATGTTCGGATGGGCATCGAGGGTGCCCATGATGACGTCCAGGCCGTCGCTGGTGGTGTCGTCGAGCAGGATGCGCACGCGCACGCCACGGTCGGCGGCGCGCAGCAGTTCATGCACCAGGGCACGGGTGCTGAGGCCATCGTGGACAATGTAGTACTGCAGGTCGATGCTCGCCTGGGCGTTGCGGATCAGTTCGGCGCGGGCGCGGAACGCCTCGTTGCTGTTGGGCAGCAGGCGAAAGCCCGAGCGGCCGCCGTAGGGCGCGGCCTGGCGCAGCACCGAGCGGCCGAAGGCCGAGTCGTTGGCGGGCAGCGCCTGGCTGGTTTCGCGGGGCGTGCCGACGCTGGCACAGCCGGCAAGGCCGAGCAGCAGCGCCAGCAGCAGAGGCAGGGCTCGCTGGAGTCTCAAGGGTAGATCGTCCTGTGCAACGAAGGCTTTAAGGATTGGACCGTGGCGGGCGGCGCAAAGTTACGCGTCGGCGCTTTCTTCATCCAGTAGACGAAGGGCGGTTTCACCTACCTTGCGCACGGCAGCCTCGATCTGTGGCGTTGGCCGTGCGGCAAAGTTCATGCGCAGGCAGTGGCGGAATTTACCCGAGGCCGAGAAGATGCTGCCAACGGCCACCTGCACACCTTCTTCCAGTAAAGCGCGGTTCAGCCGCAGCGTATCGAAATGTTCAGGCAATTCCACCCACAGCATGAAGCCGCCCTGGGGCCGGCTGACACGGGTGCCCGCCGGAAAGTAGCGGGTCACCCAGTCGCTCATCAGGTCGCGGCCACGCTGGTACTGGCTGCGCATGCGCCGTACGTGGGGCTGGTAGTGCCCGCCAGCGATAAAGTCGGCGATGGCAAGCTGGGGCTGACTGGCCGTGCTGCCGGTGCTGATGTATTTCATGTGCAGTACCCGCTCCAGGTAGCGTCCGGGTGCTACCCAGCCTATCCGCAAGCCGGGAGCGAGAGTCTTGGAGAACGAACTGCAGAGCAGCACACGACCATCGTCGTCGAACGACTTGAGGGTGCGCGGGCGCGGATAGGTATAGGCAAGGTCGCCATACACATCATCTTCCAGGATGGCTACGTCGTAGCGCTGGGCCAGGTTAAGCAGGGCCTTCTTGCGGGCCTCGGGCATGATGTAGCCGAGCGGGTTGTTGCAGCTTGGGGTGATCTGTATGAGCTTGATCGGCCATTGCTCCAAGGCCAGTTCCAGCGCCTCCAGGCTGATGCCGGTGACCGGGTCGGTGGGAATTTCCAGGGCTTTCATGCCCAGGCCCTTGAGGGTTTGCATGGCGCCGTGGAAGCTCGGGGAGTCGACCGCGACGATATCGCCCGGCTCGCACACCGCGCGGATACTGCATGACAGCGCCTCATGGCAGCCGGTGGTAATCACAAGGTCGGCCGGGCCCAGGCGGCAGCCGGAGTCGAGCATCAGCCGGGCCACCTGTTCGCGCAGTGCCAGGTTGCCGTGGATGTTGTCGTAGTACAGGCCAGGCATGTCCTGCCGCCGGCTCAGCTGGGCGAGGCTGCGCAGCAGTGGCTTGAGGGTGGGGCTGTCGATGTCGGGCATGCCGCGACCGAGCTGGATCACGCCCTGGCGTGGGGTGCTGCGCACCAGGTCCAGCACCTGCTCCCATTGCGAGATGTCCACCGGGCGCTGGGCCGGGCGGCTGACGGCGGGCAGGGCCGGCAGGTGGCGGTGCTCGCTGACGAAGTAACCGGACTTCGGCCGGGGCGAGACCATGCCGCTGTCTTCCAGCATGCGGTAGGCCTGCTGCACGGTGCTCAGGCTGACCCCGTGCTCCACACTCAGGGCGCGCACTGACGGCAGGCGCTGGCCGGGGCGGTAGAGGCCCTGCTCGATGCGGGCACCGAGCAGTTCGGCGAGGTTCAGGTAGAGGGTCACGGCATACTCCTGCGCTGCATTGGCATAGCGACCGGTACAGTTGGGGTGAAAATACAGCATTCAGTCGGCCAGCGGCCAATTCTGTATGGGAATAATAAGGCGGTATTGGATCTGTATTGCAGATACTGCCGACGCGCATGCTTTCCCTACGGTATCAACTGAACGGGAGGATGCGGTGATGGGTGGCATGAGCGATGTGCGCTTGCAACTGTTGGCCAGGGAACTGGAAGCCGGGCAGCAGGCCAAGGTGTTCAACGCGCCAGCGGGGCTGGGGCGTTGGGGGCTGATGCTGCATCGCTGGCACACTCGCAGGGCGCTGCTGCAGTTGACCGATGTTGAGCTGCGTGATGTGGGGCTGAGCTGGGAGCAGGCCCGGACCGAGGGGCTTAAGCCCTTCTGGAAGGACTGACCATACAGATATTGCGCGGTCGATGTAGGAGCGGCCTTGTGTCGCGATAGGGCCGCAGAGCGGCCCCAGCGGTATTTGCGGCGAAGCTGAAACCTGGGGGTGCTACGCACCCCTTTCGCGACACAAGGCCGCTCCTACAGGGACCGCGCAGCTTTCAGACCAGCTCTTTCAGGCGATGCCAGAGCATGCCCAGCGCCAGCAGCGGCGAGCGCAAATGCTGGCCGCCGGGGAAGGTGATGTGCGGCACTTTGGCAAACAGGTCGAAACGCCCGCTCTCCTGGCCGCTGATGGCCTCGCCCAGCAAGCGCGCCGCCAGGTGGGTCGCGTTGAGCCCATGGCCCGAATAGGCCTGCGCGTAATACACGTTCGGCTGGCTGGCCAGGCGGCCGACCTGCGGCAGGCGGTTGGCGCCGATGCCGATCATGCCGCCCCACTGGTAGTCGATACGTACGTCGGCCAGCTGCGGGAACACCTTGAGCATCTTCGGCCGCATGTAGGCGGCAATATCCTTCGGATCGCGGCCCGAGTAATGGCAGGCGCCGCCGAACAGCAGGCGGTTGTCGGCAGACAGTCGGTAGTAATCCAGCGCGACACGCTGGTCACACACTGCCATGTTCTGCGGTAGCAGCGCGCGGGCGCGCTCCTCGCCCAGCGGCTCGGTGGCGATGATGTAGCTGCCGGCTGGCAGCACCTTGCCGCCCAGTTCGCGGTTGAGGTTGTTGTGGTAGGCGTTGCAGCACAGCACCAGGGTCTTGGCGCGCACCCGGCCCTGGGCGGTATGCACCTGCACTTCAGGGCCGTAGTCGATCTGGGTGACCTCGGACTGCTCGAACAGCTTCACGCCCAGGCTGCTGGCCACGGCAGCTTCACCCAGGGCCAGGTTGAGCGGGTGCAGGTGGCCGGAGCCCATGTCGATTAGCCCGCCGACATAGCAGTCGGCACCGACCACGCTGTGGATATCGTCCTTGCCGACCAGGCGCAGTTCATGTGCGTAGCCGAGGCTGCGCAGTTCCTCGGCATCCTGCGCAAAGCCCAGCAGTTCGGCGGGTTTGTTGGCCAGGTCACAGTAACCCCAGGTCAGGTCGCAGGCGATGGCGTGCTTTTCGACCCGCTCGCGGACAATCTGCACGGCTTCCAGGCCCATCAGCTTCATGCTGCGCACACCTTCCTCGCCTATCACCGGAAGAAACTGTTCCAGGCCGTGGCCGACGCCACGGATCAGCTGGCCACCATTGCGCCCGCTGGCGCCCCAACCGAGCTTGCGCGCTTCCAGCAGGATGACCGTAAAGCCGCGTTCGGCCAGCTCGATGGCGGTGTTAAGGCCCGAGTAGCCGCCGCCGACGATGCACACGTCGGCGCTGTGTTCGCCTTGCAGGAAGGAGTGGTCGGGGTGTGGCGCGCTGCTGGCGGCGTAATAGGAGGCGGCGTGCTGCGCGCTGTGGATCATTGGGGCTGGTCCTGGGCTGATGGGCTAGGGGAGGAGGATAAGCCGGGGCTTTGGGGTGGGCAACCGGCCTCATCGCCGGCAAGCCAGCTCCCACAGGATTTGCGCAATGGCTGAGACCAGTAGTGTACCTGTGGGAGCTGGCTTGCCGGCGAATGGCCCTATAATCCAACCTCAATTGCCAACTTTGTACTTAGCCATGTCCTGCAACCGCCACAAAATCCACTTCCTGCGCGAACTCATCCCTTCCTTCGAGTGCGAGCCCGGCTGCCACGACTGCTGCGGCCCGGTCACCACTTCGGCGGAAGAAATGGCGCGCCTGCCGCGCAAGTCCCAGGCCGAGCAGGACGCCGCCCTGGAGCGCCTGGACTGCGTGCACCTGGGCCCCAACGGCTGCACGGTGTATGAAGAGCGCCCGATGATCTGCCGCCTGTTCGGCACCACGCCGCGCCTGGCCTGCCCGCGTGGTCGTGGCCCTGAACAGATGATCGAGCCTGCTGCCGAGCAGCTGGTCCACCAGTTCATTGCCACCACCCGCCAGGTGCTGGTCTGACTTCAGTCCGGGATCGGCAGGCAAAGGCTCTCCTTCACCTCTTCCATCACGATATAGCTTTTGGATTCGCGCACGTGCGGCAGTTTCAGAAGGATGTCGCCGAGCAGCTTGCGGTAAGAGGCCATCTCGGAAATCCGAGCCTTCACCAGGTAGTCGAAGTCACCTGAAACCAGGTGGCATTCCAGTACGTGGGGCAGTTTCAGCACCGCGCGGCGGAACTCCTCGAAAGTGTCGCCCGATTTGTAGTCCAGGCTGATTTCCACGAATACCAGCAGGCTGCCCTTGAGGTGCTGCGGGTTCAGGCGGGCGTTGTAGCCCATGATGATGCCCTCGCGCTCCAGGCGGCGGACCCGCTCGGTGCAAGGGGTGGTGGAAAGCCCGACTTTCTCGCCCAGTTCGGTGAAGGAAATGCGCCCGTCATTCTGCAGGATACGCAGAATGTTACGGTCGATCTTGTCCAGTTCACGCTTGCTCTGGTGCTGGGTTCTCATAGGGGATGCCCCTCCGTGAAAGGCGATTTTGCCGAGAATTCTCGCCAATAATAGGCTTTTATATAGTGAATTGCACTGCCTTCAAATTCCTATACTGCGCGCATTCATGCCATTTCAATAAAAGTCTGCGGCGCGCCGCGTGCGAGGGATAAAACGATGCGAGTTCTGGTACTTGGTAGCGGTGTAATCGGAACCGCCAGTGCCTACTATCTGGCCCGGCAAGGTTTCGAAGTAACGGTGGTCGATCGCCAGCCGGCGGTGGCCATGGAAACCAGCTTTGCCAACGCCGGCCAGATCTCGCCCGGCTATGCCTCGCCCTGGGCCGCCCCGGGCGTGCCGCTGAAGGCCATCAAGTGGCTGCTGGAGCGCCACGCGCCCCTGGCCATCAAACTCACCGGCGACGTCGACCAGTACCTGTGGATGGCCCAGATGCTGCGCAACTGCACCGCCAGCCGTTACGCGGTGAACAAGGAGCGCATGGTGCGCTTGTCCGAGTACAGCCGTGACTGCCTCGACGAGCTGCGCGCCGAAACCGGTATCGCCTACGAGAACCGCAGCCTGGGTACTACCCAGCTGTTCCGTACCCAGGCTCAGGTAGATGCTGCGGCCAAGGACATTGCCGTGCTGGAACAGTCCGGCGTGCCTTACGAGCTGCTCGACCGCGACGGTATTGCCCGCGTCGAACCGGCTCTGGCTGGCGTCAAGGACATCCTGGCCGGCGCTCTGCGCCTGCCCAATGACCAGACAGGCGACTGCCAGCTGTTCACTACCAAGCTTGCCGAAATGGCCGTGAAGCTGGGCGTGGAGTTCCGCTTCGGCCAGGACATCCAGCGCCTGGACTTCGCGGGTGACCGCATCAATGGCGTGTGGATCGACGGCAAGCTGGAAACTGCCGACCGTTACGTGCTGGCGCTGGGCAGCTACTCGCCGCAGATGCTCAAGCCGTTGGGCATCAAGGCCCCGGTTTACCCACTGAAGGGCTACTCGCTGACCGTGCCGATCACCAACGGTGACATGGCCCCGACCTCGACCATTCTCGATGAGACCTACAAGGTCGCCATCACCCGTTTCGACAACCGCATCCGCGTCGGCGGCATGGCTGAAATCGCCGGTTTTGACCTGTCGCTGAACCCGCGTCGGCGCGAAACGCTGGAGATGATCGTCAACGACCTTTATCCTCGCGGCGGTGACCTGAGCCAGGCCAGTTTCTGGACCGGCCTGCGCCCGGCGACCCCGGATGGTACCCCGATCGTCGGTGCCACGGCGTTCCGCAACCTGTTCCTGAACACCGGTCACGGTACCTTGGGCTGGACCATGGCGTGCGGCTCCGGTCGCCTGCTGGCCGACCTGATTGCGCGCAAGAAGCCGCAGATCAGTGCCGAAGGCCTGGACATTTCTCGTTATGGCAACAGCCAGGAAGTGGCCAAGCACGGGCAGACCGCGCCGGCTCACCAGCAGTAAGTTCGCCTGTACCGGCCTCTTCGCGGGCTCGCCCGCTCCCACAGGAACACCACAGATGTTGAAAACTGTGCAGTACCTGTGGGAGCGGGCGAGCCCGCGAAGAACCCAACACCGATTTCAACCCGAACCACCATAAGGCAGCCGCCATGCGTCCCGCCCGCGCTCTGATCGACCTCCAGGCCCTGCGCCACAACTACCGTCTGGCCCGTGAACTGACCGGTGCCAAAGCCCTGGCCGTGATCAAGGCCGATGCTTACGGCCACGGCGCCGTGCGCTGTGCCCTGGCCCTGGAGGCCGAAGCTGACGGCTTTGCCGTGGCCTGCATCGAAGAAGCGCTGGAGCTGCGCGCTGCCGGTATCAAGGCCCCGGTACTGCTGCTCGAAGGCTTCTTCGAAGCCAGCGAGCTGGCCCTGATCGCCGAGCACGAGCTGTGGTGCGTGGTTCACTCGCTGTGGCAACTGGAAGCGATCGAAAAGACTCAGCTGCACAAGCCGCTCACCGTCTGGCTCAAGCTTGACAGCGGCATGCACCGTGTCGGCCTGCACCCCAAGGACTACCACGAGGCCTACCAGCGCCTGCTGGCCAGCGGCAAGGTCGCGCGCATCGTGCTGATGAGCCACTTCGCTCGCGCCGACGAACTGGAGGCCGACGCCACCGCCCAGCAGATCGCCATGTTCGAGGCCGCCCGCCAAGGCCTGGCCGCCGAGTGCAGCCTGCGCAACTCCCCCGGTGTGCTCGGCTGGCCGCAGGCCCCCAGCGACTGGGTGCGCCCGGGCCTGATGCTGTATGGCGCCACACCGTTCGAAGTGGCCCAGGCCGAGGCCGAGCGCCTGCAACCGGTGATGACCCTGCAATCGCGGGTGATCAGCGTGCGCGAGCTGCCTGCCGGCGAGCCGGTGGGCTATGGCGCCAAGTTCGTCAGCCCACGGCCAACCCGCGTTGGCGTCGTTGCCATGGGCTATGCCGATGGCTACCCGCGCCAGGCGCCCAACGGTACCCCGGTGCTTGTCGCCGGCAAGCGCACCCAACTGATCGGCCGGGTGTCGATGGACATGCTCAGCATCGACCTGACCGATGTACCGGAAGCCACTGTCGGCAGCCCGGTCGAACTCTGGGGCAAGCATGTGCTGGCCAGTGACGTGGCTGCGCACGCGGGTACCATTCCCTACCAGATTTTCTGCAACCTTAAGCGGGTACCGCGGGACTACATCGGCGAATGACACGCTGAAGCGGACAGGTTGAAGGGTGGTGTGTTGTAAATACTGAACGGCATTGCCATGATATCGTTCACATCCACCCCCCTTTCCACCGTTTCAGGAGGCTCCAGCTTTGGACGTCGGCGAACGACTGCAAGCCATCCGCAAGCTCAAGGGCCTGTCCCAGCGTGAACTCGCCAAGCGTGCCGGCGTGACCAACAGCACCATCTCGATGATCGAGAAGAACAGCGTGAGCCCGTCGATCAGCTCGCTGCGCAAGGTGCTGAGCGGCATTCCCATGTCCATGGTCGAGTTCTTCTCGGTCGAACTGGAACCTGAAAGCCCCACGCAGATCGTCTACAAGGCTCATGAGCTGATCGATATCTCCGACGGTGCCGTGACCATGAAGCTGGTCGGCAAGTCGCACCCCAACCGTGCCATCGCCTTTCTCACCGAGGTGTACCCGCCGGGTGCCGACACGGGGGCCGAAATGCTTACCCACGACGGCGAAGAAACCGGCATCCTGCTCGAAGGCCGCCTGGAGCTGGTGGTCGGCAACGAGATCTTCATCCTTGAAGAGGGCGATAGCTACTACTTCGAAAGCACCCGCCCGCACCGCTTTCGCAACCCGTTCGACCGGCCGGCGCGGCTGATCAGTGCGGCGACGCCATCAAACTTTTGATCCAGCGCAGTGCATTGATTCGGCAATACCCCTTTCCTGTGTGGGGTCGTTTCACGGCCTCTGGGTTCCCGCTATACTTTTCAACGCTCGCCGATCCGTGGCCGCGAGCGTGATTAGCCACCATGAGGGTGTTCGCGTGAACCAAATCAAGAAGATGCTGGCCGTACCAGCAGCCGTATTCGCCCTCTGGGCAATGAGCGCAACCGCTGCGACCAATGATGACATCGCCAAGCGCCTGGAGCCGGTTGGCCAGGTGTGCGTCCAGGGCCAGGAGTGCAAAGGCATGGAAGTGGCCGCCGCCGCAGGTGGCGGGGGCGCCAAGACACCGGACGAGATTATTGCCAAGCACTGCAATGCCTGCCATGGCTCCGGCCTGCTCGGCGCGCCGAAGATTGGCGATACCGCGGCGTGGAAGGAACGCGCCGACCACCAGGGCGGCCTCGATGGCATCCTGGCCAAGGCCATTACCGGCATTAACGCCATGCCACCGAAAGGCACCTGCGCCGACTGCTCGGATGACGACCTGAAAGGGGCGATCAAGAAAATGTCCGGGCTGTGAGAGACAGCTGAATTGCATGAGGCCCGCCATTATTGGCGGGCTTTGTTTTTGTGGTGCCTGTACTGGCCCTTTCGCGGGCTTGCCCGCTCCCACAGGTGTGTCACAGGCCTGTTCCTGTGGGAGCGGGCAAGCCCGCGAAGAGGCCGGCACAGGCAACCAAATACTTAAGGCCCATGTCCAACCCCTGAACCCATGGATGTCTCAGGAGGCCCCGATGCACCTCTGCTCCATCGACCAGGCTGTCGAGCAAGTCCTGGCGCGCCTGCCAGCTCACATTCACATGGGCCTGCCGCTGGGCCTGGGCAAGCCCAACGCCTTCGTCAATGCGCTCTATGCCCGCGTGCGCGAGCTACCGGAGCGGCAGCTGACCATCTACACGGCCTTGTCCCTCGGCCGCCCGCCACTGGGCGATGGCCTGCAACGGCGCTTTGTCGAACCCTTCGTCGAGCGCGTGTTCGCCGATTACGAAGAACTCGCCTACCTCGCCGACCTGCGTAACGACAGCCTGCCGCCGAACATCCGTGTCGAACAGTTCTTCATGCAGCCGGGCAGCCTGCTGCACAGCGAATCGGCCCAGCAGGACTACGTCAGCAGCAACTACAGCCATGCCGCGCGCGACATCAACGCCAAGGGCCTGAACCTGGTCGCCCAGCTGGTTGCTGCCACCCCCGAGAAACCTGTGCACCTGAGCCTGGCCTGCAACCCCGACATCACCCTCGACCTGCTGCCGATGATCGCCAAGCGCCGTGCCGCCGGCGAGACCATCCTCATGCTCGGCCAGGTGCATGCAGAGCTGCCTTACATGCCGGGCGACGCCGAGCTACCCATCGATACGTTCGACCTGCTGATCGACTCAGCCGAGCAGCGCCGCCTGTTCTCCACGCCAAACATGCCGGTCAACACCCAGGACCATTGCATAGGCCTGCACGCCAGCAGCCTGGTGCGTGACGGCGGTACGCTGCAGATCGGCATTGGTGCCATGGGCGATGCGATCGCCGCGGCATTGCTGGCGCGCCAGGGCGATAACGCGGGCTACCGTGCGGTGCTCAATGCGCTGGATGTCGGCCCCTGGCAGGCGCTGATCGAGCGGGAAGGGGGCCTGGATACCTTCGCTCAAGGCCTGTATGGCTGCAGCGAGATGTTCGTCAACGGCTTGCTGGTGCTGGCCGAGGCAGGCCTGTTGCGACGCCCGGCGGATGAGCAGGGCGCGTTACTGCATGGCGGCTTCTTCCTCGGCCCGCAGGCGTTCTACCAGCGCCTGCGCGACATGCCGCTGGAACAGCGCGCAAGGTTTGCCATGACGCGTATCAGCTTCATCAACGAGCTGTACGGGCAGGAGGAACTCAAACGCCGACAGCGCCGCGATGCGCGCTTCATCAACACGGTGTTCGGCATGACCCTGCTCGGTGCCGGGGTGGCCGACCAGCTGGAAGACGGTCGCGTGCTCAGCGGCGTGGGTGGGCAGTTCAACTTCGTCGTCCAGGGCCATGCGCTGGAGGGCGGGCGTTCGGTCCTGCTGCTGCGCAGCTGGCGTGAGGCGGGCGGGGAGGTGACCTCGAACCTGTTCTGGAACTATGGCCACTGCACCATCCCCCGGCACCTGCGCGATATCGTGGTGACCGAGTATGGCATTGCCGACCTGCGTGGGCAGACCGACAGCGAGGTGATTGCGCGGTTGCTGGCGGTGTGCGACTCGCGGTTCCAGCAAGGGCTGATCGAACAGGCAAAGGATGCCGGCAAGCTGGCCAGGGATTTCCAACTGGAGGCGCGCTTTACCGACAACACGCCGCAGCGCCTGGAAGCGATCAGGGCGCGGTATGCGCGATTGTTCCCGGAGTATCCGCTGGGTACGGACTTTACGGCTGAAGAGCAGGATTTGTTGCGGGCGCTGAACTGGCTGAAGAGCAAGTTCAAGCTGAGCGAGGTGCTGGAGCTGGGCAAGGCAGCGCTGGATGCGCCGGGGCCGGAGGGGTATGAGCGGCATCTGGCGCGGATGCAGCTGGATCAGCCGCAGGGGCTGAAGGAAGAGCTGTACCAGCGGCTGTTGCTGGCGGGGTTGGCGGCTGCCAGATAGAGAGGGTTGAGGCCATTCGCGGGCATGCCCGCTCCCACAGGGCCAACACAGGTCCTGAAATCTGTGGTGTACCGGTGGGAGCGGGCGTGCCCGCGAAGCAGGCGCCGCGATTACTCGATGAAGGTCACCACACCACCTTCCAGCGACTTCACCCGGGCCAGCGATTCAACGCGGTAGCCCTGGCTGTCCAGCTCGGCACGGCCGCCCTGGAACGACTTCTCGATCACGATACCCAGGCCGGCGACGGTGGCGCCGGCCTGCTTGATGATCGAAATCAGTGCCTGCGACGCCTTGCCGTTGGCCAAGAAGTCGTCGATCACCAGCACGCGGTCGCTGCTGTTGAGGTGGCGCGGCGAGATGGCAACGGTGTTCTCGGTCTGCTTGGTAAAGGAATACACCGAAGCGGTCAGCAGGTTCTCGGTCAAGGTCAGCGACTGGTGCTTGCGGGCGAAGATCACCGGCACACCCAGCTTCAGGCCGGTCATCACCGCCGGGGCGATGCCCGAAGCCTCGATAGTGACGATCTTGGTCACGCCCGCGTCGGCGAACAGACGGGCGAACTCGTCACCGATCAGCTGCATCAGTGCAGGGTCGATCTGGTGGTTGAGAAACGCATCGACTTTTAGAACCTGATCGGAAAGCACGATGCCTTCTTCGCGAATCTTCTGATGCAGTGCTTCCACTGTGGTATTCCTCGATGTAACAAAGGTGGCCGCACATAGCGGCAAAGTTAAAGAGTAATGGTTGATCAGCGTTTGAGCATTGCCCGGATATCGGCCAGGGCGTTGTTGCCCCGTGCGGCCTTTACCTCGACCGGTGCATCGTCCAGGCCTTCCCAGGCAAGGTCGTCCGGCGGCAGTTCGTCGAGGAAACGGCTGGGCGTGCAGTCGATGATTTCGCCGTACTGCTTGCGCTTGGCGGCGAAGGTGAAGGCCAGGGTCTGGCGTGCGCGGGTAATTCCCACGTAGGCCAGGCGGCGTTCCTCTTCGATGGTGTCGGCCTCGATGCTGGAGCGGTGCGGGAGGATTTCCTCTTCCATGCCCATGATGAACACGTAGGGGAACTCCAGGCCCTTGGAGGCATGCAGGGTCATCATCTGCACACCTTCGGCGTTCTCTTCCTCTTCCTGCTGGCGCTCAAGCATGTCACGCAGCACCAGCTTGCCGATGGCGTCTTCGATGGTCATGTCACCCTCTTCATCCTTTTCGAGGGTGTTCTTCAGCGCTTCGACCAGGAACCAGACGTTGCTGATGCGGAACTCGGCCGCCTTGTCGCTGGCGGTCTGCTGGCGGATCCAGTTCTCGTAGTCGATATCGCGGATCATCTCGTGCAGCGCGGCAATCGGGTCTTCCAGGGCGACCTTGTGGCGCACCCCGTCCAGCCAATGCTTGAAGCGCTGCAAACGCTCGGTGTAGCGGGCATCCAGATGCTCGCCCAGGCCCAGCTCCTCGCTGGCGGCGTACATCGAAATGCCGCGCTCGGTGGCGTAGTTGCCAAGCTTTTCCAGGGTGGTGGAGCCGATTTCGCGGCGCGGTACGTTGATCACCCGCAGGTAGGCGTTGTCATCGTCCGGGTTCACCAGCAGGCGCAGGTAGGCCATCAGGTCCTTGACCTCCTGGCGGCCGAAGAAGCTGTTGCCGCCCGACAGGCGATACGGCACCTGGTGGTGCTGTAGCTTCAGTTCGATCAGTTTGGCCTGGTAGTTGCCGCGGTAGAGGATGGCAAAGTCGCTGTACGGGCGGTTGGTGCGCAGGTGCAGGGTGAGGATTTCCATGGCCACGCGTTCGGCCTCGGCTTCCTCGTTCTTGCAGCGGATCACGCGGATCTCGTCGCCCACGCCCATCTCGCTCCACAGCTGCTTCTCGAACGCGTGCGGGTTGTTGGCGATCAGCACGTTGGCGCAGCGCAGAATGCGACTGGTCGAGCGGTAGTTCTGCTCCAGCATCACCACTTTCAGGGAGGGGTAGTCCTCCTTGAGCAGCATCAGGTTTTCCGGCCGGGCGCCACGCCAGGCATAGATCGACTGGTCGTCGTCGCCCACCACGGTGAACTGGTTGCGCATGCCGATCAGCATCTTTACCAGCAGATACTGGCTGGCGTTAGTGTCCTGGTACTCGTCCACCAGCAGGTAGCGCACGCGGTTCTGCCAGCGCTCCAGCACGTCGGGGTGCTCCTGGAACAGCTTGACCGGCAGCAGGATCAGGTCGTCGAAGTCCACCGCATTGAACGCCTTGAGCGTGCGCTGGTAATGGGTGTAGACGATGGCGGCGGTCTGCTCACGCGGGTTACGCGCTTTCTCCAGTGCCTCGGCGGGCAGGATCAGGTCGTTCTTCCAGGCACCGATCATGTTCTTGATCTCGTCGATGCCGTCGTCGCCGGAGTATTCCTTCTGCATGATGTCCGACAGCAACGCCTTGATGTCGGACTCGTCGAAGATCGAGAAACCCGGCTTGTAGCCCAGGCGCTCGTGCTCCTTGCGAATGATGTTCAGGCCCAGGTTGTGGAAGGTGCAGACCGTAAGGCCACGGCCTTCCCCCGGACGCAGCAGGGTCGCTACCCGTTCCTTCATCTCGCGGGCGGCCTTGTTGGTGAAGGTCATCGCCACGATGTACTGGGCGCGGATGCCGCAGTTCTGGATGAGGTGGGCAATCTTGCGCGTGATCACGCTGGTCTTGCCCGAACCTGCACCGGCGAGCACCAAAAGAGGGCCGCCGACATAGTCACGGGCTTCCTGCTGCCGGGGATTGAGTCGGGACATGCTAGAAACCGGGGGTCGCCAGAAAATAGCCGCGCATTCTAACAGGCATGGGGCAGTTGTGGCGCGACCGTCTGACGTCTGAGTCAAATATGTAAACGGGATTTGCCGGCAAGCGCAGTTTCGCGCAGGATGCACGACAAAATACGTCGGGATGCTACGCGCGCAGATACATGTATTAAAGTGAAAAGCATTTTCATTTAATGCAGTAGCATACCTGGCAGTCCCGTTGCACCGTAAAGCCCTAAGGAGCCCGCTTGTCCACGCCTGTCGAACCGTTGCGTTTGCTGCTGTTGGCCGATGAGCCGGAATGGGCCGCCCTGTTGCACGCCTGCATGCCTGACCTGGGTGGCACTGCGGTGCTGCTGACTGCACCGAACTGGGAGTCGGTCGACAGCCTGTTCAGCCAGGATCGCCAGGCCGTCGTGCTGGCGACGCCAGCGCTGCAACCGGCGCCCGGACGCTGCGAGCTGCCGACCATCCTGCTGCTTGACCACGAGCCCCAGGTAGCGCCCAGTGCCGTTAGCGACTGGTTGGTGCGTGACCGCCTTGATACCGATACTTTGCGCCGTTCGCTGCGCCACGTGCGCGAGCGCGGCGTACTGGTGGCCACCCTGCAGCGCCTGGCCGAGCAGGACCCGTTGACCGGTATCGCCAACCGCCAGGGCTTCCAGGCTCTGCTGACCGCGCGTCTGGCCGAGAACGAAGGCCGCGGCGTTGCCCTCGGCCATCTGGACCTGGACAACTTCCGCCACGTCAACGATGCCCTCGGTCACCAGAGCGGCGATCGGCTGATCCTGCAGGTGGTGGCACGCCTGAAACAGCAACTGGAGGCGGGCGACCAGCTGGCGCGCCTGGGTAGCGACGAGTTCGCCCTGCTGATCGACACCCGTCGCGACGCCAACCGTGCCGAATGGATTGCCGAGCGGATTGTCGAGGCGTTGGCCGAACCCTACTGGATCGACGGCGAAAGCCTGCTGCTGGGTTGCAGCCTGGGGCTGGCCCATGCCCGTGCCCAGAGTGGCGCCGACCCACTGATGTGGCACGCGCACATCGCCATGCGCCAGGCCAAGGGCAGCCAGGGTTGCACCTTCCATGTGTTCAACGAACGCATCAACCGCAACGCCCGCAGCCTGGCCGACCTGGAAAGCGAACTGCGCCGCGCCCTGCGTCGTGACGAGCTGGAGCTGCACTACCAACCGCGGTTGAACCTGGCGGACGGGCGTATCGTCGGCCTCGAAGCGCTGGTGCGCTGGCGGCATGCCGAGCGCGGCCTGCTGCCGCCCAGCGAGTTTGTGCCGCTGGCCGAGCAGAGCGGCCTGATCGTGCCGCTGGGCTACTGGGTGATTTCCCGTGCCCTGCGTGACATGCAGGCGCTGTGCGAGCGCGGGCTGGAGCCGCTGCACATGGCGGTCAACCTGAGCTTCCGCCAGTTTCAGGACAGCCAGCTGCTGGCAACCCTGAGCCGCCTGATTCTCGAGCATGGCGTGGATGCCCGCTGGCTGGAGTTCGAACTGACCGAAACGGCGGTGATGCGTCGTAACGAGCTGGTACGCCAGACCATGGACGCCCTGGGGCGCCTGGGGGTGCGCTTTTCGCTCGATGATTTCGGTACCGGCTTCTCTTCCTTCGTTCACCTCAACAGCCTGCCGATCACCTTGCTCAAGGTGGACCGCAGCTTTGTCGCGGAGATGGAAATGCGCGAGGAGAACCGCAAGCTGGTGCACGCCATGATCAACCTGGCGCACAACCTCAACCTCGAAGTGGTGGCCGAGGGAGTGGAGAGTGAGGAGCAGATGGCGTTGTTGCGCGGGTTTGGTTGTGACCAGGTGCAGGGGTTCCTGGTCAGCAAGCCGCTGCCGGTGGGGGAGTTGATGGAGTTCTTGCTGCAGGCGACCGGCTGCCAGTTGGGCGCAGCCCTTTAGGGCCCTTTCGCGGGTGAACCCGCTCCCACAGGCTTTGCACAGGATTCAGACCCTGCGCAGTCCCTGTGGGAGCGGGTTTACCCGCGAAGAGGCCCGCAAGTCAGGCCGAAGCCGTAGCCGCGCCACCCATCCCGGCCTTACCCAAAAGCCGCTTCATGCGCCACTCGAAGCCAAAGGTCAGCGCCACCGCCGCACACGCCAGCCCCAACGCCAGCCCCCACCATACCCCAACCGCACCACCGCCCAAGGTAAAGGTGAACAGCCAGGCACTCGGCGCCCCCACCAGCCAGTAGCACACCAGCCCGATCAGGAAGGTGGTCTTGGCATCCTTCAGCCCGCGGATCGAGCCCATGGCAATCGTCTGCATGCCATCGAACAGCTCGAACCACGCCGCCACCATCAGCAACTGCACCGCCAGCTGGAAGATCGCCGCAAACGCCGGGTCGTCACGGTCGATGAACAACCCCACCAGCGCATCGGGCAGCAGCCAGAACAGCGCGGCGAAGGCAAACATGATCATCGCCCCGAAGCCGATGCCCACCCGCCCGGCGCTGCGCGCCGCCAGCAGGTTGCCGGCGCCGTAGTACAACCCCACGCGCATGGTCACCGCATACGACAACCCGGTCGGCACCATGAACGCCGTGGAGACGATCTGCAGGGCGATCTGGTGCGCCGCCAGTTCGGTACTGCCCAGTACGCCCATGCACAGCGCGGCGAAGGCGAACAGGCCGACTTCCACCATATAGGTACCGCCAATCGGCAGGCCCAGCCGCCACAGCTCGCGCAGTGCCGGCAGCGACGGGCGTGACAGGCCCTTGCGCAGCGGGTAGGCGGCATACGCCGGGTGCCAGCGGATATACAGCGCCAAGGCGATGGCCATGCCCATCGACACCACTGCAGTGACCAGGCCGATGCCCATCAGGCCCAGCTTGGGCAGGCCGAACATGCCTTCGATCAACGCCACGTTGAACAGGTAGTTGAGCACCGTGCCGACCAGGCTGATGACCATCACCGGGGTCGAGCGGCCCAGCGCGCTGGTGAAGCCGCGCAAGGCCATGAAGGTCAGGTAGCCGGGCAGGGCCAGTGGCAGCAGGGTGAGGAATTCGGCGGCCGAGGCAACGTTCTCGGGCTTTTGCCCGAACAGCAGCAGCACCGGCTCCAGGTTCCACAGCACCAGCGCAGCGAACAGGGCCAGGCCCCAGGCCAGCCACAAGCCGCCCTGCGCCAGGCGGGTGGCGCCCTCGATATCGTTGGCGCCCTTGCGGATCGCCACCAGGGTGCCGACCGCCGCGATCACGCCCAGGCAGAAGATCGACACGAACGAGTAGCTCGCCGCGCCCAGCCCGCCACCGGCCAGGGCTTGCGGGCTGATGCGGGCCATCATCAGGGTATCGGTCAGCACCATCAGCATGTGCGCCAGCTGCGAGGCGATCAGCGGCCCGGCCAGGCGCAGCAAAGCCTTGAGTTCTGTGGTGGGCGCGACATGCATGGGGCAGTCCTTTTCCTGGGGTGATCGACGAAGGGCGATTCTGAGGCTTTGGTCAACTTTGCACAAAAGGATAAAAGCGATCATTGGCATGAGTCTGACTCATGCATATATGCTTCTCGGTGATTCGCTCCACATCCCCTTATGGCAGGTGCCCCATGTCCCGTCAGCTCCCCCCGCTGTATGCCTTGCGCGCATTCGAAGCCGCCGCACGGCTAAGCTCCTTCACCCGTGCCGGTGAAGAGCTGTCGATTACCCAGAGCGCGGTCAGCCGGCATATCCGCACACTGGAGGAGCACTTTGCCTGCCGCCTGTTCGTGCGCAGTGGCCGCAGCCTGCAACTGACCGAAGCGGCGCGGGTGCTGCTGCCTGGTGTACGCGAAGGCTTTGCTGCGCTGGAGCGGGCGTGCGATACCTTGCGCGGTGAGGATGACATCCTGCGCATGAAGGCCCCCTCGACCCTGACCATGCGCTGGTTGCTGGCGCGCCTGAGCCGCTTTCGCCATTTGCAGCCTGGCAATGAAGTGCAGCTGACCAGTGCCTGGATGGATGTTGACCATGTGGACTTCAACCAGGAACCTTTCGATTGCGCGGTGTTGCTCAGCGACGGGGTGTTTCCGCCAGACTGGGAAGTGCGCAAGTTGTTCCCGGAGTTGCTGATCCCCGTGGGTGCGCCTGACCTGCTCGACGAGCAACCCTGGGACGAGCGCCGGCTGGCCTGCATCGAATTGCTGCACCCCACGGTGGACAAGCGCGACTGGCGGGAATGGCTGGAGCGAATGGGCCTGAGTGAAAAGGTTTCGCTCAAAGGCGGGCAGGTGTTCGACACCCTGGAGCTGGGCATGATTGCCGCGGCGCGTGGCTATGGCATTTCCATGGGCGATTTGCTGATGGTGGCCGAGGATGTGGCGCAGGGGCGCTTGAGCTTGCCTTGGCCGACGGCGGTGCCTAGCGGGATGGATTATTACCTGGTGTGGCCGCGCACTCGTCCGGGGGGCGAGCGGTTGCGGCGGCTGAGCGATTTTCTGGAAGAAGAGGTGGCGGCGATGGATTTGCCGGATGTGGAAATCCTGCCGCCCCTCTGATCGCCTGTGCCGGCCTCTTCGCGGGCTTGCCCGCTCCCACAGGATCGCATCAGGCCTGAGGCAGATGCCGTCCCTGTGGGAGCGGGCAAGCCCGCGAAGAGGCCGGCGCAGGAGACCCAGAGCCTTACATCGAGCCCAGGTTCAACGCCTGTGCACAGGCTTGCAGCGACCGGCGCTCGCTCTGCGCATACAGCGCCAGCTCATCCTGCACCTGCAGCCCCAGCGCCGCTTCGAACGCGTCGCGGTTGGCGTTGCTGCCATACTCGGCCTGCGCATCGTCACCCAGGTTGGACTGGAAGATCCCCGCTGCACTCACTGGCAGGAAGTCCTCGTACACCAGCGCCTCGAAGTGCACATGGCCAGCCTCGATCAGCCCTTCCAGTGTGGTCGGGCGGTCATCCTGGTCGCGCGCGGCCAGGCCTTTTTCGGTGGCGAAGTAGCGGAAGTAGGCCAGCCCTTGCTCACGCATCTGCGCCAGGTCATCCGGGAACTCGGCAAAGGTGTCCTGCAACAACGCCATGTAGCGTTCGGCATTGGCCTCGGCCGGGGCGCCACCCAGGGCGGCGCGGGTGGCGTCGAGCAGCTTGTCGTACAGCTGGCGACCTTTCGGCGTCAGCGCCGCGCCGCGTTGCTCGATTTCGCCGAAGCGCGCGGTGTGGCTGCCTTCGCTGCCCTGCTGGCCGCTGAACGCGACCTTTTCCTGCAGGGCCTTGAAGCTGGTCTGGCGCAGCAGGATCGGGTGACGGCGGGTGGGCGGGCCTTCGACCACAGCCTTCGGCGGGATGCCCTTGGCCGGCATGCCGAGCTGGATCGCATCAATGTCCAGGGTGCGTGGGGTCAGGTGGTTGATGTGTGGGCCCTTGAAGGCCACCACATCGGCGATCAGGCGGTGCTGGTCGTGCAACTGTTGGTACTGCTCGGCAGTGACGGTGGCGTCGTGGTGCCAGCGGAAGGTGTGCAGCGCTTCCTGCACGAACGCCTCGGCATCGGTGGCATTCAGGCCACCATCGCGTTCGCATTGGTCGATCAGTTCAAGGGCGCGGGCGGTGAAAATCTGGCGCTTGGCCAGAATGCTCTCTGCCAGCTCGCGCAGTTGCGGGTTGTCGATCAGCTCCAGGCGCAGCAGCGAAGTGAATACGCGGAACGGGCTAACGTGCAGCGACTGCTCATGCACCGCACGGAAGGCGGTGGAATGCACCGGCACGCCGGCCGAGCTGAGGTCGTAGTAGCCGACCGGCTGCATGCCCATGACCGCGAACAGCCGGGCGATGGTGGCCAGCTCTGCCGCGGTGCCGACGCGGATGGCACCATGGCGTTCCTGGTCCAGGCGCTCGATTTCGCCGGTCCAGCGCAGGGCCTCGGCAACCTCGGGTTGCTGGTCCATGACTTGCTGGTTGATTTCGCTCACCAGCTCCAGCAACGTGCCGTACAGGGGCACTTCCTGTTTGTACATGAGCGACATGGCGGCAGAGAACTGCGCGCGGATGCTGTCGGGGCTGACGAAATCTTGGGCGGGCATCGCTAGCTTCCTGGTTGGGTTCGGACGCTTACATGAAAGCTGGGAATGCACTCGCCTCACAAGCGAAAAAAAGTGAGTGTGTCATTCCTTTTTTGATCGACCTCAAGGGCCCTATCGCGGGCACGCCCGCTCCCACAGGGACTGTGCGCAGTCTGAACCTTATGCAGTACCTTGTGGGAGCGGGCGTGCCCGCGAAGAGGCCCTCAAGCCGATAACTGCTCACGAATCCATTCCACCAACGCCCTTACTTTGGGCACCTCCGCCGCATGCTCGGCATACGCCAGGTAATGCGCCCCGGCACTGCGCATCGCATGGTTCCACGGCACCACCAAACTCCCCTCCGCCAATTCCTTCGCCGCCAGGTAACGCGGCACCAGCGCCACCCCGCACCCGGCCTGTGCCGCGCTCAAGGCCATATAGAACGTATCGAAGCGCGGCCCGTGGTAGGCGCTGACGCTCTGCAAACCCAATTCCAGGAACCACTCGTGCCAGGCCTCCGGCCGCGAGGTGCTCTGTAACAGCACCAGCCCGGCCAACGCCTCGGCACCCTCCAGCTCCCGCCCGGCCAGCAATTCCGGCGCACACACCGGCACCACCTCTTCACCGAACAGTTCCACGCAGGTGGCCCCCGGCCACGTGCCCTGGCCATAGAAGAACACCACGTCTGCCGAGCCCTGCAGCAGGGCGAACGGCTCCATCTCGTTGCGGATGTCCAGGTGGATATTGCTGTAGCGCTTGCCAAAGCCCTTGAGGTGCGGGATCAACCAGCGCACGCCAAAACTCGGTTGAGTGGCTACCTTAAGTATCTCGGTCTGCTCGCCGTAGGTAAGTACGTAGCGGCTGGACATATCCACCTGCGTGAGGATCTTGTTGACCTCGGCCAGGTACAGGCTGCCCGCCGGTGTCAGCTGCAGGCGGCGGCGGATACGCAGGAACAGGTGGTGGCGCAACATGTCTTCAAGCTGCGCCACCTGCTTGCTGACGGCACTCTGGGTCAGGTGCAGCTCTTCGGCGGCACGGGTAAAGCTCAAATGGCGGGCTGCAGCTTCAAAGCACTGCAGGGCGGTCATGGAGGGCACCAGGCGTTTGGACATAGCGGTCTCTGCGGCTCAAATCATTACCTGACGGAATGATATGCGGAATAAAGGTCGTTTGTTGTACCTATGTGATCGGATTAATACTGATCCACATCATTTTTCCACCCCATCACCCGATGTAGGAGAAGCACAAATGGTTGCTGGATTGCTCGAGCGCCTTGGCGTTGCCGCCGAGGCTTACACCCAGGGCGACTACCCTGTTCACACGCCGATCGACGGCAGCCAGATCGCCTCGGTGAAACTGCTCGGCAAGCCCGAGACCATCGCCCGCATCGATCAGGCCCAAAGCGCCTTCGAAGCCTGGCGCAGCGTACCGGCCCCACGTCGTGGCGAGCTGGTGCGTCTGTTCGGTGAAGTGCTGCGTGAGCACAAGGCCGACCTCGGCGAGCTGGTATCGATCGAAGCCGGCAAGATTACCCAGGAAGGCCTGGGCGAAGTGCAGGAAATGATCGACATCTGTGACTTCGCCGTCGGTCTGTCGCGCCAGCTGTACGGCCTGACCATCGCTTCCGAGCGCCCTGGCCACCACATGCGTGAAACCTGGCACCCGCTTGGCGTGGTCGGTGTGATCAGCGCCTTCAACTTCCCGGTTGCCGTCTGGGCCTGGAACACCGCCCTGGCCCTGGTCGCCGGTAACTCGGTAGTGTGGAAACCGTCCGAGAAGACCCCGCTGACTGCCCTGGCCTGCCAGGCGCTGTTCGAAAAAGCCCTGAAAGCCTTCGGCGATGCCCCGGCTGGCCTGGCACAACTGGTGATCGGTGGCCGTGAAGCCGGCGAAGCCATGGTCGACGACCCGCGCGTACCGCTGGTCAGCGCCACCGGCAGCACCCGCATGGGGCGCGAAGTCGGCCCGCGTGTGGCTGCCCGCTTCGGCCGCAGCATCCTCGAGCTGGGCGGCAACAACGCCATGATCCTGGCCCCGAGCGCCGATCTCGACCTGGCCGTGCGTGGCATCCTGTTCTCCGCCGTCGGCACCGCCGGCCAGCGTTGCACCACCCTGCGCCGCCTGATCGTGCACCGTTCGATCAAGGACGAAGTGGTGGCCCGCGTCAAAGCTGCCTACGGCAAGGTGCGCATCGGCGACCCACGCAAGGACAACCTGGTGGGCCCGCTGATCGACAAGCAGTCGTTCGACGCCATGCAGGGCGCGCTGGCCAAGGCCCGCGACGAAGGTGGCCAAGTGTTTGGTGGCGAGCGTCAGCTGGCCGACCAGTATCCGAATGCCTACTACGTGTCGCCTGCCATTGCCGAAATGCCGGCCCAGAGCGACGTGGTGCGCCACGAAACCTTCGCCCCGATTCTGTACGTGCTGGCTTACGACGACTTCGAAGAGGCCCTGCGCCTGAACAACGAAGTGCCACAAGGCCTGTCGTCGTGCATTTTCACTACCGACATCCGTGAAGCCGAGCGCTTCCAGAGCGCCTCGGGCAGCGACTGCGGCATCGCCAACGTCAACATCGGTACCAGCGGCGCCGAGATCGGCGGTGCGTTCGGCGGCGAGAAGGAAACTGGCGGTGGTCGTGAGTCTGGTTCGGATGCCTGGAAAGGCTACATGCGTCGCCAGACCAACACCGTGAACTACTCGCGCGAGCTGCCGCTGGCGCAGGGTATCGTGTTCGACTGATCGGTTGATGCTGCATGGCCGGGGGCATGGCCCCCGGTTCGCGGGCAAGCCCGCTCCCACAGGATCTCCACTGCCCTTGAGGCCTGTGTGGTCCCTGTGGGAGCGGGCTTGCCGGCGATGGGCTGCAAAGCAGCCCCAACAAGAACAAATTGCTGGAGCCGGGCCATGTCCGAACTGCGTCAAGAATGCTTGTGGGAATTCGTCAGCAAACCGAGCGTCGCCGCCCAGGCCCTGGCCGGTGAGCACAAGGCCGATGTCTGCGTGATCGGAGGTGGCATTACCGGCCTGTCGGCGGCCATCCACCTGCTCGAACAGGGCAAGTCGGTGATCCTGCTGGAGGCCTGGAAGATCGGTCACGGTGGCTCCGGGCGCAACGTCGGCCTGGTCAACGCCGGCACCTGGATCCGCCCCGACGATGTCGAGGCCACCCTCGGCCTGCAGCAGGGCAGCCGCCTGAACAAGGTGCTTGGCGAAGCCCCGGCCGAAGTGTTCGCCATGATCGAACGCCTTGGCATCGACTGCCAGGCCCAGCACAAAGGCACGCTGCACATGGCGCATAACGCCACCGGTATCGCCGACCTCGAAGCCCGCCACGAACAATGGCGCCGCCGTGGTGCCGATGTGGAGCTGCTGACCGGTGCCCAGTGCCAGGAATACTGCGGCACCGACAAGATCTCCGCCGCGTTGCTCGACCGCCGCGCCGGAACCATCAACCCCATGGGCTACACCCAGGGCCTGGCCGCAGCGGTGGCGCGCTTGGGTGGCAAGCTGTACCAGCAGTCATCGGTCGAAGGCCTGGAGCGTGACGGTGATGCCTGGCGGGTGAAGACCGCGCGTGGTTCGGTGCGTGCCGACAAGGTGGTGATTTCCACCGGCGCCTACACCGAGGGCGACTGGAGCAACCTGCAGAAGCAGTTTTTCCGTGGCTACTACTACCAGGTAGCGTCCAAGCCTTTGCAGGGCGCCGCAGCCGACAAGGTGCTGCCACATGGCCAAGGCTCCTGGGACACCCGCACCGTGCTCAGCAGCATCCGTCGCGACGACCAGGGCCGCCTGCTGCTCGGCAGCCTGGGCCGGGTCGACAACAAGCCGGCATGGTTCGTGCGCAGCTGGGCCGACCGGATCCAGAGCCACTATTACCCGGAACTGGGAAAGGTCGAGTGGGAAATGCACTGGACCGGCTGCATCGACTTCACCCCAGACCACCTGATGCGCCTGTTCGAACCGGCGCCGGGGCTGGTGGCAGTGACTGGCTACAACGGGCGGGGCAATACCACCGGGACCGTGATTGGCCGGGCGTTCGCCGAGTTCTTGCTGAAGGGGGAGGAGGGCAGCCTGCCGATCCCGTTCTCGCCGATGAAGGGCGTGAGTGCGCCCTCGCTGCGGACGGCGTTCTACGAGTCCGGGTTCTCGCTGTACCACGCGGGGCAATGCCTGAGAGTTGTGTTGTAAGCACTGGCCCCTTCGCGGGCATGCCCGCTCCCACAGTGAGTGCTGTGGTGGACATGTGGGAGCGGGCGCGCCCGCGAAGAGGCCAGCACAGGCTTACTTGTGCAGCCAGCTGAGGAAGCCGCCTTTCTTGATTGAAACCGGCTTCTGCAGCAACAACGACTCCCGGCTCTGCCGCCGAAACCGCTGCAACTTGCTCAACGCCGTCTGCACATCGCCGCGTTGCACCAGGCAGCTCTTCACCTGTTCCTTGTCGATCCGATACAACACGCAACCGGTCAGCGTGCGGAACTCGGCCAGCGATTCCTCTTCGTCGATGATCCCCTCGATACCCAGCACCTCACCCGGCCCCATGCGCCCGGCCTCGACCAGCCTGTCGCCATCGCGAATCGACGCCGACACCACCCCGCTGCCAATCACCAGCAAATGATCGGAATGCTCGCCCACGCCCAGGATTACCTGGTCCGCCAGGTATTCCACCGCCGTCATGCGCTGGCTCAGCGCATCGCGCTCTTCACTGCTTAGCGAGCGGAACACCCGCACCTCGTCCAGCACCTCGCGCTGGCGGCTGCGGGGTGGCATGGCCAGGTCGGCATTCCACATTACCCCGCTGGCCTCCAGGTGCCGGTGGGCCAGGTCGAACAGCTGGTTGCGCGCGTCGCCCTTGGCGCCTGCGTCGGCCACGAAGCCACTGGCTTCGTACTCCACTGATTCCAGCGTCGAGGCTTTCACCGTCACCTTTGGTTTTGGGCTTGCAAGAATGGCACTGACGCCTTGCAAGGCCTTTTCCAGCGCATCGAACACCCGCTTGGGCCGCACCTTGGCCGGCACCACCACGGTAATCGATACCCCGTGCACATCGGCCGGGCGGCTGTGGTTGAGCAGCCGCGCCTTGGCCGCCACCGAGTTGGGGATCACTGCCAGGCTGCCGTTGCTGGTGAGCAGGCGGGTGGCACGCCAGTCGATTTCCAGCACTTTGCCTTCGGTGCTGTCGATGGAGATCGAGTCGCCAATCTGATACGGCCGCGTGGTGTTGAGGATGATGCCACTGAACACGTCGGCCAGTGTGCTTTGCAGCGCCAGGCCGATGACGATGGCCATCACCCCCGACGTGGCCAACAGGCCCTTCACCGGCAGCTGCAATACATAGCCTGCGGCAGCGACCACGGCAGCCAGAAAGATCAGCGCCCCCAGCACATCCTGCAGCAAACGCCCGCCATGGCTGCCGCGGGCCACCAGCAACAGGCCGAACACCACCGTAACCGTGCGTGCGCCGAACAGCCACCAGCCGATCGCCAGTACCGTGGCGAGCAGGTTGCGCGAGACGTCATCGGGCCAGGGTGGCGGTTGCAGCGGGCTCATGCCAGCTGCCATCAGCACCGCGCTGAACAGCAGGAACAACACCAGCCGCGCGGCGATGCGCCAGGCCCGGTGCTGCAGAGGAATGAGCTGCCAGAGCACGAGGTCGAGCAGGATCAGGGCGATGCCGAGCAACAGCGGGTATGACTGGATGAACGCCAGCATGGTGGTCTCGGGTGAGGGAGGGCTGTGGGTAGTAATAGAGCAGGTTGGCCGGGCAGGCAATGACAGCCTGTGCCGGCCTCTTCGCGGGCTTGCCCGCTCCCACAGGGATCGCACATCCATCAAGTTATGCACAACTACTGTGGGAGCGGGCAAGCCCGCGAAGAGGCCGGCGAGACCAACATCAATTTATCGTTCCTTAAACAGAACGCTAGGGCCAAAAACCGCTATCTACCGCTGAAAATGTGTTGGTTTTAATCTTCTCCCATCAACGCGAAACACCCAACTTACTGAAAATCAAAACCCTTAGGAGCTACCCCATGACCAACTTCAAATACAACCGCCTGAACAAAGACGACGCCGCCGTACTGCTGGTCGACCACCAGGCTGGCCTGCTGTCGCTGGTCCGTGACATCGAGCCGGACGCTTTCAAGAACAACGTATTGGCCCTGGCCGACCTGGCCAAGTTCTTCAACCTGCCGACCATCCTCACCACCAGCTTCGAACAAGGCCCGAACGGCCCGCTGGTGCCAGAGCTGAAAGCCCTGTTCCCGGACGCCCCGTACATCGCCCGTCCAGGCCAGATCAACGCCTGGGACAACGAGGACTTCGTCAAGGCGGTGAAGGCCACTGGCAAGAAGCAACTGATCATTGCCGGCGTGGTGACCGAAGTGTGCGTAGCCTTCCCGGCGCTGTCGGCCCTGGAAGAAGAGTTCGAAGTGTTCGTGGTCACCGATGCCTCCGGCACCTTCAACGCCATGACCCGCGACGCCGCCCATGACCGCATGAGCCAGGCCGGCGCACAACTGATGACCTGGTTCGGCGTGGCCTGCGAGCTGCACCGCGACTGGCGCAACGACATCGAAGGCCTGGCTGCGCTGTGCTCCAACCACATCCCGGACTACCGCAACCTGATCACCAGCTACAACGCCTTCAACGCCAGCAAGTAAACCGATCGCCCCGGGCACCGCCAGTCGGTGCCCGGCAAGGCAGCACACCTGTCCAATCCAGCGCCCGTCCGCCGTTGCACAGTGGATGCGGGCAAGCTCATCCCAAGGAACGCTGATGAACACCGCACTCCAAGACAACCGCGAAGTGGTAACCGTATGCCTGCAACACCAGGTTCTTGATAGCACCCCGGGCACCACGGCAGCGCAACCGCCGCGCTGGAAGCAGGCGCTGCTGACCTACCTGGTGATCTGCCCGATGACCATGGTCATTCCGCAACTGCTGGCGCCGCTGTTCGCACGCTTTCCGCAGCTGGGCGGTGTGATTGCCGGCAACCTGATCGTCAATGTGTTCGTCATCCTGCCCGTGGTGTTCTACATCATGCCTTGGGTAACCCGCCGCTGCGCCAACTGGCTGCGTGGCTGAGCCAGGCCTTTACCTCGACATTTTCAAGGAGATACCGACATGAGCACCTTCGTTACCCGCGATGGCACTTCGATCTACTTCAAGGACTGGGGCAGCGGCAAGCCGGTGCTGTTCAGCCACGGCTGGCCACTGGATGCCGACATGTGGGATTCGCAGATGGAATTCCTGGCCAGCCGCGGCTACCGCGCCATCGCCTTCGACCGCCGTGGTTTCGGCCGTTCGAGCCAGCCGTGGAGCGGTTACGACTACGACACCTTTGCCGACGACATCGCCCAGCTGATCGAGCACCTCGACCTGCGCGACGTGACCTTGGTGGGCTTCTCGATGGGTGGCGGTGACGTCAGCCGCTACATCGCCCGCCACGGCAGCGAGCGGGTGGCCGGGCTGGTACTGCTGGGCGCGGTAACGCCGGTGTTCGGCAAGCGTGACGACAACCCTGAAGGCGTCGACCTGTCGGTATTCGAGGGCATCCGCGCCGGCCTGCGTGCCGACCGGGCGCAGTTCATCGCCGATTTTGCTGCGCCGTTCTATGGCATCAACCATGGGCAGCAGGTGTCCCAGGGCGTGCAGACCCAGACCCTGAACATTGCGCTGATGGCATCGATCAAGGGCACCCTGGATTGCGTGACCGCGTTCTCCGAAACCGACTTCCGTCCGGACATGGCCAAGGTCGATGTGCCGACCCTGGTGATCCACGGCGACGATGACCAGATCGTGCCGTTCGAGACCACCGGCAAGCTGGCGGCGGAACTGATTCGCGGGGCTGAGCTGAAGGTGTATGCAGGGGCGCCGCACGGGTTTGCGGTGACTCATGCACAGCAGCTGAACGAGGACTTGCTGGCGTTCCTCCAGAAGTAACTGTGCTGGTGCATTCGCGGGCTCGCCCGCTCCCACAGGGGTTACCACAGTCTTCAAGGCCGGTGGTGTCCTGTGGGAGCGGGCATGTCGAGGCGTCGAACCGCCGCGAAGAGGCCAGCCCAGGCAGCACAAAACCTGATCAGGGCTAACCTTCTACAACCCACCGCACATCCATCCAAGCCTTGCCCCTACACCAAACGGCATGCTCCGCAGTTGCGCCTGCCGCTGCCGCACCCAGACGGAGAACCCCATGTCCCAGGACCGCAACGACAAGACCCGTCGCCAGTTCCTCGCCACCAGTACCGTGCTCGGTGCCGCCGGCGCGTTCTGGTCCGCATTGCCCTTTACCGGTTCCGCCGGTTCCGCTCACGCATCCACCCAAGGAGGTTCCATGACCGCCGATCTCATTCTGTTCAACGGCAAACTGCACACCGTTGATCGTGAAAAGCCCACCGCGACCGCCGTTGCCATCAAGGATGGCCGCTTCATCGCCGTGGGCAACGACGCCGAGGCCATGGCCCACAAGGGCGCCACCACGCAGATCATCGACCTCAAGCAACGCACGGTCATCCCGGGCCTGAACGACTCGCACCTGCACCTGATCCGTGGTGGCCTGAACTACAACCTGGAATTGCGCTGGGAAGGCGTGCCGTCGGTGGCCGATGCCCTGCGCATGCTCAAGGACCAGGCTGCACGTACGCCCACCCCGCAGTGGGTGCGCGTGGTCGGTGGCTGGAACGAGTTCCAGTTCGCCGAAAAGCGCATGCCCACCCTGGAAGAAATCAACCAGGCCGCGCCGGATACCCCGGTGTTTCTGCTGCACCTGTATGACCGCGCGCTGCTCAACCGCGCCGCACTCAAGGCCGTCGGTTACACCAAGGACACGCCCAACCCACCGGGTGGCGAGATCCAGCGCGACAAGTTCGGCAACCCGACCGGCATGCTTATCGCCCGCCCCAACGCGATGATCCTCTACGCCACCTTGGCCAAGGGGCCGAAGCTGCCGCTGGAATACCAGGTCAACTCCACCCGCCAGTTCATGCGCGAGCTCAACCGCCTGGGCCTGACCAGCGCCATCGATGCCGGTGGTGGCTACCAGAACTTCCCGGACGACTATCAGGTGATCCAGGAGCTGGCCGACAACAACCAGCTGACCGTGCGCATTGCCTACAACCTGTTCACCCAGAAACCCAAGGAAGAGCTGGACGACTTCCGCAAGTGGACCTCCAGCGTCAAGCTGCACAGCGGCACCGACTTCCTGCGCCACAATGGTGCCGGCGAAATGCTGGTGTTCTCCGCCGCCGACTTCGAAGACTTCCTCGAACCGCGCCCTGACCTGCCGCAGACCATGGAACAAGAGCTTGAGCCGGTGGTGCGTCATCTGGTCGAGCAGCGCTGGCCGTTCCGCCTGCACGCCACCTACAACGAATCGATCACGCGCATGCTCGACGTGTTCGAAAAGGTCAACCGCGACATCCCGTTCAATGGCCTGCCGTGGTTCTTCGACCACGCCGAAACCATCACCCCGCAGAACATCGAGCGCGTGCGTGCGCTGGGCGGCGGCATCGCCATCCAGGACCGCATGGCCTTCCAGGGTGAGTACTTCGTCGACCGCTACGGCGCCAAAGCCGCCGAACAGACCCCGCCGATCAAGCGCATGCTCGACATGGGCGTGCCGGTGGGCGCCGGTACCGACGCCACCCGCGTATCCAGCTACAACCCGTGGACCTCGCTGTACTGGCTGGTCAGCGGCAAGACCGTCGGTGGTATGGAGCTGTACCCGGAAGGCCTCAGCCGTGACACCGCGCTGCAGCTGTTCACCCAGGGCAGCGCCTGGTTCTCCAGCGAGCAGGGCAAGAAAGGCCAGATCAAGGTGGGCCAGCTGGCCGATCTGGCGGCGCTGTCGCTGGACTTCTTCAGTGTTGATGAAGAGGCGATCAAGGGCATCGAGTCGGTGTTGACCGTGGTCGATGGCAAGGTGGTGTATGGCGCGGCGGAATTCGACAAGCTCGGCCCGCCTCAGGTGCCAGTCTTGCCGGAGTGGTCGCCGGTGACCAAGGTGCCAGGCCACTGGCGGGTGGGCACGCCATCGCTGGCAGCCGCCGTGCACCAGTGCAGCGGGCCATGCGGGGTGCATGCGCATAGCCATGAAAAGGCGCGGCATTCGAGCGTGCCGGTGAATGACTACCAGGGCTTCTGGGGGGCGTTGGGTTGTTCGTGCTTTGCTTTCTAAGCTGAGCTGATGTGAAAAGGGGGGCCAGTTATTGGCCCCCTTTTTTGTTCCTTCAGTGCTGGCCTCTTCGCGGGCTCGCCCGCTCCCACAGGTTCACCCCAGTCCTCAGGCTCTGTGCGATCCCTGTGGGAGCGGGCGAGCCCGCGAAGAGGCCGGAAAAGCCAACATCATTGGTGGGCCTTGTGCTCCCCACCCGCCAACAGATGCCGAATCTTCACCTCAACCCCATCGGTCTGCAGCATCCGCACCCGGGCCTCGATCTTCAGCTCACCCCGGGTTACCCGGTGGTGGTGCCGCAAATGCTCCAGCCACGACTCCTCGAAGAAGAATTCCAGCCACAACGCCGGGTCCGCACTGTCGCGCATCAACCCCCACGACAACGCGCCATTGCGCTTGCGCATCGCCTCCAGCTCCCGAGCTGCCTGCTGGAATGCCTCGGCCTTGGCCGGGTCAACGTGGTACTCCACGGTGACCATCACCGGCCCGCTTTCCTTGTCCATGTCGTCGCTCAGCAGCGGCACTGGCCAATGCAGTGAGGGAGTCAGCTCCTCGGCTGCGGTTTCCGGCAACGTCACCTTGCAGGTCAGCAGCGTGCCCAGCGCCAAACCACCTGCGGCCAGCAGCAGGCTCAAGGTGATCGTTGCATGGCTGGCCAGCGTGCCCCACAGCAACCCGCCACTGGCCATGGCACCAAAGAAGATCAGGATGTACACCGACAACGCCCGCGCCCGTACCCAGGCCGGCACCGAGGTCTGCGCCGCCACCTGCAGGTTGGACAACACAGCTATCCAGGCAGCGCCGCTGAGCAGCATCGCCGGCAGCAGCACATAGAAATTGCGCACCAGCGCCAGGGCCAGCAGGAACAGGGCATACAGCAGGCTGGCGAGCAGTACCAGGCGGTCGCGGCTGATGCGTTCGCGCAGGCGTGGCAGCAAGGTGGCGCCGGCCACCGCACCGATGCCGATGGCCGCCAGCAGCAAGCCGAAATCGGCGGCAGTGCCATGCATCTCGCCACGCACGATCAGCGGCAGCAGCGAGGTGCCGGCGCTGGCGCAGAAAAAGAACGCCAAGGCGCGTAGTATCACGGCTTGCAAGGGCTTGGCGCTGCGCGCGAAACGCAGCCCGGTGCGCATGGCGCCGACGAAGCGCTCGGCCGGCAGCAGCGGTTCCTTGACCTCGCGTTTCCACAGGAACAACACCAGAATCACCCCGGCGAACGAGATGGCATTCAGGGCGAAGGTCAGCCAGGGGCCGACCATGCTCACCACCACGCCCGCCAAAGCCGGGCCGATGGCGCGCGACACATTGATACCGACACTGGACAGCGCCACCGCGTTGGCCAGGTCGTCCTTGCCTACCAGCTCCGGTGTCAGCGCACTCCAGGCCGGCATCATCAGTGCCGTGCCGATGCCCAGCGCCAGGGTAAGCACCAACAGCAGGGTGACGCTCATCAGCCCGAGCAGGGTCAGGGCCGCCAGCACCACGGCAACCGCGGACATCCACAGTTGCACCAGCAACAGGTAACGGCGCTTGTCGACGATATCCGCCGCCGCGCCGGCCGGCAGGGCGAGGAAGAACATCGGTAGCGAGCCGGCTACCTGGATCAGCGCCACATGCAACGGGCTGGCCGACAGTGTGGTCATCAGCCAGCCGGCGCCTACCTCATGCATCCAGGTGCCGATGTTGGAAGCGATGGTGGCAATCCACAGCATGCGGAAGGTGGTGTTACGCAATGGGCTCCAGGCGCCTGAAGGGGATGTGCTCATGTCAGAAGCTGCCTTTGAGTGGGTATTCGATGATCAGGTAGATCCGGTCGATGTCATCGCCGGCCTGGGCCTGGTTGGCGCGGTGGCTGACGTGGGAAAACGACAGGCTCAGGTCCTTGGCGGCGCCCGACTGCACCACGTACTTCAGGTCGATGTCGCGCTCCCAGTGCTTGCCGCCTTCGCCGTACTGGCCCACGTAGGCGCCGCCCGCCGGGGCATGGCTGCCGTCGATGCCACGGCCGCTGACATAGCGCCCCATCAGGCTCAGGCCGGGGACGCCGAAACTGGCGAAGTCGAGGTCGTAGCGCAGTTGCCACGAGCGCTCGCCGGGGCCATTGAAGTCGGCGTACTTGATCGAGTTGGCCAGGTAGATGGAGTCGCCGCCAACGAAGTCGAACGGCGTGTCGCCCTCGACCTTCTGGTAGGCCAGGCTCAGCGCCTGGGCGCCGAAGCTGTACCTGGCCAGCAGGCTGTAGGCGAGGGTGTCGATTGCCCCGGCACTGGCATTGCCGGTGTCGCGGGTCTTGTACAGGTTGCCGTCCAGGCGCCAGTTGCCTTCGGCCAGGTTCAGGTTGAGGTAGGCCTGGCGCCAGGTGTCCTCCAGCTGGCCAGCGTACAGTGCACCGCCGAATGGCCCGTCGGGAGCGAACGCGGCACCGGCCAGGCTGATGGCACGGTTGTCGGTGCTAGCGCCGTAGCCGCTGAAGTCATCATGGCTGGAACTGTTGTCCTGATTGTTGAAGGCGGTGAAGCGCCCGGCCTGCAGGCGCCAGTCGGGCAGATCGGTGTTATCCAGGAACCAGCCGGTGGCGTACTCCGGGTGCAGGCGTTTGTCGCTGGTGTCGAACACCGGGGTTTCCACGGTCATTTCGCCGTAGCGCAGCTGGGTATTGCCCATCCTCAGCTTGAGTGCTGCACCGGCGCTGGAGTAGTCGGACTCGGCACGGCCATCACTGTCGCGCGGCAGCAGGCCAGTGCCGGCATGGCCGCGGCCGCCGTCCAGTTTGAAGCCGAGAAAACCATGGGCATCGATGCCGACGCCGAGTGTGCCCTCGGTGAAACCGGAGCGGATTTCGCCGATGAAGCCCTGGGCCCATTCCTGGCGGTAGTTCTGGCCACTGCCGGAGGGCGAGCGGAAGTCGCTGTGCAGGAAGTAGTTGCGGCTGAGCAGCGACCAGCCGGGCTCTTCGGCCTGGCTGAGCGCCGGGTACAGGGCGAGGGTGGCGAGCAGGGCGCGGCCTGGTCCGTGAGTGGCGCGGATCATGGGGGCTCCAGGGGGGATGATCCGGGATTGTGGATGAAGGATAGGCAAGGGGGCTTGTATGTGTGTGCTCTGGCTGGTCTTGCCTGTGCCGGCCTCTTCGCGGGCTTGCCCGCCCCACAGGTTCACCACAGGCTCTGAACCCTGTGCAATACCTGTGGGAGCGGGCGAGCCCGCGAAGAGGCCTGTACAGCCAACCCAGAACTCAAGCCATGTCGCTGATCGCAAACTCCTCGGCCAGATGATCGATCAACGCCCGCACCGACGGCAGCAGCCCCCGCCGCGACGGGAAGATCGCATGCACGATGCCGCAACGCGGGTGCCAGTCCGGCAGCAACTCCACCAGCCGCCCCGCCGCCAGGTCTTCACGCACCGCCACCCGAGGCAGGTGCGCAATACCCACCCCGGCCACCACGAAGTGGCGCAAGGCGAACAGGTCGTCAGTAACCATGCGTGGCGTGTGCGGGATGACGATGCTGCGGCTGCTGTCCTCGCCCTGGAACAGCTCCCACTGATACTCCCGCTGCGCGCTGCCCCAATGCACGCTGGGCAGCGTGCCCAGCAACTGTGGGTCAAACCCCTTGGGCAGTTGCTCCAGGTACTGCGGCTGACCGACCAGGCACTGGGTACTGTTGCTGAGTACCTTCATCACCATGTCGGTGTTCTCCAGCGGCGGAAAGCGTACCCGCAGAGCGACGTCGAAACCCTCGTGCAGCAGGTCGACACGGCGGTTGGTGCTCTCGATGAACAGCTCCACCTGCGGGTACTTGAGCATGTAGCGGGTCAGCATCGGCCCGACCCAGGAATTGAGCAGGGTGGTCGGGCAACTGATACGCACCAGACCGCGCGGTTCGCTGCGGTTGCGCTCGATGATCTCCGCCGCGCCCTCGGCCTCCACGCGCATGGCCAGGCAGCGGTTGTAGTAGGCCTGTCCGATCTCGGTGAGCGAACAATGGCGGCTGGTGCGGTGCAGCAGACGCACGCCCAGGCGGTCTTCGAGATCGGCGATGCGCCGGCTGAGCTTCGACTTGGGCATGTTCAGCGCCCGGCCAGCCGGGGCGAAGCCGCCGTGCTCGACTACCTGGGTGAAGTAGTAGAGGGAGTTGAGGTCTTCCAATGATCGGTCTCCAGGTACTTGGTTGCCTGTGCTGGCCCTTTCGCGGCTAAAGCCGCTCCCACAGGTACTGCACAGGGCTCAAGCCCGGCGCCATCCCTGTGGGAGCGGGTTCACCCGCGAAGAGGCCGGCACAGCCCCTACAAATCCATCGTTCATAAAACGGAACGCTAAAGCCAAATTCTGCTATCTACCGCCACAAAGGTGATGATTTTAATCTGTGCCCATCAACGCGAAACACCCCAGATTGCTGAAAAATTCATAACCTTCAGGAGCACAGACCATGAGCAAATTCACCTACAACCGCCTGAACAAAGACGACGCCGCTGTCCTGCTGGTCGACCACCAGGCTGGCCTGCTGTCCCTGGTCCGCGACATCGAGCCGGACAAGTTCAAGAACAACGTGCTGGCCCTGGCCGACCTGGCCAAGTTCTTCAACCTGCCGACCATCCTCACCACCAGCTTCGAACAAGGCCCGAACGGCCCGCTGGTACCGGAACTGAAAGCCCTGTTCCCGGACGCCCCGTACATCGCCCGCCCAGGCCAGATCAACGCCTGGGACAACGAGGACTTCGTCAAGGCGGTGAAGGCCACTGGCAAGAAGCAGCTGATCATCGCCGGCGTGGTGACCGAAGTGTGCGTAGCCTTCCCAGCGCTGTCGGCCCTGGAAGAAGAGTTCGAAGTGTTCGTGGTGACCGATGCTTCCGGCACCTTCAACGAAATGACCCGCGATGCTGCCCATGACCGCATGAGCCGCGCTGGCGCACAGATGATGACCTGGTTCGGCGTGGCTTGTGAGCTGCACCGCGACTGGCGCAACGACATCGAAGGGCTGGCGGCGCTGTGCTCCAACCACATTCCGGATTATCGCAACCTGATTACCAGCTACAGCGCGTTGACTGCGGGTAAGTAACAGCCCGTTAGTTGAATGCAAAAAAGGCCGGCTCCCTCTGTAGGGAGCTGGCCTTTTTTGTTTGCTGCGCTGGCCCTTTCGCGGGTAAACCCGCTCCCACAGGTACTGCACAGTTTCAGCGCCTGTGGTGATCCTTGTGGGAGCGGGTTCACCCGCGAAGAGGCCAGCAAGGACAACATCAATTCATGGGCTGCGACTCAATCCCATCCAGCAATGCCTCAACCAGCCCTTCTGCCATTTCGAGCGCATTCAGGTTGCTCCAGAACAGGCTCTTGCCGGTTTCATCCAGGTGTTCCAGGGCTTTGTAGCCACAATCGTAGGCGCCGCGCAGGTACTGGGCGACATGCACCAGGGCGTCGTGGGCAGAGACGTCTGGGTTTACTGTGAACAAAGGTGGATGGCCGGCATCGCAGCGGCTGAAGGCGCGTTCTTTGGTGTTGGGGAGAGGTGGATTGGGAACAATTTTTTTCATAGCCAAACTCCGATAGAGGTTGGCCGGCACCATCCGTTTCCACGCGAAGGGTGGCGGCTGCACGCGGGGTGGAAAGCCAGGCTATCGGAACCCCGGCAGGCCATTCGGCCTCCCGCGCGCAGCTGCCATGACAACAGCTATTCCGATTTACCTGCCGGGTTTCCACACCCGATCGCTGAACCGACAGCGACCCGGCAAGCCTAGAGAGCAGGCTTTCCCCGGACAATCAGACGGGCTTCGACACGGTGCGTAGGATAATTCGTCAGATGGTATGGCTGAGTAGGAAATGGCTCGCAACGAAGTAGGATGCTGCTGATATTTTTGTGCATTGGGTCCGCTACGCGGCCCTTCGCGGGCTCGCCCGCTCCCACAGGGACTGCGCTGCCTGGCAGGTTTGCGCATATTCCTGTGGGAGCGGGCAAGCCCGCGAAGAGGCCGGCACAGGCGATAGCTCAATCCGCATCCGAATCAAACAACCGCTCCAACTCCGCCCGGGCCTCCTTGGCTGTCTGCATAACCTTGGCCCGGTCATCCCGCACCTGCCCCTGGGCCACCAGCACCTCTTCGTCATGCTGGGTAAACCGCGCAATCCGGTCCGCCGCCTGCTCTTCGCTCAACCCCAGCCCCACCAATGCCCGGCGGGTCATCTCCAGGCTGGAGTAGAACGTCTCGCGAATCGGCTCGGCGCCGACATCCGCCAACTTGTGCACATGCTGGCGGTTACGCGCGCGGGCCAGCACTTTCAGGTGCGGGTACAGGCGCTTCACCCGTTCCGCCGTGTGAATGGCAGCTTCCGGGTCATCGATGGTGATGATGAAATACTCCGCCTCGCCCACCTTGGCGGCATGCAGCACCTCGGGGCGCAGCGGGTCGCCGTAGAACACCGGCACCTGTTCGAACATACGGGTCATCTCGATGGTGTCTACCGAGGTTTCCAGGGCAATGAACGGAATCTTCTGTGCCCGCAGGATACGCGCGACGATCTGGCCCATGCGGCCCATGCCGACGATCACCACCCGTGGCGTGTCAGCCTGGATCTGCTTGTAATGCTCCGGCACCTCACGCGCCGGTTGCGGGCGCTTTAGGGCGTGGGCGCAGCCAATCATCAGCAGCGGCGTAATAGCCATCGACAACGTGATGGTCATCAGCAGCAAGTCGTAGGTCTGGGTATCGAACAGGCCCTGGTCCTTGCCCAGCTTGAACACCACGAAGGCAAATTCGCCACCGGCAGCCAGCACCATGCCCAGGCGCAGGGCGCTGGCGCTGTTCAGGCCACCGGCCAGGCGGCCGACGCCGACCAGCAGCACCAGCTTCACGGTCACCAGCAGCAGGGTCAGGCCCAGCACAACCAACGGCATTTCCAGCAGCAGGTGCAGGTTGGCACCCATGCCTACACTGATGAAGAACAGCCCCAGCAACAGGCCCTTGAACGGCTCGATCTGCGATTCCAGCTCATGGCGGTACTCCGAGTCGGCCAGCAGCAGGCCTGCAAGGAAGGCGCCCAGGGCCATGGAAATGCCGGCTTCTTCCATCAGCCAGGCAGTACCGATCACCACCAGCAGCGCGGTGGCGGTGGATACCTCTGGCAGACCGGTACGGGCGACGGTGCGGAACACCGGGCGTAGCAGGTAGCGGCCGCCGATGATCACCACGGCGATGCTGGCGAACACTTTCAGGCCGTGTTGCAAGCTGTCGCCATGGCTGGTGTCCGGGCCGCTGGCTGCCAGCAGCGGCACCAAGGCAATCAGCGGGATGGCGGCGATGTCCTGGAACAGCAGAATGGCGAACGCCAAACGGCCGTGCGGGGCGTTGAGCTGCTTGCTCTCGGCCAGGCTCTGCAGGCCAAGGGCGGTGGACGACAGCGCCAGGCCCAGGCCGAGCACGATGGCCGCCGGTAGCGTCTGGCTGAAGCCGAACAGGGCAATGGCGCCGATAAGCGCACCGGTCAGCAGCACCTGGGCGGTACCGACGCCGAACACGGCCTTGCGCATCAGCCACAGGCGCTTGGGCGACAGTTCCAGGCCAATGATGAACAGCAGCAGAACCACGCCCAGCTCGGAAATGTGCGCCACGCTTTCGGTGTCGCGGATCAGGCCCAGCGCCTGCGGGCCGATGATCACACCGGCGAGCAGGTAACCGAGCACCGCCCCCAGTTGCAGGCGCTTGGCCAGCGGGACGGCGAGGACAGCGGCGAGCAGGAAGATCACCGCGGTTTGCAGAAGGCTGCCTTCGTGTGGCATTGGCTCGTACTCCATGAGCTGCCGGGGCAGCGTTAGATCAGTTTGGCGGACGATTCTGGGGGTTGAGATGGCGTCGAACAATCTGCTCTCGGGGAGAAACATTGTCCCGATACGGGTGACAACCTGTGGTGATCTCTTCGCGGGCACGCCCGCTCCCACAGGTACAACACTGCCCCTGAGGCCGGTGTAATCTCTGTGGGAGCGGGCGTGCCCGCGAAGAAGGCAGCGCAGATCCGACTATTCACCGCCACCAAACTGCGCCCGATACTGCGCTGGCGTCATGCCAATCCGCTCGCAAAACACCTTGCGCAAATGCCGGTCACTGCCAAACCCGCACTGCGCCGCCACTACCTTCAAGGGCAGGTCGGTGCCTTCCAGCAGTTTGCGCGCCCGGTCGATGCGCGCATTCTGCAGGTACTGCAGCGGCGTGATCCCAACCTCGCGCAGAAAGGTCCGGGCAAAGTTGCGCCCGCTCATGGCCACCAGGTTTGCCATTTTCTGCACGGTGAAGGCTTGCTCGATATGGTCGACGATGTACGCCTGCACCCGGGCAATCGGCGAATCGTCTCGCGGTACTGCCGCCAGCAGTGGCCCGTAGGGTGTCTGCCCGCCCTGGCGATGGCGGGCGACCAGCAGCACCTTGGCCACTTCCAGGGCCAGCGCCTTGCCATGGTCCTCGGCCACCACCGCCAACGCCAGGTCGATGCCAGCGGTGATGCCGCCCGAGGTAATCAGGCAGCGATCAATCACGTAGATCTGCTCGGTCTCGACCTTGGCCTCGGGGAACGCCTTTGCCAGGCGCTCCACGTAGTTCCAGTGGGTGGTGCAGCGATAGCCATTCAGCAGCCCGGCCCGGCCCAGCAGGAAGACCCCGGTGCAGATGGCGCCGAAGCGTTTGGCCCGGCGCACGGCCTGGGGCAGCCAGCGTTCGATGCCTGGCAGGGCGATGTCATAGGCCCCTGGGCCGCCTGGCACCAGCAACAGGTCGACGGCTTCCGGCAAGTCTTCCAGACGCAGGTCGGCGATCACCTTCAGCCCGCATGAGCCACGCACCGCCGTTTGCCCCTCGGCCAGGGTCAGCAAGCGGTATTGCCGCTCGGCAGGCAGGAACCGGTTGGCGATGGCGAACGCATCCATGGGCCCCGTGACATCCAGCAACAACACATCATTGAACAGCACCATGGCCACGGTGCGGTGGGCGTTTTGCTGCATACCTCTTGGCTCTGTAGCTGAATATGTCATGCATCTTAAGGTATCCAGCCGCACACAATTAATAACAATTCAGGTTTGCCTCAGGACTTTGTCATGTGCCGAGGGCGAGACTTTCTGCATTGAACAGGAGAGTCGCCATGCACCTCGGGACGCCCCAAGCGCCGCTGCAAACTCCCGGCGCGCTTACGCCTGCGCGGTTGCGCCGGGCCAAGGAACTGATGTTGCACAGCCCGTTGTCGATCATCGAGATCGCCGGCGTGTGCAACCTCACACGCAGCCACTTCTCCCGCGCATTCAAGGTCAACACCGGCCTCTCGCCACAAGCCTGGCGCCTGCTGGCACGCATGGAAAAGGCCAAGCGCCTGCTCGCCACCGAGGCGCCGATCACCCATGTGAGCCTGGAATGCGGCTTCTGCGACCAGGCCCATTTCACCCGTGCCTTCAGCCGCCTGGTCGGCCAGCCGCCCAAGGCCTGGCGCCAGGCGCACGCCCATTCTTAAGCCGAACCTATCCGCCGGTATAGCCCCTTGTGGACAGTGCCGGCCCGTTTCCCAACCCAAGGAGTCACCCCGATGAGCCAACCCGATTACAAGCGCCTGAACAAAGACGACGCCGTGGTGCTGCTGGTCGATCACCAGACCGGCCTGATTTCGCTGGTGCAGGACTTCTCGCCCAACGAGTTCAAGAACAACGTGCTGGCCCTGGGCGACCTGGCCAGGTTCTTCGGCTTGCCGACCATCCTCACCACCAGCTTCGAGCAAGGCCCGAACGGCCCGCTGGTACCCGAGCTGAAGGAGATGTTCCCGGATGCGCCGTACATTGCCCGCCCAGGCCAGATCAACGCCTGGGACAACGAAGACTTCGTCAAGGCGATCAAGGCCACTGGCCGCAAGCAGCTGATCATCGCCGGCGTGGTGACCGATGTGTGCGTGGCGTTCCCGACGCTGTCGGCGTTGGCAGAAGGTTTTGAAGTGTTCGTGGTGACCGATGCTTCTGGCACCTTCAACGAAACCGTGCAGCAGGCGGCCTGGGTGCGCATGACCCAGGCGGGTGCACAGATGATGAACTGGTTCTCGGTGGCCTGTGAGCTGCACCGGGACTGGCGCAACGACATCGAAGGGCTGGGTAACCTGCTGTCGCAGCGCATTCCCAACTACCGCAACCTGATGAACAGCTATGCGGCCTTGAGCGCCCGTTGATGTAAACCTGTACCGGCCCCTTCGCGGGCACGCCCGCTCCCACAGGGATAGCGCACAGCTTGAGAGCTGCACGGTTTCTGTGGGAGCTGGCGTGCCCGCGAAGAGGCAGGTACAGGCTTAAGAAGCATTCACAGGCAACGTGAAACGAATCCGGCACCCGCCCAGCTCCGACACCAGCGCCTGCAACTCCCCACCATGGGCCTGCACCACCGAGCTGCAAATCGCCAAGCCCATCCCCATGCCGCCCATCTTGGTGGTATGAAACGCATTGAACACCCGCTCTCGCTCATCCGCGGCTATCCCCGGCCCGTTGTCGTCCACGCAGACCTCCACCCCGTCCCCGACCACCGCCAACGCAATGCGCAGCACCCCGTCGCTGCGATACCCCGCGAGCGCCTCCAGGCCATTGGTAATCAGGTTGAACACCAACTGCTGCAACTGCACCGGGTCGGCCATCACGCTCACCCCCGCCTGCAACTGCGTCTGCACGTCCACCGTGCCCTTGGCGGCATCGGCCGAGGTCAGGCGCACCACCTCGCGGATCAGTTCGTCCAGCTTCACCACCTTGAGTTGCATTGGCGACTGCTTGGCCAGCGAGCGCAGCGCACGCACTATGTTGGCGGCCCGTTCGCTGTCGTTGCGGATGTCTTCCAGGCCGGCAATCGCCTCTGCCAGGTCGGGCTTGGCGCGCTTCAGCCAGCGCAGGCTGGCAGCGGCGTTGGAAGCGATGCCCAGCAGCGGCTGGCTGATCTCGTGGGCGATGGATGCCGACAGCTCGTTCATCACCTGCAGGTGCGCAGTGCGCGCCAATTCCGCGCGTGAGCGGCGTAGCTCGGCTTCCATCTGGGCGCGGGTCTGGTTGTCTTCGGCCAGGCGTGTGTACAACTTGGCGGTCTGCAGCGACACCGCCGCCTGCGAGGCGAGGATTTCCAGCATGGCCAGGCGCTGGCTACCGAACAGGTTCGGCACCAGGCGGTTTTCCAGGTACACCAGGCCGATCAGCACGCCCTGGATCACCAGCGGCAGGCACAGCACCGAACGGGCATTGCGCGCCTGCAGCTGCTGGCGGAAGGCCTCGGGGCAATCGATCTGGGCATCGTTGAGCACCAGCGGTTTCTTGGTGCGCATGGTGGCGTTGATGATTGATAGCGGCGCCTGGGTCATGAACTTCTGGCAATCGTCCATGCTCACGTGCAGCCCGGCGTCGTCGATGTAGGCGAGGGCAGCCATCTGGAATTCGGCACCGCTGACGATCAGCAGTGCACCGTGGTCGGCGCCGGAATGCTGGGTCAGCTGGCCCATCAGGATTTCGATCAGGCCCTCGAGCAGCACTTCCTCGGACAGCGCCCGGGCTGCCTTTATACCGGCTTCCAGATCGAGCCTGGCCTGGTGGGTGGCGCGATGGCTTTCCTGGATCGGCTGGGTGCGCAGGAACGGGTGCAAAGCCTCCAGCTGGTGCACCTTGCCGGTCGCGCCCCAGATATGGAAACAGTCGCGGGCGATGCGTAGGTGCAGGTTGGCGCCGGAGATCAGGCCGCTGGGGATACATACCTCGGCCAGCTGTTCGTGGGCCAGCGCCTGCTCGTGGATGAAACCGGCAGCGCTGGCGGCGATCTGTGCCTGGTCGAAGCAGCGGATGGCGGCCAGGCCGTCGCCTTCGAGCTTGGCGATCACGCCTTCGATCAGCAACAGCTTGTTGCGGAAGGTGGCCGGGTTGAAGCCGGCCCAGCGGCCGAAGCGTTCGCGCAGGGCCTGAAGCTCGCGCAGCTTGTCGGCAGGGCTGCCAGCGGCCTCGGGGCTGCCCAGGGCCAGGCCGCGGAACAGGTGATAGTCGGCCAGGTTGATGTGCGCCGGTACCGCCCAGGTGTTGTCGCCGGCCAGTGCCAGGTTGCGCATGGCCTGCGGGATGTTGCCCAGGTAGAAGTCGCACATACCGGCCATCAGGTACTGGAAGAACCGCGTGGTGGGCGATTTCGAGGCTGCGGGCAAGGCCGGGCAGGGCATGCTGCTCAATTTTGCGACGAACGCTTGCTGGGCCTGCAGGATCTGCTCGATGTCGCGGTAACCGTAGTGACGCACGGTGGCCAGGCCTTGCGCCAGTTCCTCCAACACATCCGGCAGGTAGCGGCCCATGAACAGCGAATCGGAAACCAGGTGGTTGCAGGCATAGCAGCTCATCGCCAGGTCACCGCTCAGGCGCCCCGAGTCGACCGCATCCAGCGCGGTACGGCGGGCGAACTCCATGGGCGAGGTCCAGGCGCTGACCTGGTCCAGGGCCAGTAGCGCGCTGGTCAGGTCAGCGTCGAAACCGTGCCGCTCGATCAGCTTGAGCGCGGCCAGGCAACAGGCATGGCCGTCATGGTAGGCGCCGAAATGCTCGGCGATCATCACCCCGTACCAGGCCATGCCGTAGGTGCTCCCCGGGGCAACGCCGTGCAGCAGCGACAGCTCCATGAGCTTGGCCAGGTGCAGGAAGCAGATGTCATCCTTTACGAAAAACGATGACGAAAGGGTGGCCAGAAGGCTGATGGCAACCGTCACTTCCTCCGAATCGGTGCACGGTAGCGACTCCAGGCAGTGCCGGCCTTTCTGTTCGACCAGAGCCTGTACCCGGGCATGACTGGCCTCGACCTGTTGCCAGTCGGCACCCCGCACCGGGCTTGTACCCAGCAAGTCCAGGCCGGATATGGCGCTGTCGATGGCCGCCTGATAGTCGCCGCGCAAGGTGTACAGCAGAGCCTGCAGCCGGCACACCCGCGCCTGGTCCAGCGACGAGCGTGCGCGCTGGCGGCATTCGCTGATGCGCGCCTCGGCCGCGGTCATTCGCGACAGTTGCATGTCGCACTCGGTGGCCATGCAGGCGATGGCAAAGCCATGCGTGGCGCGGCTTTCCAACGTGGCGCCGTGGTGCAGCAACTGCTCGGCCGTATGCAGGTAGCCAGCGGCCTGCTCTAAGGCGCCGTCGTCGCGTGCGCGTGATGCTGCTTCGCGTAAATGCAGCAGGAACGTTTCGCAGTCGGCCGCTGCAAACCCGTATGGGCTGGCGCGTTGCAGCTGGTTGGCGAGTTCGAACAGCACCTCGTGCAAGTCATCTTGCCAGGCGCGGCGCATGGCCAGGGCAATATGTGCATGCAGCGGGGCACGCTCGCGCACGGGCGTGAGAGCGTATGCGGCCTCCATCACCCGTTCGTGGGCAAAGCCCAGGCCGTTCTGGCCCGTTTGCAGGAAACCCGCGTCAATCAGGGCTTTCAACGGTTCGCCGGGCACTTTGACGAGGACATGGTGAAGCAGGCGTTCATCGCAACGGCTGCCCGCGGCGCCAGCCACCCGCAGCAGGTCGCGCTGCGCTGCTGGCAGGCGCGCCAAGCGGTCGATCAGCAGGTCGGCGACATTGTCGGAGTAGCGATGGCGGGCCACGGCCTGCAGGCACCATGACCAGCGCATGGCCTGGGCGTCGAAGGTGAACAGCTGATCCTCCACCATGGCCCGGAGGATCTGATTGATGAAAAACGGGTTGCCCGCCGTTTTGCCGTGCACCAGTTCGGCCACCTGAAATGCATCCTCGGGGCCGACGTGGTAGCGCTCGCCGATCAGCTCGGTCACCGCGCCCACGTCCAGGGGCCGCAGGTTCAGCGTGGTGCTGCGCACTGTTGCAGGTAGAGCAAGAGTTGTACTACCGGCTGGTGCATCATTACGCCGTGCGAAGATCAGCAGCAGGTTGCCTGGCGCGTGAGCCAGCAGTAGCGCCAGTAGTTGCTGGCTGGCGTCGTCGGCCCACTGCAGGTCATCGAAGAACAGCACCAGCGGCTGGCCGGGGCGGCTGAACACTTGCAGGAATTCGACGACCGCCCGCAGCTCCTTCTGCAGCGTCAGACGCGTGGGCTTGGCTGGCAGTTCGGGCAGGGGGCCGAGGACCAGTTGCAGGTCTGGCGCCAGCTTGGCGAGCAGCCGGCCGTGGCCTTTGATGCGACGCAGGATCTCGCGGCGCAGGGTGTCGAGGTCTTGGCTGTTCTTGGCCAGCAACTGGGTGGTCAGTGCGCCGAGAATTTCGACCCAGGGCGCGTAGGGAATGGCCTGGGCAACGCTGTTGCACCTGCCGATGGCCCAGTAGCCCTTGGCGTTGGCCTTGAGAGCTGCCTCGACCAGGCTCGACTTGCCCATGCCGGCGGCACCGTTGATCAACAGGGCATGGGGTTGGCTGTCGCGGCGCAGGGCCTTGAGCAGCAGGGCGATGGCTTTCTGTTCGGCGCAGCGGCCATACAGGCGTGCGCGGCTTGGCGTGACCGGGTCGGCACAAGCTGGTTCGAAAGCCTCCATCGTCTTGCCGGCAGCCGACTGCCGCTGGCAGTGGGCCAGGTCCACCGCCAAGGCGCGGGCACTCTGGTAGCGGGCGTCCGGCTCTTTGGCCAAGGCCTTGGCCAGGATCCGGCTGAGGGGCTGCGGGACATTGCGGTTCACTTCGCAGGCCGCCCGCGGCTGCACACCGGCATGCAGCTGTCGCCAGTGCTGGGTGTCGCGCCCGGCCAGCGGCAGTTCGCCCAGCAGTAGCTGGTAGAGGATCGCGCCCAGGGCATAGATGTCGGTGCGTCGGTCGCTGCTGCTGCCGTGCGGGCAGACCTGTTCCGGCGCCAGGTACGCCCAGTTGCCGAGCGGGGTGCCTTGTTCGCTGATCAGCTGCGCCGGGTCGGCGCGAAAGCAGCCCAGCCGCACGCGCTGGTTGGTGTGCAGGCACACATGCTCGGGTTGCAGCGCGCCGTGCAGCACATTGCGTTCGTGGGCCAGGGCCAGGGCAGTGGCCGCGTTTACCGCGACTTCGAGAAACGGCGCCAGGGCCATCGGGCCTTCAGCGATCAGGTCAGCGATGGAGCGGCCGGCAGGGTACACCAGCAGCGGGCCTTCGGCCGAACGCACGAACGCCGAGGGGATCACCGCCCACTGCGGGTCCAGTTGCAGGCGGTAGTCACGCTCCAGGCGCTGGCAGGCGGCGGGGGCCTCGCGCGGGGCGCGTACGGCGATCCAGGCCTGTTGGGTGTCAGGGTCTTGAAGCCGGAAGTAGCTGAGCTCACCTTCCTGGCCCAGCGCGCTGATGTCACACCGATTCAGCCAGCCCTCGTCGATGGACTGGTCGTAATCGATTGGCCTGTGGGCAAGGCGTTCATCGAGCATAAGGCACCCCTGCTAGCGACATCCTGACGTGCGAGTATACGCAGCGGGCCCAGTACGGATGCGGGCTGCAGCCTGCTTGGCAGAAACGGGCACGCTGTTGTCCGTTATCGTCCCCTGCTGGGTGACGGGCTTTTGTATAGTCCTCAGGTCAACCTATCCCTCGGGATAATTGTCTGAAGGCGTACGCTGGCCTAGGCTGCCCGGGGCTGGGGAACGCCCGTGCCCGCGCGAGGAAGCCATGATCCGAATAGGTAATGCCCAGGTGTCGCTGGAGCGGCGCGAAGTCTATATTGACGGCCGGCCGATCCTGTTGGGCGGGCGAGCCTTCGAGGTGCTGGCGACGCTGATCAAGGCCAAGGGCCGGGTGGTCGGCAAGGACGAGCTGTTCAGCCAGGTGTGGGCCGGCACGGTGGTCGAGGACAACAACCTGCAGGTGCAGGTGTCCTTGCTGCGCAAGGCCTTCGGCGACCGTGGCCTGATCCAGACCGTGCCGCGGCGGGGCTACCGCCTGGCTGCCGAGATCAGCTTCGAGGTGCCTGGCACCCTGTCGGTCCAGTCGCCACTGTGCGCCGGGGCCGACACTCTCGAGCTGTTCGATGAGCACTTCAACGTGCCGGTGCTGGTGGTGGATGACGACCCGTCGGTGCGTACGGCGTTGGGCCGTCTGCTGCGTTCTCAGGACATTCCCCATCAGTTGTTCGCCAGTGCCGAGGCGTTGTTCGAGGCCCGCCTGGAAACGCCCTGTGCCTGCCTGTTGCTGGACATGCACCTGCCCGATACCAGCGGCCTGGAGGTACAAGACGCGCTGCGCCGGCTGGCGCTACCCTGGCCGATCGTGTTCATGACCGGCTTCGGCACCATCCCGATGACTGTCCAGGCCATGCGTGCCGGGGCAGTGGAGTTCCTGACCAAGCCGTTCGACGAAGACCAGCTGCTGACACTGTTGCCGGCGGTGCGCACGCGCGCAGTGGTCGAAGGCCGCAAGTGGCACCATGCGCGGCAGGTCGAGGAAAAGTACCAGCGCCTGACCCAGCGTGAGCGCCAGGTGTTCTCGCTGGTGGTCGGCGGCCTGTCGCACAAGCAGATCGCCAGGCATATCGGCACCAGCGAGGTTACGACCAAGGTGCACAAGAAGAACATCATGAACAAGATGCAGTCCCGCTCGCTGCTGGAGCTGGTGGCCATGCACAACGTCATCGGGACGCGGCCTGAGGGCCTGGGCGGCGCATGAGCAGAGCGGTGTGCATCGTCGACGACGATGCGTCGGTGCGCAAAAGCCTGGCCAACCTGTTGCGCTCAGCCGGGTTCGAGAGCCTGTCTTTCGCTGCGGGCGATGTGTTTCTGGCCTCGGCGTCGGCGCGGCAGGCGGGGTGTGTGCTGCTCGATCTGAGGATGCCCTGCATGAGCGGGCTGGCGGTGCAGCGCGAACTGGCCCGGCTGGGCTGGCGTTTGCCGGTGATCTGCATGTCGGCGCATTGGGATGAAGGGGCGGTGCACGCGGCGATGGCGCTCGGGGCGCTGGCCTGCCTGGGCAAGCCATTTTCTGACGAGGTGCTACTGAAGCTGGTTGAAGAGGCTTTGACTGGCGATCAGTGAGGTATTGCGGTCCCGGCCCCTTCGCGGGCTCGCCCGCTCCCACAGGGATCGCACAGTTCTTGAGACCTGCGCAGTACCTGTGGGAGCGGGCAAGCCCGCGAAGAGGCCGGTAGCTTTAACATCGATCCGGCGCTGCAAAGCAGCCCCGGCAATCTAACTGCTCCCCGGCCGGTACTGCAGGGCCTCGGCCAGATGCGCCCGGCCAATTGCCTGGCTACCTTCCAGATCCGCCAGCGTTCGCGCAACCTTCAGCAACCGATGCGCCGCGCGCAACGACAGGGTCAGCCGTTCACAGGCCCCCTCCAGCCAGGCTTGGTCCGCCGCCGCCAGCCCACAATGGCGGCGCAACCCCTCAAGGTCGAGAAACGCATTCGCACACCCTTGCCGACGTTGTTGCAGTTCACGTGCCTCGGCCACCTTGGCCGCCACATCGGCACTGGTCTCGCCGCAGGGCTGATTGTTCAGCGTGGTGCTCTCCCGCGCCACGGTCAGGTGCAGGTCGATACGGTCCAGCAACGGCCCGGACAGCTTGTTGCGATACCGCGCGATCTGCTCGGTGCTGCAACGGCAGCGGCCAGTGGGATCGCCCAGATAGCCGCAAGGGCAGGGGTTCATTGCCGCCACCAGTTGAAAGCGTGCGGGGAAACGGACCTTGTCGCGGGCCCGGGCAATCACGATCTCGCCCGACTCCAGCGGTTCGCGCAACACTTCCAGCACACGCCGCTCGAATTCCGGCAGTTCATCCAGAAACAGCACGCCGTGGTGGGCGAGGGTAATTTCGCCCGGTTGTGGCCGGCTGCTGCCGCCGACCAGTGCCGGGCCGGAAGCGGAGTGGTGCGGATGACGAAAAGGCCGCTGCGGCCAGCTGTTCAGTGGCGTATGGCCGCTGACCGACTGGATTGCCGCCACTTCCAGTGCCTCGTGCTCGTCCAGCGGTGGCAACAGCCCCGGCAGGCGGCTGGCGAGCAAGGTTTTGCCGGTGCCGGGGGGGCCGGTGAACAGCAGGTTATGTGCCCCGGCTGCCGCTAGCAGCAGGGCGCGCTTGGCCGCCAGCTGGCCCTGCACCTCACTCAGGTCCGGGTACGGGCGTTGTTGCAGGATCAGGCCGTTGGCGGCATACGGCGGCAACGGCACCTGGCCGTTCAGGTGGGCGACCAGCTCCAGCAGGTGCCCCACCGCATACACCACCAGCCCGCCTGCCAGGCTGGCTTCCTCGGCGTTTTCCCGTGGCACCACCAGCGCCCGGCCTGCTTCGCGTGCCGCCAGTGCAGCGGGCAACACGCCCTGCACCGGGCGCAACTTGCCAGACAGCGCCAGTTCACCCAGGCATTCGACCTCGGCAAGGCTGGCCGTTGGCACCTGGCCATCGGCGGCGAGGATACCCAGGGCAATGGCCAGGTCATAGCGCCCACCATCCTTGGGCAGGTCGGCGGGGGCGAGGTTCTGGGTGATGCGCCGCTGCGGGTAGTTCAAGCCGGAGTTGACGATGGCGCTGCGTACCCGGTCCTTGCTTTCCTTGACCGTGGTTTCCGGCAGGCCGACCAGGGTGAGGTGGGGAAGGCCGTTGGCCAGGTGGGTTTCGACGCTGACTGCCGGTGCCTGCACACCCACTTGGGCGCGGCTGTGGACGAGGGCTAGGGACATGGACGCTCCGTTGTCGCTGAAAAGGGCCGCTTCCTGCGGCTTTGCAAGCATAGCGAGCGCGGCACGGAGCGGCGCAGGAAGTGTGCGTCCTGGTTTTTCAGGCAGCGATTGCCCGCTGCATGCTCACCCCGTTGGGTGGGTGCCGGCTGCGCGCCCGAAGGACTCAGGCGCGGACATAGACCCAGGCGCTCAGGCCCGAAGCGAGGGTGACGGCCACGCGTTTGTAGTCGGCGACTTCATAGCGGTCCGCTGCCGCCAGCTCCTCTTCGCTGATCTGGAAGACCATACCGGCCACGCTGTCGTCGCTCTGGCTGCTGGGGCTGACGATAGGGTGATGGGACTTGCCGCTGGCCGCGAGCACGGCCGGGTCGGTGATCTCGACCCAGTCCTGGCGGTAGCCCGGCATGCGGTCGGCCTGCCCGCTCAGTTCGCGGCCGAAGTTGGCCAGTTGCACGGCCTTGTCCTGCAAGGTGCCGTAGGAAAACAACAATACCGGGTAAGCGCTGGAGGGCTGCATTCAATCATCCTGTGGGGTCGGGTCAAGCCGGGCTTCCAGCTCGGCTACCTGTTTTTCCAGGGCCTCGAGGCGTGCACGGGTACGCGCCAGCACGACCATCTGGCTGTCGAATTCTTCGCGGCTGACCAGGTCCAGCTTGCTGAAGGCACCTTGCATCAGCAGCTTGAACTGGCTTTCCAGTTCGGCGCGGGGCTGGGCGGTATCACTGCTGAACAGGCGCGAGGCCTGGTCGCTCAGGGCGTCGAGAAGGGCTTTGGGCGCGAGCATGGGGCGGTCCACTGATACTGGGAAATGGCCGGCAGTGTAGCACGCATGCATGTGCATTCGGCCTCGTCGCTGGCTCCTGCAGAAAGCAGCGCTCCTCTGAAACTGCACATTTTTCGAGCAACGCGCCAGGTCGGACCGCACCGAAATTGTGCATGTTTTCGATGCTGGCGACTGGCCAATCCCGACTGATTCACATAACTCGCTGTTTTCCCGCGCGTTGGCAGAACTGGCAAGGTTTCTGCAACGCCCCGTACGAGCCATGCACTGATGCGGTTCTTTGTGACCAGGCAGTGCGCATGCGGAGCCGGATGCCGACGACGCGTTACAAAGCCAACTGCTGCGCTTAGACTTGAGACGGGTTTGTTTTCCTGGGGCAAGTCCACCAAATCGGGAGAGAGTTTCATGAAGCTAGTCACAGCCATCATCAAGCCGTTCAAGCTGGACGACGTGCGCGAGTCGCTGTCGGAAATCGGCGTGCAGGGCATCACGGTCACCGAAGTCAAAGGCTTCGGTCGGCAGAAGGGCCACACCGAGCTGTATCGCGGTGCTGAATACGTGGTCGATTTCCTGCCCAAGGTGAAGATCGATGTCGCCATCGATGACAAGGACCTTGATCGGGTAATCGAAGCCATCACCAAGGCAGCCAACACCGGCAAGATCGGTGACGGCAAGATTTTCGTGGTGAATCTGGAGCAGGCGATCCGTATCCGTACCGGCGAAACCGATACCGACGCGATCTAAACAGCAACAAAGCCTCACCAAACCCAACGCCCCAGGAGAAAACAACATGACTCTGCGTAAGATCGCAGGGCTAGGAGCCCTATTGTCCCTCGTAATGCCCGGGCTTGCCCTGGCCGAGGAAGCTGCCCCAGCGCTGAACTCCGGCGACACCGCCTGGATGCTGACCGCAACGGCGCTGGTGCTGTTCATGACCATTCCGGGCCTGGCCCTGTTCTATGGCGGCATGGTGCGTTCGAAGAACGTGCTGTCGGTGATGATGCAGTGCTTTGCAATCACTGGCCTGATGAGCATTCTCTGGGTCGTCTACGGCTACAGCATGGCCTTCGATACCACCGGTATGGAAAAGGGCGTGCTCAACTTCAATTCCTTCGTCGGCGGCTTCTCCAAGGCGTTCCTCAGCGGCGTCACGCCCTCGAACCTGACCTCGGCTGCCGCGCTGTTCCCTGAAGCGGTATTCATCACCTTCCAGATGACCTTCGCCATCATCACCCCGGCGCTGATCGTCGGTGCCTTCGCCGAGCGCATGAAGTTCTCCGCGATGCTGGTGTTCATGGGCATCTGGTTCACCCTGGTCTATGCGCCGATCGCGCACATGGTCTGGAGCGGTGACGGTGCGCTGATGTGGGACTGGGGCGTGCTGGACTTCGCCGGTGGCACCGTGGTGCACATCAATGCCGGTATCGCTGGCCTGGTCTGCTGCCTGGTGCTGGGTAAGCGCAAGGGCTACCCGACCACCCCGATGGCCCCGCACAACCTGGGCTACACCTTGATGGGCGCGGCCATGCTGTGGATCGGCTGGTTCGGCTTCAATGCTGGCTCTGCCGCGGCCGCCAACGGCACTGCCGGCATGGCCATGCTGGTGACCCAGATCGCCACCGCTGCCGCAGCCCTGGGCTGGATGTTCGCCGAGTGGATCGGCCACGGTAAACCGAGTGCCCTGGGCATCGCTTCGGGTGTGGTCGCAGGCCTGGTCGCCATCACCCCGGCTGCCGGTACCGTAGGCCCGATGGGCGCCCTGGTGATCGGCCTGGTCTCGGGCGTGGTCTGCTACTTCTGCGCCACCAGCCTCAAGCGCAAGCTGGGCTATGACGACTCGCTGGACGCCTTCGGCGTGCACGGTGTCGGGGGCATCCTCGGTGCGATCCTCACTGGCGTGTTCGCAGCGCCAGCGCTGGGTGGCTTTGGCGCGGTCACCGACATCGGTGCCCAAGTCTGGATCCAGGCCAAGGGCGTGATCTTCACCGTGGTCTACACCGCCATCGTTACCTACGTGATCCTCAAGGTGCTGGATCTGGTGATGGGCCTGCGGGTCAGCGAAGAAGAAGAGTCGGTCGGCCTCGACCTGGCTCAGCACAACGAGCGCGGCTACAACCTGTAACTGCGACGCGGTAAAAACTTGCCCGGCTTGCCGGGCATTTTTTTGCCAGATTTTTAGCATTTCCCGCACGGCAAACGGTTTATTCGACACGTTCGCGACTTAGGCTGAAAACTTACAAAACGCAGAGCATTCATGGTGCTTTGCTTTTTCTGCTGGCGCGCTAGAATGCGCGCCGAAGGGTGTTTGACGAGTAGTCCACACGCTTCGCCAGCCTTTGCTAGGCTTGCCAATAGCGTGTGGCCAGCAGGGGCTAAAGGATTTGTCAGGTCCTGCCAGGAGCAGGGCCTGCTGGGTGCCGCCTCCCATCAGGAGCGCCGACCCATGGGCAGTGGCCTAACCCACGGCCAGTTGAATTTTCACTGGTGGCTGCCGGTCTACGGCTGCACTGGTCTATAACTAACCTGCTTTTCGCAAGTCATGAGGTAGAACATGAGCGACGACGATCTGGAAAATGATGACCTCGAAGTAGGCGACGAAGACGAGGGCGATGAAGGCCTCGAAGCGGCAACTGATGACGTTGCCGAAGATGCTGGCGATGACGACAGCAGCCCGGCACCCGTTGCCAAGGGCAAATCCAAGGCGGCAGTCTCGGTAGACGAGATGCCGAGCATGGAAGCCAAGCAGAAAGAGCGTGACGCCCTGGCCAAGGCCATGGAAGAGTTCCTCGCTCGCGGTGGCAAGGTTCAGGAAGTCGAGGCCAATGTGGTCGCGGATCCGCCCAAGAAGCCGGACAACAAGTACGGCAGCCGCCCTATCTGAGTGGCTGAACGAAAAAAAGCCCGCCGTCGCTGCGGGCTTTTTTGTGCCTTTGGGTTTTGTGTTGCCTGTGCCGACCTCTTCGCGGGCATGCCCGCTCCCACAGGATCACCGCAGGCCTAAGCCTTGCGCAGCCCCTGTCAGCGCCAGCGCGCGAGGATGTCGGGCAACTGCGAAAGGCGCTGGATCTCGGCATCCGGCGCCTGCTCGCCTACCCAGGCCTTGCCCTGCGGGTTGAACCACACCGCCCGCAGCCCGGCACGCTGAGCGCCGGCGATGTCATCGCCCGGGTGGTCACCGATGTGCACCGCCGCGCTGGCCTCCACATCCCCACGGCGCAGCGCTTCCAGGAACGGCGCCGGGTCCGGCTTGCCGATGCCGAGGTCCTCGGCACACAGGGCAAAGCGAAAATAGTCCGCCAGCCCCAGCCGGCTCACGTCGGCATTGCCGTTGGTGACCACGCCCAGGGTGTAGTGGTGGCGCAGGATCTCCAGCACCGGCTGCACCTCCGGAAAGATCTCCACCTGGTGGCGGGCATGCAGGAACACTTCGAAACCTTCGTTGGCCAGCTCCTGCGCATGCTTTTCGCTGTAGCCGACTTCCTCCAGGGCATGGAACAGCACTCGGCGGCGCAGGGCGCTGATGCGGTGCTTCAGGCCAGGTTCGGCCTGTACCAGGCGTTCGCGAATGGCGAACAGGTGCTCCACCGGCACGCCGCCAAGGATTGGGGCGTTGGCTTCGAGCCAGTCGCGCAGCACGACTTCCGCGCTGGCAATCACCGGCGCGGTATCCCACAGGGTGTCGTCGAGGTCGAAGGTGATCAGCTTGATGCTCATGAGTCTGTGCCTTTGCTGCGTTTGGCCCGAGGGTGGGCGCTGTCGTACACCGCGGCCAGGTGCTGGAAGTCCAGGTGGGTGTAGATCTGCGTAGTGCCGATGTCGGCATGGCCGAGCATTTCCTGCACGGCGCGCAGGTCCTGGGACGATTCCAGCACGTGGCTGGCGAAGGAATGGCGAAGCATGTGCGGGTGCAGGTGCTGGCCCAGCTCGCGCTCACCGGCCGCCTTCACCCGCTGCTGTACGGCCCGGGGGCTGATACGGTTGCCTTGGCGGGTGATGAACACCGCACGGTCGCGCGGGTTGCCGATGCCGCGCAGGCGGTACCAGGCCTGCAAGGCCTCGCGGGCCTTGCGGCCGACCGGCAGCACGCGGGCCTTGCCGCCCTTGCCCAGCACCTGCACCAGCCCGGCGGCGAGGTCGAGGTGATCAAGGTCGAGGTTGGTCAGTTCGGACAGGCGCAGGCCCGACGAATAGAACAGTTCGAGAATGGCCTGGTCGCGACGGGCGATGAAGTCATCGTCGACACCGCCATCGAGCAGTTGCAGGGCGCGGTCAGTGTCCAGCACCTTGGGCAGCCGGCGCTCGCCCTTGGGCGCGCTCAGGCCGCTGGCCGGGTCGTGCTGGCACAGGCCTTCGCGGTTCAGGTAGCGGTACAGGCCACGTACCGCCGACAGCAGCCGCGCCAGGCTGCGCGAGGACTGGCCGTGGTGGTGCTGGCGGGCGATCAGCTGGCGTAGCTGCTGGATCTGCAGCGCCTGCCAATCGGCAATGCCGTGTTCCTTGCAGTAGGCGACGACCTTGTCCAGGTCGCGGCGGTAGCCCAGCAGGGTGTGCTCGGACACCTGGCGCTCGTTGCGCAGGTGTGCGCAATAAGCCTCCAGCTGGCGTTCCATCAACGTACCGGGCGCAGGGTCTGGGTAACGCGGGGCACAACCCGGCCAAGTACTTCGGCGATGTAGCCGAGGAACAGGGTGCCGACGCTGCTCTTGTAGTGTTGTGGGTCGCGGCTGCCGATCGCCAGCACCCCGTGCAGGCCCTGGTATTCCAGGGCAGCCACGGCGCTGGAGCCCACTTCCCGGCGCTGTTCTTCACCGAACAGGAAGGCCAGCTCGTGCTCGCGCAGGTTGCCGCTGACCGTCTTGCCGCCGCCCAGCAGGGCACCGATGGCCTGCTGCGCTTCGGCGTTGCTCACCCAGCGCCCGACCGGCGCGACATTTTCACCGAACAGGATCAGGCTGACGAAGGGTACCTGGAACTCCTGGCGCAGGCTGTCTTCGACCGCCATCACCACTTCTTCCAGGCTGCCGGCATCGAGCAGGTCGAGGATCAGCCGGCGGGTCTTGTCGAACAGCCGGTCGTTGTCACGGGCCACGTCCATCAGTTGCGACAGGCGGTGGCGCATCTCGATGTTGCGGTCGCGCAGCAGCTTGAGCTGGCGCTCTACCAGCGACACGCTGTCGCCCCGCTGGTGCGGGATGCGCTGTTCGATCAGCAGCTCGTCGTGCTCCGCGAAGAAAGTGGGGTGGGCGCGCAGGTAGGCGACCACCGCTTCGGCATCGAGCTCGGCGGACTGCTGGGGTACAACCTGGGGCTGATCGGTCATGGCGGTTACTCGCTTAGAGACGAACCTGTCCTTCGTAGACACGTACGGCCGGGCCGGTCATCAGCACGGGCTTGCCGGGGCCGGCCCATTCGATATGCAGGCGGCCACCGGGCAGGTCGAGGGACACCGGAGAGTCCATCCAGCCCTGGCTGATCGCTGCCACGGCGGCGGCGCAGGCGCCGGTGCCGCAGGCCTGGGTTTCACCGGCGCCACGTTCCCATACACGCAGGTTGGCGCGGTGGCGGTCGATGACCTGGAGGAAGCCGGCATTCACCCGCTGTGGGAAGCGTGGGTGGTTTTCGATCTTCGGGCCCAGCTGGTGCACTGGTGCGGTACGCACATCGTCGACACGCAGCACGGCATGCGGGTTACCCATGGACAGGGCGGCAATCGAATGCACCTGGCCGTCGACTTCCAGTGGGTAGTTCAGCGCCTGCTCGTCGGCGACGAAGGGGATTTCGGCAGGGATGAAGCGCGGTGGGCCCATGTCGACACTGACCTGGCCGTCATTCTGTACGTCCAGTTCGATGATGCCGCTCTTGGTTTCCACGCGGATGCGCTTTTTCGCGGTCAGGCGCTTGTCCAGCACGAAGCGGGCGAAGCAGCGCGCACCGTTGCCGCACTGCTCGACCTCGGAGCCGTCGGCATTGAAGATGCGGTAGCGGAAGTCCACTTCAGGGTTGTTCGGTGCCTCGACGATCAGCAACTGGTCAAAGCCGATGCCGGTGTGGCGATCACCCCATTGCTTGGCGTGCTTGGGCTGGATGTGCGCATGCTGGCTGACCAGGTCGAGGACCATGAAGTCGTTGCCCAGCCCATGCATCTTGGTAAAACGCAGCAGCATGGGGTTACTCCGGCAGCAGGCTTTCGCCAGCGTACAATTCGGCGATGGTCTCGCGGCGGCGTACTTCGAAGGCCTGGTCGCCGTCGACCAGGATTTCAGCGCAACGGCCACGGGTGTTGTAGTTGGAGCTCATGACAAAACCATAGGCGCCCGCGGACTGTACGGCCAGCAGGTCCCCTTCGGCCAGGTTCAGTACGCGATCCTTGCCGAGGAAGTCGCCAGTCTCGCAGATCGGGCCGACCAGGTCGTAGGCACGGCCTTCGCCTGTGCGTGGCTTGACCGCGCTGATGCCCATCCAGGCCTGGTACAGGGCCGGGCGGATAAGGTCGTTCATCGCTGCATCGATGATGGCGAAATCCTTGTGCTCGGTGTGCTTGAGGTATTCCACGCGGGTAAGCAGGACGCCGGCGTTAGCCACGATGTAGCGGCCCGGCTCGAACACCAGGGCCAGGTCGCGGTCGCCGACGCGCTCGCGGATGGCCTTGATGTAGTCGGCCACCAGCGGCGGCTCCTCATCGCGGTAACGCACGCCGACACCGCCACCCAGGTCCAGGTGGCGCAGGTGGATGCCGCACTCGGCCAGGCGGTCGACCAGCACCAGCAGGCGGTCGAGGGCATCGAGGAAAGGCTCGACGGTGGTCAGCTGCGAACCGATGTGGCAGTCGACACCGACCACTTCCAGGTTTGGCAGCTGCGCGGCGCGCACGTAGATGGCCTCGGCATCGGCGATGGCGATGCCGAACTTGTTCTCTTTCAGGCCGGTGGAGATGTACGGGTGGGTGCCGGCGTCGACATCCGGGTTGACCCGCAGCGAGACCGGGGCAACTTTGCCCATCTCGGCGGCCACCACTTGCAGGCGCTCCAGTTCGTCGGTGGATTCGACGTTGAAGCAGTGCACGCCGACTTCCAGGGCACGGCGCATGTCGTCGCGGGTCTTGCCGACGCCGGAGAACACCACGCGGTCGGCACGGCCGCCAGCGGCCAGCACGCGCTCCAGCTCACCGCCGGAGACGATGTCGAAGCCTGCCCCCAGGCGCGCCAGCACGTTCAGCACACCGAGGTTGGAGTTGGCCTTGACCGCGAAGCACACCAGGTGCTCGGTGCCTTGCAGGGCGTCGGCGTAGCTGCGGTACTGGGCCTCGATGTGGGCGCGCGAATACACGTAGGTGGGGGTGCCATAGCGTTCGGCGATGGCCGACAGGCCCACGCCTTCCGCGAACAGCTCGCCGTCGCGGTAATTGAAAGCGTTCATCTGATTTCCTTTACTGCGCTGGCGACTGCTCGGGCTCAGACTCGGGCTGCTGCTCTTGCGTCGGGGCCGGCTTGGCTTTTGGCTGGTACTGGTGCGACTTGTGGCTGGCCTTGCCGTCCTTGCCGTCTTCAGGCAGGTAAAGCGGGCCTTTCTGGCCGCAGGCCGAAACGAGGCAGGCAACAGCGACCAGCGCCGCAAGGGAGGAAATCAGGCGCTTCATTGGGTGAAATCCTTAGAATATGCAGTATTGCGCCCGAGTATACCGAGCGACCGACGGCTTGCCTATGCAAGGGCCGGTCCGCCGGGCGGGCTATTCTTGGTGCCTGCAAGGGCCCTTTCGCGGTACCTGTGGGAGCGGGCGTGCCCGCGAACACGGGCGGAGCCCGTGCCAACCACCGCAGAGCCTGCTTCGCGGGCGTGCCCGCTCCCACAGGTACTGCGCTGGCTTCGAGTTCATGCCAGTGAGGGCAACGGCTAAACCTTTGCATTCAGCGGCCAGCGCCCGTATCTTGCCGGGCTTGCCTGTAACGCAGCCAATTTCGAGGTTCCTGCAATGAGTTTGAGTGAAGCGCGTTTCCACGACCTGGTCGACGCGACCCAACAGGCGCTGGAAGACCTGTTCGACGAGAGCGGCCTGGACCTGGACATGGAGAACTCCGGCGGCGTCCTCACCGTCAAGTTCGAGGGCGGCGGCCAGCTGATCTTCAGCCGCCAGGAGCCGCTGCGCCAGCTGTGGCTGGCCGACCGGTCCGGCGGTTTCCACTTCGACTACGACGAGGACAGCGGCAAGTGGGTGTGCGAAAAGAGCGAGGAACTGCTGGGCGAAATGCTCGAACGCATCGTCTGGGAGCGGGCCGGCGAGAAGCTGGACTTCGACGAGATCTGACATGAGCAGTACCCAGGCCCGGCCGCCCAAACCACTCTATAGCAACGTCAGCCCCGCCGTGCCGTCGCCGTGCATCAGCGTTTGCCGGCTGGACGAACAGCGGGTGTGCACGGGGTGCCACCGGCATGTCGAGCACATCCGTGAGTGGCGTTCGGCCGATGACGAACGGCGCCGGCAAATCTGCCGCGAGGCCCAGGCGCTGCGCGACCAGGCTAAGGCACACTGATCGCAGGGGCTTGAGTATTTACCCGGCTGTGGTAACGTCGGGTTCTGCGTCGGTGACGCCAAAGTCTTCACAAACCCCGCCCTTGGGCGGGGTTTTGCTTTATCTGCACGATGAAAACCGCCTGTTCAAAGGAGTCTGACTGGATCATGAGCACCAAGCCTTCCCTCATCCTCACCCGATTGGACGTACAACGTCTGGAGCGTCTGATCGACAGCCTCGACGAGAGTACGCCGGGTGTGCTCGCCTTGATCGGCGAGCTGGACCGCGCCGAGCAGGTGGTCGGTCACGAGGAGGTCCCGGCTGGCGTGGTAACCATGAACTCGCGCGTGCACTGCCGCGAGGAAGCCAGCGGCAAGGATTACCACCTGACGCTGGTGTATCCGAAGGATGCCGGGCCGGAAGGCAAGGTCTCGATCCTGGCGCCGATCGGTTGCGCCTTGCTCGGGCTTTCGGTGGGCGAGCAGATCGACTGGCCGGCGCCGGGGGGCAAGACCCTCAAGCTGAAGCTGCTGGAAGTCGAGTACCAGCCGGAAGCGGCGGGCGATTTCGACCTGTAAGGCCCAGGGGGCCGCTTTGCGGCCCATCGCAGCACAAGGCTGCTCCTACAGGGAGATGCGATCCTTTGTAGGAGCAGCCTTGTGCTGCGAATTCAGGATCCTTCCGCCAAAACCTGCTCCAACCCCTCATTCAGCGCCTGCTCCAGCTCCCGCTTGTAGCGCAGGTACATCTGCGTCGACCCCAACTGGTCATCCAGCAACTCGGACAAGTCCAAATCAGTGATGTAGCACCGGTACTGCCCTGCACCCCGTCGCTGCCCAATGATCTGCCGGGCCACCACTGCATAAAGCTGCTCACCATGCTCCAGTTCGGAAAACTCCTGCTGGTCGCAATACAGCGTCACGTGCGCCGCACCCGCCACCCCGGCCTGGATGATTGCCTGCACCTCGTAGCAAGGCTGGTCGTTACCCTCGAACGGGACCTGGCGCGGTTCGATACTGCGCGCCTTGCCTGGCCCGGAAGGCAACAGTTGCGCGTAGTGGATGTCCAGTGACGCCGCGCGCTGGGTGTCCAATGGCAGACGGGCATCCCGGCGCATCACCACAGAGCGCAGAAAGCGTTGCAGCGGCAACAGCAGGTGGACGTCGTCGTGCATCGGCAGGCGTTGCTGCCACAGGGCGTTGTATTCATCCAGCACGTACAGCTCGGCCCAGCCACCCTGCAGGCGGTAGAACACCTGGATGCAGGCCGGTCGGCCTTGCTCCAGCACCAGGCGCAGGTCGTCGTCCTGCAAAGCGTTGGCGTCCAGGTACAGCGGGCTGTAGGCGTTACGCTCTTCGCCCAGGTGGTCCAGCAGCGCGTCGTGCTCGGCCAGGGTGGTCAGGCCGACATGCCCGGCCAGCAGCTCCAGCACATGGGTGTGCTGGGCCACCTGCAGCAGGTAGCGGTGGTTCAGGCCCTGGTCCAGCAGTAGTTGCACGGTGTCGAAAATTTCCTCCACACGTTGGCCGATGGCCTGGGCGCGGCTTTGGCAGAAACAGCGCACCCGCACCCTTGGCCGCTGGCCGCGCAACACCGGGCTGTTGAGAAAGTCGCGCAGGCAGCGCATCAGCGCATGCTCGCCGTCATAGCGCTGGACCAGTACCTCGTTCCAGCTGTTGAGGGTGACCTGGTCCAGGGTCAGGACCAGGTTTTCGCGCACGCCTGCATAGCTCAGCGAGTCGGTGCGCTCGGTGGTCATCAGGATGTTCAGGTCGCGGTGGTGACGCAACGGGTCGATGGCGACGTTGACCAGCAACAGTACTTCGTCGGCAACGCTGGGTTGCAACAGGCGCACCTCGCTGACGGTCGGCAAGGGCAGGGGAATGCTCTGTTGCAGGCAGCCGATCAGGTTGAACAGCTCGAATTCGCTGAGGTCGCTGACACCCGGGTGCACCGCCAGGCGCGTGCTGCTGTCGATTACCCCGTTGCGATGGGCCCAGGTCAGCAGCTCGAGCAGCTCGCGGCAGCGCTTTAGCGGGCTGAAGTGGTCCACCTCATGGGTGCTCAGGTTGCCGGTGTACAGCTCCCAGTGGTGGCTGCCGGGCTCCTTGCGGTTAGGCGCCTGGACCAGGGTCAGGGTGCCTTCGGCCAGGTCCGGGGCGATACCGGGGTTGATCACTTCGACCTTGCCGGCGCGGCGTTCGAAGGCCGCGTAAAGGCGCCGGCCCAGCACATTGAGGTCGCGCTGGTCGGCGCGGCTGCTGGCGTTCTGGGAGCGGGCAAACTGGCTGAGGAAGCGGTAGCTGTGGTTCAGTTCGGCCACCAGTTCACGGCGTTCGACTGCAACTTGCTGCACCTTCCATTGGCTGCGGCTGTCGAGCAGGGCCAGCTGGCGCTCATCCCAGCCCCACTCGTTGGCCAGGCGCTGCAACAAGCGGCGTTGCCAGCCATTGGCCCGGGCCTGGTCGCTGAGCTTCTTGTTCACCTTCAGGTACAGGCTGCGCCGCACCAGCTCCAGGCGCGCGGCCTCGCCACGTTGCAGCAGGTAGCGCTCGATGCGCCGGTACACCATAACGTAGGGGTCCAGCTCGTCGAGGTCGAGCTGGTTGGCGAACACTGCCTGCTTGTAGTCCAGGCTCAGGCAACGTACGGCGGGGTGTTCGCTGGCATAGGCCTCGGTCAGCAGCAACTTGAGCAACGACTTGTAGGGCGAATCGATGCCTTTGAACAGTTGCCACAAGCCGGCGCCGACGAACTCGCCGGGCGGGATGTGCGCCAGGTTGCCGAGATCGAGGGCGTCCTGGCTGCGGATGAAACGCTTGGACAGCAGAGTCTGGGTGTAGGCGTGGTAATCGTGTTCCTGGTAGACCGGCACCAGCCACCATAGCGGTGTGCGCCCGGCCAGCCAGATAGTGGTGCGGTAGAACTCATCCAGCAGCAGGTAGTGCTGGGTGGTACCGCAATCGTCGGAACCGAGCTGGCCTTCGCGTTGGCCCTGGGCGAAACCTTGCGTGTCGATCAGAAAGAAGTGCGCCTCTGCACCCAGGCTTTCCGCCCACGCTTCCAGCAGTTGGCATTTGCGACGCAGCTCACCCAGAAGCTCGTCGGCCAGGCCGGGCGCGTGGCACACCCACAGGTCCATGTCGCTGTGCTCGGCCTGGGCCAGCGAGCCCAGGCTGCCCATCAGGAACAGGCCGTGGATCAGCCGCGGCGGATTGCCATGGCGGGCTTTGTAGGTGAACGAGCGGGCAAGGCGCTGGGCCTCGACTACCAGGTCGGCGCTCGGCTCGTAGCCCGATACGCCGGCGGGGGTAGTGCCGGAGACGTAGCCCGGCAGCAACGGGTGGTTCACATGAAACAGCAGCGGCAGCAGCGTCAGCACTTGTTGCTGGCGCGTCGACAGGCCCTCCAGCGCCCGCTGCAGCCGGCCCTTGTTAAGCTGCAGGAAGCGCGCACGCAATGTCGCCAGTACCTTGCGGTCGATGCCTTCGTCCAGGTCGGGGCGGATTTCGTGGGGGTGGTTCATTGCACACTCGGGCAGGCCAGCGGAGCTGTGCCGAGTGTAGCCTGAGTGGCGGGGGCGGATAAGCGGCAATTGAAATATTGGCGCCATTTTCCCAGCGCTGCGTGGGCAGTTGCTGCAGCTTTCGCTGCGCTTGAGGCATGATAGTGGCCTCAAGCCGATTGTGAGGTTTTCCGATGCGTGTGTGGATCGATGCCGACGCCTGCCCCAAGGCGGCCAAGGATCTGATCGTCAAGTTCGCCCTCAAGCGCAAGTTCGAGGTGGTGATGGTGGCGGGCCAGGCTGTGGCCAAGCCGGCGTTCGCGATCGTGCGCCTGATCGTGGTACCCAGCGGCATGGACGCGGCCGACGATTACCTGGTGGAGCACGCTGTGCCCGGCGAGCTGGTGATCTGCAGTGACGTACCGTTGGCCGACCGCCTGGTAAAAAAGGGCGTAGCGGTGTTGGACCCACGCGGGCGCGAGTTCGACGAGCGCAACATGGGCGACCGGCTGGCGGCGCGCAACCTGTTCACCGACCTGCGCGAGCAGGGCCAGGTGGGGGGAGGGCAGGCGCCTTATGGCGAGCGCGAGAAGCAGGCGTTTGCCAATGCGCTGGACCGGATCATCGCCCGGTTGTCCAAACCCTGAAGCGGGGCTGCTTTGCAGCCCATCGCCGGCAAGCCAGCTCCCACCCGACCGCGCTGACCTCAAGCCATGCGCAGTACCTGTGGGAGCGGGCAAGCCCGCGAAACAGGCGACGCGGTGGATGGCACGGGCTTCGCCCGTGTTCGCGGGCCCGCCCGCTCCCACAGGTATCGCGCATGGCTTGAGGTCGACGCGGTCGGGTGGGAGCTGGCTTGCTGGCGATGGCCTGCGCAGCAGGCCCGAGGATTTACTGGTCACCCTCGTGGGTCAGCTCCAGCACCCGATCCACCAGCTTGTAAATGCCACCAGCCGCTTCACTGATCGACTTGGCCTCCATGTACGCCGGGGTAGTCACCAGTTTGCGCTGGGTGTCCTCGACAATATCGTGCACATCGCACTCTTCATGGGTGCCCCCCATTTTCTGCACGGCTGCCGCAGTACTGGCGTCAGTACCGATGGTGCAGACCACGCCCGGCCCGTAGATCTTTGCCGCCAACGCCGGCGAGATGCAGATCAGGCCAACCGGCTTGCAAGCGTCGGCAAAGGCTTCGGCCAGAGCCAGCACATCCGGGTGGACGCTGCAGTTGGCGCCTTCCACGGCAAAGTTGGACAGGTTTTTCGCCGCGCCGAAACCGCCCGGCACGATCAGCGCATCGAAGTCTTCGGCCTTGGCTTCGCGAATATCCTTTACCTCGCCGCGGGCAATGCGCGCCGATTCCACCAGCACATTGCGCGACTCGGGCATTTCCTCGCCAGTCAGGTGGTTGATCACATGCATCTGCGCAATGTTCGGCGCGAAGCACTGCACCTGCGCACCACGCTGGTCGAGGCGCAGCAGGGTGATCACGCTTTCGTGGATTTCGGCGCCGTCATACACGCCACAGCCGGAAAGAATCACCGCTACTTTTTTTGTCATGCTTTTTACTCCAGTGTCGAGGCGCTAAATGTCCTCTAGTTTGGCAGATGTCGCCATAGGGATTCCTGCGCGCGCGGCCTAACCTTGGCGGATAACGCCTGAGGTCGTACCCATGGACCTGATCCTGCTGGCCGTGCCGTTCTTCTTCGTACTGATTGCCGTCGAGCTGCTGGCCGACCGCGTGCGTGGCCAGCGCAACTTCACCCTGGCCGATTCGATCAACAGCCTTAGCATCGGCGCGCTGTCGACCAGTACCGGGTTGCTGACCAAAGGGGTGGGGCTGGCGACCTATGCCCTGGCCTTCGAGCACCTGGCGTTGCTGCGCCTGCCGGCGCAGGCCTGATGGGTGTGGCTGCTGGCCTTTGTCCTGTACGACATCTGCTACTACTGGCTGCACCGTCTTGGCCACGAGCGCAACGTGCTGTGGGCTGCGCACTCGGTGCATCACCAGAGCGAGGAGTACAACCTCACCACGGCGCTGCGCCAGACCAGCAGCGGGTTCATTTTCTCGTGGCTGTTCTACCTGCCGCTGGCGTTGCTCGGTGTGCCACCGCTGGTGTTCATCACGGTGGCGTCGCTCAACCTGCTGTACCAGTTCTGGGTGCATACCCGGCACATTCCCAAGCTGGGCTGGCTCGAGTGGGTGTTGATCACGCCATCCAACCATCGCGTCCACCATGCGCAAAATCCTGCTTACTTGGATCGCAATTACGGTGGCGTGTTCATTCTCTGGGATCGTCTGTTCGGTACCTTCAAAGAGGAGGACCCGGCCGAGCCGGTGGTGTTCGGGGTGACCACGCCGCTGGCCAGCTGGAACCCGCTGTGGGCCAACCTGCAGTTCTATGCCCAGCTCTGGCACGATGCCCGGCGCGCCGACAGCCTGTGGGACAAGCTGCGGATATGGTTCATGCCCACCGGCTGGCGCCCGGCCGATGTGGCTGCACGCTACCCACAGGCCAAGCAGGACCTGACGTTGTTTCGCAAGTTCGAGGTTGCCCTGGGCCGTGCGCAGCAGGCCTATGTGGCGGCGCAGTTCGTGGTTTACGTGGCGCTCGGCAGTTATCTGATGGAGGTGGCCGAGCGCTTGCCGACCGCCGCTCTGGTACTCGGCTGGGCGCTGATGGCGTTTGGCTTGTTCGTGCTTGGCGCGCTGCTGGAGGATCGGCCATGGGCCGTGCGCATGGAGCGGTTGCGGCTGCTGGTGAACGCGCCGGCGCTGTACCTGGCCGGCGCATTGGGCCTAGCGGTGGTCGCGCCGCTGGCCTGGTTCCTGCTCGTGACTTACAGCCTGTTCAGCCTCTGGGGCCTGGGGCATGCCCGCCGCCTTGCGCTCCGCACGCAGGGTGCGGAAGCGCCGGCGCAGCCATAGCAGGCCACCCAGCGCCAGCAGGCCACCGAGTACCCATAGCTCGTAGCGCTTCACGTTGCCCAGCAGGCCTTCGAGGATGGCGCCGAAGTGGTACGCTGCCGCGCCCAGCGCCACTGCCCAGATGGCCGCGCCGAGACCGTTCAGCAGCAGGTAGCGGCGTGGCGGGTAGCCGGACAGGCCAATGGCCACCGGCATGACCGTGCGCAAGCCATAGACGAAGCGGAAACTCAGTACCCAGATGTCGGGGTGGCGACGGATGTGGTCCAGCGCCCGGTCGCCCATCGCCTGCCAGCGTGGTTTGCGCGCCAGGATCCTGCGCCCGTGGCGACGGCCCATGAAGTACCACAGCTGGTCGCCGGCATAGCTGCCGAAAAACGCCACCAGGCACACCAGGTTAATGTCCATGTAACCGCGAAACGCAAGGAACCCCGCAAGCACCAGGATGGTCTCGCCTTCAAAGAAGGTGCCTAGAAAAAGGGCGAAGTAGCCGAAATCCTGCAGGAATTGTTGAAGCATTTTCTGAGGTGCTGGCGAAATGAACGCGAAGCCTACCCCTTCGCGCGCGTTCGTGAAAGTGTCCAAATGTGTCTCGACATGAACAATGCCTGCTCGGAGAATGCCAGAAGCCACGCGCCATGGCTTGCCCTGGCGTGTAACACAGGCGTCATAATGGGCGCTTATCTTGCCGCTCAATTGATGATAGGGCGTTAACGTCCTCAGGAACGCCAGATGAATAATGAAGTGCTAACCCCTGTCGCGATCAAGGATGCTCAGGAAATCCCCGAAGAGATGGTGCAGACTCCGCCAGACCTGCCGCCGGCGCCCCAGCCCGCAGTGGAAGCGGTGGCCGAGCCCGTGGCGCCGGCGCCTGCACCAGCCCCGGTGATCGCCGTCCCGGGCCTGGACGACAGCAGCCTGTACATTCATCGCGAACTCTCGCAGCTGCAGTTCAACATCCGGGTGCTGGAGCAGGCACTGGACGAGAGCTATCCGCTGCTCGAACGCCTCAAGTTCCTGTTGATCTTCTCCAGCAACCTCGACGAGTTCTTCGAGATCCGCGTCGCCGGCCTGAAAAAGCAGATCAACTTCGCCCGGGAACAGGCCGGTGCCGATGGCCTGCAGCCGCACCAGGCGCTGGCGCGTATCAGCGACCTGGTACACAGCGAAGTCGAGCGCCAGTACGCGATCCTCAATGACGTGCTGTTGCCCGAGCTGGAAAAGCACCATATCCGCTTCATCCGCCGCCGCTACTGGACACCCAAGCTCAAGACCTGGGTGCGCCGCTACTTCCGCGACGAAATCGCCCCGATCATCACCCCGATCGGCCTCGACCCGACCCACCCGTTCCCGCTGTTGGTGAACAAGAGCCTCAACTTTATCGTCGAGCTCGAGGGGGTCGATGCCTTCGGCCGTGATTCGGGCCTGGCGATCATCCCGGCCCCGCGCCTGCTGCCGCGGGTCATCCGCGTGCCGGAAGAAGTGGGTGGCCCAGGTGCCAACTACGTGTTCCTGTCGTCGATGATCCATGCCCACGCCGACGACCTGTTCCAAGGCATGAAGGTGAAGGGCTGCTACCAGTTCCGCCTGACCCGTAACGCCGACCTGGCGCTGGACTCCGAAGAGGTCGACGACCTGGCCCGCGCCCTGCGCGGCGAGCTGTTCTCGCGCCGCTATGGTGACGCCGTGCGCCTGGAGGTAGCCGACACCTGCCCGAAACACCTGTCGGACTACCTGCTCAAGCAGTTCAGCCTCAGTGAAAGCGAGCTGTACCAGGTCAACGGCCCGGTCAACCTAACCCGCCTGTTCAGCATTACCGGCCTGGACAGCCACCCCGAGCTGCAGTACACGCCATTCACCCCGGCGATCCCCAAGCTGCTACAGAACGCCGACAATATCTTCAGCGTGATCGGCAAGCAGGACATCCTGCTGATGCACCCGTTCGAGTCCTTCACCCCGGTGATCGACCTGCTGCGCCAGGCCGCCAAGGACCCGCACGTGCTCGCCGTACGCCAGACCCTGTACCGTTCCGGGGCCAACTCGGAAATCGTCGACGCGCTGGTGGACGCGGCGCGTAACGGCAAGGAGGTCACCGCGGTGATCGAGCTGCGGGCGCGGTTCGACGAAGAGTCCAACCTGCAGATGGCCAGCCGCCTGCAGGCAGCCGGTGCGGTGGTTATCTACGGCGTGGTCGGCTTCAAGACCCACGCCAAGATGATGCTGATTTTGCGTCGTGAGCAGGGCGAGATCGTGCGTTATGCGCACCTGGGCACCGGCAACTACCACGCCGGCAACGCCCGCCTGTACACCGACTACAGCCTGCTGACCTCTGACGACGCTCTCACCGAGGATGTGGGCAAGCTGTTCAGCCAGTTGATCGGCATGGGCAAGACCCTGCGCATGAAGAAGCTGCTGCACGCGCCGTTCACCCTGAAGAAGGGCATGCTCGACATGATTGCGCGGGAAACCCAGTTCGCCCTCGAAGGCAAGCCGGCGCATATCATTGCCAAGTTCAACTCGCTGACCGATGCCAAGGTCATCAAGGCGCTGTACAAGGCCAGCCAGTCAGGTGTGAAAATCGATCTGGTGGTGCGTGGCATGTGCTGCCTGCGCCCAGGCATTCCAGGGGTTTCGCACAACATCCAGGTGCGCTCGATCATCGGCCGCTTCCTCGAACACACGCGGGTGTTCTACTTCCTCAATGGCGGCGAAGAGCAGATCTACCTGTCCAGCGCCGACTGGATGGAGCGCAACCTCGACAAGCGCGTCGAGACCTGCTTCCCGGTGGAAGGCAAGAAGCTGTTGCTGCGGGTGAAGAAGGAGCTGGAAGGCTACCTGACCGACAATACCCACGCCTGGACCCTGCAGCCGGACGGGCGCTATGTGCGCAGCACGCCGACCGGTAACCAGAACCCGCGCAGTGCCCAGGCGACCCTGCTGGAGCGCCTGAGCAACCCGGTCCTCAACGTACGCTGAGGACGAAGCCGACCCGGGCCAGCCACTCCGCCTCGTTGGCGAAGTCGGCCTGGGTCAGCTGGTTCTGTTCCAGCCAGCCCTCAGGGAAGGCCACATCCAGGCTGCTGTCGGCAGCCTTGAGCTCGACCTTCGGCATCTGCTGGTTGCCACGGATGTGGTGGAACAGGATGGCGAAGCGCAGCAGCACGCACAGGCGCAGCAGCTTGACCCCTTCCTCGCCCAGTTCGGCGATCTTGTCCTTGGGGATGTTGCGGCGGTGGCCGCGCACCAGCAAGGCCATCATCTGTTGGTCCTCGCGGGAAAAGCCCGACAGGTCGGAATGCTCGATCAGGTAGGCGCCGTGTTTGTGGTAGTGGTAGTGGGCGATATCCAGGCCGATTTCGTGCACTTTCGCCGCCCAGCCCAGCAGATCGCGCCAGTTCCCGTCTTTCAGGTCCCAGGCGTCGGCCACCTGGTCGAAGGCGTGCAAGGCTTTGCGCTCGACCCGTGCGGCCTGGCCCTGGTCCACGTGGTAGCGTTCCATCAGCGAGTTCAGGGTGCGTTCGCGCACGTCTTCGTGGTGGTGGCGGCCGAGCAGGTCGAACAGCACGCCTTCACGCAGGGCTCCATCGCAGTGGTCCATGCGCTGCAGCTCCAGGGCATCGAAGATCGCTTCGAGAATCGCCAGACCGGCCGGGAAGATGGCGCGGCGATCCGGCTTGACGCCTTCGAAGTCGATCTTGTCGACTTCACCCAGCTTGAACAGTTTGCGCTTGACCCAGGCCAGCCCCTCGGCGTTGACCTCGCCATTGCCCAGGCCGCCGGCCTTGATCGCGGCACCGATGGCACGAATGGTACCGGACGAGCCGATGGCTTCGTCCCAGGTCAGGCGGTGCAGGGCATTCTCGATGCTCATCAGTTCCAGGCGTGCGGCGGTATAGGCCTGGGCGTAACGGGCCGGGGTGATCTTGCCGTCGCGGAAGTAGCGCTGGGTGAAGCTGACGCAGCCCATCTGCAGGCTTTCGCGCAGCAGCGGCTCGAAGCGCTGGCCGATGATGAATTCGGTGCTGCCGCCGCCAATGTCGGCCACCAGCCGCTTGCCGGGGGTGTCGGCCAGGGTGTGTGATACGCCCAGGTAGATCAGGCGCGCTTCTTCACGGCCGGAGATAACCTCGACCGGGTGGCCGAGGATGGCTTCGGCGCGCTGGATGAATTCGTTGCGGTTGCGCGCTTCGCGCAAGGCGTTGGTGCCGACGATGCGCACCGAGCCTGCCGGCATGCCGTTGATCAACTGGGAAAAGCGCTTGAGGCAGTCCAGGCCTCGTTCCATGGCTTCTTCGCTGAGCAGGCGCTCTTCGTCGATGCCGGCGGCCAACTGAACCTTCTCGCCGAGCCGCTCGAGAATGCGGATTTCGGTATGGTGGGCCTTGGCCACGACCATGTGAAAGCTGTTGGAGCCAAGGTCGATGGCGGCGATCAGGGACAGGTTCTTCGCGATGGTATGCGGCATGATCTGGTTGTTCTCGGTCGTTAACCTGGCAATCGTGCCACGATAGCAGGCTATCGCCAACGCGTGACACTCAGCCGTTGTGCTGGCCTTGATACAAGGCAATGTGCCATTCGATGCTATGACACTTGTATGACGGTTTCGATTCGTGGCGTCTTGCACAACTATAGTTACACTCAATCGTCCGCGGCTTCCTGTAGGAGACGGGTGCGGCTATGATGGGCAACGTTTTTATTGCTTACGACCTTGGAGATTTCCATGAGCGACAAAATCAAACACGTCACCGACGCCAGCTTCGAAGCCGACGTACTGCAGGCTCAAGGCCCGGTGCTGGTCGACTACTGGGCTGAATGGTGCGGCCCATGCAAGATGATCGCTCCGGTTCTGGACGACATCGCTGCTACCTACGAGGGCAAACTGACCGTCGCCAAGCTGAACATCGACGAGAACCAGGAAACCCCGGCCAAGCACGGCGTGCGTGGTATCCCGACGCTGATGCTGTTCAAGAACGGCAACGTCGAAGCCACCAAGGTCGGCGCCCTGTCCAAATCGCAGCTGGCCGCGTTCCTCGACGCCCACCTGTGATATGAAAAAGCCCCGCAGATGCGGGGCTTTTTTTGCCTCTGCAAAGGCAGTCTTGCCCATGCAGGAGCAGCCTTGTGCTGCGAAAGGGCCGGTAAGACTGACGTTGTCGCTGCGGCTGATGGCCTCTTCGCAGCACAAGGCTGCTCCTACAGACAGGTGTGTTGCATCTGAAAATGGCAGGGCAAAACCACTAGACGTCGAAAAAAGCAAGTGTTACATTCGGCCTCGCACTGCTTTTCCAGTGCCCTCTACACGCCGTCGCCGAAGCATCCCTAATTCGAATCAGTACGCGATCCTGTCGCCATCTAGCGGCGCGGCCTCATTAAGCCAGAAGCTTAATTCTCCCTTCTTACATGATTACGTCATTCCCCTTATGAACCTGACTGAACTCAAGCAAAAGCCGATTACCGATCTTTTGGAAATGGCCGAACAGATGGGCATCGAAAACATGGCCCGTTCGCGCAAACAGGACGTGATTTTCGCCCTGCTGAAGAAGCACGCGAAAAGCGGCGAAGAGATCTCGGGTGACGGCGTGCTGGAGATTCTCCAGGATGGTTTCGGTTTCCTGCGCTCGGCTGATGCGTCCTACCTGGCCGGCCCTGACGATATCTACGTCTCGCCCAGCCAGATCCGCCGCTTCAACCTGCGTACCGGCGACACCATCGTCGGCAAGATCCGCCCGCCGAAGGAAGGGGAGCGTTACTTCGCCCTGCTGAAGGTCGACACCATCAACTTCGACCGCCCGGAAAACGCGAAGAACAAGATCCTGTTCGAAAACCTGACGCCGCTGTTCCCGAACAAGCGCCTGAAGATGGAAGCCGGCAACGGCTCCACCGAAGACCTGACCGGCCGCGTGATCGACCTGTGCGCCCCGATCGGCAAAGGCCAGCGTGGCCTGATCGTCGCTCCGCCGAAAGCCGGTAAGACGATCATGCTGCAGAACATCGCGGCCAACATCACCCGTAACAACCCCGAGTGCCACCTGATCGTCCTGCTGATCGACGAGCGCCCGGAAGAAGTGACCGAAATGCAGCGCACCGTGCGCGGCGAAGTGGTTGCCTCTACCTTCGACGAGCCACCAACCCGCCACGTGCAGGTTGCCGAGATGGTGATCGAGAAGGCCAAGCGCCTGGTCGAGCACAAGAAGGACGTGGTTATCCTGCTGGATTCCATCACCCGTCTGGCGCGTGCCTACAACACCGTGATCCCGAGCTCCGGCAAGGTACTGACCGGTGGTGTCGACGCCCACGCCCTGGAGAAGCCGAAGCGCTTCTTCGGTGCAGCGCGTAACATCGAGGAAGGCGGTTCGCTGACCATCATCGCCACCGCGCTGGTCGAAACCGGCTCGAAGATGGACGAAGTGATCTACGAAGAGTTCAAGGGCACCGGCAACATGGAGCTGCCGCTGGACCGCCGCATCGCCGAGAAACGAGTGTTCCCGGCCATCAACATCAATCGTTCCGGTACCCGCCGCGAAGAGCTGCTGACCGCCGACGACGAACTGCAGCGTATGTGGATCCTGCGCAAGCTGCTGCACCCGATGGACGAAATCGCCGCCATCGAGTTCCTGGTCGACAAGCTCAAGCAGACCAAGACCAACGACGAGTTCTTCCTGTCGATGAAGCGCAAGTAAGCGTTTCAGGCCGGAATTGATTGGGGCCGCTTCGCGCCCCTTCGCGGGCACGCCCGCTCCCACAGGTTCAGTGTGATCCTTGTGGGAGCGGGCGTGCCCGCGAAGGGGCGCGAAGCGGCCCCAATGCATTTTCGCCCCAAACAAAGCCCGAACGGCGCTACACTCTGCACCCCCGACCGATACGGCCAACACGAGGCTTCTGCATGCAGTATCGCGACTTGCGCGACTTCATCCGTGGCCTGGAACAGCGCGGCGAGCTCAAGCGCATCCAGGTTCCGATCTCCCCCGTCCTGGAAATGACCGAGGTCTGCGACCGCACCCTGCGTGCCAAGGGCCCGGCATTGCTGTTCGAAAACCCCACCGGCTTCGACATCCCGGTGCTGGGCAACCTGTTCGGCACCCCGGAGCGCGTGGCCATGGGCATGGGCGCCGAGTCGGTCGATGAACTGCGGGAAATCGGCAAGCTGCTGGCCTTCCTCAAGGAGCCCGAGCCGCCGAAGGGCTTGAAGGATGCCTGGTCCAAGCTGCCGATCTTCAAGAAAGTCGTGTCTATGGCGCCGAAAGTGGTCAAGGACGCGGTGTGCCAGGAAGTGGTGGTCGAGGGTGACGATGTCGACCTCGGCGCCCTGCCGATCCAGCACTGCTGGCCGGGCGACGTGGCGCCGCTGATCACCTGGGGGCTCACCGTTACCCGCGGCCCGAACAAGGACCGCCAGAACCTGGGTATCTACCGCCAGCAGGTGATCGGCCGCAACAAGGTCATCATGCGCTGGCTCAGCCACCGTGGTGGCGCCCTGGACTACCGCGAGTGGTGCGAGAAGAACCCTGGCCAGCCGTTCCCGGTCGCCGTGGCCCTGGGCGCTGACCCTGCCACCATCCTCGGCGCCGTGACCCCGGTGCCGGATACCCTCTCCGAGTACGCCTTCGCCGGCCTGCTGCGCGGCAACCGCACCGAACTGGTCAAGTGCCGGGGCAGCAACCTGCAGGTACCGGCCACCGCCGAAATCATTCTGGAAGGTGTGATCCACCCGGGCGAAATGGCCCCCGAAGGCCCATACGGCGACCATACCGGTTACTACAACGAAGTGGACAGCTTCCCGGTGTTCACCGTCGAGCGCATCACCCACCGGCAAAAACCGATCTACCACAGCACCTACACCGGCCGACCGCCAGACGAGCCCGCGATCCTCGGCGTGGCGCTGAACGAAGTGTTCGTACCGATCCTGCAGAAGCAGTTCCCGGAAATCGTCGATTTCTACCTGCCGCCAGAAGGTTGCTCGTACCGCATGGCGGTGGTGACCATGAAAAAGCAGTACCCGGGCCACGCCAAGCGCGTGATGCTGGGTGTGTGGTCGTTCCTGCGACAGTTCATGTACACCAAGTTCGTTATTGTCACCGATGACGATATCAATGCCCGTGACTGGAACGATGTGATCTGGGCCATCACCACGCGCATGGATCCCAAGCGTGATACGGTGATGATCGACAACACCCCGATCGACTACCTGGACTTCGCGTCGCCGGTATCCGGGCTGGGGTCGAAGATGGGCCTGGACGCCACGAACAAGTGGCCGGGCGAGACTACACGGGAATGGGGACGGGTCATCGTCAAGGACGAAGCCGTCACCCGCCGTATCGATGAGCTGTGGGATCAGTTGGGAATAGATTGATGCAGGTAACGTTGCAGCCGTCCGGGGCGGTGCTGGCGCTCGAACCCGGGGAACGGATCCTGGATGGAGCGCGGCGGCTGGGCTATGACTGCCCGAACAGCTGCCGCAATGGCAATTGCCATGTCTGCGCCGCGTTGTTGGTCGAAGGCCGGGTACGCCAGGACGGCGAAGTCCGCGACCATGGCGAGCTATTCACCTGCATTGCCGAACCGCTGGAGGACTGCGTGTTGCTCTGGGATGGTGTGCTCGCCCTGGGCGAGCTGCCGGTGCGCAAACTGGCGTGCAGTGTCAGTGAGTGCGTCGAGGTCGGTGGCGACGTCTGGCGCGTGCGCTTGCGCGCACCGGCCGGCAAGCCGCCGCGTTACCACGCCGGGCAGTACCTGATGATCGAGCGCGAGGGCGGCAAGCAGGCGGCATTCTCGCTGGCATCCGCGCCCCATGCCGGGCGCGAGCTGGAGCTGCATGTGCTGGCGCGCGAGCCCAGTGCGCTGCAGCTTGTCCAGCAGCTCAAGCGCGACGGCCTGGCCCGCATCGAAATGCCGTTCGGTGACACCCACCTGGCCGAGTTGCCCGACGGGCCGCTGGTGCTGATCGCTGCCGGCACGGGTATGGGCCAGATGCACAGCCTGGTCGAGCATTGCCGGGCCCAGGGCTTCAAGCATCCGGTACACCTGTACTGGGGCGTGCGCCGGCCCGAGGACTTCTACCAGATTGAGCACTGGGACGAATGGCAGCGCCTGCCCAACCTGTTCCTGCACCAGGTGGTCAGCGACCTGTGCGGTTGGGAAGGCCGTTGCGGCATGCTGCATGAGGCGGTCTGCGAGGACATTGCCGACCTCAACAGCGTGCATGTATATGCCAGCGGTTCGCCCAACATGATCTATGCCACTCTCGACGCCTTGGTCGAAGCCGGCATGGATGCACATCGCATGCGCGCCGATGTGTTTGCCTACGCGCCACGCGGCTAATAACCGAAGTTGGAAAGCAGGGATATAAGGCGGTAATTGTTACCGCCTTGGCCAATAACTTTCACAGTTGCCGAAACAGTACTTCCCAGTCGTCGGGAGCACGGATGAAACTCTGGCCCGAGGGCTTGAGTATTCCTGTGCTTCTGTCCTATGGTTACTGCAAGCGCCCTTGGTACAGAGGCTTGGGGCCACATCGTAATCGAATTTCGCTACATCCGTAGTTCACAGGGATAATGGCGGCAGCTTATGTCGGCACTTGAAAGCATGTCCTGGGAAGTTTCATATCCACCGACACTCGACTTCGGTCAGCAACATACTCGCGAACAGTTGTTCAATTCCATGAAGACAACCATGTCTCGCCATCGGGGTGGGCCGGTTTGGTTGTTCGCGTATGGTTCGTTGATCTGGCGGCCGGAGTGCAACTCGGTGGAACGCCAACGGGCGCGTGTACATGGTTACCACCGTGGCTTGTACCTGTGGTCGCACGAACACCGCGGCACCCCGGAAACCCCCGGCCTGGTATTTGGCCTGGACCGTGGTGGCTCCTGCAGTGGTTTTGCCTACCGGCTGGATGAAAGCACCCTGGACGATTCGCTGATGGCCCTGTGGCAGCGCGAGATGCCATACCCGGCGTACCGGCCGCACTGGCTCAGTTGCCGGCTGGGTGATGGCAGCAAGGTGCAGGCCTTGGGCTTTGTGCTTGAGCGGCATTTGCCGTGCTACGCCGGGAACTTGCCGGACACCCTGCTCAGCCAGATCCTGGCCAGTGCCAAGGGGCGTTATGGCACCACGCGTGATTATGTCGAACAGACCTTGAATGCCCTGCGCAGCCACCAGATGCCCGATCGTAATCTGGAGGCGCGGTTCAGGCGTTGCCATAACCTGCGCGAAGTTTGATTTGCCTGCACCGGCCTCTTCGCGGGCACGCCCGCTCCCACAGCCTCGAGCGGCATGGTATTCCTGTGGGAGCGGGCGTGCCCGCGAAGAGGCCGGAACAGCCGATAAACCCCTGAAGCCTTACCTGGCCAGCACCACCAACTTGCCCACAGCCTGTCGCTGCCCCAGCCTCTCAATGGCTGCCCCCGCCTCAGCCAGTGGATAAGTCTGTGACACCAGCGGCTTCAACTTGCCTTCGGCATGCCAGGCAAACAGCTGCCGGAAGTTGGCCGCATTGTCCTCCGGCTGGCGCTGGGCAAATGCCCCCCAGAACACCCCGAGCACCGCCGCGCCCTTGAGCAACACCAGGTTGGCCGCCAGCTGCGGGATGGTTCCGCTGGCAAAGCCCACCACCAGCAACCGGCCATTCCAGGCCAGCCCGCGCACTGCCTGCTCGAACAGCTCGCCGCCCACCGGGTCGTAGATCACATCCACCCCCTGGCCGCCGGTCAGGCGCTTGATCTCGTCACGCAGGCTGGCCTGGCTGTAGTCGATCAGTTCATCCGCCCCGGCTGCCTTGGCCACGGCCAGTTTTTCCGCACTGCTGGCGGCCGCGATCACCCGCGCGCCCATGGCCTTGCCGATCTCCACCGCCGCCAGGCCCACTCCGCCGGACGCGCCCAGCACCAGCAGGGTTTCGCCCGCCTGCAACTGGCCGCGCTGGCGCAGGGCGTGCATGGAGGTGCCGTAGGTCATGCCGAACGCCGCTGCGGTGGTGAAGTCCATGCTCGCGGGGATCGGCAGCACATTGTAGAACGGCACCGCCACCTGCTCGGCGAACGCACCCCAGCCGGTCAGCGCCATGACCCGGTCGCCGACCTTGAACGTGCCGGCCTTTTCACCGACTGCGGCCACCACGCCGGCCGCCTCGCCGCCGGGGGAGAATGGCAACGGTGGCTGGAACTGGTACTTGCCTTCGATGATCAGGGTGTCGGGGAAGTTGACCCCGGCGGCCTGCACATCCAGCAGGATTTCGTTTTTCTTTGGCACCGGGCTGGCCACCTCTTCCAGCACCAGGTCGCGCGCCGGGCCCAGGGTTTTGCACAACACAGCTTTCATCGGGGCTATTCCTTTGCGGGTAGTGGCCGATAAGTGTAGGAGGGGCGCCGGTCCGGTCAACGAGCATGGCCCGCCCTGATGTGCAGGCATAAGTGGCGGCACAAGCCTGTGCTTGGGTTTGAGCGGCATGCTGGGTAAGCTGGCGCCAACTGTATTGAGGAGCGAATTCGTGAAAGCGTGGATCTTGATGGTGCTGGCGCTACTGCTGCCGGCTGCGGCCATGGCCGAGGAAGCCAAGGAAGGGGCGCCTAAAGTCGCCTACATCAGCTTGAGCCCGCCCTTTGTCGGCAACTACGCCCTCGACGGCAGCCCGCGGCTGCGCGTGTACAAGGCCGACGTGGCCCTGCGCGTAACCGGCGACGAAGCCGCGAAGGCGGTGAAGCACCACGAGCCGCTGATCCGCAACCAGCTGGTGGCGCTGTTCACCCAGCAGTCGGTGGACAGCATGAGCAATGTCGAGGCCAAGGAACATCTTCGCCAGGAAGCGCTGAAACAGGTGCAGCAGGTGATGGAAGCCGAAGAGGGCAAGCCGATCGTTGAAGACTTGCTGTTCAACAACCTGATTGTGCAGTGACCCACTGGTTCGAGTTGACGCACTTCGGGTTGAAACTACTTTCAATGGCCTGGCAGGGACCTGTGGGAGCGGGCGAGCCCGCGAAGCAGGCGCCGCGGTGAATGGCACCGGCTTCGCCGGTGTTCGCGGGCGTGCCCGCTCCCACAGGGATCGCGCAGACTCTTAAATTTGAACCGGGCAGGTGGTCTTGAGTTTTGCTCAGGACGCCAGGCTTCGGCGAAACCGTGCCAGCGCCACGCCGAAGAACACCAGGCCGATCACGGCCAGCACCAGGATGTCCGGCCACACCACCGTCCACCCGGCATCACGGAACAGGATTGCGGCACCAAGGCTGACAAAGTGCGTCGACGGCGACCCCTGCATCACCCACTGCAGCCACTGCGGCATGCTGTCCAGCGGCGTGCTGCCGCCGGACAGCAACAGCATCGGGATGATCACCGGTATCGCCAGCAGGCCGAACTGCGGCGTCGAGCGCGCCAAGGTGGCGAGGAAGATGCCCAGTGCGGTACTGGCAAACAGGTACAGCGCGGTGACAGCCAGGAACAGCCCCATCGAGCCGGCCAACGGCACGCCCAGCGCGCCCTTGACCACCACCACCAGCGAAATCCAGGTGCAGATCACCACCACCAGCGCATTGCTGGCGATTTTCGCCAGCATGATTTCCAGGGCGGTCAGCGGTAGCACCAGCAGGTGGTCGAGGGTGCCATGTTCGCGCTCGCGCAGCAGCGCGGTGCCGGTGAGGATGATCGCCAGGATGGTGATGTTGTTGACGATCTGGATCACCGCCAGGAACCAGCCACCCTCCAGATTGGGGTTGAACAGGGCCTTGGCATTGATCGCGATCGGGCTCTGGGCGTCCGCCCGCTGGCCGTAGTCGAGCAGCTCGCGTTCGAAGATGCGGCCGATATAGCCGGCGCCCATGAACGCCTGGCTCATGGCGGTGGCATCGACGTTGATCTGCAGCTCCGGCGAGCGCCCTGCCAGCAGGTCGCTCTGGAAGTTCACCGGCACATTGATGACGAAGGTGTACTGGCCGCTGTCCATGGCCTGGTCCAGGCGCTCCGGGGCCAGCGGCACGGCGGGCTGGAACTCGGGCGGTTGCAAGGCTTCGCTGAGCTTGCGGGACAGCAGGCTGTGGTCTTCGTCGACCACTGCGACGCTGGCATTGTGCACGCCGATCACCGAACCGGCTGCCGGCATGTAGATGGCCACGCTGAAGGCGTACAGCAGGAACAGCAGCAACACGCTGTCATGGCGCAGGCTGGTCAGTTCCTTGAGGCCCAGGCGCAGGGTGTGGCTGAAGTGCGACATGTCAGGCCTCCTGCTTCTTCAGCATGGCCAGGCTGAGGCCGGTGAATACGGTGAAGAAGCCCAGCAGGATCAGGCACTGCGGCCACAGTTCGCGCAGGCCCAGTGCCTTGGTGAAGGTGCCGACCGCGATGTCGAGGAAATAGCCCGCCGGGAACAGCTGGCCCATCACCGCTGCCGCGCCGTCCAGCGACGAGCGTGGCACGATCAGCCCGGAAAACTGGATGGTCGGCAGGCTGGTGATGATCATGGTGCCGAGGATGGCGGCGATCTGCGTGCGGGTGAAGGCCGAAATCAGCAGGCCCAGGCTGGTGGTCGCCAGCAGGTAGGCAACGCCGCCGCAGGCCAGGGCCAGCACGCTGCCCTTGAGCGGTACGGCGAACAGCCAGCGGTTCATCGCCACCAGCAGCGCCAGGTTGACCAGGCTCACGGCCAGGTAGGGCATCTGCTTGCCGAGCAGGAACTCCAGGCGGGTGAGGGGGGTGGCGTAGAAGTTGGTGATGGAGCCGAGCTCTTTCTCGCGGACGATACCCAGCGCGGTGAGCATCGCCGGGATGAACGCCAGGATCAGCGCCATCACCCCCGGGCCGATGGCGTTCACGCTGACCACATCCTGGTTGTAGCGAAAACGGGTTTCCAGGCGCACCAGGTCCTGACGCGGCTGCGGCTGTGGGCTGGCCTTGGCCAGATGCTCAAGGTTGGCCTGGTGCACGGCTTCCACGTAATTGCGGCTGGTTTCCGCGCGGAATGGCATGCCGCCGTCGAGCCAGGCGGCCACTACCGGTTGGCGCCCGGCGTACAGGTCGCGGCCAAACCCGGGCGGAATTTCCAGCGCCAGTTTGATTTCCGAGCGCTGCAGGCGCTGGTGCATTTCGCGGGTATCGCGGATGGGCGCCTGTTCGGCGAAATAGCGTGAACTACGGAAAGCTTCGAGGTAGGCCCGGCTTTGCGGGCTCTGGTCCTGGTCGTGCACGGCGAAGGCGAGGTTTTCCACATCCAGGGAAATGCCATAGCCGAAGATCACCATCATGAACATCGCCCCCAGCAGGGCGAAGGCCAGGCGCACCTTGTCGCGCAGCAGCTCCTTGCCCTCACGGCTGGCCACCGCCAGCAGGCGACGCAGGCTGAAGCCCTGGCGCAGCGCCGGCACCGGCGTGGCGGCCTGCTCCAGCACGGCGTTGTCGGTGGCGGGTGGCGCCAGTTCCTGGGCTTGTTCCAGGCAGCGAACGAACGCGTCTTCCAGGGTGTTGCCCTGGAACTGGCGTTGCAGGGCATCCGGTGTGTCGCAGGCCAGTACCCGGCCGGCATGCATCAACGAGATGCGGTCGCAGCGCTGGGCTTCGTTCATGAAGTGGGTGGAAAGGAAAATGGTCACGCCCTGCTCGCGTGACAGCTCTACCAGCAGGCGCCAGAAGTCGTCGCGGGCAGCCGGGTCGACACCGGAGGTGGGTTCGTCGAGGATCAGCACTTCCGGACGGTGCAGCACCGCTACCGCCAGCGACAGGCGTTGGCGCAGGCCGAGGGGCAGGGCGCCGGACGGCTGGTCGGCGATGGCGCTCAGGTCGAAGCGCTCGATAAGCTCGTCGATACGCTTGGCGCTCTCTGCCTTGGGCAGGTCGAACAGGCGGGCATGCAGGGCCAGGTTCTGCCGTGTGTTGAGCTCGCCATACAGCGAAAAACTCTGCGACATGAAACCGACCCGCTTGCGCGTGGCCAGGTCGCTGGCATCCACCGGGCGGCCGAGCAGGCTGGCACTGCCCTCGCTGGCCGGCATCAGGCCGGTGAGCACTTTCATGGTGGTGGTCTTGCCGCAGCCGTTGGAGCCGAGGAAGCCGAAGATCTCCCCGCGGTCAATCGCGAAACTGACCTTGTTCACGGCAGTGAAATCGCCAAAGCGCAGGGTCAGGTCGTGCGCCTCGATGGCGACCGGGCCGTCCGTGGCAGGGCGCGGCGGAATGGTCAGCGGTTGATGCTGGGCCTTGCCCGCGCCCTGATAGTGGATGAAGGCGTCGTCCAGCTTGCCGCCGGGGGTGACTGCGGCCAGTTCATGGCTGGGGCCTGCGGCAAGCAGGCGGCCGCCGTCGAGCATCAGGCAATGCTCGAACTGTTCGGCTTCCTCCATGTAGGCGGTGGCCACCAGCAGGGTCAGTTGCGGGCGTTGCGCGCGCACCTGTTCGACCAGCTCCCAGAAGCGCCGCCGTGACAGCGGGTCGACACCCGTCGTCGGTTCGTCGAGGATCAACAGGTCCGGTTCGTGGATCAGCGCGCAGCACAGGCCCAGCTTCTGCTTCATGCCGCCCGACAGCTTGCCCGCCGGGCGCTCGGCGAAGCGCTGCAGGTCGGTGGCCTGCAGCAGGTTTGCCATGCGCTGTTCGCATTCGCGGCGGCCGAGGCCGAACAGGGTGGCGAAAAAACGGATGTTTTCGCGGATCGACAGTTCCGGATACAGGTTGTTACCCAGCCCCTGCGGCATGAACGCCACTTTCGGGTACAGCGCCGCACGATGGCGCCGCTGGCGGATCGAGCCGCCCAGCACCTGCAGTTCGCCCTGTTGCAGGCGCTTGACGCCGGCGATCAGCCCCAGCAGGGTCGATTTGCCAGCCCCGTCAGGGCCGATCAGCGCGCAGCGGGTGCCCGCAGGCAGGCTGAAGCCAAGGGGATGCAGGGCCACCAGGTCGCCATAGCGATGGCTGATGCCCTCGGCCAGCAAGGCCGGGGCGTTCATTGCAGGTTGGCCGGCCAGTCCACTTCAGCCGTGCGTACATAGCCGGCGCCTGGCATGCCTGGCTTGGCTTGTGGCACGGCGCCCGGGTCGCTCAGGCGCAGCTTGACGCGGAACACCAGCTTCTGCCGCTCGTCGCGGGTTTCCACCTGCTTGGGGGTGAACTGGGCCTTGGCCGCGACAAAGGTCACTTTCGCCGGCAGCGCCTGCTCGGGCAGGGCGTCGAGCACGATACGCGCCTGGTCGCCGACGGTCAGCCGGCCGCTGGTGGAGGCCGGCAGGTAGAGGTTCATGTACTGGTCGCTGGGGTCGATCAGCATCAGTACGCGGCCGCCGGCACCCAGCACTTCACCGGGTTCGGCCAGGCGCAGCTGGATGATGCCGTCGATCGGTGCGCGCAGGCTGCTGTCGTCGATTTCGCTGGTGAGCTGCGCCACCTGGGCCTCGGCGGCGCCAATGGCGGCCTTGATCGCCGCCAGTTGCGCGCGGGCGGCGACCACGGCGGCGTTGGCCGTGTCGAAGCGCGCCTGCTGCTGGTCGAGCAATTGCTGGCTGGCGTACTTGCGCTGGAATATCTCGCGCACACGCTTGAGCTCCTGGCTGGCCAGCAGCAGTTCGCTCTGGCGCAGCTGCACGCTGGCCTGGGCGGCGGCGTAGTTTTCCCGGGCGCGCAGCACTTCGGCTTCGGCCTGGCTGCGTTGGGCTTCCAGGGTGCGGGTGTCGATGCGCGCCAACAGCTGGCCGCGAGTGACCTTGTCACCTTCGTCGACCAGCACTTCGGCCAGGCGCCCGGGGATCTTGCTGGCGATCTGCACTTCGGTGGCTTCGAGGCGGCCGTTGCCCATGCTCAGGCCTTCGGGCAACTGGTCGTGGAGCGACTTCCAGTATCCCAGCCCACCGGCTGCTGCGAGCAGGGCGATCAGCGCGGTGGCGAAGATTCTGGGGGCGTATCGGTTCATCGTTCTGCATCCTTGCGGTCATGCACACTGCATCATGGCCTGTGGCCACGCGCGGCGTGTTGATATCAGTCAAATCCATGACTGGGTCTGCTTCGCAGCCCATCGCCGGCAAGCCAGCTCCCACAGGGGCAGCGCATGGCTTGAGGTCTATGCGGTCGGGGTGGGAGCTGGCTTGCCGGCGATGGGCCGCAGAGCGGCCCCTTTGGTTTATGACCTTAGCCGCAGTTTCAACGCAAAGCGACAATCACCGCCCATTGCTCTGGCGTCACCGGCATCACCGACAGGCGGCTGCCCTTTTGCACCAGCGGCAGTTCGGCCAGGCCGGCCTGCTGTTTCAGCCAGCCCAGCTCCAGCACCCGTGGCAGGGTTTGTACATGGGCCACATCCACCGCGCTCCACGGGTTCTTGTCAGGCGTGGCCTTGGCATCGTAGTAGTGGCTTTGCGGGTCCAGCGCGGTCGGGTCCGGGTAGGCTGCGCGGGTGATCCTGGCGATGCCGGCAATGCCCGGCTGGGGGCAGCTGGAGTGGTAGAAGAAGAACTCGTCACCAACGCTCATGGCCCGCAGGAAATTGCGCGCCTGGTAGTTGCGCACGCCGTCCCAGCGCGCTTCGCCAAGGCGGCCAAGGGCTTCGATGGAGAGCTCGTCGGGCTCGGATTTCATCAGCCAGTAGGCCATGGGTGCTGCTCCTGAAAAGGTTTGAAATAACCTGTTGCACGAAACCGACAGCCGGTTGACGTCAAGGTTTGCTTGCAGACGCAGGTTGTCGGAAAATGCGCCCCGTTTAAAGCGCGATGCTCCGGCGATTCCCAGAAAATTCGCCGAGCCTGAACAGTTTGCCGGGGGGGCAATCTTCGATGAATCAACGTAACAAGCCGGATCTGCTGTGGGTCCTGGTGTTCATTTTCGGCCTGGGTGTGGTCACTACCGGTTATGCGCAAGGGTTCTGGGAGCGCAAGCTGGACAACGCCTATCAGATGCCGGTCGACGCCAGCCAGCCGCAACGTTGATGCCCCTCGCTGGCGCCGCTCAACGCGGGGCCAGGTACCAGCCACGGTCCGAGACCGTCCCCTGCAACGGTACATCCCAGCTGGCCTGCGCCAGCCGTTCGACCTTCTGGCATTCATGCGCCAGGCCCAGCAACAACGGCTTTTTCCAGGTTTGCCGACGTGCCTGGTAGGCCAGGCTGCGATCATAGAAACCACCCCCCATCCCCAGGCGCCCGCCCACTTCGTCGAAACCGACCAACGGTAGCAGGATCAGGTCCAGCGACCAGATCGGGCGCTGGCGCTTGCGCTCGGTGACCGGCTCTGGAATGCGAAAGCGGTTAGGCTTGAGCTTCTCGCCCTGCTCGAAGCGCTGGAACACCATGCGCGTCCGCGGCCAGGCGTGCAGCACCGGCAGGTAGGTGTGCTTGCCGCGGCGCTGGGCTTCGCGCAGTAGCAGGTAAGGGTCGATTTCACCGTCGTTGGGCAGGTACAGGGCAATGTGCCGGGCGCGGCGGAACAGCGGGTGCTGTGCCAGCTGGCGGTACAGGCCAAGAGCGGCCTGGCGTTGCTGGGCCGGGGTGAGAGCGCGGCGGGCATTGCGGAGCAGGCGACGAAGCTGGGGGCGGGTGAGCGGTGCAGTGTCGGTCATGGCACGGACATCCCGGAGGTGCAGGCCACCATGGAAGGTCGGCCATAACGAATTGCCCGCCGGAACGGGCGGGCAAGAGAATTCAGGCTCCCCGACAAGACCGCTATCGGTGTAGCCCTTGAACCCGAAAGTTCAAGGTGGAGATTGCAGGGGGCGTTAAGGCTTTCCGTCGGGCGGACATGCACACCGGCCCCAGCGTGCAACCCCCGTGGTTGTGCGTATCGGCTCAGGGACATAACCGACTGGCGCATCCCCCAGGGAGTGGCGCCAGTATACCAATCTCAGCCGATTTTGGTATCCGCGTCGTCGGACAGTGCCTGATCGACCCGTTCCAGCAGGTCGCGCACCTGTTCGCGGGTGGTGCCGCCTGCCGGGGCATCGTTGCGGTCTTCCTGGCGGTGCAGCATTTCGTGGGTGATGTTCAACGCGGCCATGACCGCGATGCGGTCGGCGCCGATCACCTTGCCGCTGCTGCGGATCTCGCGCATCTTGCCGTCCAGGTAGCGCGCGGCGCTGACCAGGTTGTTGCGCTCTTCCGGCGGGCAGATGATCGAATATTCCTTGTCGAGGATCTGCACGGTGACGCTATTGCTTGAACTCATGAGTCTTGCTCCAGAGCCTTGAGGCGTAAGATCATCGACTCGACCTTGCGCTTGGCGATCTCGTTCTTTTCGATGAGGTGGGCGCGCTCTTCGCGCCAGGATTTTTCCTGAGCTACTAGGAGTGCATTTTGCCGTTTTAGTTGCTCGACACGTTCGATCAGCAGCTCGAATCGGCTCATCAGTGCCTGCAGGTCGTTCTCTTGCGTGGGTTGCACTCGATTCGCTCCGTCGTTCAGTCACCTGGCGATGATGCCTCTCCCTGGGCGGCGACGGCCAGTGCCGATGGTCTTGGCGCGCCTGCCGGTGCTAGGATACAAGGTCTCCATTCTAGTCATTGCGCCGTCTGGCGCCTAGTTGCCCATGCCCAATACCCAATCGCCCTACATCGCCTTCGCCATGCTGCTGTCCAGCAATGGCCATCCTGTCACCCCGGCCGAACTGCACGGCCTGCTGATCGGGCGCAGCTGCGCCGGTGCCGGCTTCGACGCCGACGGCTGGCTGGCCGATGCCGCCCAGCTGCTGGAAACCGAGCCCGGTGACAGCGTGCGCAACGCCCTGGTCGGCCTGCAGGAAATGGTCAAGGGCGAGCTCTCCAGCGACGACATGGCGATCGTCCTGTTGCTGCCTTCCGACGATGCCGCCCTGAGCGACCGCGCCACCGCGCTGGGCCAGTGGTGCCAAGGCTTCATTACCGGTTTCGGCCTGAATGCCGGTGGCAAGGACCTGTCCGACGAAGCCAAGGAAGTGCTGCAGGACCTGGTGGCCATTTCCCAGGTTCAGGAGGCCCTTGAAGAGTCCGAGGATGGCGAGAGCGACTACATGGAAGTCATGGAATACCTGCGCGTGGCACCCCTGCTGCTGTTCTCCGAGCTGGCCAGGCCGGCTGCCCCCGCACCCAAGCCATCGCTGCACTGATCAACCGGGGGTAGTCTGCCCATGAGCCACATTCCCAAGGCCGAGTATGCCCGTCGGCGCAAGGCGCTGATGGCGCAGATGGTCCCCAACAGCATCGCCATCCTGCCCGCTGCCGCGGTTGCCATCCGCAACCGCGACGTCGAGCACGTGTACCGCCAGGACAGCGACTTCCAGTACCTCAGCGGCTTCCCCGAGCCGGAGGCGGTGATTGCACTGATCCCGGGGCGCGAGCATGGCGAATACGTGCTGTTCTGCCGTGAACGCAACCCCGAGCGCGAGCTGTGGGATGGCCTGCGCGCCGGGCAGGAAGGTGCGGTACGCGATTTCGGCGCCGACGATGCCTTCCCCATCACCGACATCGACGAGATCCTGCCGGGCCTGATCGAAGGCCGTGAGCGGGTGTACAGCGCCATGGGCAGCAACCCCGAGTTCGACCGCCGGCTGATGGACTGGATCAACGTGATCCGCTCCAAGGCCCGCCTGGGTGCCCAGCCGCCGAACGAGTTCGTTGCGCTGGATCATCTGCTGCACGACATGCGCCTGTATAAATCGGCGGCGGAAGTGAAGGTGATGCGCGCTGCCGCCGATATCTCGGCGCGGGCCCACGTGCGGGCCATGCAGGCCTGCCGGGCCGGGTTGCACGAATACAGCCTGGAAGCCGAGCTGGACTACGAGTTCCGCAAGGGCGGGGCGAAGATGCCGGCCTACGGTTCTATCGTCGCGGCGGGGCGCAATGGCTGCATCCTGCACTATCAGCAGAACGACGCCCCGCTTAAGGATGGCGACCTGGTGCTGATCGATGCCGGCTGCGAAATCGACTGCTACGCCAGCGACATCACCCGTACCTTCCCGGTCAGCGGGCGCTTTTCGCCCGAGCAGAAGGCCATCTACGAGCTGGTGCTCAAGGCCCAGGCCGCGGCGTTTGCCGAAATCGCCCCCGGCAAGCACTGGAACCACGCCCACGAGGCGACCGTGCGGGTCATCACCGAGGGCCTGGTGGAACTGGGCCTGCTGACTGGCGAGGTGCAGGCGCTGATCGACAGTGAGGCCTATCGAGCCTTCTACATGCACCGCGCCGGGCACTGGCTGGGCATGGATGTGCACGATGTCGGCGAGTACAAGGTGGGCGGCGAATGGCGGGTGCTTGAACCGGGCATGGCGCTGACCGTTGAGCCAGGCATCTACATAGGCGCCGACAATCAGGCCGTGGCGAAGAAATGGCGCGGCATTGGAGTAAGGATCGAGGATGACGTGGTTGTGACCAGGCAAGGCTGTGAAATCCTGACTTCGGGCGTGCCGCGTACGGTCGCCGAGATCGAGGCGCTGATGCAGGCCGCGCGCAAGGATGCGGCATGAATCGGGTCAACCTGGCGATCATCGGTGGCGGCCTGGTGGGCGCAAGCCTGGCGCTGGCCCTGCAGGCCGGGGCCAAGGCGCGCGGCTGGAAAATTCTGCTGATCGAGCCGTTCGCCCCGGGTGACAGCTTTCAGCCCAGCTACGATGCGCGTTCGTCGGCGCTGTCGTTCGGTACCCGGCAGATCTACCAGCAGCTGGGCCTGTGGCAGGCCATCAGCCATCGCGCCGAGCCGATCCGGCAGATTCACGTGTCCGACCGCGGCCGCTTCGGCGCCACCCGCCTTGATGCCCTGGAAGAGGGCGTGCCGGCGCTTGGCTACGTAGTGGAAAACGCCTGGTTGGGGCAGTGCCTGTGGCAAGGGCTGGACAGCGAGGTGGTGAGTTGGCGCTGCCCGGCGGAAGTGACCGCGATGCAGGCCATCGAAGGCGGCTACCGCTTGCGACTGAACGACGACACCCAGCTGGAATGCGACCTGGCGGTACTGGCTGACGGTGGCCGCTCCGGTCTGCGCGAACAGCTGGGCATCCATGTACGCCACACGCCTTACCAACAGAGCGCGCTGATCGCCAATATCACCCCGGGCCAGGCCCACGGTGGTCAGGCCTTCGAGCGCTTCACCGAAGAAGGCCCCATGGCCCTGTTGCCGCTGCCGGATAACCGCTGTGCGCTGGTCTGGACCCGCCAGGGCATGGACGCGCGGCGCCTTGCCGACATCGATGAGCGCAGTTTTTTGCGCGAGCTGCAGGGCGTGTTCGGCTATCGACTGGGCGCCTTGCGCCAGGTTGGCGCGCGGCACCTCTATCCATTGTCGCTGATCGAGGCCCAGGAGCAGGTGCGACCGCATCTGGTGGTGCTGGGCAACGCCGCGCACAGCCTGCACCCGATTGCTGGCCAGGGTTTCAACCTGTCGCTGCGTGACGTGCAGGCGCTAGCCGAGGCGCTGCTGGCCGGCCCGCAGCAGCCTGGCGACCTGACCACCCTGCAGGCCTACCACCAGCGCCAGCGCCTGGACCAGGCCATGACCATCGGCTTTTCCGACCAGGTCACGCGCCTGTTCGGCAGCAACCAGCCGTTGCTGGCCGCCGGGCGTAACCTCGGCCTGCTCGGGCTCGACCTGCTGCCGCCGGCCAAAAGCTGGTTCGCCCGCCAGGCCATGGGCCTGGGCACTCGCCCCGATCCGCGGGGCCAGGCATGAGCAACCCTCGTAAGCTGGCGCGCCGGGCGCGCATGCTGCGCTGGCTGCTGAACCTCTACCCCCCTTACCTGGGCGCCGGGATCCGTGTGCAGCACATCAGCCCGGACCTGCGCAGCGTCAAGGTGGCGATGAAGCTGACCCGCTGGAACCGCAACTATGTCGGTACTCAGTTCGGCGGCAGCCTGTATTCGATGGTCGACCCGTTTTACATGCTGTTGCTGATCGAACAGCTGGGGGGTGACTACATCGTCTGGGACAAGGCCGCCAGCATCGATTTCATTGCCCCGGGCAAAGGTCCGGTGTATGCCGAACTCCACGTCGATGACGCGCTGCTGGAGGAAATCCGCCAGCAGACCGCCACCGGCAAGAAGTGCCTGCCACGTTTGCAGGTCGATATCCGCGACGGCGCCGGCGAGCTGGTGGCGCGGGTCGATAAAACCCTATACGTGCGGCTCAAGCCGCAAGCGAGGCTGGCGTAAGGCATGGAAATGCGCGCAGATCTGTTGATTGTCGGTGCCGGTATGGTCGGCAGCGCCCTGGCCCTGGCATTGCGCCACAGTGGCCTGCAAATCCTCTTGCTCGACGGTGGCCCGCTGACGGTCAAGCCGTTCGATGCCCAGGCCCCGTTCGAGCCGCGCGTCAGCGCGCTGTCGGCGGCCAGCCAGCGTATTCTCGAGCGCCTTGGCGCTTGGGACGGCATTGCCCAGCGGCGTGCCACGCCCTACTCGGACATGCATGTGTGGGATGGCAGCGGCACCGGGCAGATTCACTTTTCGGCTGCCAGCGTGCATGCCCAGACGCTCGGCCATATCGTCGAGAACCGGGTGGTGCAGGACGGCCTGCTGGAACGCCTGCATGACAGCGACATCGGCCTGTTGGCCAATGCGCGGCTGGAGCAGCTACGTCGCTCTGGCGACGAATGGCTGCTGACCCTGGCAGATGGCCGGCAACTGCGTGCGCCGCTGGTGATTGCTGCCGATGGCGCCAACTCGGCGGTGCGGCGCCTGGCCGGTTGCGAAACCCGCGAGTGGGATTATCTGCACCATGCCATCGTCACCAGCGTGCGTTGCAGTGTCGGCCACCAGGCCACGGCCTGGCAGCGCTTCACCGATGAAGGGCCATTGGCGTTTCTGCCGCTGACGCGTGATGGCCAGCAGGACTGGTGCTCGATCGTGTGGTCGACTACCCCGGAGCATGCCGAGCAGTTGATGGCATTGGATGAAACGGCCTTCCTGAAGGCCCTGGAACGTGCTTTCGAGGGGCGCCTGGGTGATGTGCTGCAGGCCGACCCGCGGCTGTGTGTACCGCTGCGCCAGCGCCACGCCAAGCGCTATGTGGACGAGGGCCTGGCGTTGATCGGTGATGCCGCGCACACCATTCACCCGTTGGCCGGGCAGGGCGTCAACCTGGGCTTCCTCGATGCTGCGGTGCTGGCCGAGGTACTGGTCAATGCCTGCGAGCGTGGCGAGCGGCTGGCGGATGTGAAGGTGCTGAGCCGTTACGAGCGGCGGCGCATGCCGCACAACCTGGCGCTGATGGCGGCAATGGAAGGGTTCGAGCGGTTGTTCCAGGCCAACCCGTTGCCGCTGCGTTGGTTGCGCAACAGCGGGTTGAAGCTGGTGGAGCAGATGCCGGAGGCCAAGGCGCTGTTCGTGCGCCAGGCGCTGGGTTTGAGCGGTGACCTGCCGGATCTGGCCAAGGCTTGAGATTGCTGGAATCTGTGGGAGCGGGCATGCCCGCGAAGCAGGCAACGGGGTGTATGGCACCGGCTTTGCCGGTGTTCGCGGGCTTGCCCGCTCCCACAGGAACCTTGCAACTGTTATCCCTCTGCAACATCCGGTAACGGCTATGTAGATGAGTCGGAAAATGGGATTCACTACCATTTGCGCCTCTCATACGATCCGAGGAGTGCTTTCCATGTTGCCACGCAAGCCCCTACTGGCCGCCCTGGCCCTGACCTTGTTCGGCGGCACCGCCCAGGCGGCAGACGAAGTGGTGGTGTACTCCTCGCGCATCGATGAGCTGATCAAGCCGGTGTTCGATGCCTATACCGCAAAGACCGGGGTCAAGATCAAGTTCATCACCGACAAGGAAGCCCCGCTGATGCAGCGCATCAAGGCCGAGGGCGAAAATGGCGTGGCCGACCTGCTGCTGACCGTCGATGCCGGCAACCTGTGGCAGGCCGAGCAGATGGGCATCCTGCAGCCGATCAAGTCCGACATCATCGACCAGAACATCCCGCCGCAGTACCGCGCCTCGTCCCACGACTGGACCGGCCTGAGCCTGCGCGCCCGCACCATCATCTACTCCACCGAGCGGGTCAAGCCGCAGGAACTGAGCACCTACGAAGCCCTGGCCGACAAGCAGTGGGAAGGTCGCCTGTGCCTGCGCACGGCGAAAAAGGTGTACAACCAGTCGCTGACCGCCACCCTGATCGAGACCCACGGCGAGGCGAAGACCGAGCAAATCGTCAAAGGCTGGGTCAACAACCTGTCCACCGATGTGTTCTCCGACGACAACGCAGTGATCCAGGCCATCGAGGCCGGCCAATGCGACGTGGGCGTGGTCAACACCTACTATTACGGCCGCCTGCACAACCAGAACCCGAAGCTGCCGGTGAAGATCTTCTGGCCCAACCAAGGTGATCGAGGCGTGCACGTGAACCTGTCGGGTATCGGCCTGACCAAGCATGCACCGCACCCGGAAGCGGCGAAAAAGCTGGTGGAATGGATGACTGGCGAAGAGGCGCAGAAGCTGTTTGCCGACATCAATCAGGAGTTCCCGGCCAACCCGAAGGTCAAGCCATCGGAAGAAGTGGCGGCGTGGGGCAGCTTCAAGGCTGACAGCATTCCGGTGGAAATCGCAGGCAAGCGCCAGGCTGAAGCGATTCGCTTGATGGATCGGGCTGGCTGGAACTAAGCGCCAGGCTTTATCCTTCCGGGGCCTTTCAGGGCCTCTTCGCGGGCATGCCCGCTCCCACAGGGACCGCACAATGCTTGAATCCTGTGCAATTCCTGTGGGAGCGGGCGTGCCCGCGAACGACCGCAAAGCGGTCGCAAATCAGCCATCGAGACATTCAACTTGCCCCACACCCCCCAACGCCGCTGGTACCTCCCGGTCACCCTGGTCGCCGCCCTGGTGCTCCTGCCCCTGAGCGTTCTGCTGTTGTCCTGGCAAACCATCGACCTGCAGATCTGGTCGCACCTGCTCGACACCCAGATGACTCGCCTGTTGGGCAATACCCTGACGCTAGTGGTGGGTGTGGGCATCGGCGTCACCGTGCTCGGCGTCAGCCTGGCCTGGCTGACCAGCCTCTGCGAGTTCCCCGGCCGGCGCTGGCTGGACTGGGCGCTAATGCTGCCGTTCGCCATCCCGGCCTACGTACTGGCGTTCGTCTTCGTCGGCCTGCTGGACTTCGCCGGCCCTGTACAGAGCGCCCTGCGCGAGGTGCTCGGGCCGATGCGCCTGCCGCGGGTGCGTTCCACTGGCGGGGTGATTGTCGTCCTGGTGCTGGTGTTCTACCCCTATGTCTACCTGCTGGCGCGTACCGCATTCCTGGCCCAGGGCAAGGGCCTGATGGAGGCTGCACGAGTGCTGGGGCTGTCCCCGCTGCAAGCGTTCTGGCGCGTGGCCCTGCCCATGGCACGGCCGGCGATCGGCGCCGGTATTGCCTTGGCCCTGATGGAAACCCTGGCCGACTTCGGCGCGGTGGCGGTATTCAACTTCGACACCTTCACCACGGCGATCTACAAGACCTGGTACGGCTTCTTCAGCCTGTCCAGTGCGGCCCAGCTGGCCAGCCTGTTGCTACTGGCGGTGATGCTGGTGCTGTATGGCGAGCGCCGGGCCCGGGGTGCCAGCCGCAGCGGCAACGAGCGGCCGCGCGGGCAGGCGCTGTACCACCTGCACGGGTTCAAGGCGTTGCTGGCCAGTGGCTGGTGCCTGCTGGTGTTCGCCTGCGCCTTCGTCATCCCGCTGCTGCAACTGCTGGCGTGGTTCTGGCAGCGCGGGCGGCATGACCTGGACGAGCGCTATGTCGGCCTGGTGCTGCACACCCTGTACCTGGGTGGCATGGCGGCACTGGTCACGGTGTGCGTGGCGTTGCTGCTGGCGTTTGCCCGGCGCCAGGCACCGACGGGCGGTATCCGCGCCGGGGTAGGCCTGGCCAACCTGGGCTACGCCTTGCCCGGCTCGGTGCTGGCGGTGTCGATCATGCTGGCCTTCAGTTACCTCGACAACCACCTGGTCATCCCATTGTCGAGCTGGTTGGGCGGGGCCGGCAAGCCACTGCTGCTGGGCAGCCTGGGCGCGTTGCTGCTGGCCTACCTGGTGCGCTTCATCGCGGTGGCCTACGGGCCGCTGGAGAGCAGCCTGGAGCGTATCCGCCCGTCACTGCCTGAGGCATCCCGCAGCCTTGGCGTCGGTGGCGCTGGATTGTTTTTCAAGGTGTATCTGCCGCTGCTGGTGCCTGGCGCGCTCAGCGCCGCCTTGCTGGTGTTTGTCGATGTGCTCAAGGAAATGCCGGCCACCTTGCTGATGCGCCCGTTCGGCTGGGACACCCTTGCGGTGCGGGTGTTCGAGATGACCAGCGAGGGTGAGTGGGCGCGTGCTTCGCTGCCGGCACTGACCTTGGTGCTGGTGGGGCTGCTGCCGGTCATCGGCCTGATCCGCCGTTCGGCCCGTCGACCCGGTCACAGTCACTGAGGGTGTCAGCCCGCGCCCTTGCGGCTACAATGCGCGGCACTCGCGCGGCGGGTCCTGCACAAGAAGAGCTGACGACCCAACGTCATCGACCGCCGCCGCTTCGCCACGCCCGGAAGGAGAAACCCATGGGACAGCGCACGCTTTTGTATGACCTGCACCTGGCGCTGGGCGCCAAGACGGTCGATTTCGGTGGCTGGGACATGCCCCTGCACTATGGCTCGCAGGTCGAGGAGCACCATCAGGTGCGCAGCGATTGCGGGGTGTTCGATGTGTCCCACATGACCGTGATCGATGTCGAGGGTAGCGACGCCACTGCCTGGTTGCAGCGCTTGCTGGCCAACGATGTGGCCCGTCTCGACGATATCGGCAAGGCGCTGTATAGCCCGTTGCTTCAGGAGCAGGGCACGGTCATCGACGACCTGATCGTCTACCGCACCGAAACCGGCTACCGCCTGGTCACCAACGCCGCCACCCGGGCCAGGGTACTCGATTGGCTGGCAGCACAGCGTGCCGGTTTTGCCGTGGACTTCCGGGCCCGCCCGGACCTGGCCATCCTCGCCATCCAGGGCCCGCATGCACGCGAGAAGGTGGCCGCCTTGCTCAGCCCCGCACGCGCCGCGCTGATTCGCGAGCTGCGCCCGTTCGAGGGCATTGCCGAAGGCGACTGGTTCATTGCCCGCACCGGTTATACCGGTGAAGACGGCCTGGAGATCATTCTTCCTGGCGAGCAGGCCGTGGCCTTCTTCAACGACCTGGTCGGCGCCGGTATTGCCCCAAGTGGCCTTGGCGCCCGCGACACCCTGCGCCTGGAAGCCGGCATGAACCTGTACGGCCAGGACATCGACGAAACACACACACCGCTCACCTCCAATCTGGGCTGGAGCATTGCCTGGGAGCCAGCCGAGCGCAACTTCATCGGCCGCACCGGCTTGCTGGCGGAAATCGAGAACGGCGTGCAGGAAAAACTGGTCGGCCTGGTGCTGGAAGAGCGCGGCGTGCTGCGTGCCCATCAGGTAGTGCGTGTAGCCGGGATTGGCGAAGGAGAGATCACCAGTGGTAGTTTCTCGCCTACGCTGAGCAAGTCCATTGCCCTTGCACGCGTGCCCATGGCCACCGGCGACCGGGCCGAGGTGGAAATCCGCGGCAAGTGGTATCCGGTGCGGGTGGTCAAACCGACCTTCGTGCGCCACGGCAAGATCCTGATCTGAACAATTTTTAACCGGCGGGCGTACCGCTGAGCCAATCGAGGAATTCAAGACATGAGCAATATCCCCGCCGACCTGCGTTTTGCCGAAAGCCACGAGTGGGCTCGCCTGGAAGCCGACGGCAGCGTGACCGTGGGTATCAGTGACCACGCCCAGAAAGCCCTGGGTGACGTGGTGTTCGTCGAGCTGGCCGAAGTCGGCAAGGTGTTTGCCGCTGGCGACGCTGCCGGTGTGGTCGAGTCGGTCAAGGCCGCTTCGGACATCTATGCCCCGGTCGCCGGCGAAGTGATCGCGGTCAACGAAGAACTGGCAGACAGCCCTGAGCTGCTCAACGAAGAGCCTTACGAGTCGTGGATCTTCAAGCTCAAGCCAAGCAACCCGGCCGAGCTGGACAAGCTGCTGGATGCTGCTGGTTACGCGGCCGCGATCGGCGAGTAAGACCGCGTCGCCTTCTTCGCGGCTAAAGCCGCTCCCACAGATACCTGTGCGGTCCCTGTGGGAGCGGCTTTAGCCGCGAAGAGGCCGGGCCTGCAAGCAACTTTCCCCGCAAAATCGGCAATCCCTTCCTAGACTTGTAAGTCTCCATGAGAGCTGGCCTAGGAAGAGAGCGTCGTCATGTCCCAGTCGCCATCCCTGCATCAACTGCAAGAGCTCAACCCGTTCCTGCGTCGCCACCTGGGCCCGGATGCCACGGAGCAGCAGGCCATGCTCAACGCGCTGGGTGCCGCCAGCCGCAGTGAGCTGATCGAGCAGACCGTACCGCCAGACATTCGCCTCAATCGCCCCCTCGACCTGCCTCCGGCGCTGGGCGAACAGGCCGCCCTGGCCAAGCTCGCCGGGTACGCCGGGCAGAATCAGGTCTGGACTAGCCTGATCGGCATGGGCTACCACGGCACCATCACCCCCACGGTCATCCTGCGCAACGTGCTTGAGAACCCGGGCTGGTATACCGCCTATACGCCCTATCAGCCCGAGATTGCCCAAGGTCGGCTGGAGGCGCTGCTGAACTTCCAGCAAATGGTCATCGACCTCACCGGGCTGGCCCTGGCCAATGCCTCGCTGCTCGACGAAGCCACCGCCGCCGCCGAGGCCATGGCCCTGGCCAAGCGGGTGGCGCGCAACAAGAGCAATGCCTTTTTCGCCGACCAGAACTGTCACCCGCAGACCCTGTCGGTACTCAAGACCCGTGCCGAGGGCTTCGGCTTCGAGCTGATCGTCGATTCTGTGGATAACCTTGGCAGGCACGCTGTGTTCGGGGCCTTGCTGCAGTACCCGGATACTCACGGCGAGGTGCGCGACCTGCGCCCGCTGATCGACCATCTGCACAGCCAGCATGCCCTGGCCTGTGTGGCCGCCGACCTGCTCAGCCTGGTGGTGCTGGTACCGCCCGGGGAGCTGGGCGCCGATGTGGTGCTGGGCTCGACCCAGCGCTTTGGCGTACCGATGGGCTATGGCGGCCCCCACGCTGCCTATTTCGCCTGCAGGGATGACTACAAGCGAGCCATGCCGGGGCGCATCATCGGCGTGTCGCGCGATGCGCGTGGCAACACCGCGCTGCGCATGGCGCTGCAAACCCGCGAGCAGCATATCCGCCGCGAGAAGGCCAACTCCAACATCTGCACGGCCCAGGTTCTGCTGGCCAACATTGCCGGCTTCTACGCGGTGTACCACGGCCCGGAAGGCCTGCAGCGCATTGCCCAGCGTGTGCACCGGCTGACCTTCATCTTGGCCGCCGGCCTCGAAGCCAAGGGTATCAAGCGCCTCAACCAGCATTTCTTCGACACCCTGACTCTGGATGTCGGTGGCACCCAGGCGGCTATTATCGAAAGTGCCGAAGCCGCGCAGATCAACCTGCGTATCCTCGGCCGCGGGCACCTGGGTGTGAGCCTGGATGAGACCTGTACGGAGCAGACGGTGCTGCGCCTGTTCGATATCTTCCTGGGGGTGGACCACGGCCTGGACATAGCCACACTCGACCAGCAGGCTCTGCCCGAAGGCATCCCCGCCAGCCTGGTGCGGCGCACGCCGTTCCTCGCCCACCCGGTGTTCAACCTGCACCACAGCGAAACCGAGATGCTGCGTTACCTCAAGCAGCTCGAGAACAAGGACCTGGCGCTGAACCAGTCGATGATCCCGTTGGGTTCGTGCACCATGAAACTCAATGCCACCAGCGAGATGATCCCCATCACCTGGCCTGGCTTTGCCCAGCTGCACCCGTTTGCCCCGGCGGCGCAGGCCACCGGCTACAAAGCGATGATCGACGAACTGGAAGGCTGGCTGTGCGCCATTACCGGCTTCGATGCCATCTGCATGCAGCCCAACTCCGGCGCCCAGGGCGAGTACGCCGGCCTGATGGCCATTACCCGCTACCACCGCAGCCGACACCAGCCGCATCGCACGCTGTGCCTGATCCCGTCGTCGGCCCACGGCACCAACCCGGCATCGGCGCAAATGGCCGGCATGGAGGTGGTGATTGTCGATTGCGACGCTGATGGCAACGTCGACTTGGCCGACCTCAAGGCCAAGGCCCACGCGGCCGGGGACCGTTTGTCGTGCCTGATGATCACTTACCCTTCGACCCACGGCGTATACGAAGAGGGCATTCGCGAAATCTGCGAGGTGGTTCATCAGCACGGTGGCCAGGTGTACATGGACGGTGCCAACCTCAATGCCCAGGTGGGGCTGGCGCGTCCGGCGGATATCGGCGCCGACGTTTCGCACATGAACCTGCACAAGACCTTCTGCATCCCCCATGGCGGAGGCGGCCCGGGCATGGGCCCGATTGGCATTCGCGCGCACCTCAAGCCGTTCGTCGCCAGCCACCCGGTGGTGCCGGTGCCCGGCCTGGACCCGAACAACAGCGCGGTCAGCGCCGCGCCCTGGGGCAGTGCGAGCATCTTGCCGATCAGCTGGATGTACATCGCCATGATGGGGCCGCAACTGGCCGATGCCAGCGAGGTGGCGATCCTCTCGGCCAATTACCTGGCCAGCCAGCTGGCTGGCGCTTTCCCGGTGCTGTACCGCGGGCGCAACCAGCGCGTGGCGCATGAGTGCATCCTCGACCTGCGGCCGCTGAAGGCGCTGACTGGCATCAGCGAAGAGGATGTGGCCAAGCGCCTGATGGACTATGGCTTCCACGCGCCTACGATGTCGTTCCCGGTGCCGGGCACGCTGATGGTCGAGCCGACCGAGAGTGAGTCGAAGGCCGAACTGGACCGCTTCGTCGAGGCAATGCTGGCGATTCGGGCGGAAATCGGCGAAGTGCAGGAGGGCAACTGGCCGGCGGAGAACAACCCGCTCAAGCATGCGCCGCATACCCTGGCCGATGTGCTGGCTGTGTGGGACAGGCCCTACAGCCTGGAGCAGGCGGTGGCGCCCAGTGCTCACGTGCGCCAGCACAAGTACTGGCCAGCGGTGAACCGGGTCGACAACGTGTATGGGGACAGGAATCTGTTCTGTGCTTGTGTGCCGGTGGAGGCGTATCGGTAGGGCTGAAGATTGGTGTTGGCTTCATCGCCGGCAAGCCAGCTCCCACAGGTATTGCACAGCTTGGAGGGCGACGCAATCCTGTGGGAGCTGGCTTGCCGGCGATCGGGGGCGAGGCCCCCGCTGCGGTTACTCGGTTACCGCATTTTTGGCCAGGATGGCATTGGCCAGGTCCATGTCGGAAGCCTGCAGCCCCGGGTTTTCCGCGCGGGCCTGGCGAATCGCCGCTTCAAGGAACGGCCCGCGGATCGCGCCTTCGCTGGCCACGAAGCTACCGGCGTCGTCCTGCGCCGCCATCACCAGCTTGTGATCCCCGGAAGTCAGGTAGCTCGATGCCGTGGTAGCACCGGTAGTCATCACGTTACGCCAGAAGGTATCGGCCATGGCCGAGCCAATAGGCAGCGAGAGCAAGGCAGCGGCAGCGATGGCGGTTTTGAAACGCATGTTGAAACACCTCGAAGGGTGAGGGTTGAAGATGCGCGGTTTGATCCTGCTACAGGGCTGCAAGTTCCTTGAATACAAGGGATTTTTGCTCAGGAACAGGCCCGCAGTACTTCCTCTTGGCGGGTTTGCCCACGGGCCACTTTTGCCTCTCCGCTGCGGCGTAGATCAAGCAGCCCATCCGCTACGGCCTGACGTCGCAAACTGGCCAAGTCGCTGCCTGGACCTATCTGGGCGCGCAGGCTGTCGCTGGGCACCAGCAGTTCGAACAACCCTGTGCGCCCGTGAAACCCGGTGCCACGACAGGTGCGGCACGGCTGGCCACCGGGCAGCGCTGCATTTCCCCGGCAATCTGCGCACAGTGTGCGCACCAACCGCTGGGCCATGACCCCGACCAGCGTCGCCTTGATCAGGTAGTCGGCCACCCCCAGTTCCTGCAGGCGAGTGATCGCACCACAGGCATCGTTGGTATGCAGGGTGGACAGCACCAAGTGCCCGGTCAGGGCCGCTTGCACCGCCACCAGGGCAGTTTCGCGGTCGCGGATTTCGCCGATCATGATGATGTCCGGGTCCTGGCGTAGCATGGCCCGCACACCGTTGGCGAAACCCAGGTCCAGGGCGGGCTGCACCTGCAGTTGGTTGAAGGCCGGTTCCAGGCGCTCGATCGGGTCTTCGATGGTGCACAGGTTGACCTGCGGTGTGGCCAGCAGCTTGAGGCTGGCGTACAGCGTGCTGGTCTTGCCGGAACCGGTGGGGCCAGTGACCAGAATGATGCCCTGACGCTGGCGCAGCAAGCCTTTCCACTGTTCCAGTTGAAGCCCGTCCAGGCCGAGCCGGTCGAAGCCTTCTTGCAACTGTTGCGGGTCGAACAGGCGCAGTACCAGTTTTTCGCCGAACGGGGTCGGCAGGGTCGACAGCCGCAGTTCCACCTCGCCGCCGCCAGGCAGGCGGCTTTGCAGCCGGCCATCCTGCGGCCGGCGCTTTTCCGCGACGTCCATGCGCCCCAGGTGTTTCAGGCGGCTGACCAGCGCCAGGGCAACCCCGGCGGGGAAGGCATAGACGCTGTGCAGCAGGCCGTCGATGCGGTAGCGCAGCTGGCCCTGCTCGCGGCGTGGTTCCAGGTGGATATCGCTGGCGCGTTGCTCGATTGCGTACTGCAGCAACCAGTCGACGATATGCACGATGTGCGCGTCGTCCGCGCTGGCCTCGGCCTGGCGCTTGCCCAGCTCCAGCAACTGTTCGAGTTCGCCCAGGCTGGCTGACTGCTGGTATTGCGCGCTTTTTACCGATTGGGCCAGGCGCTGGAATGACTGCCCTGCCTGGCGGATCTGCTGGGGGCTGGCCAGCACACGGTGGATCGGCCGGCCCAGGCTGCGGGTGAGATCGGCCTGCCAGTCGTCCTGGTAGGGCTGGGCGCTGGCGACGGTGACGCTGCCGGTGTCGGCGGCGACGATGAGGATGCCATGGCGCTGGGCGAAAGCCGGGGATATCAGGCCGCTGACCTGGGGCAGGTCCAGTTGCAGCGGGTCGATGCGCAGGTAGGGCTGGCCGACCTTGTTGGCCAGCCAATGGCAGAGGTGGTCCAGGTCGAGGCGGTGGCCGGGGTTCTGACGGTCTTCGAGGCCACAGGCGTCGATCTGTTCCAGTGGGTGGAGGGTGGGGCAGGTAGCGGCATGTTCGAGTACTTGCAGGGTGTCGTTGGCATGCAGGCGCAGGTCGGCGAGCAGGGCCTGGAGCACGCGCTTGAGGTCGAGTGCCGGGTTGTCAGGGGTATGCATGGTTGGCGTCCGTGCCTGATAGGGGATGCTGATCAAGGCTAGACGGGCGGGGCTGGGTTGATGGGGATGAAGGGTTTCGGGATCTTGCAGTGCCTGTGCTGGCTTCTTCCCACAGGATTATCACCGACCTCAGCCTTGTGGTGTACCTGTGGGAGCGGGCGAGCCCGCGAAGGGGCCAAAGCGGATGGCTCAGACCACCGCCAGCTCCACCCGCTGCAGGTTGCTCAGACTCACCTCACCCACACACACCAGGTTACGCAGTTTCTGCGCAATCACTTCGGCCCGGTGCCAGCTCAGGCCGCCGATGCCGACCTCGATTTCCAGCCAGTCATCCTGCTGGCTGACCTGCACGCTGTGCGGGGTCAGGAACTGCAGGGCAAACAGGTTGAGCACTCGGCACAGGCTGTCAGGCTCGGCCTCGGCCTGCAGGCGATAGTGCACGGTGCTGTGGGCGCTGCTGGCGGCCCAGGCGTCGGTACGGGGCTGTGCGTTCATGCTGGTCTCCGCGAATGTGGGAGAAATTCTTGCACGTTGGCAGCGGTATTTTTTCGCTATGATTTGAGCATTTCGCTGCATTGGCGAATTGTTCTATTCATTAAGTGCTATTCAGGAGAATTTTTGATGCACAGCGAGCTGGACGCCTATGACCGCCGTATCCTCGAACTGCTGCAGGAGGACGCTTCGCTGTCCAGCGCGCAGATCGCCGAACGCGTGGGGCTGTCGCAATCACCGTGTTGGCGGCGTATCCAGCGGTTGAAGGAGGAGGGAGTGATTCGCGGGCAGGTAACCCTGCTGGACCGCAAGAAGGTCGGCCTGAACACGCAGATTTTCGCCGAGGTGAAACTGAACGCCCACGGGCGCTCCAACTTCGCCGAGTTCACCGACGCGATCCGCGGGTTTCCGGAGGTGCTCGAGTGTTATGTGCTGATGGGGTCGGTGGACTTTCTGCTGCGCATTGTCACCCCGGATATCGAGGCTTATGAACGGTTCTTCTTCGAAAAGCTGTCGAACGTGCCAGGAATTCAGGAAGTTAACTCGATCGTGGCGCTGTCGGAGATCAAGTCCACCACCAGCCTGCCACTGTCGCGCTGAGGCATTCGCGGCGGTTCGGCGCCCCGACTCGCCCGCTCCCACAGGTGCTGTGCAGGCCCAGGCCTTGTGCAGTTCCCTGTGGGAGCGGGCAAGCCCGCGAAGCAGGCTACGCGGTATCAAGCCTTGAGCAGGTGCTTCCAGCCGCGGCTCTGATCTACCGCCCGGGCCTGTTCGATACGCGCTTCCAGCACTTCATCGCTGATCGGCTGTTCAGCCAGCTCATGCAGCTTCTTCAGGTCGCCATACAGGCGGTCCATCTGCGGAGCCTCCAGCACCTGACGAGCATGGTGCAGCCAGGCCAGCAGCTGTTCGATACGCGGCAGTTGCTCAGCCAGGTCTTCCGGACGCTGGGTGTACAGCGGCAGCTTCAACGCTCGGCCTTCTTCGCCCAGCAGGTGTGCCAGCCAGCTTGCCAGCTGCGCCTTGCCCTGGCGCTCGCCGCGGCCTTTGCGCTCCACGGTCCAGGCGCGGGCCAGCAGCCAGCGCGAGGTTTCCAGCGAGAACTGGCCCCACCGCACGTCTTCCAGCTCTTCGGCGAACTGCTCGGGGGCGGCGCGACGGATATCCTCGTCGTCATTGCCGGCCTGCACCAGCGGGCGCCAGTCTTCGAGCAGGGCGTCGAGGCTGCTGCGCAGGTCGCGGGTGGTGGCGCGCGGCGCGGCCTGGCCCAGGCTGGCGGTAACGGCACGCAGCTCGGTCAGGCACTCGACCCAGTCCTGCAACAGGCGCCAGTGGCCGTTGTGGCGATATTGCTCCGCCAGGCGCTGGCTGCTGCCCAGCAGTTGCCAGGCCAGTGCGGCGTAGGCGTCGTCCACGGCCATTTCGGCCTCCAGCTCGGTGTGCGGCAGGCTCAGCTCGTAGCTGTCCGGCTCCAGCAGGCGGTAGCCACGCTCGGCCTTGCTGATGTCGCATGGCATCAGCGGCAGGCTGGCGGCCAGCTCGGCGGCCAGTTCCAGCAGCGCCTGTGGCTCGCCTTCACGCAGTTCCAGTTCCAGCTCGCAGATTTCTTCCTTGCGCTTGCCGGCGATCACGAAGCCCTGGTCCAGTGCGGCCTCGATCACTACCTTGCTCTTGCCACGGCCCCAGGCGATTTCGGCGTATTCACGGCTGAAGTCGGTGGTGAACAGCGGCTTGATGGTCTTTTTGTCCAGGCTGGCCAGTTGCGCGGGCCAGCAGCTGTCGTCGAGCTTCTTCAGGTCGAGCTTGACCTTGTCCAGCTGCCATTCGTGCTCGTTGCGCTCGGACAGGCCGGCCACGCTGGTGCCGCGGCACTTGAGAGTCTGGATGACGGCTTCGCCATCGCGGCGCAGGCGCAGGGCGACGCGGGCAGCGGAGAGCTCGCGCTCGGGGGTGTCGAAGTACTGGTTGAGCAGTTCGCGGGTCTGCCAGCCGGACTTGTTGCGCTTCTTCAGCAGAGGGTGCTCGCGCAGGGCGGCAAGGGTCTCGCGGCTGGCGCGGAGCTTGAGTTCGGTTTCTTTGTGCATCACAGGCTCGAAGGAGGGGGCGTGGTTGCCCAGCAGTCTACAGGAGTCGGCTCTCGTCTGTTGGATCGTGGTGGGCTTCTTCGCGGGCTTGCCCGCTCCCACAGGTACAGCATCGCTTTCAAGGGCGGTGCAACCCCTGTGGGAGCGGGCAAGCCCGCGAAGAAGCCCACACGGTTGCCCCGCGAACGATTGGCATTGCTATGATGGGCAACGCTTCCGAGGAGTACGCGCATGCCGTTGCCGACGCTGAAAGACCAGTTCGCCGCCCTGATCGCCGCGCCCTCGGTCAGTTGCACCCAGCCTGCGCTGGACCAGTCCAATCGCCAGGTCATCGACCTGCTGGCCGGCTGGCTGGGCGACCTGGGTTTCAAGTGCGACATCCAGCAGGTCAGCCCCGGCAAGTTCAACCTGCTGGCCAGCCGTGGCACTGGCCCGGGTGGCCTGGTGCTGGCGGGGCACAGCGACACCGTACCTTATGATGAACAGCTGTGGGCCAGTGACCCGCTGAAGCTGACCGAAACCGATGGCCGCTGGGTCGGTCTGGGCAGCTGCGACATGAAGGGCTTCTTCGCCCTGGTCATCGAAGCGGTCATCCCATTGCTGGAGCACGACTTCAAACAGCCGCTGCTGATCCTTGCCACCTGTGACGAAGAAAGCTCCATGTCCGGCGCCCGTGCGCTGGCCGAGGCCGGCCAGCCGCTCGGCCGTGCGGCGGTGATCGGCGAACCCACCGGGCTGCGGCCGATCCGCATGCACAAGGGCATCCTCATGGACCGCATCGACATCCTCGGGCGCAGCGGCCACTCTTCGGACCCAAGCCTGGGCCGCAGCGCCATGGAGGCCATGCACGCAGTAATGAGCGAGTTGATGGGTTTGCGCCAGCAATGGCAGCAGGCCTACCGCAACCCGCAATTCACCGTACCCACCCCGACCATGAACTTCGGCTGCATCCATGGCGGCGACAACCCCAACCGTATCTGCGGCCAGTGTGCCCTGGAGTTCGACCTGCGCCCGCTGCCAGGCATGGATGTGGAGCAACTGCGTGCGGCCATCCGCGCCAGGCTGGTACCGGTGGCAGAGCGCTTCGAGGTGCGCATCGACTATGCGCCTTTGTTCCCGGAGGTGCCGCCATTCGAGCAGGCCGCCGACACCGAGCTGGTGCAAGTGGCGGAGCGCCTGACCGGCCATCGCGCCGAAGCGGTGGCGTTCGGCACCGAAGCGCCTTATCTTCAGCAGCTGGGTTGCCAGACCATCGTGCTGGGCCCCGGCGACATCGCTTGTGCCCACCAGCCGGGCGAGTACCTTGAAATGTCACGAATCGAGCCTACCGTGCGTCTATTGCGTGACCTGATCCGGCACTATTGCCTGGACTAAACGTCAACCGGACTGATTCGTTCCTGCCTAGAGGAGACCGCGCGTGACCGCAAGCCTGTTCCGACGATGATCCTGAACGCCCCCTGTATCGCCGTTCTCCGTCCACTTATCCACAGGCCCTGTCATGCCCGACTACGTCAACTGGCTGCGTCATGCCTCCCCGTACATCAATGCCCATCGCGACTGCACCTTCGTGGTCATGCTCCCTGGCGATGGGGTGGAACACCCTAATTTCGGCAACATCGTCCACGACCTGGTGCTGCTTCACAGCCTGGGCGTGCGCCTGGTGCTGGTACATGGCTCGCGCCCGCAGATCGAAAGCCGCCTGGCGGATCGGGGCCTGACCCCGCACTACCACCGTGGCCTGCGCATTACCGACGCCGCCACCCTGGACTGCGTGATCGATGCTGTGGGCGCCCTGCGCCTGGCCATCGAGGCGCGCCTGTCGATGGACATCGCCGCTTCGCCGATGCAGGGCTCGCGCCTGCGCGTGGCGTCCGGCAACCTGGTCACTGCGCGGCCGATCGGCGTGCTCGAAGGTGTGGACTACCACCACACCGGCGAAGTGCGCCGGGTCGACCGCAAGGGGATCAGCCGCCTGCTCGACGAGCGCTCCATCGTGCTGTTGTCGCCGCTGGGCTACTCGCCCACGGGGGAAATTTTCAACCTGGCCTGCGAAGACGTGGCCACCCGCGCCGCCATCGAACTGGGTGCCGACAAGCTGCTGCTGTTCGGTGCCGAGCCGGGCCTGCTGGATGCCGATGGCAAGCTGGTGCGTGAGCTGCGCCCGCAGCAGGTTGCTCCGCATTTGCAGCGTCTGGGCAGTGATTACCAGGGCGAATTGCTGGATGCCGCGGCCGAAGCCTGCAAAGGCGGTGTGGCGCGCAGCCATATCGTCAGCTATGCCGAGGACGGCGCCTTGCTGACCGAGCTGTTCACCCGTGGTGGTGGTGGCACGTTGGTGTCGCAGGAGCAGTTCGAAGTGGTGCGCGAGGCAACCATCGAGGATGTGGGCGGTTTGCTGGAGCTGATCAGCCCGCTGGAAGAGCAGGGCATCCTGGTACGTCGCTCGCGCGAGGTGCTGGAGCGGGAGATCGAGCAATTCAGCGTGGTCGAGCGCGAAGGCATGATCATCGCCTGTGCGGCGTTGTACCCGATTGCCGACTCCGACGCCGGCGAACTGGCGTGCCTGGCGGTGAACCCGGAGTACCGCCATGGCGGGCGTGGCGACGAACTGCTGGAACGTATCGAGAGCCGGGCGCGGCAGTTGGGGCTGAACACCTTGTTCGTGCTGACGACGCGAACCGCGCACTGGTTCCGCGAACGCGGGTTTGCGCCGAGTGGGGTGGAGCGGCTGCCGGCGGCGCGGGCTTCGCTGTACAACTACCAGCGCAACTCGAAAATCTTCGAGAAGCCCTTGTAAGCCTGTACCGGCCTCTTCGCGGGCTCGCCCGCTCCCACAGGGTACTCACAAGGCCTGAAACCTGTGGTGTACCTGTGGGAGCGGGCAAGCCCGCGAAGCAGGCGACACCGATCTCAAACAAGAACGCCGCCCTGTGGGCGGCGTTTTCGTTTACACGGTATGCAGGTACCAGTTGTACTCGAGGTCGGAGATCGAGTGCTCGAACTCCTCCAGCTCGCTCTCCTTGCACGCGACGAAGATGTCGATGTACTTCGGATCGATGTACTTGTTCAGGATCTCGCTGTCGTCCAGCTCGCGCAGGGCATCGCGCAGGTTGTTCGGCAGGCTCTGCTCCAGCTGCTCGTACGAGTTGCCTTCGATCGGCGCACCCGGCTCGACCTTGTTGGTCAGGCCATGGTGTACGCCGGCCAGCACGGCGGCCATCATCAGGTACGGGTTGGCGTCGGCACCGGCCACGCGATGCTCGATACGCACGGCGTCCGGCGAACCGGTCGGCACGCGCAGGGCCACGGTGCGGTTGTCCAGGCCCCAGCTAGGCGCGTTCGGTACATAGAACTGCGCACCGAAGCGGCGGTACGAGTTGACGTTCGGGCAAAGGAACGCCATCGAAGCGGGCAGGGTCTCGAGCACACCGCCGACAGCGTGACGTAGCGCGGCGTTCTGCTCGGGATCCTCGCTGGTGAAGATGTTGTTGCCATCTTTGTCCAGCACGGAAATGTGTACATGCAGGCCGTTGCCTGCCTGGCCCGGGTAGGGCTTGGCCATGAAGGTGGTGTCCATTTCATGGTCGTAGGCGATGTTCTTGATCAACCGCTTGAGCAGTACCGCGTAGTCGCAGGCCTTGAGCGGGTCGGCCACGTGGTGCAGGTTGACTTCGAACTGCGCCGGGGCGCTTTCCTTGACGATGGCGTCGGCCGGGATACCTTGCTCTTTCGCGCCTTCGAGGATGTCCTGCAGGCAGTCGGCATATTCGTCGAGGTCGTCGATCAGGTACACCTGGGTCGACTGCGGGCGTTTGCCGGAAATGGGCGAGCGTGGCGGCTGCGGGCGGCCGTTCACGTTCTCCTGGTCGATCAGGTAGAACTCCAGCTCGAATGCGGCGCAGATGGTCAGGCCCATTTCGGTGAACTTGCTCACGACCTGGCGCAGTACTTCACGCGGGTCGGCGAAGAACGGTTCGCCTTCGAGCTCGTGCATGGTCATCAGCAGCTGGGCGGTGGGGCGCTTTTGCCACGGCTCATTACAGAGTGTGTCAGGGATTGGATAGCAGATGCGGTCAGCATCGCCGATGTCCAGGCCCAGCCCGGTGCTTTCGACGGTGGAACCGTTGATGTCCAGGGCGAAGAGGGAGGCCGGCAGGTTGATGCCTTTCTCGTAAACCTTGTGGAGGCTGGTGCGCTCTATGCGCTTGCCACGCACCACACCATTCATATCTGCAATCAGAAGGTCAACGTAGAGAACCTCAGGATGTTCCTTAAGGAACGCGTTCGCTTCGTTAAGCTGAACGGCACGCGGGGGTACCGACATGATGCAACACCTTTGTTGTTAAAAATATCAATCAAGGGGGGCTTGCAAGACCAGTCAATCGAAAAGACAAACTGATGTCAAGCCAACCCCATGATGCCCTGAAATGGCTCATCGACGGCAGATTTGCTGCATATCGGGGCAAGCCATTATCCGCTATTTACCGCACGAAGGGCTATCTCCGACGAGCCGTGTTTTATTTTTTACGGAGGTGTTGTGTAAAAAAATGAACAAGGCTAAGCTCGGTCTCAACCCAGAACACAATAATACGAGGGTCACATGGTCCGCTTGCCGCGACCTGAAAGCACTGCCTGCGCAGTGCCATCGGGTACATCCGTCATTTTTGCAAGCTTCGTCGATGGCGTTGCCTCCCTGGCCGCAATAATTGACGTTTGGCGCGCCCGGACCTGCCCTCGTAGCGGCTTGCCGCCCTTCGTTTCGTCTTCCTGCCTTTCGAACTCATTACGGACGCACCTGTTTTCAGTGTATCCACTGTGGCTCTGCGCGGGGGTTTTTGCTTTAGCAATGTACTCCATCCAGAATCAGTGCGCGGACCACCTTACCTCCTGAGGTATTTATGAGTAACAACCTCGACCAGCTCACCGATTGGTTGAAAGAGCACAAGATCACCGAAGTCGAATGCATGATCAGTGACCTGACCGGCATCACTCGCGGCAAAATTTCGCCTACCAACAAGTTCATCGCCGAAAAAGGCATGCGCTTGCCCGAGAGCGTGCTGCTGCAGACCGTGACCGGCGATTACGTCGACGACGACATCTATTACGAACTGCTGGACCCCGCGGACATCGACATGATCTGCCGCCCCGACGAGAACGCCGTGTTCCTCGTGCCATGGGCCATCGAGCCGACCGCCCAGGTGATCCACGACACCTACGACAAGAAGGGCAACCCGGTCGAACTGTCGCCGCGCAACGTCTTGAAGAAAGTGCTCAAGCTCTACGCTGACAAGGGCTGGCAGCCGATTGTCGCGCCAGAGATGGAGTTTTACCTGACCAAGCGCAGCGAAGACCCTGACTTCCCGCTGCAGCCCCCGGTAGGCCGCTCGGGCCGCCCGGAAACCGGCCGCCAGTCGTTCTCGATCGAAGCCGCCAACGAATTCGACCCGCTGTTCGAAGACGTTTACGACTGGTGCGAACTGCAGCAGCTGGACCTCGACACGCTTATCCATGAAGACGGCACGGCGCAGATGGAGATCAATTTCCGTCATGGCAATGCCCTGCACCTGGCCGACCAGATCCTGGTGTTCAAGCGCACCATGCGCGAGGCCGCGCTCAAGCACAACGTGGCCGCCACCTTCATGGCCAAGCCCATGACCGGCGAGCCAGGCAGTGCCATGCATCTGCACCAGAGCGTGGTCGACGTGGCTACCGGCAAGAACATCTTCAGCAACGACGACGGCAGCATGAGCGAACTGTTCCTGCACCACATCGGTGGCCTGCAGAAGTTCATCCCCGAGGCGCTGCCGCTGTTTGCCCCCAACGTCAACTCGTTCCGCCGCTTCCTGCCCGACACCTCGGCGCCGGTGAACGTGGAGTGGGGCGAGGAAAACCGTACCGTCGGCCTGCGCGTGCCGGACGCCGGCCCGCAAAGCCGCCGGGTCGAGAACCGCCTGCCAGGCGCCGACGCCAACCCTTACCTGGCCATTGCCGCCAGCCTGCTGTGTGGCTACATCGGCATGGTCGAAGGCATCGATGCCAGCGCGCCGGTGCAGGGCCGTGGCTACGAACGCCGCAACCTGCGCCTGCCACTGACCATCGAAGATGCCTTGGAACGCATGGAAAACAGCCGTGCACTGGTGCAGTACCTGGGCAAGAAGTTCATTACCGGCTACGTCGCCACCAAGCGCGCCGAGCACGAGAACTTCAAGCGAGTCATCAGTTCCTGGGAGCGTGAGTTCCTGCTGTTTGCTGTCTGATAAATCTGGTGCCGCAGGACGCGGCTGTCGAACAACGGAGAAGCACATGAGCGTCAACAACCCGCAAACCCGTGAATGGCAAACCCTGAGCGGGGAGCATCACCTCGCGCCCTTCAGTGATTACAAGCAGCTGAAGGAAAAGGGGCCGCGCATCATCACCAAGGCCCAGGGTGTGCATTTGTGGGATAGCGAGGGGCACAAGATTCTCGACGGCATGGCTGGCCTGTGGTGCGTGGCAGTAGGCTACGGCCGTGAGGAACTGGTGCAGGCGGCAGAAAAGCAGATGCGCGAGCTGCCGTATTACAACCTGTTCTTCCAGACTGCCCACCCGCCTGCGCTGGAGCTGGCCAAGGCGATCTCCGACGTGGCGCCGCAAGGCATGACCCATGTGTTCTTCACCGGCTCCGGCTCCGAGGGCAACGACACCGTGCTGCGCATGGTCCGCCACTACTGGGCGCTGAAAGGCAAACCGCAGAAGCAGACCATCATCGGCCGCATCAACGGCTACCACGGCTCCACCGTGGCTGGTGCCAGCCTGGGCGGCATGAGCGGCATGCACGAGCAAGGCGGCCTGCCTATCCCGGGCATCGTGCATATCCCACAGCCGTACTGGTTCGGCGAAGGCGGCGATATGACCCCGGATGAGTTCGGGGTGTGGGCGGCCGAGCAGCTGGAGCAGAAAATCCTCGAAGTCGGCGAAGACAATGTTGCCGCTTTCATCGCCGAGCCGATCCAGGGTGCCGGCGGCGTGATCATCCCGCCGGAAACCTACTGGCCGAAGGTGAAGGAGATTCTCGCCAGGTACGACATCCTGTTCGTCGCCGACGAAGTGATCTGCGGCTTCGGCCGCACCGGCGAGTGGTTCGGTTCCGACTACTACGACCTCAAGCCCGACCTGATGACCATCGCCAAGGGCCTGACTTCCGGTTACATCCCTATGGGCGGTGTGATCGTGCGTGACACCGTGGCCCAGGTACTCAGCCAAGGCGGCGACTTCAACCACGGCTTCACCTACTCCGGCCACCCGGTAGCGGCGGCGGTGGGCCTGGAAAACCTGCGCATCCTGCGCGACGAGAAAATCGTCGAGAAGGCGCGCACCGAAGCGGCACCGTATTTGCAAAAGCGTTTGCGTGAACTGCAGGACCACCCGCTGGTGGGCGAGGTACGCGGCCTGGGCCTGCTCGGCGCGATCGAGCTGGTCAAGGACAAGGCCACCCGCAGCCGTTACGAAGGCAAGGGCGTGGGCATGATCTGCCGCACCTTCTGCTTCGACAATGGCCTGATCATGCGCGCGGTGGGAGACACCATGATCATCGCGCCACCGCTGGTGATCAGCCACGCGGAGATCGACGAACTGGTGGAAAAGGCACGTAAATGCCTTGATCTGACGCTCGAAGCGATCCGCTGACAGTTTGCTAGGCTAGCGATGTGACATTAAGTCGTTACAAGGCCCTGCTTTCCTTGAAACAGAGCCTTGTAACTTGCCAGACTAGCGACTGTTTCAGTCGCCGCGCGCTCTGCACCGTAGGTCCTGGCTGCTGAACAGATGGCTAAATAAAAAATTCTGGAGCAATACGCATGAATAAAATGGGCAAGACGTTGCTGGCCGCCGCCCTGATGGGCGCCATGGCTACCGCTGTTCAGGCTGAAGACAAGGTGTTGAACGTCTACAACTGGTCGGACTACATCGCTCCGGACACCATTGCCAAGTTCGAAAAGCAGACCGGTATCAAGGTCAAGTACGACGTGTTCGACAGCAACGAAACCCTCGAAGCCAAGCTGCTGGCCGGCAAGTCCGGCTACGACATCGTGGTGCCGTCCAACAACTTCCTGGCCAAGCAGATCAAGGCTGGCGTGTACGAGGAGCTGGACCGCTCCAAGCTGCCGAACTGGAAGAACCTCGACCCTGACCTGCTCAAGGCCGTTGGCGATGCCAGCGACAAGGACAACAAGCACGCCTTCCCGTACATGTGGGGCTCGATCGGCATCGGCTACAACCCGGAGAAGGTCAAGGCCGCGCTGGGCGTGGACAAGATCGACTCGTGGGACGTGGTGTTCAAGCCTGAGAACATCGCCAAGCTCAAGAGCTGCGGCGTGAGCTTCCTCGACGCCCCGACCGAAATGCTCCCGGCTGCGTTGCACTACCTCGGCAAGCCGACCGACAGCACCAAGAAGGAAGACCTGAAGGCCGCCGAGGACCTGTTCCTCAAGATCCGTCCTTCGATCACCTACTTCCACTCGTCCAAGTACATCGGCGACATGGCCAACGGCAACATCTGCGTAGCCGTCGGTTACTCGGGTGACCTGGAGCAGTCCAAGGCCCGTGCCCACGAAGCTGGCGACAAGGTCAAAGTGGACTACGTCATTCCGAAGGAAGGTGCCGGTACCTTCTACGACATGGTCGCTATCCCCAAGGATGCCGAGCACAAAGACGCTGCCTACCAGTTCATGAACTTCCTGATGCAGCCGGAAATCATGGCTGAAATCACCAACGCCGTGCGCTTCCCGAACGGCAACGCTGCCGCCACCCAGTTCGTGGACAAGGAAATCACCAGCGACCCAAGCATCTACCCACCAGCCGAAGTGAAGAAACAGCTGTACGCCATCGCTGCACCTGAAGCGAAGGCCCAGCGTGACATCACCCGCAGCTGGACCAAGATCAAGTCGGGCAAATAACCCCGATGCGGCACCTCTGGGCCGGGGGACCCCGGCCCAGAGCCAGTGAAAGGCAATTGATGATTGCGGCATCGAAGCTGCGAAGGTAAGTTGCGCGCCGGTTTTGCGTGTGCGGCAGCATGGTCGCTACCCAGGCACTGATTGTGAGGACCACCCACTTGTCCATTTCTGTATTCCGCAAAGCCTTGATGGCTGGAGCGGGCCTGACGCTGGCATGCAGCGTCCAAGCGGCGCCTACGGTGCACTTCTACAACTGGTCCGACTATGTCGGCCCGACCACACTCGCGGACTTCGAGAAAGCCACGGGCATCAAGCCCGTGCAAGACGTGTTCGACTCAAACGAAACCCTGGAAGGCAAGCTGCTGGCCGGCAATACCGGCTATGACGTGGTAGTGCCCTCCAACCATTTCCTCGGCAAGCAGATCAAGGCGGGCGCGTTCCAGAAGCTCGACAAGAACCTGCTGCCCAATTATTCCAACCTGGACCCGGCGCTGATGAAGCGCCTGGAAAGGAACGACCCGGGCAACCAGTACGCCGTGCCTTACCTGTGGGGCACCAACGGCATCGGTTACAACGTCGACAAGGTGAAGGCTGCGCTGGGCGTGGACACCATCGACTCCTGGGCAGTGCTGTTCGAGCCCGAAAACATGAAGAAGCTCGCCAAGTGCGGCGTGGCCTTCCTCGACTCGGCGGACGAAATGCTGCCGGCGGTGCTCAACTACATGGGGCTGGACCCCAATAGCACCAACGCCAAGGACTACCAGGCCGCCGAGAAGAAACTGCTGGCGGTGCGCCCGTACGTGACCTACTTCCACTCGTCCAAGTACATCACCGACCTGGCCAACGGCGACATCTGCGTCGCGGCAGGTTTTTCGGGTGATGTGTTCCAGGCCAAGACCCGCGCCGAAGAGGCGAAGAAGGGCGTGAACCTGGCCTATGCCATTCCCAAGGAAGGCGGCAACCTCTGGTTCGACGTGCTGGCGATCCCCAAGGACGCCAAAAACGTCAAAGAGGCGCATGCCTTCATCAACTATTTGCTGAAGCCTGAGGTTATCGCCCAGGTCAGTGATTACGTCGGTTACGCCAACCCGAACCCCAAGGCTGGCGACCTGATGGACCAGGCCGTGAGGACTGACGCCGCGGTTTACCCACCGCAGGAAGTGCTGAACAAGATGTTCGTAAATTCAGAGTTGCCACCCAAGGTGCAACGGCTGATGACCCGTAGCTGGACCAAGGTCAAGTCGGGCAAGTAAAAATCCAGGCCCGTGGAGGCCCCTGTAGAACAGGGCTCGCGGGCACAAAAATCTTGTTGGGAGTTTCACTCATGGCAGTTGCCTCCGGTGCCTATAAAAAAGCCCTCGAGGGTGGCCAGCAACCCAAGCAGGTGCTGGTCAAGATCGACCGGGTCACGAAAAAGTTCGACGAAACGGTAGCCGTGGACGATGTGTCCCTGGAAATCCGCAAGGGCGAGATCTTCGCCCTGCTGGGTGGCTCCGGTTCCGGCAAGTCCACCTTGCTGCGCATGCTGGCCGGCTTCGAGCGTCCGACCGAAGGGCGGATCCTCCTCGATGGCGTCGACATCACCGACATGCCGCCCTACGAGCGGCCGATCAACATGATGTTCCAGTCCTACGCGCTGTTCCCGCACATGACCGTGGCGCAGAACATTGCCTTCGGCCTGCAGCAGGACAAGATGCCCAAGGCCGAGATCGACGCCCGCGTGGCCGAGATGCTCAAGCTGGTGCACATGACCCAGTACGCCAAGCGCAAGCCGCACCAGCTGTCCGGTGGCCAGCGCCAGCGCGTGGCCCTGGCCCGCTCGCTGGCCAAGCGCCCCAAGCTGCTGCTGCTCGACGAGCCGATGGGCGCGCTGGACAAGAAACTGCGTTCGCAGATGCAGCTGGAACTGGTGGAGATCATCGAGCGCGTGGGCGTGACCTGCGTGATGGTGACCCATGACCAGGAAGAGGCCATGACCATGGCCCAGCGCATCGCCATCATGCACCTGGGCTGGATCGCCCAGATCGGTTCGCCGGTGGACATCTACGAGACGCCTACCAGCCGCCTGGTGTGCGAGTTCATCGGTAACGTCAACCTGTTCGAAGGTGAAGTGGTCGACGACGCCGAAGGCCACGCGATCATTGCCAGCCCGGAGCTGGAGCGCAAGATCTACGTCGGCCACGGCATCACCACCTCGGTGGAAGACAAGCACATCACCTACGCCCTGCGCCCGGAAAAGATGCTGGTCACCCCCCAGCAACCGACCTGCGAGCACAACTGGTCGCGCGGCAAGGTTCACGACATTGCCTACCTGGGTGGCCACTCGGTGTTCTATGTCGAGCTGCCGAGCGGCAAGGTCGTGCAGTCGTTCGTCGCCAACGCCGAGCGCCAGGGCACCCGCCCGACCTGGGGCGACGAAGTGTACGTGTGGTGGGAAGACGACAGCGGCGTGGTACTGCGGTCATGAAACTGCGCAAGCTCAAGCGAGCCTTCCAGCGCATTACCCCGGAGGGGCGGCACTTGGTGATCGGCGTGCCGTTCATCTGGCTGTTCCTGTTCTTCATGCTGCCGTTCTTCATCGTGTTGAAGATCAGCTTCGCCGAAGCCGACGTGGCGATCCCGCCGTATACCGAGATCTACAGCTACGTCGAAGACAAGATCCAGCTGGTGCTCAACCTGGCCAACTACGGCCTGTTGACCGAGGATGAACTGTATATTTCGGCCTACCTGGGCTCGCTGAAGATGGCCTTCTTCAGCACCTTGCTGTGCCTGCTGATCGGCTACCCGATGGCCTATGCCATTGCCAACGCCAAGAAGGAGACGCAGACGGTCCTGCTGTTGCTGATCATGATGCCGACCTGGACCGCGATCCTGATCCGCGTCTATGCCTGGATGGGGATTCTCAGCAACAACGGCCTGCTCAACGGCTTCCTGCTGTGGATCGGGTTGATCGACCAGCCGCTGCAAATCCTCAACACCAACCTGGCGGTGTACATCGGCGTGGTCTATTCGTACCTGCCGTTCATGATCCTGCCGCTGTTCGCCAACCTGGTTAAGCACGACGCGAGCCTGCTCGAGGCCGCTTCGGACCTGGGTTCGAGCACCTTCAACAGCTTCTGGAAGATCACCGTGCCACTGTCGAAGAACGGCATCATCGCCGGCTGCATGCTGGTGTTCATCCCGGTGGTTGGCGAGTTCGTGATCCCTGAGCTGCTGGGCGGCCCGGAAACCCTGATGATCGGCAAGGTGCTGTGGCAGGAATTCTTCAACAACCGTGACTGGCCGGTGGCATCTGCCCTGGCGGTGGTGATGCTGGCGATCCTGATCGTGCCGATCCTGCTGTTCAACCGCAGCCAGGCCAAAGAAATGGAGGGCAGGGCATGAAGCGCTTCAGTTTCTCCAAGCTGATGCTGGTGCTCGGCTTGCTGTTCATCTACCTGCCGATGCTGATTCTGGTGATCTACTCGTTCAACGCCTCCAAGCTGGTGACGGTATGGGGTGGCTGGTCGATCAAGTGGTACGTCGGCCTGCTCGACAACACCCAGCTGATGGGGTCGGTGATGCGCTCGCTGGAAATCGCCTGCTACACGGCGGTGGCAGCTGTGGCGCTGGGTACCCTGGCGGCGTTCGTACTGACCCGGGTTACCCGCTTCAAGGGCCGCACGCTGTTCGGTGGCCTGGTCACCGCGCCACTGGTAATGCCGGAAGTGATCACCGGTCTGTCGCTGTTGCTGCTGTTCGTGGCCATGGCGCAGATGATCGGCTGGCCGCAGGAGCGTGGCATCGTCACCATCTGGATCGCCCACACCACGTTCTGTGCGGCGTATGTGGCGGTGGTGGTGTCGGCACGCCTGCGTGAGCTGGATCTGTCGATCGAAGAGGCGGCGATGGACCTGGGGGCCAAGCCGTGGAAGGTGTTCTTCCTGATCACCATCCCGATGATCGCGCCATCGCTGGCAGCGGGCGGCATGATGTCGTTCGCGCTGTCGCTGGATGACCTGGTGCTGGCCAGCTTCGTGTCTGGCCCGGGCTCGACCACCTTGCCGATGGAAGTATTCTCGGCGGTGCGCCTGGGTGTGAAACCGGAGATCAACGCCGTGGCCAGCCTGATCCTGCTGTCGGTGTCGCTGGTGACCTTCTTTGTCTGGTACTTCAGCCGCCAGGCCGAAGAGCGTCGTCGCAAGGCAATTCAGCAGGCGATCGAAGAGGGTGCTGCGGCCAATGCCTCGCAGCCGCAGGTCAAGCGCCCGGTGCAGGTTACGGCTTCGGCCTGATCCGGCCCTTTCGCGGGCACGCCCGCTCCCACAGGGACTTCACAACCTTCAGGCTTGTGATAATCCCTGTGGGAGCGGGCAAGCCCGCGAAGGCCCCAACACCGATTCAAAGCCATACCGCATCCCAGTGTGGGTAGTCCCTGACACTCCTGACCAATCCTGCCCTCAAGGGATTGGCAACAATGTACCGGGCTACATGCACCACACTCTCCTCCCGCCGCAGCGCATGATCGTGGTAACCCGGTTGCCATATCGGTTTGTGCCTGACACCTGCCTTGCGCAATGCAATGGCTGTGCGTGATTTGAATTTGCGCATCAGTGTTCCCAGTGTCACTTCTTTCAGCTCGATCAGCCAATGCAGATGGTCTGGCATCACTACCCAGGCCAATGACCGGCAGTCCTGAATGTCATCTGAGACCCGCAAGTGTCTGACCACCAGGCGAGCATTGTCGAAGTCATGGAACAGTGGCAGCCGCAGGTGTGTTTTGGTGGTCAGCATGTAGAGCCTGCCTGGCTCGGAGAAGCGCCCACGACGTAGCAGGCGGGATTCGGCTAACGGCATTGTGATCTTCCTTGAAGTTGAACCTCCCTTTGAAAGGTAGCGGCTGAAGCGGGGTTGCCGAGTGGCTGATGGTTTCTGAATATGGCAGAAACTGATGTGCCGGCCTCTTCGCGGGCTCGCCCGCTCCCACAGGTACAGCGCAAGTCACAAGGCCTGCGATATCCCTGTGGGAGCGGGCGTGCCCGCGAAGAGGCCCGCACAGGCGCCGAAAATGCCAGCTTGATTCCCGTCAGTGCCGTTTGTCCAACCCTGAACTACGCTGACAGTCGCATCCCACGAATCATTTGCGCGCAAGCAAGGAGCCTGCATGACGTTTATGCGTCCGCTGTTGGTCATTTGCCTGGGGCTGGGTACCCTGCTGTCAGGCTGTAGCAAGGAAGAAACCACCGAAACACTGCCACGCGTAGGCGTGCAACAGGTACAGCCGACCGACTTCGCCGCCAGGGTCACCCTGACCGGCGACGTGCAGGCGCGGGTGCAGACCGACCTGTCGTTCCGCGTGGGTGGCAAGATCATTTCGCGTAGCGTCGACGTCGGCGATCACGTCAAGGCCAACCAGGTGCTGGCGCGCCTGGACCCGAAAGACCTGCAGAACAACGTTGACTCGGCCAAGGCCGAGGTGTTCGCCGCACAAGCGCGAGTCACCCAGACCAGCGCCGCCTTCGTTCGCCAGCAAAAGCTGTTGCCCAAAGGCTACACCAGCCAAAGCGAATACGACGCCGCCGAAGCCGCCTTGCGCAGCAACCAGAGCGCGTTGAAGGCGGCTCAGGCACAGCTGGCCGACGCCAACGAACAACTCAGCTACACCGCGCTGGTCTCCGAGGCTGATGGGGTCATCACCGAGCGCCAGGCCGAGGTCGGCCAGGTGGTGCAGGCGACCATGCCGATCTTCAGCCTGGCCACCGATGGCGATCGTGACGCCGTGTTCAACGTCTACGAATCGCTGCTGGTGGCTCCGCCCAGTGATGCCGGGGTGATCGTCAGCCTGCTGGACGACCCTAAGGTCCAGGCTCATGGCTTCGTACGCGAAATCACGCCTACCGTGTCGGCGCAGAGCGGCACGGTGCAGGTCAAGGTAGGGCTCAAGAATGTACCGCCGGGCATGCAACTGGGCGCGCCGGTAACCGCCACCACCAATGCCCAGGGGCGACCCAGTATCGAGCTGCCATGGTCGGCCTTGACCAAGGCCTTGCATGAGCCCGCCGTCTGGGTAGTGGGCGAGGGCGACAAGGTCGAGCTGCGCAAGGTGGAAGTCAGTCGCTATCTCACCGGCCGTATCGTGGTCGCCGACGGCCTCAAGGGCGGCGAGACCGTGGTGGTGAATGGCGGGCAATTGCTGCACCCCGGCATGCAGGTACACAAGATCGATGCCAAGGCCCAAGGAGGTGAGCTATGAAGCGCCTGCTGCTGATGTTGTCAGCCGGCGTGCTGCTGGGTGGCTGCGGTGGCGAAGACGAAGTGCCTGAGCCGGTTCGGCCGGTGCTGTCGGTGAAGGTCGAGCCCCAGGTGCAATCGCAACTGGGGCGTTTCGCCGGCAGTATCCAGGCGCGCTTCGAAAGCACGCTGGGCTTCCGCGTTTCCGGGCGTATCGCCAGGCGCTGGCTGAATGTGGGTGCTCAGGTGAAACCGGGCGATACCTTGGCCACCCTCGACCCGACCGACCAGCAGAACCAGCTGCGCGCCGCCGAAGGCGACCTGGCCAAGGTGCAGGCGCAGTGGATCAACGCCCAGGCCGATGCCCGTCGCCAGCAACAGCTGTACGACCGTGGCGTAGGCGCCCAAGCGCAGCTGGATATCGCCCAGACCAACCTGAAAACCACCAGCGCCGCGCTGGAACAGGCGCGCTCTGCGCTCAGCCAGGCGCGTGACCAGCTCGACTACAGCACCCTGCGTTCCGACCACGCCGCAGTGATTACCGACTGGAAGGCCGAAGCCGGGCAAACCGTTACCGCCGGCCAGGCCGTGGTAACCCTGGCTCGGCCGGATGTGAAGGAAGCGGTGATCGATCTGCCGATCGGCCTGGCCGAGCAGCTGAGCAAAGGCCTGACCTTCACCGTTGCCTCGCAACTCGACCCGACCATCAACACCACTGCCAGCCTGCGCGAACTGGAGCCCCAGGCCGATGCCACCACCCGCACCCGCCGTGCCCGCCTGACCCTGGCCAGCACACCGGCGGCCTTCCATCTGGGCACTGCCATCAGCGTGACCTTGAGCTCGGCAGTGACGCCGCGCAGCGAACTGCCCTCGAGCGCCTTGCTCGAGCGTGACGGCAAGACCCAGGTGTGGGTGATCGATACACAACAGAAAACCGTGGCCACCCGTGACGTGGCCCTGATCGACCGCACCGCCGAGAGCATCGTCCTGACCTCGGGTGTGCAGCCCGGCGAGCGTGTGGTCACCGCCGGCGTCAACAGCCTCAAGCCTGGCCAGAAGGTCACCTTCGACGAGGATGCGCAATGAAAGGAAGCTTCAACCTGTCCGACTGGGCACTCAAGCATCAATCGTTCGTCTGGTACCTGATGTTCGTTGCTCTGCTGATGGGGATCTTCTCCTACTTCAACCTGGGCCGTGAAGAAGACCCGTCGTTCACCATCAAGACCATGGTCATCCAGACCCGCTGGCCCGGCGCGACCCAGGACGAAACCCTGTACCAGGTCACCGACCGCATCGAGAAGAAGCTCGAGGAGCTCGACTCGCTCGACTACACCAAAAGCTACACCCGCCCTGGTGAATCCACGGTCTACGTGTACCTGCGCGACACCACCAAGGCCAAGGACATCCCGGAAATCTGGTACCAGGTGCGCAAGAAGATCCAGGACATTCGCGGTGAATTCCCGGCGGGCATCCAGGGGCCCGGGTTCAACGATGAATTCGGCGATGTTTTCGGTTCAATCTATGCCTTCACTGCCGACGGGCTGACCCTGCGTCAGCTGCGCGACTACGTGGAACAGGCGCGGGCCGAAGTGCGCGATGTACCCAACATCGGCAAGATCGAGCTGCTTGGCACCCAGGACGAAGTGCTGTACCTGAACTTCTCCACCCGCAAGCTGGCAGCCCTTGGCATCGACCAGCGCCAGGTCATGCAGGCCCTGCAATCGCAAAACGCCGTGACCCCTGCCGGGGTGATCGAGGCAGGGCCTGAGCGTATCTCGGTGCGTACCTCCGGGCAGTTCACCTCGGAAAAGGACCTGCAAACCGTCAACCTGAAGATCAACGACCGCTTCTTCCGCCTGGCCGACATCGCCGACATCGAGCGCGGCTACGTCGACCCGCCATCACCGATGTTCCGCTACAACGGCCAGACCGCCATCGGCCTGGCCATCGGCATGAAGGCCGGCGGCAACATGCAGGTATTCGGCGCGGCGCTGAAAAAGCGCATGGACCGGGTGGTCGAAGACCTGCCGATAGGTGTCGGGGTCCACACCGTGTCGGACCAGGCTGTGGTGGTCAAGCAGGCAGTCGGCGGCTTCACCAGCGCGCTGTTCGAAGCGGTAGTGATCGTGCTGGCAGTGAGCTTCGTCAGCCTTGGCATGCGCGCCGGCCTGGTGGTGGCCTGCTCGATTCCATTGGTGTTGGCGATGGTGTTCGTGTTCATGGAGTACAGCGGCATCACCATGCAGCGGATTTCGCTGGGGGCGCTGATCATCGCCCTCGGCTTGCTGGTGGATGACGCGATGATCACTGTAGAGGTGATGGTCACGCGCCTGGAAATGGGCGAGACCAAGGAGCAGGCGGCCACGTTCGCCTACACCTCGACGGCGTTCCCCATGCTGACCGGTACCTTGGTGACGGTTGCCGGCTTCGTGCCCATCGGCCTCAACGCCAGTTCTGCGGGTGAGTACACCTACACGCTGTTTGCGGTGATCGCGGTGGCACTGATGGTGTCGTGGGTGGTGGCTGTATTCTTCGCCCCGGTGCTGGGGGTGCACATTCTCAGCAGCGCCAAGCTCAAGGCCCATGAAGCCGAGCCTGGGCGCGTCGGCCGGGCGTTCGAGCATGGTTTGCTGTGGTGCATGCGCAACCGTTGGCTGACCATCATTGGTACCGTGCTGCTGTTTGCCCTGGCGATCTTCTGCGAGCGCTTCGTGCAGAACCAGTTCTTCCCGTCCTCGGATCGCCCGGAAATCCTCGTCGACCTCAACCTGCCGCAGAACGCCTCGATCGAGGAAACCCGCAAGGTGGTCGACCGTTTCGAGGCGCGGATCAAGGATGACCCGGACCTGGTGAGCTGGAGCACCTACATCGGCCAGGGCGCCATTCGCTTCTACCTGCCACTCGACCAGCAGTTGCAGAACCCGTACTACGCGCAGTTGGTGATCGTCAGCAAGGGCTTCGAAGAGCGCCAGGGCATGATGGCGCGGTTGCAGAAGATTTTGCATGAAGAGTTCGTCGGCATCGGTGTCAACGTGCAATCGCTGGAGATGGGCCCGCCGGTGGGCCGGCCGATCCAGTACCGGGTCAGTGGCGCCAATATCGACGAGGTGCGCAAGCACGCCATCGAACTGGCCACCTTGCTCGACCAGAACGAGCACATCGGCGAGATGATCTACGACTGGAACGAGCCGGGTAAGGTACTGCGCGTGGACATCGCCCAGGACAAGGCGCGCCAGCTGGGGCTGTCGTCGGAAGACGTGGCCAATGTGATGAACAGCATCGTCAGCGGGGTGGATATCACCCAGGTCAACGACAACATCTATCTGGTCGACGTGGTCGCCCGTGCCGAGGACAGTGAGCGGGGTTCACCCGATACCCTGCAGAACCTGCAAATTCTCACGCCCAACGGCACCGCTATCCCGCTGCTGTCGTTCGCCACCGTGCGCTACGAACTGGAGCAGCCGCTGGTATGGCGCCGTGACCGCAAGCCGACCATTACCATCAAGGCCTCGGTCAACGGCGATATCCAGCCTACCGACCTGGTGGCCCAGCTGAAGCCGCAGATCGACGAGTTCGCCAGCAAGCTGCCGGTGGGTTACGAAGTGGCCACCGGCGGTACGGTGGAGGAGAGCGCCAAGGCCCAGGGGCCGATCCGCAAGGTCATCCCGCTGATGCTGTTCCTGATGGCGACGTTCCTGATGATCCAGCTGCACAGCGTGCAGAAGCTGTTCCTGGTGGTCAGCGTGGCGCCGTTGGGGCTGATTGGCGTGATCATCGCGCTGGTGCCCACCGGTACGCCCATGGGCTTCGTGGCGATTCTCGGCATTCTCGCGCTGGCGGGCATCATCATTCGTAACTCGGTGATCCTGGTGACCCAGATCGACGAGTTCGAAGCCCAGGGCTTGTCGCCGTGGGATGCGGTGGTGGAGGCCACCAACCACCGGCGCCGGCCGATTCTGCTGACTGCGGCGGCGGCGAGCCTGGGCATGATCCCGATTGCCCGCGAGGTGTTCTGGGGGCCGATGGCCTACGCCATGATTGGCGGGATCATCGTGGCGACCTTGCTGACGCTGCTGTTCCTGCCGGCGTTGTATGTGGCCTGGTACAAGATCCGCGAGCCACAGAAACACAACTGAAGCCCTGCACGGACCCTGTGGGAGCGGGTTTACCCGCGAATGCGATGGTGGAGCCACCGCCGCATTCGCGGGTGAACCCGCTCCCACAGGGCCTTCCGTCGCCTTCAAAATTGCCTTTCGCTTTTGGTTATATAAACATTCTTAAACAGTATTTTTAAGAATAACCCCGCCTCACTACTATTGCCCTCAAGCCAGGCGCAAATCCCCTTCAAACCTCAGCCCGGCACCCTCACTCCAAGGAGAACGAGCATGAGTGCATCTCTGCGTAGCATCGACGGCCAGGACGAAGCCACCATTCTGCGGGAAATCCAGAGCGCTCTGCGCGACCTGCGATTCGGTGCGGTGGAGATCACCGTGCACAACGCTCAGGTTGTACAGATCGAGCGCAAGGAGAAGTTCCGCCTGCAACAGCCCGGCAACAAGACCGGCTGATCGCACCACCCATCCAAAACTAGAAAAATGCCAATCGGGAGCTTCACCATGTCCATCCGCCGTTATGCGCTCGCCGCCCTGGCCAGTGCTGTTTTTGCCGGTTCCGCCATCGCCAAGGACTACGAACTGTTGAACGTGTCCTACGACCCGACCCGCGAGCTGTACCAGCAGTACAATGCCGAGTTCATCAAGCACTGGCAGCAGGCCCACCCGGGCGACAAGGTGAAGATCCAGCAATCCCACGGCGGTTCGGGCAAGCAGGCCCGTGCGGTGATCGACGGCCTGCGTGCCGACGTGGTGACCCTGGCCCTGGCCGGCGATATCGACGAAGTCGCCAAGCTCGGCAAGACCCTGCCGGACAACTGGCAGACTCGTCTGCCGGATGCCAGCACCCCGTACACCTCGACCATCGTGTTCCTGGTGCGCAAGGGCAACCCGAAAGGTATCAAGGACTGGGGCGACCTGATCAAGAAGGACGTGTCGGTCATCACCCCCAACCCGAAAACCTCCGGCGGCGCCCGCTGGAACTTCCTGGCTGCCTGGGCCTATGGCCTGAAGACCGGCGGTAGCGAAGAGAAAGCCAAGGCTTACGTTCAGGAGCTGTTCAAGCACGTGCCGGTGCTGGACACCGGCGCCCGTGGCTCGACCATTACCTTCGTCAACAACGGCCAGGGCGATGTACTGCTGGCCTGGGAAAACGAAGCCTTCCTGGCACTGAAGGAAGACGGTGGTGCCGACAAGTTCGAGATCGTCGTGCCTTCGCTGTCGATCCTGGCCGAACCGCCAGTGGCGGTGGTTGACAAGAACGCCGAGAAGAAGGGCAATACCGAGATTGCCAACGAGTACCTCAAGCATCTGTACAGCCCGGCCGGGCAGAAGATTGCCGCCGAGAACTTCTACCGCCCGCGTGACGAGAAGGTCGCAGCCGAGTTCGGCAAGCAGTTCCCGAAACTTGACCTGGTGACTATCGACAAGGACTTTGGTGGCTGGAAGACTGCACAACCGAAATTCTTCAATGATGGCGGTGTGTTCGACCAGATCTATCAGGCACAGTAAGCGCCAGGGAAAAGCGGGGCCGCTCTGCGGCCCATTCGCAGCGCAAGGCTGCTCCTACAGGAAATCGCGATCCATGTAGGAGCGGCCTTGTGCCGCGAATGGGCTGCGCAGCAGCCCCAGGATTCAGAAGCTAGCACCGGCCCGGGATCGTCCCCGGGCCAAGTGCGTTCAACCAGGGATATTTATGTCACGCCGCATTTCCCCCGTCATACCCGGCTTCGGGCTGACGCTGGGCTACACCTTGGTGTACCTCAGCCTGATCGTGCTGATACCGCTGGCCGCCATGTTCGTGCATGCCGCGCAGCTTACCTGGGAGCAGATCTGGAACGTCATCAGTGCGCCGCGGGTGATCGCCGCGCTCAAGCTGAGTTTCGGCACTGCCCTGTTCGCCGCCATCATCAACGGTGTGATCGGCACCCTGCTGGCCTGGGTGCTGGTGCGCTACACCTTCCCGGGGCGCAAAATCATCGATGCGATGATCGACTTGCCGTTCGCCCTGCCCACGGCCGTGGCCGGTATCGCCCTCACCGCCCTGTATGCGCCTTCGGGCTGGGTTGGCCAGTTCGCCACCGACCTGGGCTTCAAGATCGCCTACACCCCGCTGGGCATCACCTTGGCGTTGACCTTCGTCACCCTGCCGTTCGTGGTGCGTACGGTGCAGCCGGTACTGGCCGACATTCCGCGTGAAGTGGAGGAGGCCGCCGCCTGCCTGGGCGCCAAGCCGCTGCAGGTGTTCCGCCACGTGCTGGCGCCAGCGCTGCTGCCGGCCTGGCTGACAGGCTTTGCCCTGGCCTTCGCCCGCGGCGTGGGCGAGTATGGTTCGGTGATATTCATAGCCGGCAACATGCCGATGAAGACCGAGATCCTGCCACTGCTTATCATGGTCAAGCTCGACCAGTACGATTACACCGGCGCGACCACCATCGGCGTATTGATGCTGGTGGTTTCCTTCATCCTGCTGCTGCTGATCAACCTGCTGCAGCGTCGTATCGAAACCCCTTGAAGGAGGCCGGCATGTCCAGTTCATCCCTGAGTGCAAGTGCCGCCGCCAACGCCGCCCGCCGTGGCAGCGCGACTTCGCGGCGCATCCTGATCGGCCTTGGCTGGCTGGTGTTCGCGCTGTTCCTGCTGCTGCCGCTGGTAATCGTGGTGTCGCAGGCGCTGAAGAACGGCTTTGGCACCTTCTTCGAGGCGATCTTCGAGCCTGACGCGTTGTCGGCCCTGAAGCTGACCCTGCTCGCCGTGGTCATCTCGGTGCCGCTGAACCTGGTGTTCGGCGTCAGCGCTGCCTGGTGCGTGAGCAAGTACACCTTCCGTGGCAAGAGCATCCTGGTCACCCTGATCGACTTGCCGTTCTCGGTCTCACCGGTGATCGCAGGCCTGGTCTACGTGCTGATGTTCGGCGCGCAAGGCCTGTTCGGGCCGTGGCTGCAGGACCACGATATCCAGATCGTGTTCGCCCTGCCGGGCATCGTCCTGGCCACCATCTTCGTCACCGTGCCGTTCGTGGCCCGTGAGCTGATCCCGCTGATGCAGGAGCAGGGCACACAGGAAGAGGAGGCCGCGCGCCTGCTCGGCGCCAATGGCTGGCAGATGTTCTGGCACGTGACCCTGCCGAACATCAAATGGGGCCTGATCTACGGCGTGGTGCTGTGCACCGCGCGGGCCATGGGTGAGTTTGGCGCGGTGTCGGTGGTGTCGGGCCACATTCGCGGCGTGACCAACACCTTGCCGCTGCACGTGGAGATCCTCTACAACGAGTACAACCACGTCGCGGCCTTCAGCGTGGCCAGCCTGCTGCTGATCCTGGCGCTCTTCATCCTGCTGCTCAAGCAGTGGAGCGAGAACCGTATTAACCGCCTGCGCCACAGCGCCGCGGAGGAATGATTCATGTCGATCGAAGTTCGTAACGTCAGCAAGCGCTTCAACAGCTTCCAGGCCCTGGACAACATCAACCTGGACATCAACAGCGGCGAGCTGGTGGCCCTGCTCGGCCCGTCCGGCTGCGGCAAGACCACCCTGCTGCGCATCATCGCCGGCCTGGAAACCCCGGACCAGGGCAATATCGTGTTCCATGGCGAGGACGTGTCGGGCCATGACGTGCGCGACCGCAACGTCGGTTTCGTGTTCCAGCACTACGCCTTGTTCCGCCACATGAGTGTGTTCGACAACGTTGCCTTCGGCCTGCGCATGAAGCCCAAGGGCGAGCGGCCGAGCGAGAGCAAGATTGCCGAGAAGGTGCATGAGCTGCTGAACATGGTGCAGCTGGACTGGCTGTCCGACCGCTACCCCGAGCAGTTGTCCGGCGGCCAGCGCCAGCGTATCGCCCTGGCCCGCGCCCTGGCGGTAGAGCCCAAGGTGCTGCTGCTGGACGAGCCGTTCGGTGCGCTGGATGCCAAGGTGCGCAAGGAGCTGCGCCGCTGGCTGGCGCGCCTGCACGAGGACATCAACCTGACGTCGGTGTTCGTCACACACGACCAGGAAGAGGCCATGGAGGTGGCTGACCGCATCGTGGTGATGAACAAGGGCGTGATCGAGCAGATCGGCTCGCCTGGTGAGGTATACGAGCACCCTGCCAACGATTTCGTCTACCACTTCCTCGGTGACTCCAACCGCCTGGCCCTGAGCGAAGGGCATCATGTGCTGTTCCGCCCGCACGAAGTGTCGCTGTCGCGGCATGAGACCGAAGGGCACCATGCGGCCGAGGTGCGGGACATCCGGCCGTTGGGCGCGACCACGCGGGTGACCTTGAAGGTGGAAGGGCAGAGCGAGCTGATCGAGGCCGAGGTGGTCAAGGACCATGACAGCCTGACCGGGTTGGCGCGGGGGGAGACGTTGTTCTTCCGGCCGAAGGTTTGGCAGAGGGTGGCGGATATCTGAGTCGCCTTTGATGATGAAAGAGCCCGGGGTTGGTCCCGGGCTTTTTTATGCCTGGGAGATTATCGGGGCTGCTTTGCAGCCCATCGCGACACAAGGCCGCTCCTACAAGAACCGCGCATTGCCTGAACTAGCGCGGTCCCTGTAGGAGCAGCCTTGTGCTGCGAATCGAGGGCGCAGCCCTCGCGGCAATTTCATGCCGTAAGCGAATATTTTGCATGCCCGCAATGCATCGCCTTGAACTGGTCTTTCGGCAGCCCGCGAATTCCGCGGCTTTGCCACAATCCCACCTAAAGCATATTCATTTAAGTTCTAACCATAATTTTAAACATTACTTTATGGGATAAGCCTCTGGCACCGATGATTCAGCCACACACCTGAATCGGAACCCCAGGAGTTTGATCAATGGGTAATGTCCAGTCGGCCGTCAGGGCCTACGACCAGCCATGGCGCCCGGCCCCGGGCGACCTGGTCGACCTTGGACGCACGCTTCGCCTCCCGCTTGGCCAGCTGCGCCTGCAACGCACGCCCGTCAGCGGGCTCAAGGGCCGCGACAAGCTGGTGTTGGGCCTGCTGGTGCTGGCCCTGCATGGCGCTGCAGCGTACTGGGTCAGCCAGGCGCCAACGCCCGAGCTGCCGGTGGTGCCACCGCAAGTACCGCCGATGACCATCGAATTCGCCGCGCCGGCACCGCCTGTGGTCGAGCCACCGCCTCCAGCCCCGGCACCGCCGGTGGTTCAGCCACCACCACCGCCCGTGGTCGACGAACTGGCTGCCAAGCCCAAACCCAAGCCCAAACCCGTGCCCAAGCCGGTGGTCAAGCAACAGCCCAAACCCCAGCCCAAGCCGGTCGAGGCGCCGCCGCCAGCCCCGGTGGCCGCCCCGGCTCCGCCAGCACCGCCCGCGCCGGCCCCGGTCACCCCGCCATCGGCCAACGCGGCGTACCTGAAGAACCCGGCGCCGGAGTATCCACAGATGGCCCAGCGCCGCGGTTGGGAAGGCACCGTGCTGCTGCGCGTCGAGGTGCTGCCCAGCGGTAAGCCCGGGCAGATCCAGATCCAGAAGAGCAGCGGCCGCGATGCCCTCGACGCCGCCGCACTGGCCGCAGTCAAGCGCTGGAGCTTCGTGCCCGCCAAGCAGGGCGACGTGGCCCAGGCCGGCTGGGTCAGCGTGCCGATCGATTTCAAGCTTCGCTAACTTTTTCGCAGAACACAGGAAGACATCATCATGAGCCTGCTGGCATCCCCTCTCGAATCCGTTGAAAGCGCAGTCATCTGGCTGCTGGTCGGTTTTTCTGTCGTCACTTGGGGCCTGGCCCTGGTCAAGGTCGTGCAGTTCGTGCGGCTGAAGCACCAGGACAAGCGTTTCCACCAGCAATTCTGGGCCGCTTCGAGCCTGGACTCGGCTGCCGAGCCCAGCCACGAACTGCCTGGCCCGGCCGCCCGTGTTGCCCAGGCCGGGTATGCCGCCATCGCCGTAGGTGATGGCCAGGCCAATGACCTGAGCCACGCCATCAATCACCAGGACCGCCTGGAACGCGCCCTGCGCCAGCAGATCGTGCGCGAACGCCGCTCGCTGGAAACCGGTTTGGCAGTGGTCGCCAGTATCGGCAGTACCTCGCCCTTCATCGGCCTGTTCGGCACCGTCTGGGGCATCATGGAAGCGCTCAAGGGCATCAGTGCGGCCGGCTCCGCAAGCCTGGAAACCGTGGCCGGGCCGATTGGCTCGGCACTGGTGGCCACCGGCGTGGGTATCGCCGTCGCGGTGCCGGCGGTGCTGGTCTACAACTACTTCCTGCGCCGCCTCAAGCTGACGGCCGCCGACCTCGATGACTTCGCCCACGACTTTTACAGCCTGGCGCAGAAGAGTGCCTTCCGCGTGCTGGTGCACCCGGCCGTGCACAGGCCCCAGGCCGGTTTCACCCAGCCGGTGAAGGAGGCGTCCTGACATGGCCTTTTCGACCCAGGACAGCGACGAAGTCCTCAGTGAAATCAACGTCACGCCGTTGGTGGACGTCATGCTGGTGCTGCTGGTGGTGTTCATCGTCACCGCACCGCTGCTGACCAATGCCATCCCCATCAACCTGCCCAAGACAGAGGCCGTGGCCCCGGTGGAGCAGAAAGACCCGCTGGTGGTCAGCATCGATGGTGATGGCAAGTTGTTCATCAATAAGGACGAGATCCAGCCCGACCTGCTGGAAACCAGCCTCAAGGCTGCCAAGGACAAAGATGTGGACGTGCGTGTACAGCTGCAGGCCGATGACGGCGTGAACTACGGCGAAGTGGCGCGGGCCATGGCGGCTATCGAACGTGCGGGGATCAGCAAGCTGGCGGTGATCACCGCGCGCTGATCTCGTCAACTTTCTTCAGGCAAGTGCTTAGGGGCCATATCTCTTGGCAGGGGATGGCCCTTTTTTTTGCCCTCAGATCCCTGTGGGAGCGGGCGTGCCCGCGAACACGGGCGAAGCCCGTGCCATCCACCGCGGCGCCTGATTCGCGGGCTTGCCCGCTCCCACAGGGGTCATCATTTCGGTTATTAATAAATAGCTTCTTATTCCTTTACTGATATAACTCTCTCCCTATACTTGTCTCCAAGCACGCAAACTCACTGGAGGCGTCCCCATGCGCAACGAGTCGATCCGTTACCTGATTGTGCCGGGCTGGCAAGGATCGCCAGACAATCATTGGCAAAGTCACTGGCAGCGCACCCTGCCCAACAGTGCCCGGGTCGAGCAGCACGACTGGCTGACCCCGCAACGCCGGGACTGGGTGCAGGCACTGGAGCAGGCGATTGCCGCCGAGCGCTCGCCGGTGATTCTGATTGCCCATAGCCTGGGCTGCATAACCGTCGCGCATTGGGCCGCGCAAGCCAGCCCGGCCCTGCTGCGGCGAGTACGTGGCGCGCTGCTGGTTGCACCCGCTGACGTGGAGCGGTCGACCTGCGCGCCGGCGCTGCGCAACTTCGCGCCGATCCCGACCGCAGTACTGCCGTTCCCCAGCCAGGTGGTCAGCTCGGACAACGACCCGGCCGTAAGCGTGCCGAGGGCGCTGTACCTGGCCCAGGCCTGGGATGCCGAAGCAGGGCTGCTGACCAACGCCGGGCACATCAACGTCAAGTCCGGCCATGAGCGCTGGGAGCAAGGCTTCGCCTACCTGTATCGCTTGCAAAGCCGGGTCGAGCAGCGCGCGCTGCGCCGCGCTTGATCGCCCTTACTGTTTACCGTTTGCCTGACGCCCGGCCACTGCAGGCCTGGGGCGGGAGTTCGTCATGACTTTTCAAAACCCCTTTGGCCAGCCGTTGCTGACCTTCCCCGAGCTGGACAAGAGCCCGCTGAGCATCCGCGCCAAGGCGCTGGTGTTCATCGACCCGCGCTCGCAGCAGTTGCGCGCAGAGCTGGAGCACCTGGCGCCGCAACCCGTGCCGGTGCTGATCCGTGGCGAAACCGGCACCGGCAAGGAGCTGCTGGCCCGGCAGATCCACCGCGCCAGCGACCGCAGCGGGCTATTCGTGTCGGTCAACTGCGCGGGCATCAGCCCAACCTACGCCGATGCCGAGCTGTTCGGCTACAGCGCCGGCAGCCAGGGTGGTACAGCCAGCAGCCGGGCCGGCTGGTTCGGTTCGGCCAACGGCGGCACGTTGTACCTGGACGAGATCGCCGACTTGCCACTGGCCATTCAGGGCAAGTTGCTGGCCGCTCTGGAAAACCGAGAGGTAACCCGGGTGGGCGCGCAGCAGCCGCAACCGGTGGATGTGCGTCTGGTGGCCGCCACCAGTATCGACCTGGCGCGGGTGGTGCGTGCGGGGCGCTTCAACGAGCGCCTTTACCAGTACCTGCGCGAGGGGGCGCTGGAGCTGCCGCCGCTGCGCGAGCGGCCCGGCGATATCCTGCCGTTGGCCGAGTACTTCGTGGGTATCTATAGCGTGCGCCTGCAGCGGCCTGTGCCGCTGGTGAGCGAGGCGGCACAGCAGGTGCTGGAGGCGCATTCCTGGCCTGGCAACACGCGTGAACTGGAGAATGTCATCCACTTCGCCTTGCTGGTGAATGACGGCGAAGAGATCCTGGCTGAAGACCTGGATCTGTCCAACCCCGCGCGCTAGACACCGCTCATAAGCAAAGTGGCTGATGGCAGTTTGTTTTTGGAATAAGCAGCTAAATAAAAGATATTTTTACGGAATAAAAAATCTCGGTATTGTCCGCCTCACGCCCGCTGGTGAACCGGTTGGGCACCCGATTCGCCATCGTCGATGGCCCAGAACCAGAACAAGGACCACCATGAAGAAGACCCTGCTGACCACTGCCCTGGCCGCTGCCCTGTCGTTCGCCGGCCTGGCTACCGCCGCCGAAAAACTGGTGGTTGCCGCCACCCCGGTACCGCACGCCGAAATCCTCGAACTGATCAAGCCGACCCTGGCCAAGGAAGGCGTGGACCTGCAGATCAAGGTCTTCACAGACTACGTGCAGCCGAACGTGCAGGTTGACCAGAAGCGTCTGGATGCCAACTACTTCCAGACCCTGCCGTACCTGCAGAACTTCAACGAAGGCAAGGGCACCCACCTGGACACCGTAATTGGCGTGCACGTCGAACCCTTCGGTGGTTACTCGAAGAAGGTCAAGAGCCTGAGCGAGCTGAAAGAAGGCGCCACCGTTGCCATCCCTAACGAGGGCAGCAACAGCGGCCGCGCCCTGCTGCTGTTGCAGAAGGCTGGCCTGATCACCCTGAAGGATCCGAAGAACGCCCTGGCCACCCCCAAGGACATCGCCGAGAACCCGAAGAAGCTGAAGTTCCGCGAGCTTGAGTCGGCCATGCTGCCGCGCGTGCTGGATCAGGTCGACCTGGACATGATCAACACCAACTACGCCCTGGAAGCCGGCCTGAACCCGGCCAAGGACGCGCTGGTGATCGAAGGCAGCGACTCGCCGTACGTGAACTTCCTGGTTGCCCGCCCGGACAACAAGGACAGCGAAGCCATCCAGAAACTGGCCAAGGCCCTGACCAGCCCGGAGGTGAAAGAATTTATCGCCAAGAAGTACCAAGGTGCGGTGCTGCCGGCGTTCTGATGCGCTTGCATTACCTGGCATGACTCAACGCCGACACCCATGTGTCGGCGTTTTCGTTTCCGGGCGCAGGACCTTGTGGGAGCGGGCGCGCCCGCGAACACCGGCGTAGCCGGTGCCGTCCACCGCGTCGCCTGCTTCGCGGGCGCGCCCGCTCCCACAAGGGCTCTGCGTGACGTCTCGGTGATATGTATATTCCACAATGGTATTTATTAAAAATCCTTTAGATCCTTAAAGTATATGAGTCGTGCCGCCGCGCACCCTGCAGACCTGCGTTACCCATGACCCTCGATACCGCATTCATCCTCACCACGCTGCCCGCCTTCCTCAAGGCCGTAGGCGTGACTCTGCAGGTCGGCCTGATCGCCATCGTCACCTCGCTGCTGGTCGCCCTGGTCAATGCCACCCTGCTGGTATTGCGCACCCCGTACCTTTGGCGCCTGGTAAAAGTCTATGTGGAGCTGGCCCGCAACACACCGCTGCTGATCCAGCTGTTTTTCGTCTACTTCGCCTTGCCCAGCCTGGGCCTGAAGATTTCCGGCTTTGTCGCGGCAATCATCACCATGACCTTCATGGGCGGTGCCTACCTCACCGAGGTGCTGCGTGCCGGCGTCGAGGCCGTGCCCCGTGCCCAGCTGGAGTCCGGGCGCTCCATCGGCTTGTCCGAAGGCCAGCTGCTGCGCCACGTGGTACTGCCCCAGGCCGGCATCCTCAGCCTGCCGGCGCTGTTCGCCAACTTCATCTTCCTGCTCAAGGAGACCACCGTGGTGTCGGCGGTGGCCGTGCCGGAAATTCTCTACACCACCAAGAACTACATCGCGCTGTACTACAAGACCTATGAAATGCTCACCGTGCTGACCCTGCTCTGCGTGCTGCTGTTCCTGCCGCTGTCATTGCTGCTGCGCCATGTCGAAAGGAGGCTGCAACATGCCCAGTTCGGCGTCTGAACTGCTGTTGCAGGCGTTGCCGCAGCTGGCTGGCGGTGCGGCGCAGACCTTGGCCATCTCCGTGCTGGGTATCCTCTTCGCGACGCTGGGCGGTGTGCTTTATGGTGTGCTGGCAACCTTGGGCAACCGGGCCCTGAATATCGCCTTGCTGATGTACCTGGAGCTGTTCCGTGCCATCCCGGTGCTCGTCTGGCTGTATCTGGTGTTCTTCGGCCTGCCGATCTTTTTTGCCCTGAGCATCCCCAGCTTCTGGTGCGCGGTGCTGGTGCTGGGCCTGTGGGGCGCCAGCGAGGTGGGTGAGGTGGTGCGAGGCGCGCTACGTTCGCTGCCGCGTGGCCAGCGCGAGGCGGGGCTGTCGATCGGCCTGGCTGGCTGGCAGCTGTATGGCTACGTGCTGTTGCCACAGGCGCTCAAGCGCATGACCCCGCCGACCATCAACATCTACACGCGGATCATCAAGACCAGCTCGCTGGCGGTGCTGATCGGCGTGGTCGAGGTGATCAAGGCCGGCCAGCAGATCATCGAACGCACTTACGAGTCGGTGCTGATCTACGGTGCCTTGTTCCTGTTCTTCTTCATCGTCTGTTATCCGCTGTCCGCCGCGTCACGCGTGCTGGAACGCCGCTGGGCCCACTCATGAGCGCATTGATCGAATTCCAGGGTTTCAACAAGTTCTTTGGCGAGCACCAGGTGCTCAAGGACGTCGACCTCCAGGTGGCGGCCGGCGAGGTGGTGGTCATTCTCGGCCCCAGCGGCTGTGGCAAAAGCACGCTGCTGCGCTGCCTCAACGGCCTGGAGCAGGCCCACGGCGGCCACCTGCGCCTGGCCGGGCAGGAACTGCTCGACCCACGCACCGATTGGCGCGAAATCCGCCAGCGGGTCGGCATGGTGTTCCAGAGCTATCACCTGTTCGGTCACATGAGCGTGATCGACAACCTGCTGCTTGGCCCGCTCAAGGTGCAAAAGCGCGAGCGCGCCGAAGCGCAGGCACAGGCCGAGGCGCTGCTGGCGCGGGTGGGCCTGCTGGACAAGCGCGACGCCTTTCCCCGGCAATTGTCCGGGGGCCAGCAACAGCGCATCGCCATCGTGCGTTCGCTGTGCATGAACCCCGAGGTGATGCTGTTCGATGAAGTTACCGCGGCCCTCGACCCGGAAATGGTCAAGGAGGTGCTGCAGGTGATCCAGGGCCTGGCCCGCGACGGCATGACCTTGCTCATCGTTACCCACGAAATGGCCTTCGCTCGCGCGGTGGCCGACCGCATCGTGTTCATGGAGGCCGGCAGGATCCTTGAACAGGGCGACCCCGAGAGCTTCTTCACACGACCGCGGACCGCACGCGCGCAGCAGTTCCTGGAGAAATTCTCCTTCGTAGAAAGCCTGCCGAAGACACTGCACAAGGAACTGTCCTGAAAACTGCCAACCTCACCAAACTGCTGGCGCCATTGTTCGGCCTGGCCTTGCTGGCCGGCTGCAACAAGGCTGAAGAACCCCCCAAGCCCGCGGCGGCCTCGCCGGCCACCAGTTACCTGGAAACCATCAAGGCCCGTGACAAGCTGATTGTCGGGGTGTTCACCGACAAGCCACCGTTCGGGTTCGTCGATGAAAAGGGCCGCTACGTGGGCTTTGATACCGACATCGGCCGGCGCCTGGCCAAGGACCTGCTGGGTGATGAAAACAAGGTCGAGTTCGTTGCTGTGGAGCCGGCCAGCCGTATCCCGTTCCTGCAGAGCGACAAGGTCGACCTGATCCTCGCCAACATGACCGTGACCCCGGAGCGCAAGGAAGCGGTGGACTTCACCAACCCCAACCTGCGCGTAGCGGTGCAGGCCATCGTCGCAGATGGCAGCCCGGTGCAGAAGCTCGACGACCTGGCCGACAAGACCATCATCGTCACCACCGGTACCACTGCGGATATCTGGCTGACCAAGAACCACCCGGACTGGAAACTGCTCAAGTTCGAGAAGAACAGCGAGTCGCTGCAAGCGCTGGCCACCGGGCGTGGCGATGCCTATGCGCAGGACAACCTGATTCTGTTCAGCTGGGCCAAGCAGAACCCCGGGTACCGCGTGCTGCCTGAACTGTTGGGTGACGAGGCACCTATTGCTCCGGCGGTGAAGAAGGGCAATACCGAGCTGCGTGACTGGGTGAACGCCGAGTTGGCCAAGCTGGGGGAGGAGAAGTTTTTGCTGAAGCTGTATGACCAGTATGTGCGCAAGGAACTGAGCGATGACACCAAGCCGGAAAGCGTGATTGTGGAAGGGGGCAAGTGGCAGGGGTGACGCTGCCATTGGGGCCGCTTTGCGGCCCATCGCCGGCAAGCCAGCTCCCACATGTACTGCACAGTGCTCAAGACCTGCGCAGACTTTGTGGGAGCTGGCTTGCCGGCGATGGGCTGCAAAGCAGCCCCCTCGATCACCCGCCAGGCACCAATCGCAAGGTACTCTGCGCCGGGATCACGCCCATCTGTGCCTTCTGGTACAACCCCTGCACATACCCCTCGGCCTGGTCCGAGTAATGCCGGTCAAACGGCACGCCACTCTGCCCGACCGGGTTGCTGGTCAGCGTCTGCCCGGCATCGGCAAAGTCGATAAGCCGCCGCGTCGACGGTCCATAGGTTACTGGCCATGGCGCCGGACCGATCTTCGCCGATAGATTGTTCGGCACTTCGTGAGTACCGGGTGCGGCGAAAGGCCCGACGTTGAACAGCAGGTTCAGCGGCTTCTTCACCCCCAGCGGATGGTTATGGGTGAGGGTATGGGCCTTGCCCCACTGCCAGCTGGCCGGGTCGTTGCCCAAGGTGTTGCGCAGGTGCTTCAGGCTTTGCTGCCAGGCCGTGCGTACCACCGTCGTGCGGTCGGTACGCTGGTTGCCACCGCGGGTATTCCACCACGGCGAATCGGCATTTGCCGCCAGGCGCGGCAGGGCGGCGTCGATGGCGCGGGTGCTGATCAGCACCGGGAACCAGGTGTCGCCCAGTTCGTCATGCAGAGCCGCGAACGCCAGCTCGTAGAGGAACTGGTTGAACAGCGTGGCGCTGGTCGAGTCGAGCGGGTAATCGCCGCCCCAGGCTGCCAGTTGTTCGACCAGCTCCTTCTCTTCGTCACCTTCGGCCACTGCGCGCAGTGTTGCCAGCAGCGGTGCAAGGGTGCGCGGCCCGTGGTCGCTGGCAGTGTCCAGCTGCAGCGCCTGGCTGTTCTGGGTATCCCACTTCACATCGGTGTTGGCCAGGTGGCGGTCGAGCTGACGGCCTCGGTCCGGCAGGTTGTAGTAACCGGGTATCGGCACCGCCGCCGGAGGCTGGTAGTTGGCCGAGACAATGTAGCCACGCGGCGGGTTCTCCTGTTGCGGGTTGACGCTAAAAGGATAGAAACCGAGCTTGTCGGCCTGCGCACTGGCACCGTCGAGGATGAACGCGGGATCGACGCCGTCGGGGCGGATCGGTAATTTCGCCGCCGCCCACCAGCCGATATCGCCACGGGCATTGGCCCAGACCAGGTTCAGCCCTGGCGCGTGCACCTTGGCGGCGGCCTCGCGCATCTTGCCCAGGGTATCGGCGCGGTTGAGCTGATAGAAACCGTCGAGGATCGGGTTTTCGGTTTCCAGAAACGCCCACCACATGGCGATGGGCGTAGGCCCGGCAGTGGCGCCCAGCACATCGTTGACGATCGGGCCGTGGGGCGAGCGACGCAGGCTAAGGGTGACCGGTGCTTCGCCTTTGACGGTAATCTGTTGCTCGGTCTTTTCCAGTGCCAGCCATTTGCCATCGATCATCACCTGGTTCGCGTCGGCCGGGTTGGTGCGTTCGGCAATCAGGTCGACGTCGTCGTTCTGGAACATGGTCAGGCTCCAGCCGAAGTCGCGGTTGTGGCCGAGCAGGGCGAACGGGTTGAGCGCCTGGAAGTAGCCATACAGGTTGAAACCGGGCGCCGACAGCTCCGCCTCGTACCACACCGCCGGCACCGCGAAACCGATGTGCGGGTCGCCGGCCAGCAGCGGCCTGCCGCTGCGGGTGTGGCTGCCGGCCACGGCCCAGGCGTTGCTGCCCTCGAACTGCGGGATGCCCGCATCGCCCAGTGCATCATGGCTGAGGCGGGCCAAGGCCTCCAGGCTTTGCCAGTCGGCAGCGGCCAACGGTGTGCCCAGGGCGCCCTCGGGCTGCCAGGTGAGATCGAAGATGTTCAGGTACTCAGGGCCCAGCTGGTCGCGGATGTAGGTGAGCGCGGGCTCGGTCCGGAACGCGGCGGCAAAGCTGTAGGCCAGGTAGCCGGCGATGCTCAGGGTGTCTTCGGCGCTGAAAGGGCGCGGGGTGATGCCGAGCAGGTCGAATTCCATGGGCTTGGGGTGGCTCGCCTGCCAGCTGTTCACCCCGTCGAGGTAGGCCTGCAGGGCTTGCCAGGCGGGTGACTGGCGGTCCTGACGCTTGGCCATCAGTGCTGCCTGTTCGCGAATGCGCAGGCTGCGGAACAGCGTGTCGGTGGGCAGCAGCTTGTCGCCCAGTACCTCGGCCAGCTCGCCCCGGGCCAGGCGGCGCAGGATCTCCATCTGGAACAGCCGGTCCTGGGCATGCACGTAACCGAGGGCACGGTACAGGTCCGGCTCGCTCTGCGCCTGCAGGTGCGGCACGCCACGGGCGTCGTAGCGCACGCTGACCGGCGCCTGCAGGCCGGCGATGGCGACCTCGCCCTCGCGTTGCGGCAGCTTGCCCTGCACGTACCAGTATCCGGCGCCGGCGGCCGCGGCAACCACCACGGCCAACAGGGTCAGGCTGCGCTTCATGCAGGCTCCTTGTGCGTTCAGGCGAAAAATGTGGTCCGATGATCGGCGGATTCGCGATCAGAGCATAGCCCCCCAAAGGAGTTTCCATGTCCCTCAGCGAAAAACAGAAAATGCTTACAGGCCAGCTCTATCACGCTGGTTGCCCCGAGCTGCAGGCCGAGCAGATCGCCAACAAGCACTGGATGCACCGTTACAACAGTAGTGTCGAACTGCTCAACGACGCACGTCATGGGCTGCTGATAGAGCACTTTGGCCAGGTCGGCGAAGGCACGGTGATCCGCCCGCCGTTCTTTTGCGACTATGGCTACAACATCAGCGTCGGCCGCAACACCTTCATGAACTTCAACTGCGTGATCCTCGATGTGCTGCCGGTGCGTATCGGTGACGACTGCCAGATCGGCCCCAACGTGCAGATCTATACCGCCGACCACCCGCTCGACCCCGAGGTGCGCCGCACAGGGCTGGAGAGCGGTCGGCCGGTAACCATCGGCAACAACGTGTGGATCGGCGGCGCGGCGATCATCCTGCCGGGGGTGACCATTGGCGACAACGCCGTGGTAGGGGCCGGTAGTGTGGTCACCCGTGATGTGCCGGCTGGCGCGGTGGTAGTGGGCAACCCTGCACGGGTGCGTCAGCCGGCCCAGGGGCAGTAGCAGCCCACCGCCAGGGTATTGGAGGCACTCACCTGTCGGCCGTCGAGTAGTGCCTTGAGGATCGGCTCGATGAAGCTGTTGCTGGCGTTGCACACCGTGCCTTCGCTGTAGGGGCCGAAGTAGGCCAGGCGGCCCTGCCGGTCCCAGATGGCCACGGCCGGGGAGGCGGGCAGGTGTTCGCTGCCGGGCAGACTGGCGAGTGGCTTGAGGGCGGTGAGGTTGGCGGGCAACTGCCCGTGGCTGCCGGGCTTTTGCAGCACGTGGAAGGTTACCTCCTGGCTGGCGAACTGGCTGACCAGTTCCCCCAGGTGCTGCTGGTTGCCGACATTGCAGGGGCAGGCCGGGTCCCAGACGTGCACCACGCGGATCGGGCCTGGGCCGGCCAGTTCGGGGGGCAGTTGAAGCTGGCTGCCGTCGAACAGCGTGGCCTGGTTGTCGAAGGGGCGCAGGTAGCGGGCCTGGAAGGTGGTGTAGGCCTGCCAGAGGATGGCGGCGCCGATCAGGAGGGCAAGTGCCATGTACAGTGGCTTGATGATCCGGTTCTTCATGAAGTCTTCGCGGTCCCCTGTAGGAGCGGCCTTGTGTCGCGATAGGGGTGCGAAGCGCCCCCGGGATTTGTGCATCAAGCTGATATTGCCGGGGCCGCTTTGCGGCCCTATCGCGACACAAGGCCGATCCTACAAGGGATCGGTGCTGGTTGAACGATGGGAGCAAGCTTGCCACGACGTCGGCCAGAGCTGAATATCCCAGATCAATACTTGCTTCACTGTGGATGTACCCGATGCCCGCTGCCTTTCACCCTGACCTCCTGCGCACCAGCCTGGCGCCGCTGACCGCTCGCCAGCCATTGTCGGCGCAGGCGCGGGATTACCAGCGTTTCTATGGCCTGAACCTGTCGGCCCACAGCTGGCTGGGCGGCTTCCAGGCCGCAGGCTTCGAGCTGGCAGGGCAGGCCTGGCTACCCGACCAGCCAAGCGCGACGCTGTTCCTGCTGCACGGTTATTACGACCATATGGGCCTCTACCGGCATGTAATCGATTGGGCGCTCAAACAGGGTTTCGCCGTGATCAGCTGCGACCTGCCCGGCCATGGTCTGTCCAGCGGTGAGCGGGCCAGCATCAGTGATTTCGCGTTGTACCAGCAGGTGCTGGAGACATTGTTCGAGCAGGCGCGCACGCTGCAATTGCCGCGCCCCTGGCACCTATGCGGGCAAAGCACCGGTGGCGCCATCGCTGTGGACCACCTGCTGCACCAGGGCGCGCGCAGTCCCATCGATGGCCAGGTCATCCTGTTGGCGCCGCTGGTGCGGCCCTGTGCCTGGCGCTGGTCGAAGCTGAGCTATCGCGTGTTGCGTCACTTCGTGAATGGCATCGAGCGGCGCTTCAGCGAGAACAGCAATGACCCGGCCTTCCTGCCGTTCCTCGAAGCCGATCCGCTGCAACCGCGCCGCCTGCCAACGGCCTGGGTGGGTGCCTTGATTGCCTGGGTCAAACGCATCGAGGCCGCGCCACGCAGCACGCTGCGGCCGTTGATCGTGCAAGGAGAGGCGGATGGCACAGTGGACTGGCCCTATAACCTCGAAGTACTCAAGGCCAAGTTCGCCGAACCGCAGATTCTGATGCTGCCCGAGGCCCGTCACCACTTGGCCAACGAGCTGCCGGGCATTCGCCAGCGCTACTTCGACTTCATCGACCAGCGCCTGGGCTGATCACTTCAGGTCGCTGCTGCTCTGGCCAACCGCCAGGCCTGCGCGAACGGCGGCCAGGGCGGCCTGGTAGTAAGCCTTGCCGTCTGGCGACTCGGCAAAGGTGGCGAACTCTTCCAGCTCGGCATCGGACAGGTCGCGGTAGACATACAGCAGCGTGTTGTTGAGGTCTTCGCCGATCTGGCTCATCAGGCGCTGGCGCTGACCATCGAGCAGGCCCTGGGCCTGGCCGCCGCCGAACAGGCCGGGGATCATCGAGCTGAGGCTGTCGGCCGCCACGCCAGCGATGGCCAGGCTCACTTCGGCGCCGGCTTCGCGCGCCGGCAGGGCCTGGGCCAGGTGGCCGATGATCAGCAAGCGGTCGTCGCTGGCCTGGATTTTCGGCAGGCCCTTGGCATGCCTGGCCAGTTCATCCTTGCGTGTGGCCTTGAGCTCGGCAGCTACCACCTTACGCCCTAGCGGTGACCGGAAGAAGGCCAGCGCCGGCGCCGGGTTGGCCAAGGTTGCGCGCAGCTGCGCCTGGGCGCGACGGTCCACCGCCTGGGCCTGGAAACGCTGGTTGCTGTTGTTGACCAGCGCCTGGTACACGGCGGGTGGCAAACTGTTGCGGTAGCGTTCCTGGGCGGCGGTCAGAGCATCGTTGAAATGGGCGCGCTGGTCGGGCCAGCCGGCGGCCTTGTACAGTTGATCCAGGTTGTCTGCCCAGACAGGCACGGTGCAGATCATCAGCAGAATCAGGGAAAACAGACGGCGCATTCAGGACTCCTGTCGGCAGGTGGCTATTGTCCGTGGGCTGGCGCCGGTTTGTCGAGATATCCGCGTGCTTCTCGGCCAAGTGGCGCTGTGCGCCAGCATGGCGAATGGATATGATGCGCGCCATGCACACCTCCCCTGAACACCCGATGCTTGCGGCCGTCGTCGACGATCTGGCCACCCATGGCTGGTCCCAGCAGGCGCTGTTTCTGCCTGCCGACCTGGTGCGCGCGCTGGCGGCCGAGTGCCGACGCCGTGATGCCGAAGGCGAACTCAACCCCGCGGGGGTTGGGCGCGGTGCTGCCCAGGAGGTGCGCGAGGCCATCCGCGGCGACCAGATCCAGTGGATCGACCCTGGCCAGGCCGAGGCCTGCGACCGGTACCTGGCCGCCATGGATCAACTGCGCCAGGCCATCAACCAGGGCCTGTTCCTTGGCCTGGAAGACTTCGAGTGCCATTTTGCCTTGTACCCGCCCGGGGCATTCTATCGCCGGCACCTGGACCGCTTCCGCGACGATGACCGGCGCATGGTGTCGGCAGTCCTGTACCTGAATGAAGGCTGGCAGCCGCAGGACGGTGGCCAGTTGCGCATGTTCCTGGCGGACGGTGTCGAGCATGATGTGCAGCCTGTAGCGGGCTGCCTGGTGGTGTTCCTGTCGGGCGAGGTGCCCCATGAAGTGCTGCCGGCAGGGCGTGAGCGGCTTTCGTTGACCGGCTGGTTCCGGCGCCGTGGCAATGACCCGTTCTGACTTGCCCAAGGTGCTGGTCAGCGCCTGCCTGCTGGGGCAGCCAGTGCGCTATGACGGCCGCGCCAGTGGCCACCCCGACCTATTGCAGCGCTGGCAGGCCGAAGGGCGCGTGGTGCCGTTGTGCCCGGAAGTGGCGGGTGGCTTGCCGACTCCACGGCCGCCTGCAGAAATACCGGGCGGGCAGGGCGCCAAGGTGCTCGACGGCGGCGCGCAGGTGCTGACGGTGACGGGCGAGGATGTCAGCGCCGAGTTCCTGGCCGGAGCGCAGCGGGCGCTGGAGCTGGTGCGCCAGCATGGCATTCGCGTGGCGGTACTGAAGGCGGGTAGCCCTTCGTGTGGCAACCGGTTGACCTACGACGGCACGTTCAGTGGTGTGAAGGTGGCGGGGGAAGGGGTGACCACGGCATTGCTGCGGCGGGCCGGGGTTCTGGTGTTCAGCGAGCTGGAGCTGGACCTGGCGGAACAGGCGCTGGCTGGGCTTTCAGCTTAAGCCTGGTCCGGCCCTTTCGCGGGCACGCCCGCTCCCACAGGGATAGCACCCGCCTGTGGGAGCGGGCGTGCCCGCGAAGAGGCCGGTGCAGGCAATCAAGCACTTACTGCCCGGCCGCAGTCTCAGGCACACCCTTGAACCATTTCTGCTCAAGCTCGGCAGTTCGCCCGTTGTCCTTGAGCCGCTGCAGTGCATTGTTCACCGCGCTCTCGAACGCCGGGTTGTCCTTCTGGAACGGGATCACCAGCTGCTTCTCGCCGAACGGCAGACTCACATCGAGCGGGCCGTTACCCTTGGGCGATTTGCTCGACGGGGTCAGTGCTATGTCGTACTTGCCAGCTTCGACACCCGGCAGCACCTCTGCGGCAGGGGCTTCGATGAATTCGGCGCGCAGGTCCAGTTCCTTGGCCAGCGCCTGGCCGAAGTCGATCTCGAAGCCGCTCAGGTGGTCGTTTTCCTTGAATGCGTACGGCGAGTTGTCGGCCTGCACGGCAATGCGCAGTTCGCCCCGGTCGGCAATATCATCAATCAGCTCGGCCTGAGCCAATGGCGTGATCAGTACCGCCAGCATTACCCCAATGGTCGTACGCATGAAAAGCCCCTTTATATCTTTGGCAGATGAATAACCTTCGCCACGGCTTTCTTCCTCGCCGTGGTCGAGCGCAGCCTATGACCTTGAAGCCTCGGCATTGTTTAACCCTGATTGAAATATTTCTGCCTGACGATGTGAACATCTGGACGAACATATCAACTAAGGTGAACTACCGCCGCCACCGGAATAGTGGCGGCGGTCAATAAGTGAATCACAGGAGAAGTGAATGAACAGCCTATTTTCGCGTGCTGCCGTTGCTGGTCTGTTGATGGGAGCGTCAATGTTCGCCAGCGCCGCAGATGCCCTGAAAAGCCAGGAGCCGCCCAAGGAGGCCAAGGTCTTCATCGTTTCCCCAGCCGATGGCGCCACGGTCGACAGGACCTTCACCGTCAAGTTCGGCATCGAAGGTATGGCGCTCAAGCCTGCGGGTGACAGCACCCCGCACACCGGCCACCACCACCTGCTGGTGGATGTGGATAAAGAGCCGGTAGCCGACATGGCGCTGCCGACCAGCCTGATGCCACAGGCCGGCACCGCATTGCCGGATGGCCCGCAGGTGCTGCACTTCGGCAAGGCGCAGACCGAAACCAGCATTACCCTGACCCCGGGCAAGCACACCCTGCAACTGGTGCTGGGTGACCAGTATCACGTGCCGTTCAAGCCGAGCGTCGTGTCGCAGAAGATTACTGTCGACGTGAAATAGGTGTCGGGCTCTTCGCGGGCTTGCCCGCTCCCACAGGATTCCACTGGCTTCGAGGCTCGTGGGGAACCGGTGGGAGCGGGCAAGCCCGCGAAGCAGGCGACGTCGATTTCACAGGCAAAAAAAGGGAGGCCACCAGGGCCTCCCTTTTTCATGCTGCCAGCGAACTCAGAACAGGACGCGGGAGCGGATGGTGCCCTTGACCTGTTGCAGCTTCTCTTGCGCCAGGTCCGAGTACTCGGCGTCCACGTCGATCACCACGTAACCGACTTTATCGTTGGTTTGCAGGAACTGACCGGAGATGTTGATGCCGTTCTCGGCGAAGACCTTGTTGATCTCGCTGAGCACGCCCGGGATGTTTTCGTGGATGTGCAGCAGGCGGTGCTTGCCAGGGTGCGCCGGCAGGGCTACTTCCGGGAAGTTGACCGAGGACACCGAGGTACCGTTGTCGCTGTACTTGACCAGCTTCTCGGCTACTTCCAGACCGATGTTGGCCTGGGCTTCGGCGGTGGAGCCACCGATGTGCGGGGTAAGGATCACGTTGTCCAGGCCGCGCAGCGGGCTTTCGAACTCTTCGTCGTTGGAGCGTGGCTCGACCGGGAACACGTCGATGGCGGCGCCGATCAGGTGCTTGTCCTTGATGGCGGCGGCCAGGTGGTCCAGTTCGACCACGGTGCCACGTGCGGCGTTGATCAGGATCGAGCCTTTTTTCATTGCACGAATTTCCTTCTCGCCGATCATCCACTGGGTGGATGGCAGCTCAGGTACGTGCAGCGAAACGATATCGGCCAGGCCCAGCAGCTCGTGCAGGCTGGTGACCTGAACGGCGTTGCCCAGTGGCAGCTTGGTCAGCGGGTCGAAGAAGTAGACCTGCATGCCCAGGCTTTCGGCCAGCACCGACAGCTGGGTACCGATCGAACCATAACCGACGATGCCCAGTTTCTTGCCGCGGATCTCGAACGAGTTGGCCGCGCTCTTGATCCAGCCACCACGGTGGCAGGAAGCGTTCTTCTCAGGGATGCCGCGCAGCAGCAGGATGGCTTCGGCCAGTACCAGTTCGGCAACCGAACGGGTGTTGGAGTACGGCGCGTTGAACACGGCGATACCGCGTTCGCGGGCAGCTTCCAGGTCGACCTGGTTGGTGCCGATGCAGAAGCAGCCAACGGCGACCAGTTTCTTGGCGCAGTCGAAGATCTCTTCGGTCAGCTGGGTGCGCGAACGGATGCCGATGAAGTGGGCATCGGCGATCTTTTCCTTCAGCTCGGCTTCCGGCAGCGAACCAGTGAGGTATTCGATGTTGGTGTAGCCGGCGGCCTTGAGGGTATCGACCGCGTTCTGGTGCACACCTTCAAGAAGAAGGAACCGGATCTTGCTCTTGTCGAGAGAAGTCTTGCTCATCTGCGTAAACCTGTATCCCGGAGAAAAAATGGCGAGGGTGATGCCAGGCGCAAAGGCAGCCTTAGCATGAACAGCGGGAGGGCTATGCTAGCATACGCGACACAATCTGAGCTTATCCCGACAGGTGAAGAGTGCTCAGGGTGACTATGAATAAGTCGAGAGTTCCAGCGATGACCCACCCCGCTGTAATTGATGAACTGATGACCCTTGTCGACCCTGGCAAGGTCCTGACCGACGCAGCTTCCCTGGAAGCCTATGGCAAGGACTGGACCAAGCACTACCCACCGGCGCCCAGCGCCATCGTTTTCCCCAGGACGGTGGAGCAGGTGCAAGCGATCGTGCGCTGGGCCAATACGCACAAGGTGGCACTGGTGCCGTCTGGTGGGCGTACCGGGCTATCCGCCGGCGCCGTGGCGGCCAATGGTGAAGTGGTGGTCGCCTTCGACTACATGAACCAGATACTCGGCTTCAATGCCTTCGACCGCACCGTGGTTTGCCAGCCAGGGGTGATTACCCGTCAGTTGCAAGCCTATGCCGAAGAGCAGGGCCTGTATTACCCGGTGGACTTCGCCTCCAGCGGTTCCAGCCAGATTGGCGGCAATATCGGCACCAATGCCGGCGGGATCAAGGTGATTCGCTACGGCATGACCCGTAACTGGGTGGCAGGGCTGAAAGTGGTCACCGGCAAGGGCGAACTGCTGGAGCTGAACAAAGACCTGATCAAGAACGCCACCGGCTACGACCTGCGCCAGCTGTTCATCGGTGCCGAAGGTACCCTGGGCTTCGTGGTCGAGGCCACCATGCGTCTGGACCGTACGCCGCGCAACCTCACCGCGATGGTGCTAGGCACCCCGGATTTCGACTCGATCATGCCGGTGCTGCATGCCTTCCAGGGCAAGCTGGACCTGACCGCGTTCGAGTTCTTCTCTGACAAGGGCCTGGCCAAAATCCTGGCGCGTGGCGATGTGCCGGCGCCGTTCGAGAGCGACTGCCCGTTCTACGCGCTGCTGGAGTTCGAGGCCAGCACCGAAGAGGTGGCAAACGAAGCCTTGGCCACCTTCGAACACTGCGTCGAGCAGGGCTGGGTGCTGGACGGGGTGATGAGCCAGAGCGAGACCCAGCTGAAAAACCTGTGGAAACTGCGCGAGTACCTGTCGGAAACCATCTCGCACTGGACCCCGTACAAGAACGACATTTCGGTCACCGTATCGAAAGTGCCAGCGTTCCTGCGCGATATAGATGCCGTCGTTGCCGAGCATTACCCGGATTACGAAGTGGTGTGGTACGGCCACATCGGTGACGGCAACCTGCACCTGAACATTCTCAAGCCCGAGCACATGAGCAAGGACGACTTCTTCGCCTCGTGCACCAAGGTCAACAAGTGGGTGTTCGAGATTGTCGAGCGCTACAACGGCTCGATTTCCGCCGAGCATGGTGTGGGCATGACCAAGCGCGACTACCTGGGCTATAGCCGCTCGCCGGAAGAAATCGCCTGCATGAAAGCAATAAAGGCCGTGTTCGACCCTAACGGCATCATGAATCCGGGTAAGATCTTCGCACCTGAATAGAAAGCAGTATCCAGAGGAGTCGGCCATGAGTTACCAGCACCAGTACGTAGACGGCACGCGCATTCACTTCCCGCTGGGCAAGGTGGTGTGCATCGGCCGCAACTATGCCGAGCATGCCAAGGAACTGGACAACCCGATCCCCGCCGAACCGCTGCTGTTCATCAAGCCGGGCAGTTGCGTGGTGCCGGCCGAAGGTGGCTTCAAGATCCCGACCGAGCGCGGTTCGGTGCACTATGAGGCTGAAATTGCCGTGTTGCTGGGCAAGCCGCTGTCAACTCATCCGACCGAGGAAGAGGTGCTGGACGCCATTTCCGGCTATGCCCCGGCGCTGGACCTTACCCTGCGCGACGTGCAGGCCAAGCTGAAGGAAAAGGGCCTGCCCTGGGAACTGGCAAAGTGCTTCGATGGCGCCTGCGTACTGCCGCCGTTCGTGTCGGCCGCCAGCTTCGAGACCTTGACCGACATCCCGGTGCGCCTGACTGTCAACGGCGAAGTGCGCCAGGACGGTAACAGCGCGATGATGCTCAACCCTATTGTGCCGATGATCCAGTACATGGCCGCGCATTTCTCGCTGCAGGCGGGGGATGTGATCCTCACCGGCACCCCGGCGGGGGTAGGGCCGTTCAATGTCGGTGACGAAGTGGTGCTTGAGCTGCCGGGTGTGAGCCGCTTCGAAAGCCGGGTGCTCTGATTCAAGACCGGGTTGCCTTCTTCGCGGGCACGCCCGCTCCCACAGGGTTATTCACAGGGCTGAAGCTTGTGATATCCCTGTGGGAGCGGGCGTGCCCGCGAAGAGGCCGGTCCTGTTTACCGATTTTTCACACCCGATCAGGATAATGCGCGAACCTATGCCCATTCTCCTCAGGACCCCCGCATGCCATCACCCAGCGCCCCGGCAACCCCCAAGCGTCGTTTCTTCCTGCGCTGGCCCTTCGGCCTGGCCGTGGCAGCGGTAATCGGCTATGGCGTGGCCATGGCCATGCACTGGGATGACCGCGGTGCGCTGTGGGTCAAGGAAAGCTTCGAAAGCACCGCCGAGCGCAGCGAAAGTGTATGGCTGCCGGACTACCAGGTGGATATCGATGCCAAGCCGTTGCCGGGCATGGACGACGATGAAGCCTCGGACGTGGCTTTCAACCCGCGTACCCGCACCCTGTTCGCGGTCATGGGCAAGAACCCGATCCTGGTCGAACTGAGCCTGGATGGCGATGTACTGCGCAAGATCCCGCTCAATGGCTGGAACAACCCCGAAGGCGTCGCCGTGCTGGAAGACGGCTACCTGGCAATCACCGACGAGCGCCTGCACGACCTGACCCTGGTCAAGGTGGATGCGCAGACCACCGCGTTGAACCATGATGATTTCCAGAGCCACGACCTGGGCCAGTCGGTGAAGAGCAACAAGGGCTTCGAGGCGGTAGCCTGGGATCCACTGCGTCAGCGCCTGGTCATTGGCGAGGAGCGCCCGCCCAGGCTGTACACCTGGAACACCGATGGCCACAGCCCGCTCACGGGCGAAAAGCAGCCATTGCCCAGCGATGAACTGGACTTGCGCAACCTCTCGGCGCTGAGCGTCGACCCGCGTACCGGCCACCTGCTGGTACTTTCGGCCGATTCCAACATGCTGCTGGAGCTGGACGAGCAGGGCCAGCAAGTCAGTTTCATGACCTTGCTGGGCGGTTTCAACGGCTTGCAGGGCACCATACCGCGGGCCGAAGGGGTTGCCATGGACGACAAGGGCAACCTGTACATGGTCAGCGAGCCGGCCCTGTTCTATCGCTTCAGAAAGAACTGAGCCCAATATCCGGCTTTTCGGATGCTGGCATTAAGCTTTATTTCAGTTGCTCATGGTTAGATTCGCCATCCCTATGTCGAGTCTGCCCTCATGCGTCATTCTGTTCGCCTGCTCCTTGTCCTGGCCGCCATCGGCCTGCTTCTGCTCGGCCTGGCCGGGCAGGAGTTCCGCCTGTTCGAGCGTGGCTGGTTCAACCTCAAGGCCTGGTGGCAACCCGCCGAACAGAGCATCGGCCTGGACCGTTACCAGGTAGTGGTGGAGGCGCAGCCGGTCGAAGGGCTGGATGACGACCTATCGGCGCTGACCTATGACCCAGATCGCAAAACCCTGTTTACCGTCACCAATGCCCGCTCGGAGCTGATCGAGCTCTCGCTGGATGGCCGCATCCTGCGCCGGGTACCGCTGACCGGCTTCGGCGACCCGGAAGCCGTGGAGTACGTCGGGCCCAACAGCTATGTGATCACCGACGAGCGTCAGCAGCGGCTGATTCGCGTGCGCCTGGAAGACGACACGATGTTCCTCGATGCCGGCGATGCCGAGCAGCTGACCTTGGGCATTGGCCTGAACGGCAACAAGGGCTTCGAGGGGCTGGCCTACGATTCGGCGGGCAAGCGCCTGTTCGTGGCCAAGGAGCGTGACCCGATGCTGATCTACGAGGTGCATGGTTTCCCGCACGACAAACCGGAGCAGCCCTATGCGGTGCATGTGGTGCAGGACCGCAAGCGCGATTCGCGGCTGTTCGTGCGGGACCTGTCGAGCTTGCAGTTCGATGAGCGTAGCGGGCATCTGCTGGCGCTGTCGGACGAGTCGCGGCTGGTGCTGGAGCTGGATGTGGAGGGCAGACCGCTGAGCACCTTGTCATTGCGCAAGGGGTTCCAGGGGTTGCAGGCGACGGTGCCGCAGGCGGAGGGGATTGCGATGGACGAGGCGGGGACCATCTACCTGGTCAGCGAGCCGAACCTGTTCTATGTGTTTAAACAGCCAGCGGAGTGAGTGCCTGCGAGGGCCAATTCGCGGGCATGCCCGCTCCCACAGGTACGCCACAGTTTTCGGACCCTGTGCAGTAGCTGTGGGAGCGGGCGCGCCCGCGAAGAAGGTTACTCAGCCTTCAGGCTTTTCACGCCCTCAGAGGTACCCAGCAGCAGCAAATCCGCCGGCCGCGCCGCGAACAGGCCGTTGGTCACCACGCCAACGATGGCGTTGATCTGTGCTTCCAGCTCCACCGGGTTGGTGATCTGCAGGTTGTGCACATCGAGGATCACGTTGCCGTTGTCGGTCACCACGCCCTCACGGTACACCGGGTCGCCGCCCAGCTTGACCAGCTGACGCGCCACGTGGCTACGGGCCATCGGGATCACTTCGACCGGCAGCGGGAAGGCGCCCAGCACCGGTACCAGCTTGCTGGCGTCGGCGATGCAGATGAAGGTCTTGGCCACGGCGGCGACGATCTTCTCGCGGGTCAGGGCTGCGCCGCCGCCCTTGATCAGGTTCAGGTGCGCGTCGCTCTCGTCGGCGCCGTCCACGTAGAACTCCAGTTCGCTGACGCTGTTCAGCTCGTAGACCGGGATGCCATGGCCCTTCAGACGCTGGGCGGTGGCTTCGGAGCTGGCGACCGCGCCGTCGAAGGCAGTCTTGTGCTGAGCCAGGGCGTCGATGAAGAAGTTGGCGGTCGAACCGGTACCGACGCCGACGACGCTCTTTTCATCCAGCTTGGGCAGAATGAAGTCGACAGCGGCCTGGGCGACGGCCTGTTTGAGTTGGTCCTGGGTCATGCGGGCTCCGAGAGGGGCAGGGCGGTTTTGAAAAGAGCCTAGTATAACGGCTCGGGCGGCTTTGCTGTGGTAGCCCGACGTAGCGCTGGGGTAGACTCCAAGCCCTTGTCCGCGGCCCAGTGATGCTTTCCCGATGCTCGAACAGTACGTCAAGAAGATCCTCACCTCGCGCGTCTACGACGTTGCGGTCGAAACCCCGCTGCAGAGCGCCGGGCAGCTGAGCAAACGCCTGGGCAACCAGATTCTGCTCAAGCGTGAAGACCTGCAGCCGGTGTTCTCGTTCAAGATACGCGGGGCCTACAACAAGCTGGCCCAGCTGAGCCCGGAAGAACTGGCCCGTGGCGTGGTCACCGCCTCGGCCGGCAACCATGCCCAGGGCCTGGCCCTGGCTGCACGCGAAATGGGTATCAAGGCCACGATCGTGATGCCCAAGACCACCCCGGAGATCAAGGTCGAAGGCGTGCGTTCGCGGGGCGGCAAGGTGGTGCTGCATGGCGACTCGTTCCCCGAGGCGCTGGCCTATTCGCTGAAACTGGTCGATGAAAAGGGTTTCGTCTACGTCCACCCCTACGACGATCCGCACACCATCGCCGGGCAGGGCACCGTGGCCATGGAAATCCTGCGCCAGCACCCTGGCCAGCTGGACGCGATCTTCGTGCCGGTGGGTGGCGGTGGCCTGATCGCTGGCATTGCTGCCTATGTGAAGTACCTGCGCCCGGAAATCAAGGTGATTGGCGTCGAGCCGGACGACTCCAACTGCCTGCAGGCGGCCATGGCGGCTGGCGAGCGCGTGGTCTTGCCGCAGGTCGGGCTGTTCGCCGACGGTGTGGCGGTGGCGCAGATCGGTCAGCACACCTTCGATATCTGCCGCCATCATGTGGATGAAGTGGTCACCGTCAGTACCGACGAAATTTGCGCGGCAATCAAGGATATCTACGACGATACCCGCTCGATCACCGAACCTGCCGGTGCCTTGGGCGTGGCGGGCATCAAGAAGTACGTCGAGTTGTACGGCGTGACCGGGCAGACGCTGGTTGCCATCGACTCGGGTGCCAACGTCAACTTCGACCGCCTGCGCCATGTGGCCGAGCGTGCCGAGCTGGGTGAAAAGCGCGAGGCGATCATCGCCGTGACCATCCCCGAACGCCCGGGCAGCTTCAAGGCATTCTGCGAGGCCATCGGCAAGCGCCAGATCACCGAGTTCAACTACCGCAAGCACACCTCCGACGAGGCGCATATCTTCGTCGGCGTGCAGACCCACCCGGAAAACGACCCGCGGGCGGCGCTGGTGCAGCAACTGGGCGAGCAGGGCTTCCCGGTTACCGACCTGACCGACAACGAGCTGGCCAAGCTGCATATTCGCCACATGGTCGGTGGCCATTCGGCCGGTGCCAGTGACGAGATGGTGCTGCGCTTCGAGTTCCCCGAGCGGCCGGGTGCGCTGTTCAACTTCCTCAACAAGCTGGGCGGACGCTGGAACATCTCGATGTTCCATTACCGCAACCATGGCGCCGCTGACGGGCGCGTGGTGGCGGGGCTGCAGGTGCCGGAGGACGAGCGCCACCTAGTGCCGGCGGCACTGGCGAAGATCGGCTACCCGTACTGGGACGAGACTGACAACCCGGCTTACAAGCTGTTCCTGGGCTGAGCAGCTAAGCTGGGGCTGATGGCCCTTTCGCGGGCTCGCCCGCTCCCACAGGTACTGCGCAGGCTTCAGCGCCTGTGATATCCCTGTGGGAGCGGGCAAGCCCGCGAAGAAGCCTGTACGAAATGGCCTGTTCAAGGACAACCGAGACATGGATCACCTGACCACCCTCAAGACCCTGCACATCGCTGCCACCGCCCTCCTGCTGCTGGGCGCCCTGGGCCTGGCGATCTGGACCGTACGCGCCCGCCGCCAGGGCGATACCGAGGCCTACGCCAAGCTGTTGCGTCGACCGCTGGTGTTCGTCTGGTTGGTGATGGGCCTGTGCCTGGTGAGCATGCCGTTCAGCGGCTGGTGGCTGGTACACCTGGTGGGCTGGCCGCTGGGGCAGACCTGGGTGCTGGCTTCCAGTGTCATCTATACGCTGGGCGCGTTTGCCGTGTGGTGGCTGCTGGTGCGGTTGAACCGGCTGCGCAAGGCCGAGGTGGTGGGGTTGCGGTTTACCTTGGCACTGGCGGTGTTCAGCGGGGTTTGCTTCCTGTCGATTGCTGGGTTGATGGGGGCCAAGCCAGTCTGACAGCTTTGTGCTGGTTTCTTCGCGGGCTTGCCCGCTCCCACAGGTACAGCGTAGCCCTTAAGGCTTGTGGTGAGCCCTGTGGGAGCGGGCAAGCCCGCGAAGAGGCCAGCACAGGAAAACCTCAAGCCCTCAGCGAAACCACCGGCCAGCCACGCCTCTCGGCCTCGGCCCGCAGCTTCGGGTCGGGGTCCACCGCCACCGCATGCGTCACCCGCTCAAGCAACGGCAGGTCATTCATCGAGTCGCTATAGAAGTAGCTGTCCTCAAGATCGAAGCCGTTCTCCAGCATCCAGCGCTCCAGCCGCGTCACCTTGCCTTCACGGAAACACGGTATATCGATACTACGCCCGGTATAGCAGCCATCACGCTTCTCGCATTCGGTCGCCAGCAACACGCGAACGCCCAGGCGCCGGACAATCGGTGCGGTGACGAAGCGGTTGGTGGCGGTGATGATCACCAACTGGTCGCCGGCCTCGCGGTGCTGCTGCAGCAAGCTCAGCGCCTTGGGCAGGATGATCGGCTCGATGCAGTCGCGCATGAAATCGCGGTGCCATTCGTCGAGCTGGGCTACCGGTGTGGCCGCAAGGATTTCCATGGAAAAGGCCAGGTAGGCCTGCAGGTCCAGGGTGCCGTTCAGGTAGTCCTGGTAGAAGCCATCGTTGCGTTGCTTGTAGGCAACCGGGTCAAGGATGCCGCGCTGGCAAAGGTAGTCACCCCAGGCATGGTCGCTGTCACCACCGAGGAGGGTATTGTCCAGGTCGAATAAAGCCAGGCGCATCGCGGTCACTCGCATCAGCCACAGGGTAGGCCCGCAGAATACGGAGTTTTCACGCCGCTGCACATAAGCTTGGCGGGCGCGTTGCTGCGCTCGCAGGCTTTGTGGAACAATGCGGTGACATGCGTTTGCGAGGTTGCTGCCGTGATCGACCCGGATGGTTTTCGCCCCAACGTCGGGATCATTCTCACGAATGATGCCGGGCAGGTGCTATGGGCTCGACGGATCAACCAGGATGCCTGGCAGTTTCCCCAGGGTGGCATAAACCCTGACGAGACGCCGGAAGATGCCCTGTACCGCGAGCTGAACGAAGAAGTTGGCCTTGAACGCGATGATGTGGAAATTCTTGCCTGCACACGTGGCTGGTTGCGTTATCGTTTACCCCAACGGCTGGTGCGTACGCATAGCCAGCCGCTGTGCATCGGCCAGAAGCAGAAATGGTTCCTGCTGCGCCTGGTCAGCAACGAACAACGAGTACGGATGGATCTGACCGGCAAGCCGGAATTCGACGGCTGGCGCTGGGTCAGCTATTGGTACCCGCTGGGCCAGGTTGTGACATTCAAGCGCGAGGTCTACCGACGCGCCCTGAAAGAGCTAGCACCGCGTCTGCTGACGCGCGACTGACGACGGAGTTCGACCCCGAGCCATGCTCAATACGCTGCGCAAGATCGTCCAGGAAGTAAACTCCGCCAAAGATCTCAAGTCGGCGTTGGGGATCATTGTCTTGCGTGTCAAGGAGGCCATGGGCAGCCAGGTCTGCTCGGTCTACCTGCTCGACCCGGAAACCAACCGCTTCGTGCTGATGGCCACCGAAGGCCTGAACAAGCGCTCCATCGGCAAGGTCAGCATGGCCCCCAACGAAGGCCTGGTCGGCCTGGTCGGTACCCGGGAAGAGCCGCTCAACCTGGAAAACGCTGCCGACCACCCGCGTTACCGCTACTTTGCCGAAACCGGCGAAGAAAAATTTGCGTCGTTCCTTGGTGCACCGATCATCCACCACCGCCGCGTGGTCGGGGTATTGGTCATCCAGCAAAAGGAGCGCCGCCAGTTCGACGAGGGCGAAGAAGCCTTCCTGGTCACCATGAGCGCCCAGCTCGCAGGGGTTATCGCCCACGCCGAGGCGACCGGCTCGATCCGCGGCCTGGGCCGCCAGGGCAAGGGCATCCAGGAAGCGCGCTTCGTCGGCGTGCCGGGCTCGCCTGGCGCCGCCGTGGGGCGCGCCGTGGTGATGCTGCCGCCGGCTGACCTGGAAGTGGTACCGGACAAGATCGTCGATGACATTGATGCCGAACTGAAGCTGTTCCAGAACGCCCTCGAAGGCGTGCGCGACGACATGCGCAAGCTGTCGGCCAAGCTGGCCACCCAGTTGCGCCCGGAAGAGCGTGCACTGTTCGATGTGTACCTGATGATGCTCGAAGACGCCGCCCTGGGCGGTGAGGTGACCGAAGTCATCAAGACCGGCCAATGGGCCCAAGGGGCTCTGCGCCAGGTGGTGGGCGAGCACGTCAACCGCTTCGAACTGATGGACGATGACTACCTTCGCGAGCGTGCCTCCGACGTCAAGGACCTTGGCCGACGCCTGCTGGCATACCTGCAGGAAGCCCGCGCGCAGTCGCTGGTGTATGCCGACAACACGATTCTGGTCAGTGAAGAGCTGACCCCGGCGATGCTCGGCGAAGTGCCGGAAGGCAAGCTGGTCGGCCTGGTCTCGGTACTGGGCTCGGGCAACTCCCATGTCGCTATCCTGGCCCGCGCCATGGGCATCCCCACGGTGATGGGCCTGGTCGATTTGCCATATTCCAAGGTCGACGGCATCGAGATGATCGTCGACGGCTACAAGGGCGAGGTGTTCACCAACCCCAGCGAAGTGCTGCGCAAGCAGTACAGCGACGTTGTCGAGGAGGAGCGCCAGCTGGCCCAGGGCCTGGATGCCCTGCGCGAGCTGCCGTGCGTTACCCCGGACGGCCACCGTATGCCGCTGTGGGTCAACACCGGCCTGCTCGCCGACGTGGCCCGTGCCCAGCAGCGCGGCGCCGAAGGGGTAGGGCTGTACCGCACCGAAGTGCCGTTCATGATCAACCAGCGCTTCCCCAGCGAGAAAGAGCAGCTGGCCATCTACCGTGAGCAGCTGGCGGCCTTCCACCCGCTGCCGGTGACCATGCGGACCCTCGACATCGGCGGTGACAAGTCGCTGTCGTACTTCCCGATCAAGGAAGAAAACCCGTTCCTGGGCTGGCGCGGCATCCGCGTCACCCTCGACCACCCGGAAATCTTCCTGGTGCAGACTCGCGCCATGCTCAAGGCCAGCGAGGGGCTTAACAACCTGCGTATTCTGCTGCCGATGATTTCCGGCATCCATGAGCTGGAAGAGGCACTGCACCTGATCCACCGTGCCTGGGGCGAGGTGCGTGACGAAGGTACCGATGTGCCGATGCCACCGGTTGGCGTGATGGTGGAAATTCCTGCGGCGGTGTACCAGACCAAGGAGCTGGCACGGCAGGTGGACTTCCTGTCGGTCGGCTCCAACGACCTGACCCAGTACCTGCTGGCGGTGGACCGCAACAACCCGCGGGTCGCCGACCTGTACGACTACCTGCACCCGGCGGTGCTGCAGGCGCTGAACACGGTAGTGCGCGATGCCCATGGCGAAGGCAAGCCGGTGAGTATCTGCGGCGAGATGGCCGGAGATCCGGCAGCGGCGATACTGTTGATGGCCATGGGCTTCGACAGCCTGTCGATGAACGCCACCAACCTGCCGAAGGTGAAGTGGATGCTGCGCCAGATCAACTTGGGCAAGGCCAAGGAATTGCTGACCGAGGCCTTGAGCCATGACAACCCGCAGGTTATCCACAGCTCGCTGCAACTGGCCCTGAAGAACCTCGGATTGGCGCGGATGATCGGGCCTGGGGCCAATAAAACCCTGTGAGGGTAAGGGTGCCTGTACTGGCCTCTTCGCGGGCTTGCCCGCTCCCACAGGTACAGCGCTGTACTTGTGGGAGCGGGCAAGCCCGCGAAGAGGCCAGCACAGGCAACATCAAAAGATCAGACTGAAAGCTCTATCTCCCCAAGATGTCCACCAAAGGGCCCGAAACTGCGCTCAATAAGCCGCCTTCTGCCCTGATCATCCATAATCAGTACCGTACTCGCCCGGGTTCCGTAGTTCTGGCTGGCAATGAACACACTCGACAGCAGTTTCTCGGTCGCCAACCCCACCCCCGTCTCCGGCAATTCGCCCTCCGGCGCCGGCTCGGCATCTGCCAGCAATGCCAGCAAGCGCTGAGGCTCCGGCGTTTCCAGTAACCCTTCCAACCCGCTACGCGCCTTCACCAGCTTCGGCCACGGCGTATCCAGCCCGGCATTGGAAAGCCCGTAAACCCCAGCTGCCAGCAAGCGCGGCGCTGCGTCCCGGGCGTGCAGGTAACCCAGCTGCCGCCCATCGCCCACCAGCAGGTTGAACCCCGAATACTGCCCGCTGCGGCTGGCCACCTGGTCCAGGTAAGCCTCGACCCCCTGCTCGCCCTGCAGGTACGCCGCCACCAGTTCGCCTCGCGAACGCGGGCCGAGTGCCTGCCCCGGGTCACGAATATTGGTCAATGCCGCGAACCGCCCCTGCGGGCCCACGCCAAGCCAGGTGCCGCGCGCTTCCAGGTCGCGCCCGGCATAAACCCCCGGTGCATCTTCCCAAGCTGCCAGGGCCTGGGTAGGGCGGGCATAGAACTCGTCGCGGTTGGCCGCCACGATCAGCGGCAGGGCATGCCCCGGCCGCCAGGCGAATACGATCAGGCACATCGGTTGGGCCTCTGTGTTTTCCGCCACTGTACCCATAGCTGTGGGGCGGTTCCATCCTGACACAGACTTCACTAGAGCCTCGAACCCGGCTTCCGTTACCATGCCGGATTGATTTCTCGGGGATGGCGAATGGAATTCGTGCTCTATCTGCTGTTAGGCGCCTGTGCCGGAGTGCTGGCCGGGCTGTTCGGCGTGGGCGGCGGTATCATCATCGTGCCGGTGCTGGTGTTCAGCTTTACCTTGCAGGGTTTCGATGCCTCGGTGCTGACTCACCTGGCGGTCGGTACGTCGCTGGCCACAATCGTCTTCACCTCGATAAACGCCGTGCTCGAGCACCAGCGCAAGGGCGCGGTGCAATGGCCGATCTTCGCCTGGATGACCCTTGGTATCCTCCTTGGGGCCGGTGTCGGCGCCAAGACCGCCTCGCTGATACAGGGGCCGTTGCTGCAAAAGATCATCGGTGTGTTCGCCTTGGTCATCGCCGCGCAGATGGCCCTGGACCTCAAGCCCAAGGCCAGCCGTGGTATCCCCGGCAAGCCAGCGCTGATCGGTGCCGGTGGAGTGATCGGCTGGGCTTCTGCCATTTTCGGCATCGGCGGCGGCTCGCTGACCGTGCCGTTCCTGACCTGGCGCAGCCTGCCCATGCAGCAGGCAGTGGCCACCTCCTCGGCCTGTGGTTTGCCGATTGCCGTGGCCAGTGCCCTGAGTTTCATGCTGTTGGGCTGGCATGAAGAGCACCTGCCGGCCCACAGCCTGGGTTACGTGTACCTGCCGGCGCTGGTGGGCATTGCCGTGACCAGCATGTTTTTCGCCCGCTTCGGCGCGCGCCTGGCGCACAAGCTGTCGCCACGTCTGTTGAAACGCCTGTTCGCAGCCCTGCTGTTCTGTGTCGGCCTCAGCTTTTTGATTTGAATCGAGAGGAAGTTCCATGCTGCCTTACCCGCAGATAGACCCCGTGGCGGTGGCCCTCGGGCCGCTGAAAATCCATTGGTACGGCCTGATGTACCTGGTCGGCATCGGCGGTGCCTGGCTGCTCGCCTCGCGCCGGCTGAACCGCTTCGATCCCACCTGGACACGCGAAAAACTCTCCGACCTGGTGTTCTGGCTGTCGATGGGTGTGATTGTCGGTGGTCGCCTGGGCTACGTGCTGTTCTACGACCTGCACGCTTACCTGGCCAATCCGACGCTGATCTTCGAGGTGTGGAAGGGGGGCATGTCGTTCCATGGCGGTTTCATCGGCGTGATGCTGGCGGCCTTGTGGTTCGGCAAGCGCAACAACAAGTCGTTCTTCGAGCTGATGGACTTCGTCGCCCCGCTGGTGCCGATCGGCCTGGGCGCCGGGCGCATCGGCAACTTCATCAACGCCGAGCTGTGGGGCAAGGCCACCGACGTGCCATGGGCGATGGTCTTCCCGCCGTTCAGCGACCCGGCGCAACTGCCGCGTCACCCGTCGCAGCTGTACCAGTTCGCACTCGAAGGTGTGGCGCTGTTCCTGATCCTCTGGGCGTTCTCGCGCAAGCCGCGGCCGACCATGGCGGTTTCCGGTATGTTCGCGCTGTTCTACGGCATCTTCCGCTTCATCGTCGAATTCGTCCGTGTACCGGATGCCCAGCTTGGCTACCTGGCCTGGGGCTGGCTGACCATGGGTCAGATTCTGTGCGTCCCGATGATCCTGGCTGGCCTTGGCCTGATCTGGTGGGCTTATAATCGCAAGCCCACGGCGAAACCCGCCTGATTAATCCCACGGCAGGGGCGATCCTCCTGCCGTTCTTGCTACAGGTAAGCCATGAAACAGTATCTGGACCTGGTCCGCGACGTCATCGAAAACGGCACGCTGCAGGGCAACCGCACCGGCATCCGTACCATCAGCCTGCCGGGCGCCATGCTGCGTTTCGACTTGCAGAAGGGCTTTCCGGCCATCACTACGCGCAAGCTGGCGTTCAAGTCGGCGATCGGTGAAATGGTCGGTTTCCTGCGTGGCGTGAAGAACGCCGGTGAGTTCCGCGAACTGGGCTGCAAGGTGTGGGACCAGAACGCCAACGAGAACGCCCAGTGGCTGGCCAACCCGTTCCGCCAGGGGCATGACGACCTGGGCGAGATCTACGGCGTGCAATGGCGCCAGTGGCCAGGCTACAAGCGCATCCCGCTGAGCAATCCGGCGGCCATCGAAATGGCCGAAAAGGCGGGCTTCCGCCGCATCGCCCAGGACGAGGAGGACGGCGTGGCGTTCGTCATCCTGTACAAGGCCATCGACCAGGTGCGCCAGTGCCTGGACACCATCGCCAATGATCCGGGCAGCCGTCGTATCCTGTTCCACGGCTGGAACTGTGCGCAGTTGGACGAAATGGCCCTGCCGCCGTGCCACCTGCTGTACCAGTTCCACCCGAATGTAGAGACGAAGGAAATTTCCCTGACCCTGTACATCCGCTCCAACGATCTGGGCCTGGGTACGCCGTTCAACCTCACCGAAGGTGCGGCGCTGCTGTCGCTGTTCGGCCGCCTGACCGGTTACACCCCGCGCTGGTTCACCTACTTCATCGGCGATGCCCATGTGTATGAAAACCACCTGGACATGCTCAACGAGCAGCTCAAGCGTGAGCCGCTGGCAGCGCCGAAGCTGGTGATCAGCGACCGTGTGCCGGCATTTGCCGAGACCGGCAAGTACGAGCCGGAGTGGCTGGAGAAGATCGAACCGAGTGATTTCTGGCTGGAAGGGTATGAGCATCATGCGCCGATGACAGCGCCGATGGCGGTCTGACTGATCGCTATTGCCTGAACTGGCCTATTCGCGGGCACGCCCGCTCCCACAGGCACAGCGCAGCCTTCAGGTGCGGCGCGGTCCCTGTGGGAGCGGGCGTGCCCGCGAATCTTTTGGGGCTCAATGTCCGTGACTACGCCCCACATGCGAATGCTCGGTATCTGGCACCGATACCGCCCCGTTCGTTTCCAGTTGCTGCAAGATCGCGCACTCAGCCCCCTGTGCATTGCAGCGCCGCCGTAGCTCCACAAGCTGTTCCTGCAGCGCCACCAACCCATCGATGCGTGCCTGCACATGCTCGATATGCTCGTCGATCAGCGCATTGACGCTGCCGCACGAATCGTCGGGGCTGTCGCGCAGGCGTAGCAGGCTGCGGATTTCATCCAGGGTCATGTCCAGGGTGCGGCAGTTGCGGATGAAGGTCAGCCGTTCGACATGGGCCTGGGTGTACAGCCGGTAGTTACCGTCGCTACGCGCCGGCTCTGGCAGCAACTGTTCACGCTCGTAGTAGCGGATGGTTTCCACCGCGCAATCGGTGGCCTTGGCCAGTTCTCCGATTTTCATCACGAAATTCTCCAGCAGATAGCTTGACCCTATAGTGGCTACAGGGTGTTCACTTGGCAACAGGCTCAAATTAAGGATGCCCCCATGAACCAGCCTGTCAGCCACGAACACAAACACGATCACCACGCCCACAGCTGCTGTAGCGCCGCCGCTGCACCTGCCAAGGTGCAATTGAGCGAAAAGGCCAGCAGCCACGCCCAGTTCAGCCGTTTCCGCATTGAGGCTATGGACTGCCCTACCGAGCAGACCCTGATCCAGGACAAGCTGGGCAGGCTGCCTGGTATCGAGCAGCTGGAATTCAACCTGATCAACCGTGTGCTTGGCGTGCGTCACACCTTGGGGGGCACAACGGAAATCGAGCAGGCAATCGACAGCCTGGGCATGAAAGCCGAGCCGCTTGGCGTCGAAGACGACGGAGCCACCAGCGCAGCACAAGTGGTCAAGACCCGTTGGTGGCCGCTGGCGCTGTCAGGTATTGCCGCGATCGCCGCCGAAATCGTGCATTTTGCCGCGCTAGCACCGGAGTGGGTGGTGGCGGCGCTGGCGCTGGCAGCGATCCTCGGCTGTGGCCTGGGTACCTACAAGAAGGGCTGGATCGCCCTGAAAAACCGCAACCTCAACATCAACGCGCTGATGAGCATCGCCGTGACGGGCGCGGTGCTGATCGGCCAGTGGCCGGAAGCGGCCATGGTGATGGTGCTGTTCACCGTTGCCGAACTGATCGAAGCCCGCTCGCTGGACCGCGCGCGGAATGCCATCGGGGGCCTGATGCAGCTCACCCCCGACATGGCCACCGTGCGCCAGGCCGATGGCCAATGGCGGGAAATGGAGGTGCGGGAGGTGGCCATTGGTGCCCTGGTGCGGGTACGCCCCGGCGAACGCATTGGCCTGGACGGTGAAGTGGCCAGCGGGCAATCCAGCGTCGATCAGGCACCGATCACCGGCGAAAGCCTGCCTGTAGAGAAGTCTGTGGGTGACAAGCTGTTCGCCGGCACCATCAACCAGGCCGGGGCGCTGGAGTTCCGCGTTACCGCCGCTGCCGGGCAATCGACCCTGGCGCGTATCATCAAGGCCGTGGAGGAGGCGCAAGGCGCACGGGCGCCGACCCAGCGCTTCGTCGACCGGTTTTCGCGCATCTACACCCCGGTGGTGTTTGCCATTGCCTTGGCTGTTGCAGTGATACCGCCGCTGTTCATGGCTGGTGCCTGGTTCGACTGGGTCTATCGCGCCCTGGTGCTGTTGGTGGTGGCTTGCCCATGCGCCCTGGTGATTTCGACCCCGGTGACCATCGTCAGTGGCCTGGCCGCGGCGGCGCGCAAAGGCATCCTGATCAAGGGCGGTGTTTACCTGGAGGGTGGGCGCCACCTGGACTTCCTGGCCCTGGACAAGACCGGCACCATTACCCACGGCAAGCCGGTGCAAACCGACGCCAAGGTACTGGAGACGCTGTTCGAAGGCCGCGCGCAAGCGCTGGCCGCCAGCCTGGGCGAGCGTTCGGACCACCCGGTATCTCGCGCCATTGCCCAGTTCGGCAAGGAGCAAGGCCTGACCTTGAGCGAGGTCGATGACTTCGTCGCCCTGGCCGGGCGCGGCGTGCGCGGCACCATCGCGGGTGAGGTTTACCACTTGGGTAACCACCGTCTGGTCGAGGAGCTGGGGCTGTGCTCGCCCGCGCTTGAGGCCCAGCTGGATGCGCTGGAGCGCCAGGGCAAGACCGTGGTGCTGCTGCTCGACCGCTCCGGCCCGTTGGCGCTGTTCGCCGTGGCCGACACGGTCAAGGAAAGCAGCCGCCAGGCCATCGCCGAGCTGCACGAGTTGGGCATCAAGACGGTCATGCTGACCGGCGATAATCCGCATACCGCCCAGGCCATCGCCAAGGTGGTGGGTATCGACCGCGCCGAAGGCAACCTGCTCCCTGCCGACAAGCTCAAGAGCATCGAAGCCCTGTACGCCCAAGGCCATCGGGTGGGCATGGTCGGTGACGGTATCAACGACGCCCCGGCACTGGCTCGCGCCGAGATCGGTTTCGCCATGGCGGCAGCCGGCACCGACACGGCCATAGAGACCGCCGATGTGGCGCTGATGGACGATGACTTGCGGAAAATCCCGGCCTTCGTCAGGCTGTCGCGCCAAAGTGCGGCGATCCTCATGCAGAACATCGTTCTGGCGTTGGGCATCAAGGCGATATTTCTGGCGATCACCTTTGCCGGCATGGCCACCATGTGGATGGCGGTGTTCGCCGACATGGGCGTGAGCCTGCTGGTGGTGTTCAACGGCTTGCGCCTGTTGCGCAAATAGAGGACGTGCATGCTGAGTTCGGAGCTGAAAGCCTTTTACATGGTGGCCCGCCTGGGCAGCATCACCCTGGCGGCGAAGAAGCTCGGGCTCAGCCAGCCCACGGTAACCACGCAGATCCGCAACCTGGAAGGCCAGTACGCGGTGGAGTTGTTCTACCGTGGCGGGCGGCGCCTGGTGCTGAGCGAGGAGGGCGTGCGCCTGCTGCCGATGGTAAAGGCGCTGTTGCAGCAGGAAGCGGACATCGAGTTCAAACTGCGCAACAGCAGCCAGGCGCAGGGCAGCCTGCGCATCGCGGCCACGGCGCCTTACTACATTCTCGACCTGGTGAAGATCTACCGCGAACGGCTGCCGCAGGTGGAAGTCGCGGTGGAAATCGGCAACTCGCAGCAGGTGCTGGAGATGCTCGACGACTACCGTGTGGATATCGCTGCTTCGTCGCAACTGCTGGAAGACGCGCGGCTGGTGCGGCGGGTGCTGGGGACTGACCCGTTGGTGGTGGCGGTGCATCGCAACCACCCGTTGGCACACCGCCAGGCGGTGTCCATTGATGTGGTGGCCGGGCATTGCCTGCTGATGCGCGAAAGAGGCTCGACCACACGTACGCTGACCGAGCAGATGATGCAGGAGGCAGGGGTGAAGGCCGGGACATTGCTGGAGATTGGCAGCCGCGAGTCGATCCGCGAGGCAGTGCTGCGCAATATCGGCATCAGCGTGATTGCCCGGCACGAGGTACCGCACAACCCTGAGTTGCGGGTGCTGGCGCTGGAGAACGCGCCGGTGATGCATGAGTACCTGTATTGCCTGAAGGAAAGGCGTCAGGCCCGGTTGCCGGCGGCGTTCCTTGGGGTGGCGCAGGAAGTGGCCGGCTCACACTTATAGATTTGTGTTGGCTTCTTCGCGGGCTTGCCCGCTCCCACAGGTACCGCGCAGGTTTTGAATCTTGTGGAGATCCTGTGGGAGCGGGCATGCCCGCGAAGAGGTCCTGTCAGGCAACTACAAAATCTGCCTATACCACTATCACCCACTTTTGCCCTGAAGCCACACAACCTTCGCACAGCCTTCCTAGCATGGCCCCCATCTCTTCGATGAGGCCCTGCCATGAACAACACCACCCCCGGCGCACAGATGACAGTGCGCAACATCCATAAGCGCTTCGGCGCCTTCACTGCGCTCAACGATGTCTCGCTGGACATCGCCGCCGGCGAACTGGTGTGTCTGCTCGGCCCGTCCGGCTGCGGCAAGACCACTCTGCTGCGTTGCATCGCCGGCCTGGAGCGCCAGGACCGCGGTACGTTGTACATCGGCGAGCGCGATATCTCCAAGCTACCACCTCAGGCCCGTGACTACGGCATCCTGTTCCAGTCCTACGCACTGTTCCCCAATCTCACCGTCGAAGCCAACATCGCCTACGGCCTGACCGGCAGTGGCCGCGAGCAGGCCCGCCAGCGGGTGGCCGACATGCTCGAACTGGTAGGCCTTTCTGGTAGCGAGAAAAAGTACCCAGGCCAGCTTTCCGGTGGCCAGCAACAACGCGTGGCCCTGGCCCGCGCACTGGCACCGTCGCCCTCTTTGCTGCTGCTGGACGAGCCGATGTCGGCACTGGACGCCCGGGTGCGCGAGCACCTGTGCACCGAACTGCGCCAGCTGCAACGCCAGCTGGGTATCACCACGCTGATGGTCACCCACAACCAGGACGAAGCCATGCTCATGGCCGACCGCATCGCGGTGATGAACAACGGCCAGGTGGAGCAATATGCGACCCCGCAGCAGATCTACGACCAGCCGGCCACGCCGTTCGTTGCCGAGTTCGTCGGCCAGGGCAACTGGTTGCCGTTCCAGCGCAGCAGTGACAGCCATGCCCAGGTCGGTGGTATGAATATGCGCCTGGCTCCAGGTTCCGCCCGGGCCAGCAGCGGCCGGCTGTTCTGCCGCCCGGAGGCGATCACGGTCAACCCGGCGGTGCACGAAGAAAACCTGTTCCCGGCCATGGTCCGCGAAATCACCTTCCTCGGTAACCGCTGCCGCATGAGCTTCGAGCTCAAGGCCCTGCCGGGCCATGCACTGCTGGCGGAGCTGGCCCCCGAGGCCATGCCGCGCCTGGGTTCGCAGGACATCTGGGTGGCACTGCCGCCGCAGAGCCTGCAGGTGTTTGCCTGAGATGGCCGCGCCAATGTCCCTGCCGCTGAACCCGCCCAAAGTTGCGCCGCGTGCGGGCGTCGCCCTGGGTGACCGGTTGTTCGTCGTCGGCGGCAAGAGCCTGCTGCTGATCCTTCTGATGCTGGCGGTGCTGATGCCGCTGCTGGCGATCTTCTGGCGCGGCTTCAGTGCCGAAGCAGGCCAGGGTGGTGGCCTGCTGGCGGCCCGCGAGCTGTTCGCCAGCGAAAACTTCCACTGGCTACTGGGCAACAGCCTGTCGGTGGCCTTCACGGTGGCGGCCATCGTGGTACCGCTGGCCTACCTGTTCGCCTACGCCCTGCAACGCACGCTGATTCCGGCCAAGGGCCTGTGGCGGGGCATTTCGCTGCTGCCGCTGCTGGCGCCGTCGATGTTGCCGGCCATCGCCCTGGTCTACCTGTTCGGTAACCAGGGGCTGCTGCGCGGGTTGCTCAGCGACAACATCTATGGCTTCTGGGGGATTGTGCTGGGCGAGGCCATCTACACCTTCCCGCATGCCCTGATGATCCTGCTGTCGGCGCTGTCGCTGGCCGATGCACGCCTGTTCGACGCAGCGTCCAGCATGGGTGCCGGCCCTTGGCGGGCGTTCACCAGCATTACCTGGCCGGCTACGCGACAGGCAGTGTTCGCGGCGTTCTGCCTGGTCTTCACCCTGACCATCACCGATTTCGGAGTGCCGGTCGTGGTCGGCGGCGACTATCAGGTGCTGGCGCTGGAAGCCTACAAGGCGGTGGTCGGTCAGCAACAGTTCGGCCGTGGTGCGTTGATCGGCATGGTGTTGCTGGTGCCGGCGCTGCTCAGCTTTACCGTCGATGCCTGGCTGCGCCGGCGCCAGGGCGAGGCCATGAGCGGCCGTGCCCAGGTGTTCGAGCCCAAGCCGTCGCGGGGCCGTGATGCCTGCTTCCTGATGATCGTGTTGCTGGTGTGTGCTGTGTTGCTGCTGGTGATCGGCATGGCGGTGTACTCGTCGCTGGTCACGTTCTGGCCGTACAACCTGTCGTTGTCGCTGCGTCACTACATGTTCGAAGACACCGCTGGTGGCGGCTGGCTGGCCTACCGCAACAGCGTGACCATGGCCATCGGCACCGCGCTGATCGGCAGCATGGTGATCTTCACCGGCGCCTACCTGATGGAGAAGACCCAGGGCCAACGCCTGCTCAACCAGGCGCTGCGCCTGCTCAGCTTCATTCCCATGGCCGTGCCAGGCCTGGTGCTGGGCCTGGGCTACGTATTCTTCTTCAACCTGAACGGCAACCCGCTGCATGTGTTCTACGGCGGCATGGGGCTACTGGTGGTGTGCACCATCGCCCACTACCTGACCACCGCGCAGATGACCGCGAGCACCGCCCTGCGCCAGCTTGACGGCGAATTCGAGGCCGCAGCGCTGTCGCTGAAGGCGCCTTTGTACAGGCACTTTCTGCGGGTGACCGTGCCGATCTGCCTGCCGGCGCTACTGGACATCATTCGCTACCTGTTCGTCTCGGCGATGACCACCGTGTCGGCGGCGATATTCCTGTACAGCCCCGACACCATCCTGGCTGCCGTTGCCGTGCTGAACATGGACGATGCCGGCAACGTCGGTGGTGCCGCCGCGATGTCCACTTTGATCCTGCTGACCAGTGCCGGCGCTTCACTGCTGCTGGCCGCAGCCTCACGCGGCCTGTTGCGCCGCTCCCAAGCCTGGCGCCAACGCGCCGCGACCGTCTGACCTGTAAGGAACCTACCCATGTACAAGCACCTTGCACTTGCCGCTGCCGTTTCCGCCGTGTTCAGCCTGCAGGCTTCGGCCGCCGGGACCCAGCTGACGGTTTACACCGCCCTGGAAGCCGAGCAGCTGAAGAGCTACAAGCAGGCCTTCGAGAAGGCCAACCCGGACATCGAGATCAAGTGGGTCCGTGACTCAACCGGCATCATCACCGCCAAGCTGCTGGCCGAGAAAGACCGCCCGCAAGCCGACGCGGTGTGGGGCCTGGCCGCTTCCAGCCTGGCCATCCTCGACCAGAACGGCATGCTCGAAGCCTACGCACCGAAGGACCTGGGCAAGATTGCCGCCAACTACCGCGACGCTGCCAACCCGCCAGCCTGGGTCGGTATGGACGTGTGGGCCGCGACCCTTTGCTTCAATACCATCGAGGCCGAGAAGCAGGGCCTGAGCAAGCCGGTGAGCTGGCAAGACCTGACCAAGCCTGAGTACAAGGGCAAGATTGTCATGCCGAACCCGGCCTCCTCCGGCACCGGCTTCCTGGATGTCAGTGCCTGGTTGCAGACGTTTGGCGAGCCGCAGGGTTGGGCGTACATGGATGCGCTGCACCAGAATATCGGCCAGTACGTTCACTCCGGTTCCAAGCCGTGCAAGCTTGCCGCGGCGGGTGAATTCCCGATCGGTATTTCGTTCGAGTACCCGGCCGTGCAGCTCAAGCGCCAGGGCGCGCCGCTGGACATCGTGCTGCCGAAGGAAGGCCTGGGCTGGGAGATCGAGGCGACGGCGGTGATCAAGGGTTCGCCCAATGCGGATGCGGCCAGGCGCCTGGCTGATTTCTCGGCAAGCCCGGCGGCCATGGAGCTGTACAAGGAGAACTTCGCCGTGCTGGCCGCGCCGGGCATTGCCAAGCCACAGACCGAACTGCCGGCGGATTATGAACAGCGCCTGATCAAGAACGACTTTGCCTGGGCCTCGAAGAACCGTGACCAGATCCTGGCCGAATGGCGCAAGCGCTATGACGGCAAGTCGGAGAAGTTGGTCCAGCAGTAACCTGCACCGGCCTCTTCGCAGCACAAGGCTGCTCCTACGGGGTGGCGACAACCTGTAGGAGCAGCCTTGTACTGCGAAGAAGCCACCACCAAAACAAGCCAGGAGAAGACGATGATGCCCACCCCAGCCCAGATCATTGACAGCACCTTCGCGCTGTACGAACGCCACGGCAGTGATGACTACATCGGCGAAGCCATCACCCAGCTTGAACACATGTCCCAGGCCGCGCAACTGGCCATGGCTGAAGGCTTCGACGACGAAGTGGTGCTGGCGGCGTTCTTCCACGACATCGGCCATCTGTGCGGCGGTGACGCCAGCATGGGCGGCTATGGCGTGGTCAGCCATGAGCGCATCGGCGCCGAGTACTTACGCCGCTGTGGCTTCGGCGAACGCATGGCGCGGTTGGTGCAGTATCACGTGGAGGCCAAGCGTTACCTGACTTTGCGCCAGCCTGGGTATTACCAGCGGTTGAGTGAAGCGAGCCGGCGGACCTTGGAGTATCAGGGGGGCGTGATGAGCAAGGACGAGGCGGATGTGTTCGAGCGGGATCCGCTGTTCGAGGTGAGCTTGCGGATGAGGGAGTGGGATGAAATGGCCAAGGAGATTGGGGTGCCGATGGTTGATCTGGGTGGGTTGAAGCAGAGGGCTTTGGCACTGCTTTGAGAGATGGGCTGCCTGTGCCGGCCTCTTCGCGGGTAAACCCGCTCCCACAGGAATAGTGCATATCTCAAGGAATGTGAGATACCTGTGGGAGCGGGCAAGCCCGCGAAGAGGCCAGGCCTGCCCACTCAAAACTGTGAAACCAGCGCCTCCAGCTGCTCCTGCCGCTCAGCCTGGTTAAGCTTCGCCCCAGGGTTCAACGTGGACCACTGCGGATGCGCCCGCGCCTTCACCAGCGCCTCCGGCAACTTGCCCTCCCGCCAGGCCTTCTCATCCAGTTCCCCCAGCCGAATGCTGTCCTGCGCCGCATGCCCGCGGTTTTCCAGCGCCATCATCAACTGCTGCTGACGCAAGGCCAACAAGCGCAACACCGTATCGTCCACCGTCAGCTCACGCTTGCCCTTGAGCTTGCCCATCAAGCGTGAACCATAGTTGCGCGCCGTCTGCAGCGCGCCGCCGGCAATCGCCCCGGCCAGGGCGGCAGCCCCCAGTGTCAGGCCACCGACCAGCAGGTCCACCCCGGCACCCGCCGCGGCACCGGCGGCCACACCACTGCCCAAGCGCACGCCCAGCAGCTTCAGGGTTTCGGGATTGAACAGGTCATCGCCCCAACGGCCATCCAGCAGCGGCAGGTCGCTGGCATGGGCGTCCTCGCGGCGGAAGGCATACAGCTTGAGCAGTGCCTCGACGCAGCGCTGTTCGCGCTGGCGCACCTCCTGGCGCAAGGCCTCGATGGCCCGGGCTTCGGCAGCCGGGTCGGCCTCGACGCTACGCCGGCAGGCGGCGCAGTCCAGCAGCAGCTCGGCAATCAGGCGTTTGCCGCTATGCCGACGTGCCAGGCGCTGTGCCTGCTGGTCATCGATCAGCCGCTGCAGGGCCGGGCGGGCGTCTTCCAGCAGCAGGGCCAGGCTTTCGTACAAACGGCGCTCGCCATCCTCTGGTGGGGCCACGCTGTCGAACCGCACCAACGCGTGAAGCCCAAGCCTGGCAAGGGCTTCACGCCATTGCGGTTCGCGGTGCTGATGGCTGGCGACGAAATTGAGCACCGGCAGCAGCGGCTTGCCGCAGCTGGCCAGCACTTCCAGTTCGTCGCGGTATTTGGCCAGCACCGGTTCGCGGGCGTCGATCACATACAAGCCGGCATTGCTGGCCAGCAACTGGCGCAGCACTTTGGCCTCCTGCTCGAAACGCTGGCGTGCCTCGCTGCCTTGCAGAAAGCGCTCGAGGCGGGCCGGGCCGTCCAGGCGCTCGCCCGGGCGTTCCAGGCGTTCGAGGTAGTCGAGCAGGGCGATGGCGTCTTCCAGGCCCGGAGTGTCGTACAGCTCGAGCAAGGGTTCACCGTCCACCGACAGCCGCGCACCTTCCACATGACGGGTGGTGCTGGGGCGGTGGGAAACTTCGCCAAAGCCTACGTCGCGGGTCAAGGTGCGCAGCAGCGAAGTCTTGCCGACGTTGGTGTGGCCGACCACGGCCAGTTTCAGTGGCTCAGTCATGGCCATGCTCCAGCCAGGTCAGCGGCGAGGTATCGGCATGCACCAGGCCAAGGCGGTCGAGGGCTTCGTGCCAGTCGCCCAGGCGTTGGGCGTCCAGGGCCTCGCCTGGTGCGGCCTGCAGCAGCCAGATGCGGGTCGCACCGGCGTTGCGTGCCAGTTCGGCGAGCAGCGCCAGGCTGCCGCGGTCGGGCGAGCGGCGCGGGTCGCAGGCGATGGCCAGGCGTGCGGGGGGGAAGCGGCTGAGCTGTTCGAGCAGGCGGTTGCGCGATTCGCGGCTGTCGAGCACGCCGGCACTGGTCACGCTTTTCGGCAGGGCGGGTGGCCAGGGATGCTGGTCGTCCAGCTCCAGGCCGACCAGCAGGGCACCGCTGCTGCCGCTTTCCAGCTGGCCAGCGGCAAACTGTGGCAAGGCTTCGGGCGCGGCATCCTGCACGCCGATGCGTTCGCTGCGCGGCATCAGCGCTTCGCGCAGTTGCGCATAGCCGGGCAGGCTGAGGTCCAGCGCCAGGCGTTGGTGGCCCTGGCGCCAGCGCCACAAGCACAGCCCGGCCAACAGCAGGCGCGGCAGCAGGCCGTACACCAGCACCACGCCAAGCAGCCAGCTGGCCCAGGCCTGGCGTGCCAGGTCCAGGGCCGGCTGGCTGACGCCGCTGGCGCGGATCATGGCCTCGTCGGGTACCGTGAAGCCCAGTAGCGAGGGCAGCGCGCCCAAGGCCCGGGTCAGGTGGATGAACGGGTCGGCGGCGAGCAGGGTGGTTTCCCAGACAAAGCCATAGCGCCGGGTCGCCAGCAAGGCCAGTAGCATGCCCAGCGCGGTGATCATCGCCAGCAGCCACAGGCCATGCACCAGCAGGCCGAGCAACCAGCGGTTGAGGCGCTGGCGTTGCAGCAGCACCAGCAGCGCCGGCGCCAGGTGCGCGGCCTTGGCATCACGGGCAAAGCGTTCGCTCAGCCACAACCACAGGCGGCCCAGCCCCGCGCCATGCTCGCCGCTCAGGGCAAAGCCGATGGCCCAGCCCAGCAGCATCAGCAGGTTCAGCCCGAGCAGGCTGCCCAGGGCCCAAAACACATTCACCGGGCGTTGTCCGTCGCCCAAGGCGGCCAGTGCCAGCCCGGCACCGCTGAGCACGGCCAGCAGCAGCAAGGCCAGCAGCGCCAGGCGTGCGCCCTGCTTCCAGTGGCGCAGGGCTGTGCTGATACCGTCGCGTTCGGCCAGGAACAGGGCACGGGTTTCGATGCGGGCCGCCAGGTCACCGCCTGCCTTGCGAGCGCGGCGGTTGGCTTCCTGATCCTCCAGGGGGCCGGCATGTTCCTCGCGCAGGCGTACCGCTTCGGTGAGCCAGCGCTTGTCCAGTGAAGTCGGTGCGGTCACAAGGTCTTCCATTGCACAGGTCAGGGCAGAAGCATAACCCACACGCCCGATGCTATCCTCGCTGGCATGAATACAACACTCCCCCTCAGCCTGATCGCGGCTCACGCCGAGAACCGCGTGATCGGCATCGACAATTCCATGCCCTGGCATCTGCCGGGGGACTTCAAGTACTTCAAGGCCACTACCCTGGGCAAGCCGATCATCATGGGGCGCAAGACCTGGGACTCGCTGGGCAGGCCGCTGCCTGGGCGGTTGAATATCGTGGTCAGCCGGCAGGCAGGGCTGGAACTGGCGGGGGCCGAGGTGTTTGGCTCGCTGGAAGAGGCGCTGGTGCGGGCCGAGCAGTGGGCGCGTGAGCACGGCGTCGATGAGCTGATGCTGATCGGCGGGGCGCAGCTGTATGGGCAGGCGCTGGAGAAAGGGCTGGTCAGCCGCATGTACCTGACGCGGGTCGAGTTGTCGCCGGAGGGGGATGCGTGGTTCCCGGAGTTCGATCGGGGGCAGTGGAAGCTGGTGTCGAGCGAGGCACAGGCTGAGGAAGGCAAGCCTGGGTATCACTTCGAGGTCTGGGACAGGGCTTGAGATTGCCGGGGCTGCCTTGCAGCCCTTTCCGACCGGTCCGGCGCTCAGGTGAGCAGCTTGATGATCAATGCGGTGACAGTAGCCACCGTGGTGACGAAACCGACGGCGATGGCCACCGGGTACCAGAAGGTTTCGCGGGTCATTTTGCCGGCTTCAGCATTCAGCTTGCGTGTCTCGGCCATCAACTTATCCACTTCGACGCGGATCTTGGCAACCTCGACTCGGATCTTTTCGGCTTCTGCCTGGGTCATGTCGTACTGCTGCATGGTGATTCCTTTCCATCGGCGTATTCGCTAGCCCGGCTAGCAGTATAGCAACGCCAATAGCCAGCTATTGCTTGCTTCCCATGCCATTGCGTTACTGGATATTGGGGGGCCGCATAGCGCCCCCCTTTCCGATCAGGTATGGCTCAGCTCGGCATGTTCATCGCCAGCCAGCACTTGTTTGTCGGTCTCTTTCAGCAGCTGGCTGGTCACCACCCCCGCCGTCATCGAGCCGTTCACGTTCAGCGCCGTACGGCCCATGTCGATCAGCGGCTCCACCGAAATCAGCAACGCCACCAGCTCCACCGGCAAGCCCATGGCCGGCAGCACGATCAGCGCGGCGAAGGTGGCACCGCCGCCGACCCCGGCAACCCCTGCCGAACTCAGGGTGACGATGGCCACCAGGGTGGCGATCCACAGCGGGTCGAAGGTATCGATGCCCACCGCCGGCGCCACCATCACCGCCAACATGGCTGGATAAAGGCCGGCGCATCCGTTCTGGCCGATGGTGGTACCGAACGATGCGCTGAAGCTGGCAATCGACTGCGGTACCCCCAGGCGGCGGGTTTGCGCTTCGATGTTCAGCGGAATGCTGGCGGCGCTGGAGCGGCTGGTGAAGGCGAAGGTCAGCACCGGCCACACCTTGCGGAAGAAACGCAGCGGGCTCACGCCGGTAGCGGCAAGGATCACGCCGTGCACCACGAACATCAGCGCCAGGCCCAGGTACGACACCACCACGAAGCTGCCCAGCTTGAGGATATCTTCCATGTTCGAGCTGGCCACTACCTTGGTCATCAGCGCCAGCACGCCATACGGGGTCAGCTTCATCACCACCCGCACCAGGCGCATCACCCAGGCTTGCAGGGTGTCGATGGCCGACAGCGCGCGCTCGCCTTTCTCGGCATCGTCCTTGATCAGCTGCAGCGCGGCCAGGCCAAGGAACACGGCAAAGATCACCACGCTGATGATCGAGGTCGGCTTGGCCCGTGCCAGGTCACCCACCGGGTTGCTGGGGATGAACGACAGCAGCAGCTGCGGGATGTTGAGGTCGGCGACCTTGCCGGCGTAGTCGCTGTGGATAACCTGCATGCGTGCGCTTTCCTGGGCGCCAGCCACCAGGCCTTCGGCGCTGAGGCCGAACAGGTTGGTCAGGACGATGCCGATCAACGCGGCAATGGCGGTGGTCAGCAGCAGGGTGCCGATGCTCAGCACGCTGATGCGGCCCAGCGACGAGGCATTGTGCAGGCGTGCCACGGCACTGAGGATCGAGGCGAAGATCAGCGGCATGACGATCATCTGCAACAGGCCGACGTAACCGTTGCCGACCAGGTCGAGCCAGGCGATGGTGGCCTTGAGCACGGGGTGGCCAGCGCCATAGATCGTGTGCAGGACCAGGCCGAAGACAACGCCCAGCACCAGGCCCAGCAACACCTTCTTGGCCAGGCTCCAGTCGGTGCGGCGGGTTTGTGCCAGGCCCAGCAACAGGGCCAGGAACGCCAGCAGGTTAAGGGACAGCGGCAGGTTCATTGAAGCTCCAGCAGAAAAAAGCAGAAGAGGCATCGCCTCTGTGAGCGATTGCGAACGGAAATGCTAACAGGCTGAAAACAAACGAATTTATACCCAAATGGAATGTGCATAGTCGCTTATGGAATAACGACATGTCGCGGATTGCAATGAACGCGACGTTTACTGCTGCATGAGGGTCGTTATGAAAGGCCGTCGGCAACGCTCGTTGCACTAGCGTTTCCCGGTCATTTCAGGAGATTCGTACATGAAATCTGCTCCGAAAGCTGTCGCTGTCGCCCTGTCCCTGCTGTTCAGTATCGAAACCTTCGCCACCGAGCTCAAGCACTGGCCGGCCGAGGCCGCCAAGCAACTCGACACCCTGATTGCCGCCAATGCCAACAAGGGCAACTACGCGGTGTTCGACATGGACAACACCAGCTACCGTTACGACCTTGAAGAGGCCTTGCTGCCGTTCATGGAAAACAAGGGCCTGCTGAGCCGCGACAAGCTCGACCCGTCGCTGAAGCTGATGCCGTTCAAGGATACCGCCGAGCACAAGGAAAGCCTGTTCAGCTACTACTACCGGCTGTGTGAAGTCGACGACATGGTCTGCTACCCATGGGTAGCCCAGGTATTTTCGGGCTTCACGCTGCAAGAGCTGAAGGTGCAGGTGGATGAGATGATGGCTTCGGGCAAGCCGATCCCCAGCACTTACTACGAAGGTGACCAGGTCAAGGCCATCGAGGTGCAGCCGCCGAAGGTCTTCAAGGGCCAGACGGAGCTGTACAACAAGCTGATGGAGAACGGCATCGAGGTCTACGTGATTTCTGCCGCATCCGAGGAACTGGTGCGCATGGTCGCCTCGGACCCCAAGTACGGTTACAACGTGAAGCCGCAGAACGTGATTGGCGTGAGCCTGTTGCTGAAGGACCGCGCCAGCGGCCAGCTGACCACCGCGCGCAAGCAGATCAGCGCCGGGCACTATGATGCCAAGGCCAACCTGGGGCTGGAGCTGACCCCTTACCTGTGGACCCCGGCCACCTGGATGGCGGGCAAGCAGGCGGCGATCCTGACCTATATCGATGAGTGGAAGAAGCCGGTATTGGTAGGGGGCGATACGCCGACCAGCGATGGCTACATGCAGTTCCATGGCGTGGATGTGGGCAAGGGCGGCATCCACCTGTGGATAAACCGCAAGGCCAAATACATGGACCAGCTGAACGGGATGATTGCCAAAAACGCGGCGGCGCAGGCCAAGGAAGGGTTGCCGGTGACGGCGGACAAGAACTGGGTGATCGTGACGCCGGAGCAAATCCAGTAAGCCTTGTGGCGCCTGTGCTGGCCTCTTCGCGGGTACGCCCGCTCCCACAGGGATTCGCGCCGTACCTGTGGGAGCGGGCGCGCCCGCGAAGAGGCCGATACAGGCATAAAAAAACCGGCGCTCAAGGCGCCGGTTCTTCTTTCACACTACAAGAGCCTCACAGCCCTTCCAGCATCGCCTTGTTACGCACGGCGCCCTTGTCGGCACTGGTCGCCAGCAGGGCATAGGCCTTCAGCGCGGTGGTCACCTTGCGTGGGCGTACTTCAGCTGGCTTCCAGCCCTTCTTGTCCTGCTCGACACGGCGCTCGGCCAGCTCTGCGTCGCTGACCTGCAGGTTGATCGAACGATTCGGAATGTCGATCAGCACCTTGTCGCCGTCGCGCACCAGGCCGATGGCGCCGCCAGCAGCGGCTTCCGGCGAGGCGTGGCCGATGGACAGGCCCGAGGTACCGCCCGAGAAGCGACCGTCGGTGAGCAGGGCGCAGGCCTTGCCCAGGCCCTTGGACTTCAGGTACGAGGTCGGGTAGAGCATTTCCTGCATGCCCGGGCCACCTTTCGGGCCTTCGTAGCGGATGATCACGATGTCGCCGGCCTTCACTTCGTCGGCGAGGATGCCGCGTACGGCGCTGTCCTGGCTCTCGAAGATCTTCGCGGTGCCTTCGAACACCAGGATCGACTCGTCGACACCGGCGGTTTTCACCACGCAGCCATCCAGTGCGATGTTGCCGTACAGCACGGCCAGGCCGCCTTCTTGCGAGTAGGCGTGCTCGACACTGCGGATGCAGCCTTCGGCGCGGTCCAGGTCCAGGCTCGGCCAGCGGGTAGACTGGCTGAACGCGGTCTGGGTCGGGATGCCGGCAGGGCCGGCCTTGAAGAAGGTATGTACGGCTTCGTCATCGGTCTGGGTGATGTCCCACTTGGCGATGGCTTCTTCCATGCTGCGGCTGTGTACGGTCGGCAGGTCGGTGTGCAGCAGGCCGCCACGGGCCAGCGAACCGAGGATGCTGAAGATGCCGCCGGCACGGTGCACGTCTTCCATATGATACTTCTGGATGTTCGGCGCAACCTTGCACAGCTGCGGCACCTTGCGCGACAGGCGGTCGATGTCGCGCAGGTCGAATGCCACCTCGGCTTCCTGGGCGGCGGCCAGCAGGTGCAGGATGGTGTTGGTCGAGCCGCCCATGGCGATGTCTAGCATCATGGCGTTCTCGAACGCCTTGAAATTGGCGATGTTGCGCGGCAATACCGACTCGTCGTTTTCGCCGTAGTAGCGCTTGCACAGCTCGACGATGGTGCGGCCAGCGGTAAGGAACAACTGCTCGCGGTCGGCGTGGGTGGCCAGGGTCGAACCGTTGCCCGGCAGGGCCAGGCCCAGTGCTTCGGTCAGGCAGTTCATCGAGTTGGCGGTGAACATGCCGGAGCACGAACCGCAGGTCGGGCAGGCGCTGCGCTCGTATTCGGCGACTTTTTCGTCGGACGCCGAGGAGTCGGCGGCAATGACCATGGCGTCGACCAGGTCCAGGCCGTGGCTGGCCAGCTTGGTCTTGCCGGCTTCCATCGGGCCGCCGGACACGAAGATTACCGGGATGTTCAGGCGCAGGGCGGCCATCAGCATGCCAGGGGTGATCTTGTCGCAGTTGGAGATGCACACGATGGCGTCGGCGCAGTGGGCGTTGACCATGTACTCCACGGCGTCGGCGATGATCTCGCGGCTTGGCAGCGAGTACAGCATGCCGTCGTGGCCCATGGCGATGCCGTCATCGACCGCGATGGTGTTGAATTCCTTGGCCACGCCACCGGCGCGTTCGATTTCGCGGGCGACCAGCTGGCCCAGGTCCTTCAGGTGCACGTGGCCCGGGACGAACTGGGTGAACGAGTTGGCGATGGCGATGATCGGTTTCTTGAAGTCCTCGTCCTTCATCCCGGTGGCACGCCACAGGGCACGGGCACCGGCCATGTTGCGGCCTTGGGTGGAAGTCTTGGAACGATAATCAGGCATGAAACACTCCTGGCGGCTTAATCAGGTCACAAAAAGGGGAGTGAGCTTTCTTGTCCTTTGTACCGCAGGCCGGTTGCCACTGGCACGGATGGGGCCGAAGACCGCGCGGGATCGCCGCGTGCTTGGGCAGAGCTCATAAACCCGCCGGGGATGACTGGCGATGAATAGGCCGATTCTACACCGCTGGCGCTGCGAGGGAATGGCGATGTGTCTGGGCGGTGGTTTTGGCTTTATGACCGGTTGCTTGTAGGACGCTTCTGAATCGCCAGTGAAGGGGCTGACCGGCACATAGAGAGCCTCTATTATCCCGCCGCCGCATGTGCGGTTTCACGAGATATCCCTCAATGGACCTTCCCAGTTACCGGTTCCACACGAACCTGCTATCTGGCACTGAGCGCGCCGCCGCCAGGGCTGCCGAAGGCTTGAGTCCGCGAGGCTGAGGTCTGTGGGCGCCCGGTCCGGCGCCTGGAGAACTTCATGCAACATCAAACTGATAAAAGCGTCCTTCAGCCAGACGCCCATGCAGCCCTCGAGGCGCAACGGCGCGAGGCCACCGAGGACTTCCACAGAGGCGCTTCGATCACCAGTCACGTTGGCAACCTGCGCGATGCAACCCTGGGGCTGCTTTACCGCAAACGCGTGTTGTGGCTGGTGTTACTGGTGTTTGGCAACCTGTTTTCCGGAGCGGGTATTGCAGCCTTCGAAGAAACCATCGCCGCACACATTGCGCTGGTGTTTTTCCTGCCGTTGCTGGTGGACAGCGGCGGTAACGCCGGTGCCCAGTCGGCAACGCTGATGGTTCGAGGGTTGGCCACAGGCGAGGTGGTCATGCGCGATTGGTGGCGCATGCTGGGGCGTGAATGTGGCGTGGCGCTGGCGTTGGGCGCAACCATGGCCGTTGCAGTGGCATCTTTGGGTGTGCTGCGGGGCGGGCCGCAAATTGCCGTGATCGTAGCCAGCAGCATGGTGGTGATCGTGCTGGTGGGCAGCCTGATCGGCATGAGCCTGCCGTTCCTGCTTAGCCGTTTCAAGCTTGACCCGGCCACGGCAAGCGGGCCGCTGATCACATCGATAGCCGATGCGGCTGGGGTGCTCGTGTATTTTGGTATTGCGACGCAGGTGTTGGGGATCTGACGCTGTCTCGTGCCGGTTTCACTGGCCTCATCGCCGGCAAGCCAGCTCCCACAGGTACTGCACAGGTCTCGAGGGCTGTGGTGATCCTGTGGGAGCTGGCTTGCCGGCGATGGGGCCGGTGCAGGCCGTCTGGATATCGGTCAGCTGTTTGGCAGCAACCGGCAGGTGATGCTCTTGATGTAGCGGGTTTCGGCGATGGCCGGGTGCACCGGGTGGTCCGGGCCTTGGCCGCCGCGTTCGAGCAACTGCAGGTTGCGGTCCAGATGGCGGGCGCTGGTGAGCAGGATGTTGTGCAGGTCGTCCTCGGGCAGGTGCATGGAGCACGAGGCACTGACCAGGATGCCGTCCTTGGTCAGCATGCGCATGGCCTGCTCGTTCAGGCGGCGGTAGGCCGCTTCGCCGTTTTTCAGGTCTTTCTTGCGCTTGATGAAGGCGGGTGGGTCGGCAATGATCACGTCGAAGCGCTCTTCGGCGGCCTTGAGTTCGCGCAGGGCCTCGAACACATCGCCTTCGATGCAGGTCAGCTTCTCGCTGATGCCGTTCAGGGCCGCATTACGCTCCACGCCGTCCAGGGCAAAGCCCGAGGCGTCGACGCAGAACACTTCGCTGGCGCCGAAGGCACCGGCCTGCACACCCCAGCCACCGATATAGCTGAACAGGTCGAGCACGCGCTTGCCTTTCACGTACGGTGCCAGGCGTGCACGGTTCATGCGGTGGTCGTAGAACCAGCCGGTCTTCTGGCCTTCGCGTACCGGGGCTTCGAACCTGACGCCGTTCTCTTCCAGCGGCACCCAGTCCGGCACTTCGCCGTACACGGTCTCGACATAGCGCTGCAGGCCTTCGGCATCACGTGCAGAGGAGTCGTTCTTGAACAGAATGCCGCTTGGCTTGAGCACCTGTACCAGGGCTGCAATCACGTCGTCCTTGTGTGCTTCCATGGTGGCCGAGGCCAATTGCACCACGAGGATGTCGAAGAAACGATCGACCACCAGGCCTGGCAGCAGGTCGGAGTCGCCATAGACCAGGCGGTAGCACGGTTGGTCGAACAGGCGCTGACGCAGCGACAGGGCAACGTTCAGGCGGTGCACCAGCAGCGACTTGTCCAGCGGCAGCTTGGCGTCGCGCGAGAGCAGGCGGGCGCAGATCAGGTTGTTCGGGCTCAGTGCAACGATACCCAGTGGCTTGCCGTTGGCCGCCTCGAGAACGGCCTGCTGGCCGGCCTGGAAGCCTTGCAGCGGGGTCGCGGTGACGTCGACTTCGTTGCTGTAGACCCACAGGTGGCCGGCGCGCAGGCGGCGGTCGGCATTGGCTTTGAGGCGAAGGCTTGGCAGGGACATGACGTCGCTCCGGGAAAAAGAGCGGGATTATAACGTGTCTGCTGTGCTTTCGCCTTTAGAGGTGCAGGCCTGTGACGGCGAGCACCTGGAGGGTTAGAATCGCCGGTCCCAAACGAGTGTGTACGTATGTCCCAAGAACTCAGCGCCGAACAGATCCAGCAAGCCTTGCAAGGCATCACCATTCCGCCGCAACCGCAGATCATGGTCGATCTGCAGTTCGAGCAGTACATGCCAGACCCGGACCTGGAAACCATCGCCAAGCTGATTTCGCAGGACCCGGGCCTCTCGGGCGCCTTGCTCAAGCTGGTCAACTCCCCGCATTTCGGCCTTTCCAACAAGATCGGCTCGATCCAGCGCGCGGTGAACCTGCTGGGCAGCCGTTCGATCATCAACCTGATCAACGCCCAGTCGATCAAGGGCGAGATGACCGACGAAACCATCGTTACCCTCAACCGCTTCTGGGACACTGCCCAGGACGTGGCTATGACCTGCCTGACCCTGGCCAAGCGCACCGGCATCCAGCCGGCGGACGAAGCCTATACCCTGGGCCTGTTCCATGACTGTGGCGTGCCGCTGATGCTCAAGCGCTTCCCCGATTACATGGAGGTGCTGGAGGAGGCCTATGCCAAGGCCGACGAGGAGACCCGCGTGGTCGACACCGAAAACCACGCGTTCAACACCAACCATTCGGTAGTCGGCTATTTCACCGCCAAGTCCTGGCGCTTGCCGGAGCACCTGAGCGCGGCCATCGCCAACCACCACAATGCCCTGGCGGTGTTCCGCGACGAGAGCTCGCGCAATACCCAGCTGAAAAACCTGCTGGCGGTACTGAAAATGGCCGAGCACATCTGCGCCTCCTACCGGGTACTGGGCAACCAGGCCGTGGACCACGAATGGAATGTGGTCGGCCCGCTGGTGCTCGATTACATTGGTTTGTCGGAATACGATTTCGAAAACCTCAAGCAGAACATTCGCGAGTTGGGCGGGCACTGATACATGCCGGAATTGCCAGAAGTAGAAACCACCCGGCGCGGTATTGCGCCTCATCTGGAAGGCCAGCGTGTCAGCCGGGTGGTGGTGCGTGACCGGCGCCTGCGCTGGCCGGTTCCGGAAGACCTGGATGTGCGCCTGTCAGGGCAGCGCATCGTCAGTGTCGAGCGGCGTGCCAAGTACCTGTTGATCAACGCCGAGGTCGGTACCCTGATCAGTCACCTGGGCATGTCGGGCAACCTGCGCCTGGTCGAGCTGGGCTTGCCGGCGGCCAGGCATGAGCACGTGGATATCGAGCTGGAGTCGGGGTTGATGCTGCGCTACACCGACCCGCGCCGCTTTGGCGCGATGCTGTGGAGCCTGGACCCGCACAACCATGAACTGCTGTTGCGCCTGGGGCCGGAGCCACTGACCGACCTGTTCGACGGTGAGCGGCTGTTCCAGCTGTCCCGTGGGCGGTCGATGGCGGTCAAGCCGTTCATCATGGACAACGCGGTCGTGGTGGGGGTGGGCAACATCTACGCCACCGAGGCGCTGTTTGCCGCCGGCATCGATCCTCGTCGGGCAGCGGGCGGGATTTCCCGGGCGCGCTACCTGAAGCTGGCGATCGAGATCAAGCGTGTACTGGCGGCGGCGATCGAGCAGGGTGGCACCACGCTACGCGACTTCATCGGCGGCGACGGGCAGCCGGGGTACTTCCAGCAGGAATTGTTCGTGTACGGGCGGGGCGGGAAACCGTGCAAGGTGTGTGGTACGGAGTTGCGCGAGGTGAAGCTGGGGCAACGGGCGAGCGTGTTCTGCCCGCGCTGTCAGCGCTGAAGCTTAGGGCCCTATCGCCGGCAAGCCAGCTCCCACAGGGACCACGTAACTCTTGAGGTCTGCGCTGTACCTGTGGGAGCCGGCTTGCCGGCGATGAGGGCTTACCTGATATCAGGCCTTGCCGGTAATCCGGCGGTACTTTTCCATCAGCTGTTCTTCGGTTTCCGGGTGCGCTTCATCCAGCGGGATGCAGTCGACCGGGCAAACCTGCTGGCATTGCGGCTCGTCGTAATGGCCCACGCACTGGGTGCACAGGTTAGGGTCGATCACGTAGATCTCTTCGCCTTGGGAGATGGCCTCGTTCGGGCACTCGGGTTCGCAGACGTCGCAGTTGATGCAATCGTCGGTGATGATCAGGGACATGGGGACTCCGGCCGGGGCTCAGCGCCCGGGCATGTTCAACGCAGTGGGCACAATTGTGCCGCATTCGCGCCCGCAGTGCACGCGGGCGCGATGATCAGCTGCCAAAGATCACTTCTTGAAGCGTTCGGTCAGCGCCTCGGCCACCACCGGGTGGACGAACTTGCTGATATCACCGCCCAGTGCGGCAATTTCCCGGACCAGGGTCGAGGAAATGAACGAGTAGCGCTCCGAAGGCGTAAGGAACAGGCTTTCGACGTCGGGGGCCAGTTGCCGGTTCATGTTCGCCAGCTGGAACTCGTACTCGAAGTCGGACACCGCGCGCAGGCCACGCAGGAAGACGTTGGCGCCCTGTTCCTTGGCGAAATGCGCCAGCAGCGAGGAGAAGCCGATGACTTCGACATTGGGCAGGTGCTTGGTGACCTCACGGGCGAGCTCCACCCGTTGTTCCAGCGGGAACAGCGGGTTTTTCTTGGGGCTGGCCGCCACCGCGATGATCACGTGGTCGAACAGCCGCGAGGCGCGCTCGACCAGATCGCCATGGCCTTTGGTAATGGGGTCGAAAGTACCCGGGTACAACACTCGGTTCATCGCGTCATCCTGGCTGGAGTGCGTTGGGGAGTCGGATGGTAGCGCAGCGACGGCGCCCCGGCCAAGTCATGCGGCCGGCTGATGGCACTATAGACAGGGGCCCTGTTGCTTGTCATGCGCTGCGTGCCAGGCGGGCGACCAGTGCTTCGGTGAGCCTGGCACTGATGGCATATACCGACAGTTGCGGGTTGGCGCCGATGCTGGTGGGGAACAGCGAACCGTCGTGAACCGACAGGTTTTCCAGCTGGTGATGACGGCCCAGGCTGTCGCACACCGCTTGGCGCGGGTCGTCGCCGAGGGCGCAGCCACCCATCACATGGGCGCTGCCCAGGCGCGTGCGGAACGGCTCCAGGCGCAACGTGCCGATCATGGCCAAGGCCTGTTCCGGGCTGGACGCGGCGCTGGCGTCGCTGTGCACGGGGGTAACCTGGGTGGCGCCGGCCGCAAACTGGATTTGCGCCATGCTGCGGTAGGCGCGGCGCAGGCCGTCGCGCAGGTAGTCGGTGACCGGGTAATCGAGCACCGGTGAGCCATCGCCGCGCAACTCCACGGCACCGCCCAGGCTTTGCGGGTGGAAGCCGTCACGCAGCAACGCCAGCATCACGTGGGTATGCGGCAGCTCGGCCATGCGCCGGGCATTCTCGTGGCCATGCCCGCCCAGCAGCGTGCTGGCCAGGGCCGGGTGCAGCGGAGGTACCTCCAGCTTGTAGCCCACCGGGCCGTCGCTGCCGCCTTGCCACTGGAAGTGGTCACTGTAGATGGACTGCGGGGCGCCGTAGTAGGGGTCGATACGGTCGTTGAAGCGTGCTGCGCTGAAGTTGACCAGGTGCAGGAAGGTCCGTTTGCCAAGGCGTCCATGCGGGTCGGGCGCGTCGGAACGCAGCAGCAGGGCCGGGCTGTTGATGCCGCCACCGGCAAGGATGTAGTGACGCGCGCGAACGCGGACCTTCCGGCCTGTGGCGTGTATGCCCTGGCTATCCAGGGCCTGGCATGACAGGCCCTGGATGCGCTCGCCGTTGTGTTCGAAGCGCTCGGCCCGAGCCAGGTACAGCAACTCGCCGCCCTGTTCGAGGGTGGCGGGAATACGCGTGACCAGCATCGATTGCTTGGCATTCACCGGGCAGCCCATGCCGCAGTAACCCAGGTTCCAGCAACCGCGCACGTTGCGCGGGATCACTGCCCAGCGGTAGCCCAGTTGTTCGCAGCCACGGCGCAGCACGTCGTTGTTGGCATTTGGCGGCAGGGCCCAGGGAGTGATGCCCAGTTCCTGTTCGATGCGTTCGAACCAGGGGCGCAATTGCGCCTCGCCCAGGCCGGTCACGTTGTGGGCTGCGGCCCAGTGCGCCAGGGTTTGTGGCGGCGTGCGAAAGCTTGAGGTCCAGTTGACCAGCGTGGTGCCGCCCACGGCACGGCCCTGGAGGATGGTGATGGCGCCGTCCTTGCTCATGCTGCCCAGACCTTCCTGGTACAGGCTGGCATAGGCTTGGTTTTCCAGCAGGTGGAAATCGCTGCTGGTCTTCAGCGGGCCTTCTTCGATCAGCAGCACCTTGAAGCCGGCAGTGCTGAGCATCTGTGCGCTGGTAGCGCCACCGGCACCACTGCCGATTACGGCCACATCGGCTTCCAGCGTGAGATCGTGCTCCAGGCGCGACGCGTCGTAGGTGATCCAGCCACGTTCCAGGCCTTGGCGAAAGGGGTCGGGTACAGGCATTGGCGCTGCTCTTGTCGTTTTCAGATTTTCGGTGGCCCCGGGTAACCGCAGGCGGCCCAGGATTCGGGGCGTTCGTACCAGGCCATCTGCAGCAACTGCAGCAGCGAGGCGTGGCCCATGCGCAGCAGGTCAAGCGAGCTGTCCCGCCAACGTTGCAGGAAGGCGTTGACCTGCGCGGCGCCGGCTTGCTCCCAGGTGCCCCAGACGCCGGTCAGGGGACCACGGGTGAGCGGCAGATTGAGCACGTCGAACAACTGCCGGGTGAGTTTGAGCATTTCTGGCGACAGCGCCGCCAGCTTGTGGTCGAGGCTATGCAGCACCAGTGTCTCGGCGGCCTGCGTGCCGGCCAGTACCACCGGGATCAGCGCGCGCAGCAACGGCAGGTCGTCGTCACGCAATACCTGGTAGCCCGTCGCGGCGGTTTGTGCGCTGCAGCCGACCAGGCTGGTGCCGGCCAGGAAGACGCTGGCGCCAAGGCTGAAACGCAGCAGGTCTCGGCGGTGCATGGGGCGGCCCTCAACGGATGAAAAGCTTGAAGACCAGGCGCTGCAGGGCTTTGCCATAAGGCGGGTAGATCAGCCGGGCAGCGTTGAAGCGTTGTTTGGCCAGCACCGCCTTGGCCTTGCTGAAGGTCAGGAAGCCGTCATGGCCATGGTAATGGCCCATGCCTGAAGGGCCGATGCCGCCGAACGGCAAGTCGTCCTGCGCCACGTGCAGCAGGGTGTCGTTCAGGCATACTCCGCCGGAGTGGGTGTGGCGCAGCACCTGCTCCTGGGCGGCGCGGTCATAGCCGAAGTAGTACAGCGCCAGAGGGCGCGGGCGCTGGTTGATGTAGGCCAGTGCCTGCTCGAGGCTGTCGTAGGGCACCAGCGGCAGTAGCGGGCCGAAGATTTCGTCCTGCATCACCTGCATGCCGTCGTTCACTCGCAGCAGCAGGTGTGGTGGCAAACGTCGGCCCTGGCGGGTTTCACCAGGGTACAGGTCCAGCACCTGCGCACCTTTGGCGCGGGCGTCGTCCAGCAGATGCTGCAAGCGCTGCAGTTGGCGCTGATTGATGATGGCGGTGTAGTCGGGGTTGTCGGCGATGCGTGGGTACAGCCGGCGTACGGCGCGCTGGTAGGCGTCGCTGAAGGCCTCCAGCCGCTCGCGCGGCACCAGCACGTAGTCGGGGGCGACACAGGTCTGGCCGGCGTTGAGGGTCTTGCCGAAGGCGATGCGCTCGGCGGCGGTGTCCAGCGGTACGTCGGCCGAAACGATAGCTGGCGACTTGCCGCCCAGTTCCAGGGTGACCGGGGTCAGGTTGTGCGCCGCTGCCAGCATTACCTGGCGCCCAACGCTGGTGGCGCCGGTGAACAACAGGTGATCGAACGGCAGGCGGGCAAAGGCCTGGCCTACCTCGACCTCGCCAAGCACCACGCTGACCAGGTCGCTGGGGAACACGCGCTCAAGCAGTTGCTTCAGCGCCTGGCCCGTGGCGGGCGTGGCTTCGCTGAGCTTGAGCATGACCCGGTTACCGGCGGCCAGGGCACAGGTCAGCGGGCCGATGGCGAGGAACAGTGGGTAGTTCCACGGCACGATGATGCCGACCACGCCCAGCGGTTGGTAGCGCACCTGTGCGCTGGCCGGCTGGAAGGCCAGGCCGACCCGACGTCGGCTGGCGCGCATCCAGCGCTGCAGGTGTTTTTCGGCGTGGCGCAGGCCTTGCACCGAGGGCACCAGCTCGGCCAGCAGGGTCTCGTCGGCGCTGCGCCCTGCAAAGTCCTGGCCGATGGCCTCGATCAGTTCGGCCTGGCCGGCCAGCAAGGCTTGTCGCAGGCATTTCAGCCATTGGCGCCGCTGCGCCGCCGCTGGCAACGGGTTGCTGACGAAGGCCTGGCGCTGGGCGGCGAACGTCGCTGCAAGGTCGAGGTCGGATAGCACAGGGGGCAAGGCACTGGGCGAGTTCATGGCGGCTTCGAGTCCGGTCAGGGAATCCCTAGAGCCTATACTCTAATTTGTACTATGGTGCGAATTTTTCCGCGTTGTCGAGCGGTGCATTCCACCGCCAATACGCCGTAAGATGACCCTTTGATGAAGGCCCGCAGACTGGGAGCTGAGCATGGCCCCGCGCATGAAGACCCGAGAGCGCATCGTGCAGAACAGCCTGGAGCTGTTCAACCAGCAGGGCGAACGCAGCGTCAGTACCAACCACATTGCCGCGCACATGGAAATTTCGCCCGGCAACCTGTATTACCACTTTCCCAACAAGCAGGCGATCATTGCCCTGTTGTTCAGCCAGTACGAAGAACTGGTGGACAGTTTCCTGCGCCCGCCGCAAGGTCGCGCCGCGACCGTGGAGGACAAGCGCTTCTACCTCAAGGCCCTGCTGGCGGCGATGTGGAACTACCGTTTTCTGCACCGCGACCTGGAGCACCTGCTGGACAGCGACCCGGAGCTGGCCGCCCGTTATCGGCGCTTTTCCGAACGCTGCCTACGGCAGGGCCAGGCGATCTACCGCGGTTTCGTCGAGGCGGGCATCCTGGCCATGGCACCAGCGCAGATCGAATCGCTGACCATCAATGCCTGGATCGTGCTGACGTCCTGGGTGCGTTTTCTCAGCACGACGCGAGAGCATTCCGCGCACCTGGGTGAAGAGGCCTTCAAGCGTGGCGTCTACCAGGTACTGGTGCTGGAGCTCGGCTTCGTCACCGATAACGCCCGCAATGCCGTGGACGCCCTGTGCCAGGAATTCCATGTACCGTTCAACCAGGCCCTGGAGCACTAGTCCAGTGCCTTAGTGCTATCGATAGTGCCATCGATCAGGAGATTGTCATGCCACTTGCGCAATTGATCACCCCGCAGCAGTTGGCCGAGCGTCTGGGCTCGCCCAAGTTGGTGATCCTCGACTGCCGCTTTGCCCTCGAGGATGTGGACTATGGCCAACGCAGTTATGCCCAGGGTCATATCGCCGGGGCGCATTTTGCCGACCTCGAGCGCGACCTTAGCGGGCCGGTGAGCAAGGGCCGCACAGGGCGCCACCCGTTGCCCGATGCGCGCCGGCTGGTCGAGCGACTGCGGGAGTGGGGGCTGGACGCTGACAGCGAGGTGGTGCTGTACGACGACGGCCCAGGCGCCTACGCCGCCCGCGCCTGGTGGCTGCTGGCCTGGCTGGGCAAGCGCAGCGGCGTGGCTATTCTCGATGGTGGCCTGAAAGCCTGGCATGCGGCACATCTGCCGCTGAGCCTGGACCCGCCGCCGAAGCGCGAGGGCACCTTCAGCGGTGAGCCGGACGCCAGGCTGCTTATCGATGCCGAACACCTGGGCAAGCGCCTGGGTAGCGCTGACCTGACCCTGATCGATGCGCGGGCCTTGCCGCGTTTCCGTGGCGAAGTGGAACCGATCGACCCAGTCGCAGGACATATTCCGGGGGCGCAGTGTGCAGCCTTTACCGACAATCTGGATGCTGACGGGCGCTTTCTGCCGGCGGACCAGCTCAAGCAGCGCTTTGCCGAAAAACTGGCCGGGCGTGCGCCGGAGCAGTTGGTGGCGTATTGCGGATCAGGGGTGACGGCCTGCCATAACCTGTTTGCCCTGGCGTTGGCGGGGTACCCGCTGGGCAAGTTGTATGCCGGGTCGTGGAGTGAGTGGATCAACGATCCCGCTCATGGCGTAGCCACTGGCGAATAAACCTGTCAAATCCTGCAGGAGATCGCCCAGGCTCTGTGGGAGCGGGCGAGCCCGCGAAGCATGCAGCGCGGTGGCTGGCACCGGCTGCGCCGGTGTTCGCGGGCGCGCCCGCTCCCACAGAGTTCTGCAAAACAATCGTTTATGTGCCTTCCGTCAACCACTGCGGAATCCGCCGCTCCAGGTAATACCCCGGGTTGCGCAGGCTTCCGTCGACAAAGCCCACATGGCCGCCGCGGCTGTGCAGTTCGAAGTGGGTCTGCGGCGCTAGTTCGCGGGGCGTGGGCAGGCTGTGGCCGGCGACGAAAGGGTCATCACTGGAGTGAATGATCAGCGTCGGCGTGCGGTTCTGGCGGAGGAAGAAATGACTCGATGAGCGGCGGTAGTAGTCGTGCGCATCACGAAAGCCGTTCAGCGGTGCGGTGACCTTGCCGTCGAAATCCCAGAACGTACGCAAGTTGCCCAGCGGCCCCAGCCGTTGCAGCGTCGCCAGCCGTTCATGCTGGCCCTTGTCCTGGAAGTGCCGCTGTTTGAGCTGCACATAAGCAAGCATCTCACGCATGAAATGCGCCTGGTAGACCTTTGAAAAGCCTTGGCCGATACGGTCGGCGCAATGGTCCAGACGAAACGGCACCGACACCGCCACCGCTGCCTGCAACTGGCTGGCAATACCGCTTTCGCCCAGGTACTTCAGCAGCACATTGCCCCCTAGCGAATAACCCACCGCATACAACGGCGCCAATGGGCGCTGGGCGCGCAGGTGGCTGACGATTTCGGCCAGGTCTTCGCTGGCGCCTGAATGGTAGCTGCGTGGCAGCAGGTTGGGCTCGCCCGAGCAACCGCGCCAGTTCACCGCCACACTGGCCCAGCCGCGGCCTTGCAGCGCTTGCTGCAAGCCTTTGACGTAGGGCGATCGGGATGACCCGGTCAACCCGTGCAGCACCAGCACCAACGGTGCATGCGGCTGGTGCGGGCCGTGCCAGTCCAGGTCGATGAAATCGCCATCGGCCAGCCACAGCCGCTCGCGGTCGCGCTGCAGTTCGGGCAGCTTGCGCCACAGCGGCCCCCACAGGGTTTGCAGGTGGGGGTTGGACAGGCCGATGGCCGGGCGGAAGGTGGTGCTGGGGCTGGGCATGCTGGGCGACTCGTGTTGTGCCTGCCTAGAGTGCCATGAAACAGCGCCACTGTACCTGCGCTATGGGGTGGTGGCTGGCAGCGGTTGCTGTTCGACACGTGGCCCGACACTGACCTGCACCTTATAGTCCAGGTCGAGCCAGCGCTGCATCACCGCGCGGATATCTGCCGGGCTCAGCCTGCCGATGCGCTCGATGTAGGTGTTCAGGTGGTCTGCGGGCTGACGTTGCTGGGTTATCTCCGTGAGCAATGCTGCCAGGCTGTTGTTCTGCGCCACGCCCCGCAGCAATTGCCCGGCCAGCTGTTTGCGCGCCAGTTGCAGCTCGGCCTGGGTTGGCCCTTGCTCGATGAAGTCGCGCAACAAGGCTGCCACCCGGTCCTGCGAACCTTGCACGTACTGTGGCGCGATCTCCCACTCGATGGTGAACAGCCCGCCGCTACTCAACGGTGATGGACGGCTGTAGATGTCGTAGGTCAGGCCGCGGCGTTGGCGCAGCTCCACCATCAGGCGCGATTCGAGGCCTGACCCCAACACTTCACTGGCCAGCACCAGGGCTGGGAAATCCGGATCACTGGCGGCAACGTTCATGGGTAGCGCCAGCAGTACTGCACTGCTGGTGCCGGGTTGTTCGACGTTGATGGTTGCTTGGGTCGCTACCGGAACGGCTGGCAGGTCAACGGCGGACCAGCCTTGCGGCAGAGCCTGGCTGATCTGTTGCGCGATGGCTTGCGCCTCGCTCAGGGCCAGGTCCCCGACAAGCACGATTTCCAGGTTGCTGGCGCTATAGGCGCGTTGGTGGAAGGCCCGCAAGTCTTCAGGGCTGACGGCGGCCACGCCTTGAATGGTGCTGCCCAGCGGGTTGCCGTAGGGATGGCCCTGGAACAAATGGCGAAACGCCTCGCTGCGTGCCCTGAGCCTGGGGTGCTGTTCGCGTGATGCGTTGTGCTGCACGAGCTGGCGTTTGACCTTTTCCAGGGCAGGTGCGAGGAAAGCCGGGTTTGCCACGAGGTCGGTAAGCAGGTCCAGGGCCGGCTCGAGTATCGTTTTCGTGCTCACGCTGCGCAGGCTGAGCGTTGCATGCTCCAGGCGTATCTGTTTTTCCAGGATTGCGCCCAGGCGCTCCATGCCCGCAGCTTGCCGGGCAGCCGTGTGGCGCCGGCTGCCCTCGTCGAGCATGTATAGCGTCAAGGCTGCCAGGCCGGGCTGCTCGGTGTCCTGGGTCGTGCCGGCCTTGAACCGCAAGACAACGTCGACGATAGGCAGCCCGCGTGTTTCGACGAATTTCACGCCGGTGCCTGCTTCCGTGGTCCACATCTGCACCTGCGTCTGAAGGGGTTCGAGCTGGTCAAGGTCAACCCCTTGGGCCGAGACCAGGCTACTGAAACCTCCGTTGGTGCCAGTCGGCTGCGGCATGCTCTCGATCTTGTCATTCATCGGTACTTTCCTCCTGGTGCATGTCCTCGTGGTGCATGTCCTTGTGGAGCATGAAGGTGATGGCCGCACGGGCTTCAGTCAGGAATTCCAGGGCAACCAGGCCTACCTGCTCGGCTGTCACCGCTTCGATGGCTTGCCGCTCATCGTCCAGGGCAACAGGGTCCAGACCGCAGGCGGCCTGTTTGCCAATGGCCGCTGCCTGGTTCCCGATGTCGTCCCTTTCGAACAGTTGCCTGGCCAGCAGGCGAGCCTTGGCGCGTTGAAGGTCTTCTCTGGAGGGGGCTGACTGGCGGAACGCTTCGATTTCCTGCATCAGCCTTTCGGCTGCAAACTCTGGCGTAACCTGCGGGCTGCAGAACGCGTAGAGGGTCAGCAGGCTGTCACCACGCTGCCAGGGCTCATAGGTCGCTTTCAGGCCCTGTAGCAGCGAACCGTTCTGCACCAACAGGCGCTGCAGCGTGCTGGCCTGGCCTTCGGCAAGAATGTCGGGCAACAGGCGCAGTGCACAGGCTTGCGCGCCAGACCGGGCGGTGCATTGGCTGGGAAGGTTGAAGCTGACGATCACGCCGGTGTTCAGGCCATGCCAGTTCAGGGTCTGGATGCGCCGAGCCTGCCCGGAGGGGCTGGCGGGTGTTTGCCGGGTTGGCAGGCGCTGGGCGGGGATTGCCGCAAAATGGCGGGTCACCAGCTTTTGCAGCTGCGCCAGACTAATGTCGCCGGCCACGGCGAGCGTGGCGTTGTTGGGGTGGTACCAAGTGTTGTACCAGGTGCGCGCCGCCGCCGGGGTCATATGGCCCAGGTCGGTCTTGTTGCCAATCACAGGTGTGCCATGGCCGCTATTGCCGTAGGCCAGTGACAGGTGATGTTCCAGTGCCAGTGCCAAGGGGCTGTTGTCGACATCCTCGCGTCGCTCGGCCATGACCACCGCCAGTTCACGGGCAAAGGGCGCATCGCTGAGGGTGGCGCTGGCCATGACGTCGGCCATCGCTTCCAGCGCAATTTCCACGCGGTTGCAAGGCAATGTCAGCGGAAAGACCGTTGCATCGGCGTAGGTGAAGGCATTCGGTTCACCGCCCAGGTGGGTCATGAGCGTTGCATATTGGCCTGGGGCCAGTTTGCTGCTGCCTTCGAACAGCAAATGCTCCAGGGCATGGGACAGGCCGGTGTGGCCTTCAGGTTCGTAGCTGGAACCTACGTGGTACCACAGCTGTACGCTGACCAGTGGCGCACGGTGGTCTTCACGCAGGTAGACCCGCAGGCCGTTGGCGAGGGTAAAGGCGTGCACCGAGCTTGCTGGCGCAGGCGGGGATGGGGGTGCGGTCATGGTTGAAGTGCTCCTGCAGGAAAGGAAGGAGCAGCTTCAACCATCGGGGCGGCGGGTTTGTGGTAACTAAATACGGCAACCCTGGGTTACCGGGTCAGCCCCGTTGCCAAAGTGCGTAATGCACCTGGCCGGTCTTCTTCTCGCGGTGCAGGCGCCAGTTGCCCGGCAACTGCAAGCTTGAAGGCGCCGCTTCGCTTTCGGTGTAGACCCACGCCTGTTCGCGCAGCCACTGATTCTGTTCCAGGAGGTTGCAGGTGTCGGCCAGCAGGTCCTGGTGGAACGGCGGGTCGAGGAACACCACGTCGAACTGCTGCTTGGCCGAGCCTTGCAAATAGCGCAGGGCGTCGGTCTGCAGGATTTGCCCGCGCGGGCAGCGCAGGATCTCGAGGTTGTTCTTCAGGTTGGCGATGGCTGCCGGGTTGCTGTCCAGCGCCACGGCGTCTTCGGCCCCGCGGGACAAGGCTTCGAGCACCAGCGCGCCGCTGCCGGTGAAGGCGTCCAGCACGCGGGCACCCTCAATGTACGGCGCCAGCCAGTTGAATACGGTTTCCCGCACGCGATCGGGCGTTGGTCGCAGGCCCTCACCTTCGGGCACTGCCAGGCGACGGCTGCGCCACTCGCCGGCGATGATGCGCAGGTGACCCTGGCCTTTGCTTTGGCTCGATTGGGGGCGAGCGGGTGGGGTGGATCTTGGCATTAGTGCTCCGGTACCCCGAGCGGCTGCTCGGAGGGCTTGTCAGTGGGGGCTGGCAGCGGTTTTTGTGGCACTTTCGGACCAACCGTGACGATCACCAGTTTATCGGCTGACAGGTGTTTGTTCATGGCCGTCTTGACCTGCTCGACAGTGAGGGCCTGGGACTGCTGCATGAAGTCCTCCAGCCAGGTCAGCGGCAGATTGTAGAAGCCGATCGCGCCCAACTGGCCGACGATACTGGCGTTGCTGGCATTGGACAGCGGGAAGCTGCCGGCCAGTTCGCGCTTGGCATCGTCCAGCTCCTGCTGGGTAGGGCCGTTCTTGAGGTAGTCGCCGAGTATGCCCTGCACCAGCTTGAGCGTGCCTTCGCTGAGCTCGGCACGGGTCTGCAGGTTGATCATGAACGGGCCACGCACCTGCATCGGGCTGAACACCGAGTACACGCCGTAGGTCAGGCCGCGCTTTTCCCGCACCTCGCTCATCAACCGGGTGCCGAATGCACCTCCCCCGAGGATCTGATTGCCCAGTGACAGGGCCGGCCAGTCCGGGTCCTGGCGGTCGATGCCAAGCTCGGCCAGCATCAGGTGGGTTTGCTTGGACGGGAAGTCGATGTGGGTCAGGCCTGCCTTGGCGTCAGTGGGTTGGGCTGGTGCGGCCAGCGCCGGGCCTTTGGGCAGGCCGGCGGAGACCTGGGCGGCGATGGCTTCGGCTTCGGCGCGGCTGAGGTCGCCGACCAGGGCGATGACCGCGTTGCCACCGGTGTAGGCCTTGGCGTGGAAGGCGCGCAGCTGAGCCAGGGTGATACCGTTGATGCTTTCCGCGGTGCCGTCGCTCGGGTGGGCGTAGGGGTGGTCGCCGTAAAGCTTGCCGAACAGCGTCTTGCCGGCGATCTTGCCGGGGTTCTGCTTTTCATATTCGAAGCCGGCCAGCATCTGGTTCTTGATGCGTTTGAGAGCGTCTTCGGGGAAGGTCGGCTTACCGGCCACCTCGGTGAACAGCTTGAGCGCAGGTTCGCGCTTGTCCTTGGCGCTGAGGCTGCGCAACGAGGCCACGGCCATGTCGCGGTAGGAACCATTGCCAAAGTCGGCGCCCAGGCCCTCGAAGCCTTCGGCGATGGCCGTCACGTCCTTGCCTGCCACGCCCTCGTTGAGCATGGCATTGGTCAGGGCCGCCAGGCCCGGGGTGCCGCCGTCCTGGCTGCTGCCGGCGGCAAAGGTGACGCGCAGGTCGAACATCGGCAGCTCGCGTGCCTCGACGAACAGCACCCGTGCACCTTCGGCGGTGCTCCAGTGCTGGATGTTCAACTGGCGCCGGCTGGGTGCCTTGCCATCCAGCTCGGCCAGCGACTGCAAGGTGTTGGCCGGGCGTGCTGCATTGCTGTCGGCCTTGGCGGCGTTGTCGGCCATGGCCGGGGCGGCCAGCACTGCCGCCAGCGCCAGGGCGCGGATACCCGTGGCCAGCAGGGTTGGGCGTGGTGCGCAGCGATCACTCATGAGCGGACTCCTCGGGCAGTACATGGGCAACGCTCAGGCGTTCGCGGGTGAAGTAGGTGCGCGCGGCGTTCTGGATGTCCTGCGGGGTAACGCGCTTGAGCTCGTCCAGCTCGCTGTCGATCAGCTTCCAGGACAGGCCGACGGTTTCCAGCTGGCCGATTGTAGTGGCCTGGCTGCTGATGGAGTCGCGGTCATAGACCAGGCCGGCAATGACCTGGGCGCGTACGCGTTCCAGCTCTTCGGCGCTGGGCGGGGTGGTCTTGAGCTCATCCAGCAGCTGCCAGATGCCCTTCTCGACATCGGCGAGGGTTTTCTGCTTCTGCACGTTCGGCGTGGCCGAGATCAGGAACAGGCTGTCGCCGCGGGTGAAGGCGTTGTAGCTGGACGAAGCACCGGCCACCAGCTCCTGGCCACGCTCCAGGCGTGCCGGCATGCGGGCGCTGTAGCCGCCATCGAGCAGTGCCGAGATCAGGCGCAGGGCGTGCACCGTGCGCGGATCCTTGGCGGTGGCCAGGCCAGGAGCGTTGAAGCCGTAGATCAGGCTGGGCAGCTGGGTGCGTACGTGCAGGGTCAGCTGGCGCTGGCCCGGTTCGGCCAGTTCCAGTGGCAGCTTGGCCGGCGGTACGGCGCGCTTCGGGATGCTGCCGAAGTACTTCTGCGCCAGGCCCTTGACCTCGTCGGCGGTGACATCGCCGACCACTACCAGGGTGGCGTTGTTGGGGGTGTACCAGGATTCGTACCAGTGGCGCAGTTCCTCGACCTTCATGCGCTCCAGGTCGGCCATCCAGCCGATGGTCGGGGTGTGGTAGCCGCTGGCCGGGTAAGCCATGGCGCGGAACAGCTCGAACGCCTTGGCGTTGGGCTGGTCGTCAGTGCGCAGCCGGCGTTCTTCCTTGATCACCTCGATTTCGCGGCTGAACTCGTCGGCGGGCAGACGCAGGCTGGCCAGGCGGTCGGCCTCCAGCTCCAGGGCAACCGGCAGCCGGTCGCGGGCCAGCACCTGGTAATAGGCGGTGTAGTCGTCGCTGGTGAAGGCGTTTTCTTCGGCGCCAATGTCACGCAGGATGCGCGAGGCCTCGCCGGGGCCGACCTTGGCGCTGCCCTTGAACATCATGTGCTCCAGCGCGTGGGACAGGCCGGTCTGGCCCGGGGTTTCGTAGCTGGAGCCAACCTTGTACCAGATCTGCGAGACCACCACCGGGGCGCGATGGTCTTCACGCACGACCACTTTCAGACCATTGTCGAGGATGAATTCGTGGGTGGGTTGCACCTCGGCGGCAAAAGCCGCGAGCGGCAGGCAGAGCGTGCCGAGCAACAGGCCAGCGGCGCGGCGGGCTAGAGCATTCATACGGTGTTTAACCTGTTCGGCGGCCCGCTGGGTTTAGCGTCGGCGGGCCAGGAGGTGCTAGGATACTGATCCGGTTGCCTGGCGACCATGCCTGTCGCCGTTCTGGCCCACAGGACACTAAGACAAAACGTTGCGCATGAACCAGCCGGCTTCAAGATAGTCTGTTCTGCGTAGAGAGAATTCCCGATGCGCCATAGCTGGCCCATCGCTACCCTGAGATAGCCGTCTTCCATGTTTGGTTCCAACGACGACAAAAAAGCGCCGGCCGAGGCTGGTGAGAAGAAAGGCCTGTTCAGCTGGTTTCGCAAGAAGCCGCAGCCACCTGTGGCAACGGGTGTGCCCGCGAATGAACCCCCAGCCGTCGAGCAGCCTGCAGCCGCTCCGGTCGAAGGGGCTAGCGCCGAAGCGCCACAGGCCCCTGAGCCCGTTCAGGCCCCTGCGGCCCCACAGCTGACTGAACCGCAGCAAGTCGCCGCACCCGTTGAGTCACCGGTGGTCGAGGCCCCTGTGCCTGAACCGGTCGCTTCCCAACCGTTGCAGGCCCCTGAGCCCGAGCCGGTCGCGTCCCGGCCGCTGGTCGCACCTGCACCGCAGCCGATCGCGTCCGTGCCTTTGCAGGCGGCCCCGGTCGAGGCGGCTCCGGTCGTCGAGCCGGCCGCGCCGGTCAGCAACCTGGTGCTGCCGGTTGCCGAAGAACCCGTGGCCCTGGTGGCGGACCTGGAGCCGAAAGCGCCGCCCGCCATCCCGGAGCGCCCAGCACCAGCGCCTGCTGCCCCGGTGGCTGAAGCTCCGGTCGCCGCGCCGGCCGAGCAGGCCAAGCCCGGCTTCTTCGCCCGCCTCAAGCAGGGCCTGTCGAAGACCAGCGCCAGCATCGGCGAGGGCATGGCCAGCCTGTTTCTGGGCAAGAAGGTCATCGATGACGACCTGCTCGACGAAATCGAAACCCGTCTGCTGACCGCCGACGTTGGTGTGGAAGCCACTTCCACCATCGTCCAGAACCTGACCCAGAAGGTTGCCCGCAAGCAGCTGGCCGACGCCGATGCCCTGTACAAGTCGCTGCAGGAAGAGCTGGCGGCGCTGCTGCGCCCGGTCGAGCAGCCGCTGGTGGTACAGGCGCAGAACAAGCCCTATGTGATCCTGGTGGTCGGTGTGAACGGCGCCGGCAAGACCACCACCATCGGCAAACTGGCCAAGAAGCTGCAGCTTGAAGGCAAGAAAGTGATGCTGGCCGCGGGCGACACCTTCCGTGCCGCGGCGGTCGAGCAGCTGCAGGTGTGGGGCGAGCGCAACCAGATCCCGGTGATCGCCCAGCACACTGGCGCCGACTCCGCTTCGGTGATCTTCGATGCCGTACAGGCTGCCAAGGCCCGTGGCGTCGACGTGCTGATCGCCGATACCGCAGGCCGCCTGCACACCAAAGACAACCTGATGGAAGAGCTGAAGAAGGTCCGCCGAGTCATCGGCAAGCTCGACGCCGAGGCGCCGCACGAGGTGCTGCTGGTGCTCGATGCCGGCACCGGCCAGAACGCCATCAGCCAGGCCAAGTACTTCAACCAGAGCGTCGAACTGACCGGTCTGGCCCTGACCAAGCTCGATGGCACTGCCAAGGGCGGGGTGATTTTCGCCCTGGCCAAGCAGTTCAAGCTGCCGATCCGCTTCATTGGTGTCGGTGAAGGCATCGACGACCTGCGTACCTTCGAAGCCGAGCCGTTCGTCAAGGCTCTGTTCGCCGAGCGAGACTGAACATGATCCGATTCGAACAGGTTGCCAAGCGCTACCCCAATGGTCATGTGGGTTTGCATGAGCTGAGTTTCCGGGCGCGCCGGGGCGAATTCCTGTTCGTCACCGGCCACTCGGGCGCGGGCAAGAGCACCTTGCTGCGCCTGCTGCTGGCCATGGAGCGCCCGACCAGCGGCAAGCTGATGCTGGCCGGGCAGGACCTGGGCCAGATCAGCAATTCGCAGATCCCGTTCCTGCGCCGGCAGATTGGGGTGGTGTTCCAGAACCACCAGCTGTTGTTCGACCGTACGGTATTCAACAACATCGCCTTGCCGCTGCAGATTCTCGGCCTGTCCAAGGCCGAGGTCGCCAAGCGCGTGGACTCTGCGCTGGAGCGTGTGTCGCTGGCCGACAAGGGCGAGCTGTTCCCGGCCGACCTGTCCACCGGCCAGCAGCAGCGGGTGGGTATCGCCCGCGCCATCGTCCACCAGCCCGCCCTGCTGCTGGCCGATGAACCCACCGGTAACCTGGACCCGCGCCTGGCCGCAGAGATCATGGGCGTATTCGAGGACATCAATCGGCTGGGTACCACCGTATTGATCGCCAGCCACGACCTGGCACTGATTGCGCGCATGCGCCACCGCATGCTGACCTTGCAGCGCGGCCGCTTGATCGGCGATGGGGAGGCCGGGCAATGAGCACTACACGTACGCCGAAGGTTTCCGAGCGGGTTGCGCCGAAACCGGCCGACCCGCAACCGGCGAAGAAAAAGCACGACGACGATGATGGCCCGGATTTCCGCACGCTGCTGCATGCCTGGCTGGAAAGCCACCGTGCCAGCATGGCCGACAGCCTGCGCCGGCTGGGCAAGCAGCCGATCGGCAGCTTCTTCACCTGCCTGGTGATGGCCGTGGCGCTGAGCATGCCCATGGGCCTGTCGTTGCTGCTGAAGAACGTTGAAAAGCTTGGTGGCTCGTGGCAGCGCGCCGCGCAGATCTCGCTGTACCTCAAACTCGATGCCGGCAGCCGCGAAGGCGAGGCGCTGCGCGACGAGATCAAGGGCATGCCCGGTGTGGCCGACGCGCAGTATGTCAGCCGCGAGCAGGCGCTGGAGGAGTTCCAGCAGCAGTCAGGCCTGGGCGAAGCCCTGCGTGAACTGCCTGACAACCCGCTGCCTGGCGTGGTGGTGGTAACCCCGACCGAGGTCGACAAGCCGGCCCTGGAAGCCTTGCGTCAGCGCCTGTCGGAGCTGCCGCGGGTGGAAGTGGCGCAGCTCGACCTGGTGTGGGTCGAGCGCCTGGCGGCCATCCTCAAGCTGGGTGACCGCTTTGTCTTCGGCCTGGCCGTGATGCTGATTTCTGCCCTGCTGTTAGTAATCGGTAACACAATTCGTCTACACATTGAAAACCGCCGTACCGAGATCGAAGTGATCAAGCTGGTCGGTGGCACCGATGCCTACGTACGCCGGCCTTTCCTGTACATGGGCGCGCTGTATGGCCTGGGCGCGGGGGTTATCGCATGGGGCATCCTGGCGTTTGGCCTGAACTGGCTGAACGAGGCGGTGGTAGGGCTTTCCGGGCTGTACGGCAGCGACTTCGCCCTGGGCGGGGTGCCGGCGTCCGATGGTCTGTCGCTCTTGATCGGAGCGGTGCTGTTGGGGTATATCGGTGCATGGATCGCAGTGGCCCGCCATTTGAACGAGCTGGCGCCGCGATAGTTTTTACCTGCCAGCATTGACAAATTCTTCACCATGGAACTTGTACCGTCGTTCCAGGTCAATGTTGGCAGCGCCCACAAGGCGTGAGTTCTGTAAGTCGGAGGTTCTTGAATGACCACATCGTTGCAACCTGCCTATGCCCTGGTACCCGGTGCGAACCTGGAAGCCTACGTGCACACGGTCAACAGCATCCCGCTGCTGACGGTCGAGCAGGAGCGTGATCTGGGCGAGCGTCTCTATTATGAGCAGGATGTCGAGGCCGCTCGTCAAATGGTGATGGCCCACCTGCGTTTCGTCGTACATATCGCCCGTAGCTATGCCGGCTACGGGCTGGCTCAGGCCGACCTGATCCAGGAAGGCAACGTCGGGTTGATGAAAGCCGTCAAGCGCTTCAACCCTGAAATGGGCGTGCGCCTGGTGTCGTTCGCCGTGCACTGGATCAAAGCAGAGATCCACGAGTTCATCCTGCGCAACTGGCGCATCGTCAAGGTGGCCACCACCAAGGCCCAGCGCAAGCTGTTCTTCAACCTGCGCAGCCAGAAGAAGCGTCTGGCCTGGCTGAACAACGACGAAGTGCACCGCGTGGCGGAAAGCCTGGGCGTGGAACCGCGTGAAGTACGCGAGATGGAAAGCCGCCTCAGCGGCCAGGACATGGCCTTCGACCCGGCAGCGGAAGCTGACGACGACAGTGCCTTCCAGTCGCCTGCGCATTACCTCGAAGACCACCGTTACGACCCGGCGGTGCAGCTGGAAGATGCCGACTGGAGCGACAACTCCACCAGCAACCTGCACGAAGCACTGCAAGGGCTGGACGAACGTAGCCGCGACATTCTCTACCAGCGCTGGTTGGCGGAAGAGAAGGCCACATTGCATGAGCTGGCGGACAAGTACAGCGTTTCGGCCGAGCGGATTCGCCAGCTTGAGAAGAATGCGATGAACAAGGTCAAGGCGCTGATCGCGGCCTGATCGAGCCCTGACTGCAAGGAAAAGCCGCTGGCCCAGGTAGGGTGAGCGGCTTTTTTTTGCGCAAGATTTACCGGCCTCTTCGCGGGCGCGCCCGCTCCCACAGGTACTGCACAGGCCTCAGGGGTAATGCTGGTCCTGTGGGAGCGGGCGTGCTCGCGAAGAGGCCCTCAAGGCTTGCGCGAAGTGTCGAGCTGCATCAGATAGCTGGGCCCGCCTAGCTGGCTCATCTGCCGGCGAATCCAGCCGGCCCGGCTGGCCACGTAGGCACTCGGCCGGCTGGCACTCCATTTGATCGGGCTGGGCAGCACTGCGGCCAATTGTGCCGCCTGCTGGCGGCTGAGCCGGCTGGCATCGACGCCAAAGTGATAGCGCGCAGCCGCCTGGGCGCCAAAAACACCCTTGCCCCATTCGGCACTGTTCAGGTAGACCTCGAGAATCCGCTCCTTCGACCAGAACAGCTCGATCAACGCGGTGAACCAGGCCTCCAGCCCTTTGCGGAACCAGCTGCGCCCGGACCACAGGAACAGGTTCTTGGCCACTTGCTGGGTCAGGGTGCTGGCACCGCGAATGCTGCCGCCGCGCTCGTTGTAGGCCAGCGCTGCCTGGATAGCCGGGATGTCGAAGCCCCAGTGGCTGGCAAACTTCTGGTCTTCGCCAGCGATAACCGCGACTTTGAGGTCGTCGGAGATGTTCTCCCACGGCTCCCAGTCGCGTTGCAGGTCGATCGGCTCGCCATTCACCCAGGACTGCACCTTGCGCTCGACCATCAGCGCGGTACCGGGTGGTGGCACCCAGCGGAACACCAGCACCAGCACGACGCTGCCGGCAGCGAACCAGAGCAGGGCGCGGGAGAGGCGGCGGAGAAGGGTTGGCAGCATGGCGATGGCTTGGCCGTACGGGTGGAAGGGGCCATTATACAGACCCGATCCAAGGAGTCGTCCCATGCTTCGCAGCTTCCTGATGCTTGCCGCCTTTTTCGGCTTCACCGGTGTCGCCCTGGGCGCGTTCGCCGCCCACGGCCTGAAAAGCCGCCTGACGGCCGACTACCTGGCGATCTTCCAGACCGGCGTGACCTACCAGTTGGTGCATGCCCTGGCTATCTTCGCCGTCGCCGTGCTCTCGGTGCACCTGCCAGGGCGCATGGTCGGCTGGGCCGGCGGCCTGTTTGCCCTGGGTATAGTGCTGTTCTCCGGTAGCCTGTACCTGCTGACCCTCAGCGGCCTGGGCAAGCTTGGCATCATCACCCCGCTTGGCGGCCTGTGCTTCCTGGCCGGCTGGTTGTGCCTGGGCCTGGCAGCCTGGCGGCTGGGCTGACCGGGTAGTCCACAATCGCGACTAATGGCGTGCAGCGCCCTTGGGTTGCAGGGCGGTTCGGCGCTAGAATGCGGGCCCCAAAGAACAATGGTGGCCGTGCGCATGCGCATTCAACTGAACGGTGAACCTTACGAATTGCCCGCTGGCGAAAGCGTCGCGGCCCTGCTGGCCCGCCTGGAGCTGACCGGGCGCCGCGTCGCGGTGGAACTGAACCTGGATATCGTGCCGCGTAGCCAGCACGACAGCACGCTGCTGAACGACGGCGACCAGGTCGAAGTGGTCCACGCTATCGGTGGCGGCTGATTCCGGCCGGCGATTCACCTGCAAGCCCAGCAACCTTTTCCCGAGGAACAACCATGAGCAACGTTCGTAGCGACAAGCCCTTCACCCTGGCCGGGCGTACCTTCCAGTCGCGCCTGCTGGTCGGTACCGGCAAATACCGTGACATGGAAGAAACCCGCCTGGCCATCGAGGCCTCGGGTGCCGAGATCGTCACCGTTGCCGTGCGCCGCACCAACATCGGTCAGAACCCGGGCGAGCCGAACCTGCTCGATGTGCTGCCGCCAGACCGCTACACCATCCTGCCGAACACCGCTGGCTGCTACGACGCGGTCGAAGCCGTGCGTACCTGCCGCCTGGCCCGCGAACTGCTGGATGGCCACAACCTGGTCAAGCTGGAAGTGCTGGCCGACCAGAAAACCTTGTTCCCCAATGTGATCGAAACCCTCAAGGCTGCCGAAGTGCTGGTCAAGGACGGTTTCGACGTGATGGTCTACACCAGCGACGACCCGATCATCGCCCGTCAGCTGGCCGAAGCCGGCTGCATCGCGGTCATGCCGCTGGCAGGCCTGATCGGTACCGGCCTGGGTATCTGCAACCCCTACAACCTGCAGATCATCCTGGAAGAGTCCAAGGTGCCGGTGCTGGTCGATGCAGGCGTGGGTACCGCGTCCGATGCCACCATCGCCATGGAAATGGGCTGCGAAGCGGTGCTGATGAACTCGGCCATTGCCCACGCCCAGCAGCCGGTGCTGATGGCCGAGGCCATGAAGCACGCCATCGTCGCCGGTCGCATGGCCTACCTGGCCGGTCGTATGCCGAAGAAACTCTATGCCAGCGCCTCTTCGCCGCTGGATGGTCTGATCAAGTAAGAGCCCCTGATGACTGAATCGCACGATACGCCGATCACCCCCGACGGCGAAGCCCGCCCGCACCGCCGCATCAAGAGTTTCGTGATGCGTGCCGGGCGCATGACCGAAGGCCAGCAACGTGGCCTGGAGCAGGGTGGCCCGCTGTACATTCTGCCGCTGGCCGACAGCCCGGTGGACTACGACCAGGTGTTTGGCCGTTCGGCGCCGCGCACCCTGGAGATCGGTTTCGGCATGGGCCATTCCCTGCTGGAAATGGCAGCTGCCGCGCCTGAGCAGGACTTCATCGGTGTGGAAGTACACCGCCCGGGTGTTGGCGCGCTGCTCAACGGCGTGCTGACCCAGGGCCTGAAGAACCTGCGGGTGTATGACTGCGATGCCATCGAAGTGCTGAACCGCTGTGTGGCGGACAACAGCCTCGACCGCCTCATGCTGTTCTTCCCCGACCCATGGCACAAGGCGCGCCACCACAAGCGCCGCATCGTCCAGCTGGAGTTCGCCGAACTGGTACGACGCAAGCTCAAGCCCGGTGGCGTGTTCCATATGGCTACCGACTGGGAGCCGTATGCCGAGTACATGCTGGAAGTGATGAGCGCTGCCCCGGGCTATCGCAACCGTGCGGCTGACGGCACTTACGTGCCACGCCCGGAAGAGCGCCCGATCACCAAGTTCGAACGCCGCGGCGAACGGCTGGGGCATGGCGTTTGGGACTTGAAGTTCGAGAAGGTGGATTGATCGGCTGATACGGCCTTTCGATGTGCTGATGCCTGCAGAAATGCAGGCGAAAAAAAACCGCCTTGAGAAAGGCGGTTTTCTTTTGAGCGACAGGACTGAGTATCCTTCGCTCGGTGTTTCACCGAAAACCTCCACACGGTAGAAAGATCATAAGTAGGCTGACAGGGAGCGTCAATGCTCCGAAATATCCAGCATTACGTGTGTCGGAGCGGTTAACAGTTTTGCGAAAAGATCCCAAGTATCATCGCGCTGCTCCTGTGTGGATTTGATCGGTGATGGGCCGGGTAGGAGAAGAATTCTGCTTTCCGGCCCCTTCGACATGGCCTGAGAACCATGCCGGCAACTGACTTTGAAGGGCCATTAACCTGGCCACTTCACCGAAAACCTCCACACGGTTTTCGAAGGCATCGAAGCGACGGTTAGATGCTGGAAGATTGGCCCGCCAACACGGAGGCCAAGGCATATGAAGCGTTTGCTTGATGCGCTGAGCCGCGTTTGGACGTTCATCCGGATCTTGACTGTGCTCAAGACCGTTCGGGACTTCATGCGCGACCACTTCGATGATGCCCGCCAAGGGCTAGTCAGGTGGTAGGGCTGCCCTGGTTCGCCGGGGCAGCTTTTAGAATCATTCCCTGCACCGGCCCGTACCCAGAAACTGCACTATCTCCTGGCATGCGCGGTATCTGTGGGAGCGGGCAAGCCCGCGAAGCAGACGACTCGGTGGATGGCACGGGCTTCGCCCGTGTTCGCGGCGGTTCGACGCCTCGACACGCCCGCTCCCACAGGGTAAGTGCAACTCCCGAATATTGGCTCAGCCCCGCCGATCAGCCACCACGCCAATTATCACCAGCACTACCAGCAACACCGGCGCCAGCGCGTAGTTGTTGAACTGGCTCAGCCCCTTCACCACCCACGGTGTGGCGTAGATCAGTGCCGCACCGCTGCCGATCATCACCATCAGCGCCATGAACGGCACGCGCAGAGCGCCCGCCAGGTTGCCCAGGCGTTGTTCGGCCCAGGCTTTGACATCGGTGCCGAACAGCACCAGCAGGCAGCCTACCAAGGCCAGTGAAATCTCCGACAGGTTGCTGCGGCTCCAGCGAGAAACCGTCGCGAGCAGATCAAGTACCAGATCCATGGGTCATCCTTAGGTCAAGAAATACTGCAGCAGGTCATTGAGGAACAACTGGCCCCTCGGGGTGGCCACCAGTCGATCCGGTTCGACCTGTAAAAGGCCTTTTTGTTCGGCTGCGCGGCGTGCCTCGCGCAGCTGTGCCAGCGGCAAACCGGTGCGTTGGGTAAACAGTTCGGCTTCCACCCCATCGGTCAGGCGCAGGGCGTTCATCAGGAACTCGAACGGCAGCTCGTCGACTGGCAGCAGCTTCTCGCCGGCCTTGAACGGCTTTGCCAGGTTCAGGTAGTCCTTGGGCAGGCGGGTCTTCCAGGTGCGCAGGATGCGCCCGTCGGCGAAGGTCAGCTTGCCGTGGGCACCAGCGCCAATGCCGATGAAGTCGCCAAAGCGCCAGTAGTTGAGATTGTGCCGTGCGGCGCGCCCCGCCTGGGCATAGGCCGAGACTTCGTACTGGCGGAAGCCGTGTTCGGCCATCAGCGCCTGGCCGGCCTCCTGGATGTCCCAGAGGATGTCGTCCTCGGGCAGCTCGGGCGGCTGGTTCCAGAACACCGTGTTCGGCTCCACGGTCAGCTGGTACCACGACAGGTGCGTCGGCTCCAGGTCGATGGCCTGGCGCAGGTCGCCCAGCGCGTCGTCCAGCGACTGGTCGGGAAGGCCGTGCATCAGGTCCATGTTGAAGTTGTCGAAGCCGGCGGCGCGTGCCATGCCAGCGGCGCGGACTGCTTCATCACCGTTGTGGATACGACCCAGCGCCTGCAGTTTGGCTGGCTGGAAACTCTGCACGCCGATGGACAGGCGGTTGATCCCGGTTTGCCGGTAGGCCTTGAACTTGTCCTGCTCGAACGTACCCGGGTTGGCCTCCAGGGTGATTTCGATGTCCGGCGCAAACGGGATACGTTGCTCCACGCCACGCAGCAATCGGCCAAGGGCGTCGGCACTGAACAGGCTGGGGGTGCCGCCACCGAAGAAGATCGAGCTGATCGGCCGGCCTTGCACGGCGGCCAGCTCCTGGTCGAGGTCGGTCAGCAGGGCGGCGACGTAGGCGTCTTCCGGCAGTTCAGGCCCGGCGGCGTGGGAGTTGAAGTCGCAGTAAGGGCATTTGCGTACGCACCACGGTATGTGGATATACAGCGCCAGCGGCGGCAGGCTGGTGAAACCCGCCGCTCCGGGGGTGGACAGCGTTTCGATCATGCCAGGCCCAGACGTTGGCGCAGCAGAGCCATGGCGCGGGCGCGGTGGCTGAGCTGGTTCTTGTCCACAGGGGCCAGGTCGGCGCTGGAGCAGTTGCGTTCCGGTACCCAGAACAGCGGGTCGTAGCCAAAGCCGTGCTCGCCACTGGCCTCGAACATGATGCGCCCTTGCCACAGGCCTTCGCACAGGATCGGCAGCGGGTCGTCGGCATGACGCACCAGCGCCAGGACGCAGACGAACTGTGCACCGCGCTCGGCTTCAGGCACGTCTTTCAGCGCTTCGAGCAGCTTGGCGTTGTTCGCCGCGTCACCCTTGCCGTCGGCATAGCGCGCCGAGTGGATGCCCGGCGCGCCGCCAAGGAAGTCTACCGCCAGGCCCGAATCGTCGGCCAGGGCTGGCAGGCCGGAAATGCGTGCGGCGTTGCGCGCCTTGAGGATGGCGTTCTCGACGAACGACAGGCCGGTTTCTTCCGGTTCGACCTGGCTGAACTCGCCGATCGAGCGCAGTTGCACGGACGCGCCGAGCATGGCCTGGAGTTCCTTGAGTTTGCCGGCGTTGTGGCTGGCCAATACGAGTTGCTGGAAATTCATCATTCGCCTGGGAAAACGTCCTGATTGAAGCTGAGGGAGTTGCTGATGCCGCCGGTTTCGATATTCAGGTCGAAGGTGACGGTTTCTGGCTGGTCGATCTTGAACTGGGCGATGTAGTACACCGCGCCCTGTTCGGTGATCTGCTTGAACGAGAGCGGGCTGCTGCGCCCGGTCAGGTCCTTGACCGTGCCGCTGACCACCGCCGTGGCGGGCTTGTTGGCCTTGAGCACGGCGATGTTGAGTACACCCTGGTTCTTGCTGCGTACCAGGCCGGTGGCTGCGGCCACCTCCGGCGTCAGCATGCTCGAAGTGAACGCGCTGTAGTGTACCGTCACGTCGCCAAACACCTCCTTGCGCTCGGGGCGGGCAGCATCGGCAGCCAGTACCGGCAGGGCCAGGCACAGGCTGATCAGGAACAGGGCTAGGCGACGCATGGGGGGATTCCTCCGCTGGGCGTCAGACCGCGAGCTGATGTTCTTGCAGGCCCGGGCTGCTGACGCGGTAGATGCCGATCTCACCTAGAAGATTAGGCCAAAGCCGGCCACCCCACCCGTTGCGGTGCAAGTGGTCGACGGCCAGGCGGTCGAGCACCTTGGCGCGGCGCTCGTGGCACAGCTCTTCGAAGTCGGCGAAGGTGCAGAAGTGGATGTTCGGCGTGTTGTACCAGGTGTATGGCATGAAGTCCGATACCGGCATGCGGCCTTTGGTCGCCAGGTACCAGCGGCAACGCCAGTGGCCGAAGTTGGGGAAGGTGATGATGCACTGGCGGCCCACGCGCAGCATCTCGTCGAGGATGCGGTCGGGGTACTCCACGGCCTGCAGGGCCTGGGTCATGATCACCACGTCGAAACTGTTGCTGGCGAAGTTGCCCAGACCCTTGTCCAGGTCCTGCTCGATGACGTTGACGCCCTTGGCCACGCAGGCGGCGATGTTGTCGGCATCGATCTCCAGGCCATAGCCGGTGACCTGCTTGCGGTCGCGCAGCGAGGCCAGCAGTTCGCCGCTGCCGCAGCCCAGGTCGAGTACCCGGCTGCCGGCGGGGATCCAGTCGTGGATGATTTCCAGATCGGCTCTCATGCTGCCCTCAGATGGTAATGCGGTTCATGTAGTTCGAGAAACCCTGCATGTAGCGAGGCGTGGGGATCAGGAAGGCATCGTGCCCGTAAGGCGAGTCGATCTCCAGGTAGCAGACGTTCTTGCGCGCGGCCATCAGGGCGTCGACGATCTCGCGCGAACGGGCCGGGGAGAAGCGCCAGTCGGTGGTGAACGACATGATGCAGTAATCCGCCTTGACGTGGGCCAGTGTGGCCGCCAGGTCGCCGCCCTGGGCGGCGGCGGGGTCGAAGTAGTCCAGCGCTTTGGTCATCAGCAGGTAGGTGTTGGCGTCGAAGCGCCCGGAAAACTCCTCGCCCTGGTAGCGCAGGTAGCTCTCGACCTGGAATTCGACACTGTGGAAGTCGTAGTTGAGCTTGTCGCTCTTCAGCTCACGGCCGAATTTTTCACCCATCGAGTCGTCCGACAGGTAGGTGATGTGGCCGACCATGCGCGCCAGCATCAGGCCGCGCTTGGGGATCACGCCCTGGTCCTGGAACGAACCACCGTGGAATTCGGGGTCGGTGAGGATCGCCTGGCGTGCCACTTCGTTGAAGGCGATGTTCTGTGCCGACAGCTTGGGCGCCGAGGCAATGTCGACGCAATGGCGTACGCGTTCGGGGTAGCTGATGGTCCACTGCAGCGCCTGCATGCCACCCAGGCTGCCACCGACCACCGCGGCCCACTGCTGGATGCCCAGGCGCTCGGCCAGGCGCACCTGGCTGTGTACCCAGTCTTCCACGGTCAGCACCGGGAAGTCGGCGCCATAGGGCTTGCCGGTGGCCGGGTTGACGCTGCTGGGGCCGGTGCTGCCGTTGCAGCCGCCCAGGTTGTTCAGGCTGACCACGAAGAAGCGGTTGGTGTCGATCGGCTTGCCAGGGCCGATGCAGCTGTCCCACCAACCCGGCTTGCGGTCGGTGGCGGCATGGTAGCCAGCGGCATGGTGGTGGCCGGAGAGGGCATGGCAGATCAGCACGGCGTTGCTCGCGCTGGCGTTCAGGGTGCCATAGGTCTCGTAGACCAGTTCATAACTGGCCAGGGAGCGGCCACAGGCCAGGGCCAGCGGTTCATCGAACCGGGCGGTTTGCGGTACTACCAGACCGACGGAATCTTCGGGAAAGACTGTGGACATCGACCCTGCTCACGCTTGACGGAGGCGTAAGTCTAAAGAGCGCTACCCCCAGCGGCAAGCAAAGGCTTGCCACTGGAAGCAAGCAAGGTCAGGTTAGGCTCAGATCATCCGCCACAGCTCTTGCGGCATGCCGGCGTAGGCGGCCAGCGGTGGCATGACGAACGACTGGATGACCTGGATCGCGAGGAAGGCGAAGATCGGCGAGATGTCCATGCCGCCCAGGTTGGGCACGATGCGGCGGAACGGCGCCAGCACCGGTTCGCTGATCTGGTAGGCCAGTTCGGCCGCCGGGTTGTGGCTGTTGGGGGCCACCCATGAAACGATCACCATGACGATCATCGCCACCCAGAAAATCTTCAGGAACAGCGAGGTGATACCAATGATCGCCCACATCAGCAGGTGCAGGATGTCACCGAAGGTGCCGTAGGTGACCATCAGCACGAACGCCATCAGCAGCGCCTGGATGACCACCGACAACAGCAGCGACGAGGTATCCAGCCCACCAACACTGGGGATGACCCGGCGAATCGGCTTTAGCAGCGGCTGCGTGGCGCGCACGGCGAACTGGCACAGCGGGTTGTAGAAGTTGGCTTTGACCAGCTGCAGGACGAAGCGCAGCAGGACGATCACCAGGTACAGGCTGACCAGGGTTTGCACCACGAAGATCGCGGCGCCGGACAGTGCATTCATCTAAGGCTCCTTATTTGCCCAGTTGTTCGGCCAGCTCGGCGGAACGTGTGGCCGCAGCTTGCAGCGCCTGTTCGACGATAGCTTCGAAGCCGCTGGCCTGGAACGACTTGATCGCCGCCTCGGTGGTGCCGGCAGGCGAGGTGACGCGGCGGCGAAGTTCGGCGGCGTCGACATCGCTGGCAACCGCCATGCGCGCGGCGCCCAGGGCTGTCTGCAAGGTCAGCTGGGAAGCGGTTTCACGTGGCAGGCCAAGCTTTTCGCCCGCCGCGGTCATGGCTTCGATCAGCAGGAAGAAATACGCCGGGCCGCTGCCGGAGACGGCAGTCACGGCGTCCAGTTGCTGCTCCTGCTGCAGCCACAGGGCGGTGCCCACGGCCGACAGCAGTTGCTCGGCTTGCTGGCGTTGGTCGGCAGTAACCTCTGCGGTGGCGTACAGGCCGCTGACGCCCTGGCGCAGCAGTGCCGGGGTGTTGGGCATGCAGCGCACCACCGGGCGAGCGCCGACCCAGCTTTGCAGGCTGGCGCAGGTGATGCCGGCGGCAATGGAAACGAGCAGCTGGCCATCCTGCAGGTTCGGTTGCAGGGCCTGGCACACTGCTTTCATGACCTGCGGCTTGACCGCCAGGACGATGACGTCGGCGCCATCGATGGCCTGGGCGTTGTTCTCGAAGGTTTCGATGCCGTGCTCGGCCTGGATGCGGCTGCGGGTCTCGGCGCCCGGGTCGCTGGCGCGGATCTGCGAGGCGTCCAGGCCCTGGGCACGCAGACCACCGATCAGGCTGGCGGCCATGTTGCCGGCGCCGATAAAGGCAATACGAGTCTTGCTCATGTCAGGTCCTTGTGGGAAAGAGTGAGTAAAGCATGGAATCAGGGCTGCCCGTAGTCGCGGGCGCCGAACAGGGCGGTACCGATACGTACCCAGGTCGCACCCTGTGCAATGGCAGCTTCCAGGTCGTGGCTCATGCCCATGGACAGGGTGTCCAGGCCAAGGCCAAGGCCCTCCTGCAACTGGCGCAGGGTGGCGAAGGCGGCTTCCTGCGCGGCGCGGTCATCGGTAGGTTCGGGGATTGCCATCAGCCCGCGCAGGCGCAGGTTGGGCAGCGCGGCTACCGCCTTGGCCAGGGCTGGCAGGTCGGCGGGGGCGCAACCAGACTTGCTGTCTTCGCCGCTGACGTTCACCTGCAGGCAGATGTTCAGTGGCGCCAACCCGGCCGGGCGCTGCTCCGAGAGGCGTTGGGCGATTTTCAGGCGGTCCACGGAATGTACCCAGGCGAAATGCTCGGCGATGGCTTTGGTCTTGTTCGACTGAATGGGGCCGATGAAGTGCCAGATCAAGGGCAGGTCACTGAGTGCCTGCTGCTTTGTCAGCGCTTCCTGTAGGTAGTTTTCCCCGACATCGCAAACACCGGCGGCGTGGATCTCGCGGATGGCGCTGGCTGGCTTGGTCTTGCTCACGGCCAGCAACTGGACACTGGCCGGATCACGCCCGGCAGCCTGGGCAGCGCTGGCTATACGGGCGGAAATAGCGGAAAGGTTGTCTGCTAGGGTGGACATGGATTGATGCCGGCGGCTGTGGGGTTTGCGGCATTCTACCTACTTGAAGGCCTTTGGGGAGTCTCATGGATGTGACCGACCTGTTGGCCCGGGCCGTGGATGCGGGGGCTTCCGACCTGCATCTGGCGGCGGGCCAGATACCGATGTTGCGCCTGGATGGCGAGTTGCAGCGCATGGCTCTGCCGACCTTGAGCCCGGACGCCTTGATCGAGGGCATGGCACCCATGCTGGATGAAGCCCAGCGCCGACAGTGGACCCAGGGAGATGAGCTGGACCTGGCGCTGGAATTGCCGGCACTGGGGCGCTTTCGGCTGAACCTGTTTCGCCAGTTGCAGGGGCCGGCGGCCACCTTTCGCCTGATCCCGGGGCGTATCGCCACGCTCGATGAACTCGACCTAGGGGATGTGTTTCAAGCTGTTGCGCAGGGCAGCGATGGCTTGATACTCGTGGGTGGGCCGACCGGCAGCGGCAAGTCCAGCACCCTGGCGACGCTGCTCGACCAGCTGAGCCGTGAGCGGGCACTGCATATCATCACCCTCGAAGACCCTGTCGAAGTTATCCATAGCAGCCAGCGCAGCCTGGTCAACCAGCGTGAGATCGGTCGCCATTGCGGCGGGTTTGCCCAAGGGCTGCGCAGTGCCCTGCGTCAGGACCCGGATGTGATCATGATCGGGGAGCTGCGCGACCTGGAAACCATTCGCCTGGCCTTGCGCGCGGCGGAGACCGGGCACCTGGTGCTGGCGACCGTGCATACGCGTTCGGCGGTGAACAGCGTTGACCGGTTGGTGGAGGTGTTTGCGGCCGAAGAGAAGCCGCTGGTGCGGGCGATGCTGGCCGAGTCGTTGCGCCTGGTGGTGGCGCAAATATTGGTCAGGCGTGCGGGTGGAGGGCGGGTTGCGGCGCGTGAGGTGCTGGTGGTTACGCCAGCGGTGCGTAACCTGATTCGGGAAGGGCGGATGGCGCAGTTGTGTTCGGTGATGCAGGCGGGTGGTGCGGACGGGATGCGGACGATGGAGGGGGCGATGCGAGGACTGAGGGAGCGAGGGCTGATTGAGGACTCGTAGTGGCTGTACCGGCCCCTTCGCGGGCACGCCCGCTCCCACAGGTATGGCGCTGCCCGCGAGAGCGGCCCCGGTACCTGTGGGAGCGGGCGTGCCCGCGAAGAGGCCGATACAGGAGAGCGCCGATCAGATCAGCGCTTGGCCAGGTTCAGTTGCTGCTGTTCTTTTGGCAGCACTCGCTTGGCTACTACGTAATGCTTCTGCCAGTAAGGCTTGCTCAGGGTGTCGATGCTCACCCGCTTGCCACGGCGTGGCGCATGGATGAAGCGGTCGTTGCCCAGGTAGATGGCAACATGGTTCACCCGGCGGCTCTTGATGTTGAAGAAGATCAGGTCACCCGGCTTCAGGTCATCCTGGGCCACCTTCACACCATGGCCCTGAGCCATGGCATTGGAGGTGCGCGGCAGGTCGACGTCGGCGACGTCGTTGAAGGCATATTTGACCAGTCCGCTGCAGTCGAAGCCTTTCTTCGGGCTGCTGCCGCCCCATACATAAGGGGTGCCGAGCACATTCACCGCACGGCTGAGCACATCGCTGCTCTGCTTCGGCGACATGGCAGCGACCGGCATGCCGCGGCTGCTGCTGGCAGCATTGCTTGGGCGGGTGCGCAGCGCGGTCTGTTTGACCGGTGCGTGTCTCACCGAGGCGTTGGTGGTATAGCCGGTGAAACCATTGGGAAGACGTTGCTCACGATTGGTGGCGTGGGCGGCCAGGGGCAATAATAGGCAGAGGGTCAGCCATGTCTTGAGTAAAGGCGGCATAGATGAAGCTCTTATGAATAGTTATGTGTTGGGCGCGCAACTTTATAACAGCTTTTTGATCAATCTTTGATCCGTTGGTCGATTGCCCAGGTGCCGTACGTCGGCCTGCGACAAGAAAGTCACATTTTTTTTTAGAAAATTTTCGGATAACCCACGAGGGCTATGAATGAACAGTTATCAACAAGGGGCGCCATTTCACGACACCCATAGCAAGACCATTGGCTATCTGCTATGGATTTTCGGCTTTACCGGATCGCACCGTTTCTATTACGGCAAGCCGGTAACTGGCACCATCTGGTTCTTCACCCTGGGCCTGCTGGGCATCGGCTGGTTGATCGACCTGTTTCTGATCCCGGCCATGGACCGTGAAGCCGACCTTAGGTTCCAGTCCGGGCGGATTGACTACAACATCGCCTGGATCCTGCTGACCTTCCTCGGTGTGTTTGGCCTGCACCGGCTGTATCAGGGCAAGTGGGTGACCGCGATCATCTACTTCTTTACCGGCGGGCTGTTCCTGGTGGGGGTGCTGTATGACTTCTGGACGCTGAACAGCCAGGTTTCCGAGCGGAATGCGGGGCGGGGTTGACGCGCAGCCCTTTGTGGGAGCGACACAAGGCCGCTCCCACAGGGCCGCAAATGCAGGTTACTGACGGGTTTGCCGCTGTTGCAGCAACAGGTTGCTGAAACCTGCACCGGCCAGTTGCTTCTGCGCCCCGGTCAGCTGCTCGCGATTGCTGAACGGGCCCACCAGTACGCGGTACCAGGTTTCGTCCTTGACCGTGCCTGACTCTACCTTCACCGCCTGGCCCAGCAGAATGATCTGCGCGCGTACTTTGTCGGCATCGGCCTGCTTGCGGAACGAGCCTGCTTGCAGGAAGAACTGGGTGGTCGCCGCCGGTTTGATTACCGGCGGTGCCGGTGGCGGGGTCTGCCCCATCAATGCTGCCTGGGCTCGCGCCGTGTCGATCTTCGCCGCTTCGGCCGGTGTCACCGGGGTCACTGGTTGGGCCGGGACGGGTGGCGTCTTCTCTGGCACGGCCTCTGGCGGCACGATCACCTCGGACTCTGGCAGCAGTGTGTAGAAGTCGTACTTCGGCTTTACTGGCTGCTGTGGGGTAGCCTGTGCCGGCTTGCCGGCTTCAGCCACTTTCTCCGCCTTCTGCTGCTCGGGCTTGGTGCGCTTGATGTCTTCGCCACCGGGCTCGAGCTTCATCAGGAACACGATGAACGCGCCTACTGTGAGGCCGACCGCCAGCCATACCCAACCGGGGATCGGCTGCTTGGCCGGCGCCGTCTGGCGGCTGGCGCCGCGTTTGGGTGCGGGTTTTTTCTTGGCAGCCAACTTACATGCGCTCCAGGGTTTCCAGGCCGAGCAGTTCCAGACCTTGCTTGAGGGTGCGGCCGGTCAGGGCCGCCAGGCGCAGGCGGCTCTGCTGCTGCTGCGGGGTTTCGGCGGCAAGAATCGGGCAGTTCTCATAAAAGCTGGAGAACAGGCCGGCCAGGTCGTACAGGTAACTGCACAGCACGTGCGGCGTGCCCTTGTCGGCGACGTTGTTGAGGATTTCGCCAAACTGCGCCAGGCGTGCGGCCAGGTCCTGCTCGTGGGCAGCCTGCAGCACGATGTTGCCTTCGACTTCATCGAAGCCCTTGCCCAGTTTGCGGAATACGCCGGCCACGCGGGTGTAGGCGTATAGCAGGTAAGGTGCGGTATTGCCTTCGAAGTTGAGCATCAGCTCGAAGTTGAAGCTGTAGTCGCTGGTGCGGTGCTTGGACAGGTCGGCATACTTCACCGCGCCAATGCCCACCACTTCACCAATGTGGCGCAGTTCTTCATCGGCCAGGCTCGGGTTCTTTTCCTTGACCAGCGCGTAGGCGCGCTCCTTGGCCTCGGTGAGCAGGTCGATCAGCTTCACGGTGCCGCCGTCACGGGTCTTGAACGGGCGGCCGTCGGCGCCGTTCATGGTGCCGAAGCCCATGTGCTCCATCTGCATCGGGTGGCCGACGAAACCTGCACGGCGTGCAACTTCGAACACCTGGTTGAAGTGCAGGGCCTGGCGCTGGTCGACGAAGTACAGGGCGCGATCGGCCTTGAGCACGTTGCTGCGGTAACGCACGGCGGCCAGGTCGGTGGTGGCGTACAGGTAGCCGCCGTCAGCCTTCTGCACGATCACCGGCAGTGGTTCGCCTTCACTGTTCTTGAATTCGTCGAGGAACACGCACTGGGCGCCCTGGTCTTCTACCAGCAGGCCCTTGGCCTTGAGGTCGGCGACCACGTTGGCCAGGTCGTCGTTGTAAGCGCTTTCACCCATCACGTCGGCCATGGTCAGCTTGACGTTGAGCAGCTCGTAGGTCTTCTGGCAGTGCGACAGCGAAATGTCCTTGAAGCGCGTCCACAGGGCCATGCAGTCCGGGTCGCCGGCCTGCAGCTTGACCACCAGGCCGCGGGCGCGGGTGGCGAATTCTTCGGATTCGTCAAAGCGCTTCTTGGCGGCACGATAGAAGTTTTCCAGGTCCGACAGCTCGTCGCTGGTAATCGGGTTTTCTTCCAGGTATGCCAGCAGCATGCCGAACTGGGTGCCCCAGTCGCCCACGTGGTTCTGACGGATCACATCATCGCCGAGGAACTCCAGCACGCGCGCCACGCTGTCGCCGATGATGGTCGAACGCAGGTGGCCGACATGCATCTCCTTGGCCAGGTTGGGTGCCGACATGTCGATCACCACCTTTTGCGCAGGGCCGGCTTTGCGCGCGCCCAGGCGCGCGTCGGCCAGTGCGGCATCCAGGCGGTTGGCCAGCGCGTCGGTGTTCTGGAAGAAGTTGAGGAAGCCCGGGCCGGCGATCTCGACCTTGCTGATGTCGGCGCTGGCCGGCAGGGCATCGATCAGTTTTTCGGCCAGGTCGCGCGGCTTCATGCCTGCCGGCTTGGCCAGCATCATGGCGATGTTGCTGGCGAAGTCGCCGTGGGTCTTGTCCCGGGCGTTTTCCACCTGGATCGCCGGCGACAGCCCTTCAGGCAGCACACCGTCGATGACGAGTTGGGTGAGGGCTTGCTGGATCAGCTGGCGAATGGTGTCTTTCATGGGGATCTCTTTTCGACCGCAAGCGCGGTGGAGCGCTTGGATGCGCAGGTGGAAAAACTGGGCATTATCCGTGGCTGAGGGCGGGTTGCCAACCTTTGGGGCTTGCCTGCCTTCAGAATGCCGGGGCCGCTCTGCGGCCCTTTCGCGACACAAGGCCGCTCCTACAGGTGATGCGCACGCTCTGTGTTGGAGCGGCCTTGTGTCGCGATGGGCTGCAAAGCAGCCCCTGAAATCAATACAGGTCTACCGGGTCGACATCCAGCGACCAGCGCACCTGGCGCCCGCTCGGCATCTGCTCCAACACTAGCAACCAGGCGCTGATCAGTCGATGCAAAGGCGCCCGCGTATTGGCCTGTATCAACAGTTGCGCGCGGAAGCGCCCGGCGCGGCGCTCCATCGGTGCCGGCACCGGCCCCAGCAGTTCAATGCCCGGCAGGCGCTGTTGGGCCACCAGGCGCTCGGCGGCGGCGCAAGCCTCGTCGAGGAAAGCTTCGGCTTGCCCGGGCTTGTGCGCTTCGGCGCGCAGCAGTGCCAGGTGCGAGTAAGGCGGCAGCCCGGCGGCGCGGCGTTCGTCCAGGGCCTGCTCGGCGAAAGCGAAGTAGCCCTGCTCGGTAAGCTGCACCAGCAGCGGATGGTCGGCCAGGTGGGTCTGGATGATGACCTTGCCGGGCTCCTCGGCGCGCCCGGCCCGCCCGGCAACCTGCACGATCAGCTGTGCCATGCGTTCGCTGGCGCGGAAGTCGCCGGAGAACAGCCCGCCATCGGCATCGAGGATGGCCACCAGGGTCACCCTCGGGAAGTGGTGGCCCTTGGCGAGCATCTGGGTGCCGACAAGGATGCTCGGCTGGCCACGCTGGATGGTGCTGAACAGGTTGTGCATGGCGTCCTTGCGCGCCGTGCTGTCGCGGTCCACGCGCAGGATCGGGTAATCCGGGAACAGCACTTTCAGGCGTTCCTCGGCGCGCTCGGTACCGGCGCCGACCGGGCGCAGGTCAACGTGGTTGCACTGCGGGCACTGCTGGGGCAGGCGCTCGTCATAGCCGCAATGGTGGCAGCGCAGCACGCCGGAGCGCTGGTGCACGGTCATGCGCGCATCGCAGCGCGGGCACTCGGACAGCCAGCCGCAATCGTGGCACAGCAAGGTCGGGGCGAAGCCGCGGCGGTTGAGGAACACCAGCACTTGCTGGCCCGCCTCCAGGGTTTGACGGATGGCCTGCTGCAACGGCCCGCTGATGCCGCTGTCCAGCGGCAGGCTCTTCACATCCAGGCGCAGCATGCGCGGCGGGCGGGCGCCGCCAGCCCGCTGATTCATGCGCAGCAGGCGGTAGCGGCCGCTCAGGGCGTTGTGCAGGGTTTCCAGCGATGGGGTGGCCGAGCCGAGCAAAATCGGGATGTTTTCCTGATGGGCACGTACCAGCGCCAGGTCGCGGGCGTGGTAGCGCAGGCCTTCCTGCTGTTTATAGGAGCCGTCGTGTTCCTCGTCGATGATGATCAGGCCGGGGTTTTTCATCGGCGTGAACAGCGCCGAGCGGGTGCCGATGATGATGTCAGCCTCTCCGTCGCGGGCGGCCAGCCAGGCATCCAGGCGTTCGCGATCATTTACCGCCGAATGCAGCAGGGCGATGCGGGCGTTGAAGCGCTGTTCGAAGCGGGCCAGGGTCTGCGGACCGAGGTTGATTTCCGGGATCAGCACCAGGGCCTGCTTGCCGGCTTCCAGGGTTTCGCGGATCAGCTGCAGGTAGACCTCGGTCTTGCCGCTGCCGGTGACGCCGGCCAGCAGGAAGGCGCCGAAGCTGCCAAAGCCTTCGCGCACGGCGTCGAAAGCATCGCGCTGCTCTTCGTTGAGTGGCAGTTCCGGCTGAGCCAGCCAGTGTTCGTGGCGTATCGCTGGCAGGTGACGGCGGACCTCGATCTGCACCAGGTCCTTGGCCAGCAGCAGGTCGAGGCTGTCCTTGTTCAGGTTGAGCTTGGCCAGCAGGCTGTGGGCCACGCCGTGCGGGTGCTGGGCCAGGGTCTTGAGGGCATCGCGCTGGCGCGGTGCCCGGGCGATGCGCGGGTCTTCCAGGCGGGCGCCGGGGGCGACATGCCAGAAGCGCTCCTGGCGCATCTCGGCGGGTTCGCCCTGGCGCAGCAGCGTGGGCAGGGCCCAGCTCAGGGTGTCGCCCAGGCTGTGCTGGTAGTACTGGGCGGTCCACAGGCACAACTTGAACAGCGACGGCGGAATCGGCGATACCGGGTCGAGCAGAGCGCTGGCCGGCTTGAGCTTGTCGGCGGGCACTTCGCTCTGCTCGCACACTTCCACCAGCACGCCGATCATTTCGCGGCGGCCGAACGGCACGCGAATGCGCATGCCCGGGGTCAAGGCCTGGCGTGCCATGCTTGCCGGCGCCTTGTAGTCGAACAGGCGACGCAGCGGAGAGGGCAGGGCAAGGCGCAGGATGACGTCGGACACGCGGATAGTCTCGGAGGGCGTTTCAAAGACTGGCGAGCCTAGCAGACGACGGTCGGTGCAAGCGACAACTTGCGTTGGCGTGATGCTCTGGTATTATTCGCCGCCTAATTACGTGCGGTATTCAACAATTGGTGTTGGGTGGCGGCACGCAGCTCGAGGAAGTGACCATGAAAGCAGATATTCATCCGAACTACGAAGTAGTTGCAGTCACCTGCAGCTGCGGCAACAAGTTTGAAACCCGTTCGACCCTGGGCAGCACCCTGGCGATCGACGTTTGCAACCTGTGCCACCCGTTCTACACCGGTAAGCAGAAAGTCCTGGACACCGGTGGTCGCGTACAGAAGTTCGCCGATCGCTTCGGCATGTTCGGTACCAAGAAGTAATCATGCGCATGGCGAACCCCTCGGGTTTCGCATTGCTGCAAAAAAAGGCGCCCCTTGTGGGCGCCTTTTTTATGGGCGTCATCTGGCACTTCCCTGCACTGGCGTTCTGCCCGTTACCGGACCGCCCGCAGCAGGTGGCGGTGCGCCAGGTGGTGGATGGCGATACCTTGCGCCTGGTCGATGGCCGCAGCGTGCGCCTGATTGGCATCAATGCCCCGGAAATCGGCCGTAACGGGCGCACTAGCGAGCCCTACGCCGAGGCCGCCAGGCGGCGTTTGCAGGCGTTGGTCAAGGCCAGTGACGGGCGTGTCGGGCTGGTGCCGGGTATCGAGGCCAAAGACAAATACGGCCGCGCACTGGCGCATATCTATGGCCGTAATGGCGACAATCTGGAAGCACAACTGCTCAGCGAGGGCTTGGGCTACCGGGTTGCCGTGGCCCCCAACGTGCGCCTCAGCGGTTGCCAGCAACTTGCTGAACAAGCGGCGCGCAAGGCCGGCGCCGGTTTGTGGCGCCGTTCGCCGGTGGTGCGTGCGGCTGATGTCAGGCAGTCGGGTTTTGCTGTTGTCGGGGGGCGCATAGAGGGCATAGAGCGCAACCGTGGTGGGGTTTGGCTGACCTTGGACAGTGCCGTGGTGTTGCAGGTTCCCGCTCGTCTGCAACGCAACTTTCCCGCCAGCTTCTTCGATAACCTCAAGGGACGCCAGGTCGAAGCGCGCGGCTGGATGCTGGATCGTTCCCGCAAGGGCGGCCTCAAGCCTGGGCAGCGACGCTGGGTGTTGCCATTGACCGATCCGAGCATGTTGGAACGTATTTAAGGCCAAAAGATGTAGACATTTCGCTATCAGATTGTACACACTGTGAGCCGTATGCCCCCGTGGGTTATAGCGTAAAGTCGTAGGCTAAAGGCCTTGACACAAGTGACCGACCAGTCTTGTGACTCCCCGGCTCTTTGCGTATCCTCGGCGGTCCGTCAGAACAGTAAATAGCGGAATGCCCACCATGTCAGACCTGAAAACCGCCGCTCTCGAATACCACGCTCAACCTCGTCCGGGGAAACTGAGCGTCGAGCTCTCCAAGCCCACTGCCACCGCCCGTGACCTCGCCCTGGCCTACAGCCCAGGTGTTGCTGAGCCGGTGCGTGAAATTGGCCGTGATCCAGAGCTGGCTTACAAATACACCGGCAAGGGCAACCTGGTTGCGGTGATTTCCGATGGCACCGCCATCCTCGGTCTGGGCGACCTCGGCCCACTGGCTTCCAAGCCGGTCATGGAAGGCAAGGGTGTTCTGTTCAAGCGTTTCGCCGGTATCGACGTATTCGACATCGAAGTCGAGTCGGAAAGCCCGCAAGCGTTCATCGACACCGTCCGCCGCATCTCGATCACCTTCGGTGGCATCAACCTCGAAGACATCAAGGCGCCTGAGTGCTTCGAAATCGAACGCACCCTGATCGAACAGTGCGACATCCCGGTATTCCACGATGACCAGCACGGCACCGCCATCGTGACCGCGGCCGGTATGATCAACGCCCTGGAAATCGCTGGCAAGAAGCTGGAAGACGCCAAGATCGTCTGCCTGGGGGCCGGCGCTGCAGCCATTTCCTGCATGAAGCTGCTGGTGAGCATGGGTGCCAAGGTCGAAAACATCTACATGATCGACCGCAGCGGCGTGATCCACGCTGGCCGTGACGACCTGAACCAGTACAAGGCGCAGTTCGCCCACGCTACCGACAAGCGCACCCTGGCTGACGCCCTCGACGGTGCCGACGTGTTCGTAGGCCTGTCCGGCCCGAACCTGCTGAGCGCCGAAGGCCTGAAGTCGATGGCTGCCAACCCGATCGTGTTCGCCTGCTCGAACCCGGACCCGGAAATCTCGCCAGAGCTGGCGCACGCCACTCGCAGCGACGTGATCATGGCTACCGGTCGTTCCGACTACCCGAACCAGGTCAACAACGTACTGGGCTTCCCGTTCATCTTCCGTGGTGCCTTGGACGTACGCGCCAAGCGCATCAACGAAGAAATGAAAATCGCCGCCGCCGTCGCCCTGAAAGACCTGGCCAAGCTGCCGGTTCCGAAGGAAGTCTGCGAAGCCTACGGCGTCGAGGGCCTGGAGTTCGGCCGTGAGTACATCATTCCGAAGCCGCTGGACGCCCGCCTGATCACCGTCGTTTCCGACGCTGTGGCCAAGGCCGCCATCGAATCCGGCGTGGCTACCCTGCCGTATCCGAAGCACTACCCGCTGACCAGCGTGGATGACGTGTTCAACGGCTGATTGCTGCCTGGCGACACAAAAAAGCCCCGGCTCGTATGAGCCGGGGCTTTTTGTTTGCCGGTGTCCCAGCTGACGCGCTCCTACACGGACGGCGTTAGCCTGTCAGGTTTAGAACAGATCCATCGGCGCCGCTTCATCCGCCGGCAACGGGCTGCCCGGTGCTGCGCCAGTACCCAGTTCGTCCACCGACGGCGGCGAGTCTTCGGCCTTGAACAGCTCGAAGTAGGCGTTCGGCGTGCTCGGCGAAGCGGCACGGCCGCTGACCGGATCGACGCGCAGGCTGAGGATGCCTTCCGGCTCGGCCGGCGCATGCATAGGCTTGTCCTTGAGCGCCGCGCCCATGAAACTCATCCAGATCGGCAGTGCCACGGTGCCGCCGTACTCGCGGCGGCCCAGGGTTTCGGGCTGATCAAAACCGACCCACACGGTGGTCACGTAGTCAGCGTTGTAGCCGGAGAACCAGGCGTCCTTGGACTCGTTGGTGGTACCGGTCTTGCCTGCCAGATCGGTACGGCCCAGGGCCAGTGCCCGGCGGCCGGTGCCACGCTTGATCACGTCCTGCAGCATGCTGGTGAGGATGTAGGTGGTGCGCCCGTCGATGATCTGCTCGGCCACGGCCGGCGCCTGCGGTGCCGACGCCACCTGGCTGAAGGCAGCGGGTGCCTCGCCCGGCATGGCGGCGGTGCTGATCGGCTGTTCGGGCGCTGCCAGGCCCGCCTGGTCCTCGACACCTTGCGGTACCCGGGCCGGGTTGGCAGTGAACAGCGTCTCGCCGCTACGACTTTCGATGCGCTCGATCAGGTACGGGGTGATCTTGTAGCCGCCGTTGGCAAAGGTGCTCCAGCCGGTGGCGATCTCCATCGGGGTCAGGGTAGCGGTGCCCAGTGCCAGCGACAGGTTACGTGGCAGGTCCTGTTTGTTGAAGCCGAACTTGGCGATGTAGTCGATGGTGCGGTCCACGCCCATGGCCTGCAGCAGGCGGATCGACACCAGGTTGCGCGACTTGTACAACGCTTCGCGCATGCGGATCGGGCCAAGGAAGGTATTGGTGTCGTTCTTCGGTCGCCAGACCTTGTCCAGGTACTCGTCGACAAACACGATTGGTGCGTCGTTGACCAGGCTGGATGCGGTATAGCCACTGTCCAGGGCGGCACTGTAGACGAATGGCTTGAAGCTCGAGCCCGGCTGGCGCTTGGCCTGCATGGCACGGTTGTAGTTGCTCTGCTCGAACGAGAAACCGCCGACCAGGGCGCGGATGGCGCCGTTGTACGGGTCAAGGGTGACCAGTGCACTCTGTGCCCCTGGTACCTGGCTGAACTTGAGCTTGCCATCCTCCAGGCGCTGCAGGCGTACCAGGTCGCCGACCTGGGCCACGTCTGCCGGTGACTGCGGCGCACGGCCCTGGGCGTTACTGTTGATGAACGGGCGCGCCCATTTCATGGTGTCCCAGGCCACCATTTCTTCCTGGCCACTGCGGGTCAGCACCTTGAGGCCGGTTTTCTCGACCTGGGTGACGATTGCCGGCTCCAGGCCGCCAAGGCTGCGCTGCTTGCCCAGTTCCTGCAGCCAGGCCGCCTGGGTGCGGCCCGGGAAACGTGCCTCGGGGCCGCGGTAGCCGTGGCGCTCATCGTAGTCGGAGAGGCCGTTGAGGATGGCCTTGTTGGCCATTTCCTGCATGTCGCTGGGCACCGTGGTGGTAACGCGGAAACCTTCGGTGTAGGCGTCGCTGCCGTAGCGGCCGACCATTTCGGCGCGGGCCATTTCGGCGATGTAAGGTGCATTCACCTCAGGTGTGGGCACGTGGTAGCTGGCGTTGAGCGGTTCGGCAAGGGCTGCCTGGTAGCTGGCTTCGTCGATCTTGCCCAGCTTGTACATGCGGCCAAGGATCCAGTCGCGGCGCTCTTTCGCGCGCACCGGGTTGGCCAGCGGGTTGAAGCGCGAGGGTGCCTTGGGCAGGCCGGCGATCATCGCCATCTGTGCCAGGCTCACGTCGCGGATCGACTTGCCGTAGTACACCTGCGCGGCGGCGTCGATACCGTAGGCGCGGTTGCCCAGGTAGATCTTGTTCACGTACAGCTCGAGGATCTCGTCCTTGGTCAGCTCACGCTCGATCTGCAGGGCCAGCAGGATTTCGTTGGTCTTGCGCGAGAAGCTGCGTTCGCTGGTAAGGAAGAAGTTCTTCGCCACCTGCATGGTGATGGTACTGCCGCCGGTCTGGATATGCCCGGTTTTCACCAGCTGGGTCGCGGCGCGCATCAGGCTGCTGGGGTCGACACCATAGTGGTTGAGGAAGTTGTCATCCTCGGCCGACAGAAGCGCCTGGATGAACTGTGGGGGAATTTCCGCGAAACGGATTGGCGAGCGACGCATTTCGCCGAACTCGGCAATCAGCTTGCCGTCGCTGCTGTACACCCTTAGGGGGATCTGCAACTGGATGCTTCTGAGCGATTCGACCGAGGGCAGGCTGGGGCTAAGATACAGAAACGCACCGCTCACACCGAGTACGAGCGCGCAGATGACTGCGACGGAAGACCACCAGAAGAACTTCAGCAGGCGTATCAAGGCTTTTCGGTGTCCAGGTTGGGAGTGGATTGCGCGCAGGTCCGGCGGACCAGAAAACGCTGGGCATTATAAGCATTTTTTCGCCTCTCCGGGTTACCGGTCAGGCTGCCCGTCGCCTCGATGGGCCAGCGTGGCCCAGTGTTGGCGCGGGGTTGAGACAGACAGCAAGGATGTCGCGATGCTAGGACGCTTCGGCAAGGATGCCGGTTCACTCGTGGGGCTGGAAATTGCCCCTGACAACGTTCGGATGGTGCAACTGCAGCGGCGTAACCGACGCTGCCGGGTGCTTGCCGCGGTACAAGAACCGTTCGAATCGCCGGCTGGCAGTGACTGGGCGGCAGAGCCGGCCGCCGTGGTGGCAGCCCTTAAGCGTGCCTACCGACGCAGCGGCCTCAGGCAGCGCCGCGTAGCGCTGGCACTGCCGGCCAGCCAGGTGATCTGCAAGCTGTGCCACTTGCCAGCGGAACAGGGCGGGGCAGAAATGGAGGCGCAACTGCTGGCTGACGCCGAACGGCTGTTCCCGTTTCCGCTGGAAGACCTGGCGCTGGATTTTCAGGTCATGGGGGCCTCCCGTGTCCAGCCAGGCTGCGCCGAGGTGATGGTGGCTGCATGTCGGCAGCGTGCGCTGGCACCACTTGCAGGCGTCGTCGAGGCGGCCGGGTTGCAACTTGAGGCCGTGGAAGTCGACAGCATTGCCTTGGGGCGCATGCTGCCGCAGGGTAGTCACCAAGCGGCGGCGCTGCTGCGTATCGAGACGCATGGCACCAACCTCTACAGCTGGCAGACGGGCCAGCCGCCGCAACGGCGTGAGCTGAGCCTGGGGATGTCGGCGATAACGGCATCGCTGCCGGAGCGCCTGCCGGCCCTGCTTGCCGGTGAACCTTTGCCCGATTGCCTGTTGATCGCCAGCTGTTCACCGATCGAACCCTGCCGGTTGCAGAGCCTCGGTTCGCAGTTGAACCTGCCGTGTCGCCCGCTACCCGACCTGGCGGGCCTGGAGCAGGTCGATGGCGCGATGATCCTGGCGTGCGCCCTGGCGCTTGGAGGGTTGCGCCAATGATGCGGCTGAACCTTCTGCCCTGGCGCGAACGGCAGCGCCAGGCGGCGTTGCGGTGTTTTCGCAGGCAACTGGTCGCTGGTGTGCTGCTGGCCTTGTGTGCCGTGACGCTGGTCGACCAGTTGGCTCGCCAGCGCGGGCAGCAGCAGGCGCTGGCCAATGCCCAGCGCCAGGCAGCCCTTGCAGTGTTTGGCGAGCAATTGCAGCCGCTGTCCGAGGTGCGTGCACAGCACGAGGCACTGCTGGCCCGCACGGCGGCGCTGGAAGGCCTGCGCGCCCATCAGGATGTGCTGACCGGGGTGTTCGCCGACCTCGAGAGGGCGTTGCCAGTGGGGGTAAAGCTACTCGACCTCCGTCTGGAAAATGGCCGGCTGCAAATGACCGGGCTGGCCACGTCCGGTGCCGTGGTCGCGCAGTTCATGCGTGACCTGGGTCGCTCGAATGCGTTGCTCGATCTGCAGCTCAAGCGTATCAGGAGCATGCCGGGCGGCGACGAATTCCTGCTGGACGCGCGCGTTTCGGCGTTCTGGTCGTGAATGCTGCACAGGTGCTCGGCTGGCTGGCTGTGGCCGAGCGCTCCTCACGCTTCAGGCAACTGGCGCCAGTGTTGGTGGCAGTGGCGTTGTTCGGCTTGGGCTGCGCGATACGTCTGCCGGTGGTTTTGCAGCAGCAGGCGCTCGAGAAGACCCGGCATACCCAGCTGAACGAACAGCAAGCAGCCAGCGCGTTGCAGCAGGTCGAACGTGAGCAGCTCCAGGCGTCCGTGGCCATGGCCGAGCAACGCTTGCAGGAGGCGCACTGGCACCTGGCGGCCGGGGAGGCCATGAGCGAGCTACTTGAGCGCCTAGCGGCTTCGGCGCATGCGCATGGTTTGCTCATCGAGCGGTTCGATGTGCATGAAGGCGAACAGCAGGCCGGTTTGCGCAAGGTGCCGCTGGAGCTGCAGGTGGTGGGGCGTTACGTGGCCCTGCGCCAGTGGCTGGGCGACTGGTTGGGCCAGGCGCGGGTGCTGCGCAGCGGTGACCTGCAGCTGGCGGCAGCCGTTGATCAGCCTGGCCTGTTGCGCCTGCGGTTGCAGGTTGATGCCTATGAGGCGCTGGCGCCCACACCGACGGCTGCTGTGCTTGCGCAAACGCCGGCCAGGGGCGTGACGGCAGCGCCCACTGTCGACCCGTTCGACCTTGGGGCGACGCGATTGATGGGGGCCGGGCTGGCCAGTGTGCCGTTGGCACAACTGGAGATGGTCGGCAGCCTGTCGCGTGGGGCGGTGCACGAAGCACTGCTGTTGGCGGCTGGCAGGCTCTATCGCGTACGCCCTGGGGACCGGGTCGGGCGTGATCTGGGGGTAGTGGCAAGGGTTGATCAACGCCAGGTCGAAGTACGCGAGCGGCTGTTCATGGCTGGGGAGTGGCACGAGCGCACGGCGTTCATCACCCTCGCAAAGCGCCTGGGCAAGGAGGCCCCGGACCACGATGAAAACATTGAAAAAATGGGCACTGGCAGCGTTGCTGCCGATCCCGCTGGCGCTGGCGATGCCTTGTCAGGGTGAACCGCTGTCGTTGAACTTCCAGGATGTGGAAGTGCGTTCGGTGCTGCAGGTGCTGGCTGACTATGCCGGCGTCAACCTGGTCGCCAGCGATGCTGTGCAGGGCAGCGTCACCTTGCGCCTGGAGGATGTGCCATGGGACCAGGCGCTGGACCTGGTACTGCGCAGCAAGGGCCTGGCCCGGCGCCAGGAGGGTAATGTGCTGTTGGTGGCGCCTGCGGCCGAGTTTGCCGCGCAGTCTGCCAATGCACGTGTGGGCCAGGCGCTGGATGCGCAGGTGCAACCGTTGCGTCGGGAACTGTTGCCCATCCATCACGCCAAGGCCGCCGAAATGGCGGAGTTGCTGCTGGCGAGTCTGGCGGACGACGGTATTCTCACCGGGCGGGGTAGCCTGAGTGTCGATGAACGCACCAATACCCTGGTGGCATACCAGCCCGCCGACCGCCTCGCCGAGTTGCGGCAACTGGTGGCGCAGCTGGACGTGCCAGTGCGGCAGGTGACAATAGAGGCGCGTATCGTCGAGGCCAACGTCGATTACGAGAAAAGCCTGGGGGTACGTTGGGGTGGGCCTCTGTACGTTGAAGCCCCGCGGCCGGGCAAGGAGTTGTTCGTCGACCTTGGAGTGGAGCGCGTGGGCAGCAGCATCGGCCTGGGCCTGCTGCGCGGCGGCGTGCTGCTCGACCTGGAGCTCAGCGCCATGGAAAAGAGCGGCAATGGTGAAATCATCTCGCAGCCCAAGGTAGTCACCGCCGACAAGGAAACGGCCAGGATCCTCAAGGGCACCGAGGTGCCGTACCAGGAAACCAGCAAGAGTGGCGCCACCTCGGTCGCGTTCCGCGAAGCCTCGCTGTCGCTGGAGGTGACCCCGCAGATCACTCCGGACAACAAGGTGATCATGACCGTCAGGGTGACCAAGGACGAGCCGGATTACGTCAATGCCTTGAACAACGTACCGCCGATTCGCAAGAACGAGGTCAATGTCAAGGTTCGCGTGGCGGACGGCGAAACCATCGTGATCGGTGGCGTGTACTCGACTTCGCAAAACAATGTGGTCGACAAGGTGCCATTTTTCGGCGATCTGCCGTATGTTGGGCGGCTGTTTCGACGCGATGCATTACAAGAGAAAAAATCCGAGCTGCTGGTCTTCCTGACTCCGCGTATCATGAGTGACCAGGCGATTGCTGTGAGTCGTTGATTCTGTGCGAAATTTGATACTTGTGGGACCCATGGGCGCTGGTAAAAGCACCATCGGACGCCTATTGGCCAAAGAGCTGCGCCTGCTGTTCAAGGATTCCGACAAGGAAATCGAACTGCGATGCGGCGCCAACATCCCGTGGATTTTCGACAAGGAAGGCGAGCCGGGCTTCCGTGACCGCGAACAGGCGATGATCGCCGAGCTGTGCGCACTCGACGGCGTGGTCCTGGCGACCGGCGGTGGTGCAGTGATGCGCGAAGCCAACCGCAAGGCCCTGCACCAGGGTGGCCGGGTTATCTACCTGCATGCTTCGGTGGAACAGCAGGTTGGCCGCACCGCCCGCGATCGCAATCGTCCCTTGCTGCGCACCGCCAATCCCGAGGCGACCTTGCGCGCCCTGCTGGAAACCCGCGACCCGCTCTACCGCGAGATCGCCGACCTGGTGGTGGAAACCGACGAGCGGCCGCCACGCATGGTGGTGATCGATATTCTCGAGCGCTTGCAGCAGTTGCCGCCCCGTTAGCCCGGGACTATTCTCGGCCACCAGCGCCGAGGCGAGGTTCAACGTTACCGCGCGGGTGCCTGAACGGCACCGCGTCCAAGTACATTGTGGGGATACATGCAGACACTAAAGGTCGACCTGGGCGAGCGTAGCTACCCGATCTACATTGGCGAAGGCCTGCTGGACCAGCCCGAGCTGCTGGCGCCGCACATCGCCGGGCGGCAGGTTGCCATCGTTTCCAACGAGACCGTCGCGCCCCTGTATCTCGAACGCCTGAGCAAGACCCTGGGTGCCTATTCGGTGCTGCCGGTGGTATTGCCCGATGGCGAGGCTCACAAGAACTGGGAAACCCTGCAACTGATCTTCGATGGCCTGCTGACGGCACGGCACGACCGCCGCACCACCGTGGTCGCCCTGGGCGGCGGCGTGATCGGTGACATGGCCGGTTTCGCTGCCGCCTGTTACCAGCGCGGCGTCGACTTTATCCAGGTGCCGACCACCTTGCTGTCCCAGGTCGACTCTTCGGTCGGCGGCAAGACCGGCATCAATCACCCGCTGGGCAAGAACATGGTCGGTGCCTTCTACCAGCCCAATGCGGTGCTGATCGACACCACCAGTCTCAAGACCTTGCCGGCGCGCGAGTTGTCCGCAGGCCTGGCCGAAGTGATCAAGTACGGCCTGATCTGTGACAAGCCGTTCCTCGCCTGGCTCGAGGACAATATGCAGGCGCTGCGTGCCCTCGACCCTGTGGCGCTGACCGAGGCCATCCGCCGCTCTTGCGCGGCCAAGGCCGCGGTGGTGGGTGCCGACGAGCGCGAATCTGGCGTGCGCGCCACATTGAACCTGGGGCATACCTTCGGGCATGCCATCGAGACCCATATGGGTTATGGCGTGTGGCTGCACGGCGAAGCCGTGGCGGCGGGCACGGTAATGGCCCTGGAGATGTCCATGCGCCTTGGCTGGATCGAGCAGGCCGAGCGCGATCGCGGAATCCGCCTGTTGCAGGACGCAGGTTTGCCGGTGGTGCCACCACAGGAAATGACCCCGGCGCATTTCATGGAACACATGGCGGTCGACAAAAAAGTGCTCGACGGCCGTCTGCGTCTGGTGCTGCTGCGCCAGATGGGCGAGGCCGTGGTGACTGACGACTATCCGAAAGAGATTCTACAGGCCACGTTGTCGGCGGATTACCGCGCGATCGTGGCCCAGCTTTGAGGTTGTGACAGCGCAATGACCAGTTTGCATGCCGATGAGGCCTTTCTCGACCATTACCAGTTGAGCCACGATCCGTTCGCGCCCCGCGTGCCCGGCTTCAAGTTCTTCCCGGCCCAGCGCAAGCCCGTGCTCGGCCAACTGCACCACCTGGCGCGCTACAGCCAGCTGATGCTGGTAGTCAGCGGCCCGCTGGGCAGCGGCAAGACCCTGCTGCGCCAGGCCCTGGTGGCCAGCACCAACAAGCAGGCGGTGCAGAGCGTGGTGGTGTCCGCCCGTGGCGCCAGCGATGCCGCCAGCGTACTGAGCCAGGTCGCGCAGAACCTGGATGTGGCCCAGGCCGAAGTGCAGGCAATCCTGGCCAAGGTGGTGCAACTGGCACTGACCGGCCAGGAAGTGTATTTGCTGGTGGACGATGCGGAACAACTCGACGAGTCGGCACTCCAAGCGTTGCTGGAATTGGCGGCGGGTTTACCGGAAGGGCGCCCGCATGTGTTCCTGTTCGGTGAGCCGTCGCTGATTGCCGGGCTGGAGGAGATCAATGTCGAGGAAGAACGCTTCCACATCATTGAGCTCGCCCCCTACAGTGAAGAAGAGACCCGCGAGTACCTGGAGCAGCGCCTGGAAGGTGCTGGCCGGGGCATCGAGGTGTTCAGCCGTGAACAGATCGTCGATATCCATGAAAACTCCGACGGCTGGCCTGGCAACATCAACCAGGTCGCCCGTGACACTTTGATCGAAGCCATGATCGCCAGCCGCTCGACGGCCAAGCGACCATCCATGGGGTTCAAGATGCCTAAAAAACATGTGCTCGCGCTGTCCGCTGTGGTTGTGGTCGCGGTTGCGGCCGCGGTGTTGATGCCGAAGAAAGGTGACAAGGCGCCTGCCGAAGCGCCGGCTGCCCAGGCCCAGCTGCCGCTTGGCGAGGGCCAGGCCAATGGTGGCAACCCGGCCATCGAGTTCTCGGGGTCGTCCCAGCCGATGCCGCTGCCGCTGGTTGGCCAGTCGCAGCCGGTGATGCGCGAGCCGCTGGCCCAGGCCGCGGGCATGGGCGAGGGTGAAGAGGGCAGCCCGGCCGGTGATACTGCCCTGCAGCCAGGCAACCCACCGCCAACCGTGACCACCATCGCGCCGCCGCAAGGTGTGCCGGCGGGCCCGGCACCGGTACCTGCCCAGCCAGTAGCCACCGCGCCAGCCCAGCCGGTGCAGCCACAGCCGGTAGCGCCTGCGCCAAAACCTGTTGCAACCCAGCCTGCCAAGCCGGTAGCGCCTGCCAAGCCTGCACCTGCACCGACCCAGGTCGCCGTGGCCAAGCCGGCCGCCAAGCCCGCCGACAAGCCAGCAGCTGGTGGCAGCGGCAACAGCGGCTGGTACGCCGGGCAGAAACCTGGCAATTACGTGGTGCAAATCCTGGGTACCAGCTCCGAGGCTTCGGCCCAGGCCTTCGTCAAGGCCCAAGGTGGCGACTATCGCTACTTCAAGAAAAACCTGCAGGGCAAGCCGCTGTACGTAGTCACTTACGGCAACTTCGCCAACCGCGACGCAGCGGTTGCGGCAATCAAGAACTTGCCAGCGAAGGTCCAGGCTGGTAAACCTTGGCCACGTACCGTCGCCAGCGTCCAACAAGAGCTGGCCTCGGCCCGCTGATACCTGCCGGGCGGCATCACCCCCGCCGCCCAGTTGCTGAGCGATAACGACATTCGAATAGCCTGCTGCGCCTGAGCGCGGCAGGCTTTTCTGTCCCAGACTGCCGGCCACAAGCCTTTACTTGCAGTCATGGCTGAAACGCTTCAGACTCGAGCCAAGCCGCTATCACGGCGCATGGCGCAAAAACATTCAAAATTGCGACATAAATTTTCAATGGTGAGACATGAAAATTTGTGAGCATCGCTGTCGCTGTGCAACAATGGTTTTCCATGGCCACCGCAAAAAAGCTGGCGTTTGATCGGCGTGGATGGTAAGTGGTTGTTAAAAAAGAGATTTACCTCCGTTGAGAGGTGAACCTGGTGAGAATGTGTCTATGAAAACAGGTCTGTACCATCCCGAAGAATTCAAGGACAACTGTGGTTTTGGCCTGATCGCCCATATGACGGGCGAACCGAGCCACCATCTTCTGCAAACCGCCATGCAGGCCCTGACTTGCATGACCCACCGCGGCGGCATCAACGCCGACGGCAAGACCGGTGACGGTTGCGGTCTGCTCATGCAGAAGCCCGATCAGTTCCTGCGTGCCGTGGCCCAGGAGCACTTCGCCGTCGAGCTGCCCAGGCAGTACGCCGTCGGCATGGTGTTCTTCAACCAGGACGCGGTCAAAGCCGAAGCCGCCCGCGCCAACATGGACCGCGAAATCCTCGCTGCCGGCCTGAAACTGGTCGGCTGGCGCAAGGTGCCGATCGACACTAGCGTGCTCGGCCGCCTGGCCCTGGAGCGCCTGCCGCAGATCGAGCAGGTGTTCATCGGTGGGGAAGGCCTCAGCGACCAGGAATTCGCCATCAAGCTGTTCAGTGCCCGTCGCCGTTCGTCCGTGGCCAACGCCCACGACGCCGACCACTACATCTGCAGCTTCTCGCACAAGACCATCATCTACAAAGGCCTGATGATGCCGCGCGATCTGGCGGCGTTCTACCCGGACCTGGGTGACGAGCGCCTGCAAACCGCGATCTGCGTGTTCCACCAGCGCTTCTCCACCAACACCCTGCCGAAATGGCCGCTGGCGCAGCCGTTCCGCTTCCTCGCCCACAACGGCGAGATCAACACCATCACCGGCAACCGCAACTGGGCCATGGCCCGTCGCACCAAGTTCGCCAACGACCTGATCCCCGACCTCGAAGAGCTCGGCCCGCTGGTCAACCGCGTCGGTTCCGACTCCTCCAGCATGGACAACATGCTGGAGCTGATGGTCACCGGCGGTATCGACCTGTTCCGTGGTGTGCGCATGCTGGTACCGCCAGCCTGGCAGAACGTCGAGACCATGGACGCCGACCTGCGCGCCTTCTACGAATACAACTCCATGCACATGGAACCGTGGGATGGCCCGGCCGGTATCGTCATGACCGAAGGCCGCCACGCGGTGTGCCTGCTCGACCGTAACGGTCTGCGCCCGGCGCGCTGGGTGACCACCAAGAACGGCTACATCACCCTGGCCTCGGAAATCGGCGTATGGGACTACAAGCCCGAGGACGTCATCGCCAAGGGCCGTGTCGGCCCGGGCCAGATCTTCGCCGTGGACACCGAAACCGGCCAGATCCTCGACACCGACGCTATCGACAACCGCCTGAAGTCGCGCCACCCGTACAAACGCTGGCTGCGTCAGCATGCCACGCGCATTCAGGCGACGCTGACCGACGACCAGGGCGTGGCCAGCTACGACGCCGACCAGCTCAAGCAATACATGAAGATGTTCCAGGTCACCTTCGAGGAGCGTGACCAGGTGCTGCGCCCGCTCGGCGAGCAGGGCCAGGAAGCGGTCGGCTCGATGGGTGACGACACGCCGATGGCCGTGCTGTCGCAGCGCGTGCGTTCGCCGTACGACTTCTTCCGCCAGCAGTTCGCCCAGGTGACCAACCCGCCGATCGACCCGCTGCGCGAAGCGATCGTCATGTCCCTGGAAATCTGCCTGGGTGCCGAGCGCAACATCTTCCAGGAATCCCCGGAGCACGCTTCGCGGGTAATCCTCAGCTCGCCGGTCATTTCGCCCGCCAAGTGGCGTTCGCTGATGAACCTGGAGCGCGAAGGCTTCGACCGCCAGCTGATCGACCTCAACTATGAAGAGAGCGTCGGCCTGGAAGCGGCCATCCGCAACATCGCCGACCAGGCTGAAGAAGCCGTGCGCGCTGGCAAGACCCAGCTGGTGCTGAGCGACCGCTACATCGCCCCGGGCAAGCTGCCGGTACACGCCTCGCTGGCTGTGGGTGCGGTGCACCACCGCCTGACCGAACAGGGCCTGCGTTGCGACAGCAACATCCTGGTGGAAACCGCCACCGCCCGTGACCCCCATCACTTCGCCGTGCTGCTGGGCTTCGGTGCCTCGGCCGTTTATCCGTACCTGGCCTATGAAGTGCTGGCTGATCTGATCCGTACCGGCGAAGTGCTGGGCGACCTGGACGAAGTCTTCAAGTACTACCGCAAGGGCATCTCCAAGGGCCTGCTGAAGATCCTGTCGAAGATGGGTATCTCCACCATCGCCTCGTACCGTGGCGCGCAGCTGTTCGAAGCCATCGGCCTGGCCGAGGAAGTGGTCGGCCTGAGCTTCAAGGGCGTTTCCAGCCGCATCAAGGGTGCGCGTTTCGCAGACCTGGAAAGCGACCAGAAACTGCTGGCAGCCGAAGCCTGGAGCGCGCGCAAGCCGATCCAGCAAGGCGGCCTGCTGAAGTTTGTCCATGGTGGCGAATACCACGCCTACAACCCGGACGTGGTCAACACCCTGCAGGCTGCCGTGCAGCAGGGCGATTACGCCAAGTTCAAGGAATACACCACGCTGGTCGATCAGCGTCCGGTGTCGATGATCCGCGACCTGCTGAAGGTGAAGGTGGCCGACCAGCCGCTGCCGCTGGAGCAGATCGAGCCGCTGGAGGCGATCCTCAAGCGCTTCGACTCTGCCGGTATCTCGCTGGGCGCACTGTCGCCAGAGGCCCACGAAGCGCTGGCCGAGGCGATGAACCGCCTGGGCGCGCGTTCCAACTCCGGTGAGGGCGGTGAAGACCCGTCGCGCTACGGCACCATCAAGAGCTCGAAGATCAAGCAGGTGGCCACCGGCCGCTTTGGCGTGACCCCGGAATACCTGGTCAACGCCGAAGTGCTGCAGATCAAGGTTGCCCAGGGCGCCAAGCCCGGGGAGGGCGGCCAGCTGCCAGGCGGCAAGGTCAACGGCCTGATCGCCAAGCTGCGTTACGCGGTACCGGGCGTGACCCTGATCTCGCCACCGCCGCACCACGACATCTACTCGATCGAAGACCTGGCTCAGCTGATCTACGACCTCAAGCAGGTCAACCCGCAGGCCCTGGTTTCGGTCAAGCTGGTGGCAGAAGCCGGTGTCGGCACCATCGCCGCCGGTGTGGCCAAGGCCTATGCCGACCTGATCACTATCTCCGGCTACGACGGTGGTACCGGTGCTTCGCCGCTGACCTCGATCAAGTACGCCGGCGCCCCATGGGAGCTGGGCTTGGCCGAGACCCACCAGACCCTGCGCGGCAACGACCTGCGCGGCAAGGTGCGGGTACAGACCGACGGCGGCCTGAAGACCGGCCTGGACGTGATCAAGGCGGCCATCCTCGGCGCCGAGAGCTTCGGCTTCGGTACCGCGCCAATGATCGCCCTGGGCTGCAAGTACCTGCGTATCTGCCACCTGAACAACTGCGCCACCGGCGTGGCTACCCAGAACGACAAGCTGCGCAAGGACCACTACATCGGCACCGTCGACATGGTGATCAACTTCTTCACCTTCGTCGCCGAAGAAACCCGTGAGTGGCTGGCCAAGCTGGGCGTGCGCAGCCTCGGCGAGCTGATCGGCCGTACCGACCTGCTCGACGTGCTGCCAGGTGACACCGAGCGCCAACAGTATCTGGACCTGTCGCCGCTGCTGGGCAGCTCGCACATCCCGGCCGACAAGCCGCAATTCTGCGAAGTCGACAAGAACCCGCCGTTCGACCAGGGCGAGCTGGCCGAGAAGATGGTGGAAATGGCCATGCCGGCCATCCGCGACCAGGCCGGTGGCGAGTTCAACCTCGACATCTGCAACTGCGACCGCTCCATCGGTGCGCGCGTGTCGGGCGAGATCGCCCGCCTGCACGGCAACCAGGGCATGGCTGCGGCGCCGATCACCTTCCGTTTCAAGGGCACCGCGGGCCAGAGCTTCGGCGTGTGGAACGCCGGTGGCCTGAACCTGCACCTGGAAGGTGACGCCAACGACTACGTCGGCAAGGGCATGACCGGTGGCAAGGTCACCATCGTGCCGCCTGCCGGTAGCCCGTTCGAAACCCAGCACAGCGCCATCGTCGGCAACACCTGCCTGTACGGCGCCACTGGCGGCAAGCTGTTTGCCGCGGGTACTGCTGGCGAGCGCTTCGCTGTACGTAACTCCGGCGCCCACGCTGTTGTCGAGGGCACTGGCGATCACTGCTGTGAATACATGACCGGCGGCTTTGTCTGCGTGCTGGGCAAGACCGGTTACAACTTCGGTTCTGGCATGACTGGCGGCTTCGCCTACGTGCTCGACATGGACAATACCTTCGTCGACAAGCTCAACCATGAGCTGGTGGAAATCCAGCGTATCAGTGGTGAAGCGATGGAGGCCTACCGCAGCCACCTGGCGCGGGTCCTTGCCGAGTACGTGGAAGAGACCGGCAGCGAGTGGGGGCGTGAGCTCTCGGAGAACCTGGACGACTACGTGCGGCGCTTCTGGCTGGTCAAGCCGAAGGCAGCCAACCTGAAGCAACTGCTGTCCAGCACCCGTGCCAACCCGCAGTAACAACAGCTGCAAGTGACGGCCCCGTGCGCGGGGCCCGTCGTGCTCAAGTGATCGTCTTGCAGCTTGCAGCCTGAGGCTGGCAACTGCGGTAAAGAGGTTTTGAAAAATGGCTGAACGTCTGAACAACGACTTCCAGTTCATCGAAGTGGGCCGCAAGGACCCGAAGAAAAAGCTGCTGCGCCAGCGCAAGAAGGAGTTCGTGGAAATCTACGAGCCGTTCAAGCCGCAGCAGTCCGTGGAGCAGGCGCACCGCTGCCTGGGCTGCGGTAACCCGTATTGCGAATGGAAGTGCCCGGTACACAACTTCATCCCCAACTGGTTGAAGCTGGTCTCCGAAGGCAACATCCTGGCCGCGGCGGAACTGTCGCACCAGACCAACACCCTGCCGGAAGTGTGCGGCCGCGTATGCCCGCAGGATCGCCTGTGCGAGGGTGCCTGCACCCTGAACGACGGCTTTGGTGCGGTGACCATCGGCTCGGTGGAGAAGTACATCACCGACACCGCCTTCGCCATGGGCTGGCGCCCGGACATGTCCAAGGTCAAACCAACCGGCAAGCGCGTCGCCATCATCGGTGCCGGCCCGGCCGGCCTGGGCTGTGCCGACGTGCTGGTACGTGCCGGTGTGACTCCGGTGGTGTTCGACAAAAACCCGGAAATCGGTGGCCTGCTGACCTTCGGCATTCCTGAGTTCAAGCTGGAAAAGACCGTGCTCAGCAACCGTCGTGAAGTGTTCACCGGCATGGGTATCGAGTTCCGCCTGAATACCGAGGTGGGCAAGGATGTGACCATGGAACAGCTGCTCGCCGAATACGACGCGGTGTTCATGGGCATGGGTACCTATACCTACATGAAGGGCGGTTTCCCGGGTGAGGACCTGCCAGGCGTGCATGATGCGCTGGATTTCCTCATCGCCAACGTCAACCGCAACCTCGGCTTCGAGAAGTCGCCGGAAGACTTCGTCGACATGCAGGGCAAGAAGGTGGTAGTGCTGGGCGGTGGTGACACCGCGATGGACTGCAACCGTACCTCGATCCGCCAGGGCGCCAAGTCGGTGACTTGCGCCTATCGCCGTGACGAAGCCAACATGCCGGGTTCGCGCAAAGAGGTGAAGAACGCCAAGGAAGAAGGCGTGAAGTTCCTCTACAACCGCCAGCCTATCGCCATTGTCGGCGAGGACAAGGTCGAAGGCGTGAAGGTGGTCGAGACCCGTCTCGGCGAACCGGATGCCCGTGGCCGTCGCAGTCCCGAGCCAATCCCGGGGTCCGAAGAGATCCTGCCGGCCGATGCCGTGGTCATCGCCTTTGGCTTCCGCCCGAGCCCCGCGCCGTGGTTCGAGCAGCATGGCATCCAACTGGACAGCCAGGGCCGTGTGGTGGCGCCGGAGAAGGGCAAGTTCAAGCACCAGACCAGCAACCCGAAAGTGTTTGCCGGTGGCGACATGGTGCGCGGGTCGGACCTGGTGGTGACGGCTATCTTCGAAGGGCGTACTGCTGCTGAAGGTATTCTGGACTACCTGGAAGTCTGATTTTCGACCAGTTCGCGGGCATGCCCGCTCCCACAGGGTCAGCGCAGAATCTGTGGGAGCGGGCGTGCCCGCGAAGCTTTGTATACAAAAACGCTTGATCTGTGGCATCCAATAGACAAAACGCATGGCCATGGCCGTGCCTTTTGCGCTGGCCTCTGAGAAAATGCCCGCACTATTTTTCCGGATGCCGACATGACTGCCCTGAAGAACGATCGTTTCCTGCGTGCACTGCTCAAGCAACCCGTAGACGTCACCCCGGTGTGGATGATGCGCCAGGCCGGCCGCTACCTGCCGGAGTACCGCGCCAGCCGCGCCAAGGCCGGTGACTTCATGAGCCTGTGCATGAGCCCGCAGTTCGCCTGCGAGGTTACCCTGCAGCCGCTGGACCGCTATCCGCTGGACGCAGCGATCCTGTTCTCGGACATCCTCACCATCCCCGATGCCATGGGCCTGGGCCTGTATTTCGAAACCGGCGAAGGTCCGCGTTTCAAGAAGGTCATCAGCACCCCGGCCGACATCGAAGCGCTGCCGATCCCCGACCCGCAGCAAGACCTTGGTTATGTGATGGACGCCGTCAGCACCATCCGCCGCGAACTGAATGGTCGCGTACCGCTGATCGGCTTCTCCGGCAGCCCTTGGACCTTGGCCACTTATATGGTCGAAGGCGGCTCGTCGAAGGACTTCCGCAAGACCAAGGCCATGGCCTACGACAACCCGCAGGCTCTGCACCTGCTGCTGGACAAGCTGGCCCAGTCGGTCACCAGCTACCTCAATGGCCAGATCCTCGCGGGTGCCCAGGCTGTACAGATTTTCGACACCTGGGGTGGCAACCTGTCGGCGGCGGCTTACCAGGAGTTTTCCCTGGCCTACATGCGCAAGATCGTCAGCGGCCTGATCCGCGAGCACGAAGGGCGCAAGGTGCCGGTGATCCTGTTCACCAAGAACGGCGGCCTGTGGCTGGAAAGCATCGCTGAAGCCGGTGCCGACGCGCTGGGCCTGGACTGGACCTGCGAGATCGGCGATGCCCGCCGCCGCGTGGGTGACAAGGTGGCGTTGCAGGGCAACATGGACCCGACCGTGCTGTACGCCAAGCCCGAGGCCATCCGCAAGGAAGTGGCGCGCATCCTGGGCAGCTATGGCCACGGCACGGGCCATGTGTTCAACCTGGGCCACGGCATCACCCCGGAAGTCGACCCGGAGCACGCTGGCGTGTTCATCAACGCCGTGCATGAGCTGTCGGCGCAGTATCATCAGTGAATTGATTGCTGAACACGAAAGCCCGGCCATGTGCCGGGCTTTTTGTTGCATTAAGTTTTAATTCAGCGATCGTCGTTAATCTGGTCCCATCGAAACCGAAACAGGACCCGATCCTCATGAAAGCACGTTATCTTGCGTTGATCCTCGCCCCGTTGTTCAGCACTGCCGCCCTGGCCGCCGGTTATACCGGCCCCGGTGCCCAGTCCGTCACCACTGTAGCAGCGGCCAACGACGCTGCCGACGACACACCAGTGGTGCTGCAAGGCTTCGTGACCAAAAAGATCAACAACGACGACAAGTACGAGTTCAAGGACAACACCGGCACCATCACCGTGGAAATCGATGATGAAGACCTGCCGACGACACCGTTCAATGACAAGACCAAGGTCAAGCTGACCGGCGAGGTGGAGAAGCACCTGATGAGCCGGGAGGTGGATGTGGATATGGTTGAGATCATCAACTGATCCGAGGGCTTATTCGCGGGCACGCCCGCTCCCACAGGGTACTGCGCCGAACCTGTGGGAGCGGGCGTGCCCGCGAATGCTTCACACCGATTTCGGTGGCAGCTTGCTCAGGTGTAGCGCCACCAGCAACGCCACCACCAGCAGGCTGCCGATGAACAACCCGATGCCATTCCAACCCCACTGGTGCCAGAACACCCCGCCCGCCGTACCGGCCACACTCGACCCCGCGTAATAGCTGAACAGGTACAACGACGACGCCTGCCCCTTGGCCTTCAAGGCCCGGCGGCCGATCCAGCTGCTGGCCACCGAGTGCGCGCCGAAGAAGCCAAAGGTGAACACCAGCATGCCGGCAATCACCATCACCAGCGGGCTGGCCAGGGTCATCAGCAAGCCGCCCGCCATGACCACGATACTGGCCCAGAAAACCTTGCGCCGGCCCAGCTTGTCGGCCAACGCGCCGACCTGCGCCGAGCTGTAGATGCCCGACAGGTACACCACCGACAGCAAGCCGACCAGCGCCTGGTTCATGTGGTAGGGCTCGGCCAGCAGGCGGTAGCCGATGTAGTTGAACAGGGTGACGAAAGCGCCCATCAGCAGGAAGGCTTCGAGGAACAGCCAGGGCAGGCCGGCATCCCTGAAGTGCATGACGAAACCATCCAGCAGGCTGCGTGGGTTCATCGCCTGCGCGCGGAAATTGCGCGATTCGGGCAGCACCTTCCAGAACACCAGCGCCGCCACCAGGGCCAGGCCGCCGATGGTCAGCATCGCCGTGTGCCAGCTGACGAAGTCGATCAGCACGCCGGTGATCAGGCGCCCGCTCATACCGCCAATGGCATTGCCACCGATATACAAGCCCATGGCCAGGCCGATGTGCTGTGGGTGAATTTCTTCGCTCAGGTAGGTCATGGCCACCGCCGCCAGGCCGCTAAGTGACAGGCCGACCAGGGCGCGGGTGGCCAGTACCAGCTCCCAGCTCGGCATTATCGCGCTGGCCAGGGTGGAGAGGGCGGCGCAGACCAGGGCAAACACCATCACCGGCTTGCGCCCGATGCGGTCGGAGATGGGGCCGGTGATCAACAGGCCGAACGCCAGCATGGCTGTGGAGACCGACAGCACCAGGCTGCTCTGCGCCGCATTGATGGCAAATTCCTTCGACAGCAACGGCATCATCGGCTGCACGCAGTACAGCAGGGCGAAGGTGGCGAAGCCGCCGCTGAACAGTGCCAGCACGGTCTTCATGAAAGCGGGGGTGCCTTTTTCGATCCACATTTCGTTCAGCGAGGCAGGTTCGGGCTCGGCGGGAAGGGGCGCTACAGCAGTTTTCACGGGCGGGTACCTCTGGCGCAATGAAAAAAAGCATATAGCTGGCTAATAATTACATCCAATATATTGTTCGACCTATTTGAGACGTTTTGCGACCTGTTCGGAGCCGCTCATGGAATTGCGTCATCTGCGTTACTTCATCGCCGTGGCCGAAGAGCTGCACTTTGGCCGCGCTGCTCGGCAGTTGGGTATTTCGCAACCCCCCTTGAGCCAACAGATCCAGGCGCTGGAGCAGGAACTGGGGGCCCGCCTGTTCGAGCGTACCAACCGTCGGGTCGAGCTGAGCGAGGCAGGGCGGCTGTTCCTCGACGAAGCCCGCCAGGCACTGGCGCAGGTGGCGCGGGCTGCCGATGTGGCCCGGCGTGCGCAGTTGGGTGAACTGGGGGAGATGAAGATCGGTTTTACCTCGTCGGCACCGTTCACCTCGAAGATCCCCAAGGCCATCCATGCCTTCCGCCAGCGCTTCCCGGCGGTGCACCTGAACCTAAAGGAAATGAGCAGCCGCGACGTTGCAGAAGGCGTATTCGACGAGTCTATCGAGGTGGGGCTGATGCGGCCGATGCCGCTGCCGGAAGGGCTGGTGGCCACTGAACTGTTTCGCGAGCCGCTGGTGGCGGTGATCAATGCCTCTCATCCATTGGCAGAAGGCACGGAACATGGCGTGCACATGGGCGACCTGGCCGATGAGCCGTTCGTGTTCTTCCCACGCAGCTATGGCAGCGGGTTGCATGCGCAGCTGCTGAGCCTGGCGCGCCAGGCGGGTTTCAGCCCGCATTTTGCCCAGGAAGCTGGGGAGGCGATGACCATCATTGGCCTGGTGTCGGCGGGGCTTGGGGTGTCGGTGCTACCGGCGTCGTTCCAGCGCATGCGCATCGAGGGGGTGGTTTATCGCACGTTGCTGGATGAAGGGGCGATATCGGCGGTATGGCTGGTGCAGCGCGAGCGCGGCAATTCGGTGATGGCCAAGGCATTTGCCGAACTGTTGACGGGGCAGGTGGGCGGCCAAGGGTAATGCCGGTCAAATGGCACTGGCCATTGCCGCAGTGGCGCCACATACTCGGGCATTCGTTGATACACGGAGGTCAATCATGCGGCGCGTGGTGTTCAATCAGAAAGGTGGCGTGGGCAAGTCGAGTATCGCCTGCAACCTGGCGGCGGTCAGTGCCAATGAAGGCTACCGGACCCTGTTGATCGACCTGGATGCCCAGGCCAACTCGACCCAGTACCTCACCGGCCTCACCGGCGAGGACATCCCCATGGGCATCGCCGACTTCTTCAAGCAAAGCCTGTCCAGCGGGCCGTTCAGCAAGAAGAACAAGGTCGATATCTACGAAACCCCGTTCGATAACCTGCACGTGGTGACCGCCACTGCCGAGCTGGCCGACCTGCAGCCGAAGCTTGAGGCCAAGCACAAGATCAACAAATTGCGCAAATTGCTCGACGAACTGGACGAGGACTACGAGCGCATCTACATCGATACCCCGCCGGCGCTGAATTTCTATGCGGTTTCCGCATTGATCGCCGCCGATCGCGTGCTGATCCCCTTCGACTGCGACAGTTTTTCCCGTCAGGCGCTGTATGGCCTGCTGGCCGAGATCGAAGAACTCAAGGACGACCACAACGAAGACCTGGTGGTCGAAGGCATCGTGGTCAACCAGTTCCAGTCCCGTGCCAGCCTGCCGCAGCAGATGCTCGACGAGCTGCTGGCCGAAGGGCTGCCGGTGCTACCGGTGTACCTGGGTAGTTCGGTGAAGATGCGAGAGTCGCACCATGCCAGCCTGCCGCTGATTCACCTGGAGCCCAGGCACAAGCTGACCCAGCAGTTCGTCGAGTTGCATTCGCTGCTCGAAGAGAATGCTTAGACCCCCTGGCTACGCAACCACTCCAGCAACGACTGCAGTGGAAACGCCCCGGCCTGGCGACTGACTTCACGGCCATTCTTGAACAGCAGCAGGCTGGGGATCGAGCGGATGCCCAGTTGCCCGGCCAGGTTGCGGTTGGCTTCGCTGTCGAGCTTGGCCAGGCGGCAGCGGCCGGCCAGTTGGCGGGCGGCCTGTTCGAAGGTGGGGGCGAAGGACTTGCACGGGCCGCACCAGTCGGCCCAGATGTCGACCAGCAATGGCAGGTCGCCTTTGATCTGGCTGGCGTAGCTGGCTTCGCTGAGTTCGAAGGGGGTGCTCAGCAGTACGTCCTGTTTGCAGCGGCCACATTTCGGCGCGTCGCCCAGGCGCTCGGCGGGCAGGCGGTTGAGGCCGTTGCAGTGGGGGCAGGGGATTACCAGTGGTTCGGACATTTCATCTCCAATAGGTGTATCGCGAATCCCCGTGGGAGCGGGCTTGCCCGCGAACACCGGCGAAGCCGGTGCCATCCATCGCGTTGTCTGCTTCGCGGGCAAGCCCGCTCCCACAGGTTTCGGTGTTAATCAGGAAGAGCAGCTGATTTCCAGATGCTTGCCCCATTCCGGTGGGCGTTCGGCGTAGGCCTGCATTCCGGCTTGCTCTTCGAAGGGCTTGCTCAGCACCTGATGCAGCCGCCGCACTTCGCTGTAATCCCCTGCTTCGGCCGCTTCGATGGCTTTCTGTGCCAGGTAGTTGCGCAGCACGTAAAGCGGGTTCACCGCATGCATGCGCTCACGCCGCCCTTCGGCATTATCCGCTTCGCGTGCGCAGCGGGCCAGGTAGTCCGCCCCCCAGGCATCGAAACCGGCCAGGTCGATGAAGTCGTCGCGCACCACTTTCAGCGCCTCGCTGACCGGCTGATCGCCCAGCCTGCGGAAGAACAGGTTGTAGTCCACACCTCCACTCTGCATGCGCTGCAACAGGCGCTCCACCAGCGCCATGTCTTCCTCTTCCCCGGTGGTCAGACCCAGGCGCCGGCGCATCAGGTCCAGATAGTGTGCCTGGTACAGCGGCAGGAACATGCCCAGCGCTTCCTTGAGCGGTTCGACTTCGATCACCGTGGTCAGGGCCTGTGCCAGCGCACTGAGGTTCCAGTGGGCGATCGGTACCTGGTTGGCGTAGCTGTACCGGCCACGGTCGTCGGAGTGGTTGCAGATGAAGTTGGCGTCGAAGTCGTCGAGGAAGGCGTACGGGCCGAAATCGAAGGTGATACCGAGGATCGACATGTTGTCGGTGTTCATCACCCCGTGGCAGAAACCATAGGCCTGCCAGCGGGCGATCAGCTCGGCATTGCGTTCGACGATGGTGCGGAACATGGCCAGGTAGGGCTGTTCGGCATCGCGGCATTCCGGATAGTGCTGCTCCAGCACATGGTCGATCAGCACCCGCTGCTGTTCTGGTTGCCTGGTGTAGTAGAAGTACTCGAAATGCCCGAAGCGCACATGGCTTTGCGCCAGTCGGGTGAGCATGGCGGCGCTTTCGCGGGTTTCGCGCCACACCGGGGTGCTCGAGCCGATCACACACAGCGCCCGGCTGCTGGGAATGCCCAGGGCGTGCAGGGCCTCGGAGGCGAGGAACTCGCGGATCGAGGAGCGCAGCACGGCGCGGCCGTCGCCCATGCGCGAGTAGGGCGTCTGTCCCGCGCCCTTGAGGTGCAGGTCCCAGTGTTCGCCTGCGTCGTTGAGTACTTCGGCCAGCAGCAGGCCACGGCCATCACCCAGGCGCGGGTTGTAGGAGCCGAACTGATGGCCGGAATAGACCATCGCCCGAGGGTCCGCTTCTTCCCACAGCTTGTGGCCGCTGAACAGCTCGGCGAAAACCGGCAGCTCTGCCTGGGCCGGGTCAAGGTCGAGCAGCGCCATGGCCGACTCGCTCGCTACCACCAGGCGCGGGTCTGCGATGGGTTCGGGCAGCACCTGGGTGGAGAACGCGTCGCCCAGGCGGGCAAAGCGATTGTCGAAGGTGAGTTGGTCGAGGGCTTTCACGGGGCCGGCTCCAGAAATTGATGGACTGGGGCCGCTTTGCGGCCCTTCGCGGGCAAGCCCGCTCCCACAGGTATTGCGCAGTGCCTGAGAGCGGCGCGGCCCTTGTGGGAGCGGGCGCGCCCGCGAACGAGGGCGAAGCCCTCGCAGGGATTCTGCACAGAATAAAGTATTAGAGCCCACTCAGGCCGAAGCAGTGCCATCCGGTTTTGGCTGTTCCACCGGAATCAGCTGCTGTTTGCCGCCCTTCGGGTCCATCAGGAACACCTCGACCTGGCGCACCGAGATTTTGATATTGTGCGCCTTGAATTCGCGGTTGATGTACCGGTTGATCTCGTCCAGCGTCGGGTTGCGGTCGCCCAGGTCGCGTACGTGCATGCGCAGCTCGTGGTCCAGCGAGCTCTCGCCAAAGTTGAGGAAGTACACGATCGGCTCCGGGTCCTTGAGTACGCGTGGGTTTTCATGGGCGCCCTTGAGCAGCAGATCGCGCACCAGGTCCAGGTCCGAGCCATAGTCGATGCCCAGCTTCAGCGTTACCCGGGTGACCGTGTCGGTCAGCGACCAGTTGATCAGCTGGCCGGTGATGAAGGTCTTGTTGGGGACGATGATGTCCTTGCGGTCGAAGTCGGTGATGGTGGTGGCACGGATGCGTATCTTGCTCACCGTGCCCGACAGGTTGCCGATGGTGATGGTGTCGCCAATCCGTACCGGGCGCTCGAACAGGATCATGATGCCGGAGATGAAGTTGGCGAAGATTTCCTGCATGCCGAAGCCCAGGCCCACCGACAGCGCGGCCACCAGCCATTGCAACTTGTCCCAGCTGACCCCCAGGGTCGACAAGGTGCTGACGATACCGATACCGACGATGGTGTACGACAACAGCGTGGTGGTGGCGTAGGCACTGCCCTGGGCAAGATTCAGGCGTGACAGCACCAGCACTTCCAGCAGGCCCGGCAAGTTGCCGGCCAGGGCGAAGGTGATGCCGACGATCACCAGAGCGCCCAGCAGGTCGCCGAGGCTGATAGGTACCATGCTGGCGGCAGCGCCAGTGCCGCTGGTGTATTCGTAGAGGACGAAGTTGTTGAGGTAGGCGAACACCGAGATCAGGTCCGACCACACCCAGTACAGGCCGGCGATGAAGCCGCCAAGCAGCGCCAGGCGAATCAGGCGCAGCGACTGTTGGTTGACCTGTTCGATGTCCAGTGTCGGTTCTTCGGTGATGACCTCGCCATCCAGCCCTTCCTTGACCGCTGCCCGCTTGCTTAGCGCGCGCTGGTAGGCCAGGCGCCGTGCCGCCACCGACAGGCCGCGCACGAATGCGGCTTCGATCACCAGCCAGAACAGCAGCAGGTACAGGGTATAGATCAGCCGGTCGGTCAGTTTCAGTGCGGTGTAGTAATAGCCGAAGCACACGGCCACGAACAGGGCGATGGGCAGGGCGGTGAAGGCCACGCCCACGGCCTTGCGGAACAGCGAGGTGTCGCGGTGCGCCGGGCTGCTGAGCAACAGCCGGCTGAGCAGCCAGGCCATCAGTGCATAGCAGGTCAGCACCACGCCGATACCCAGTACATCATCGGCCAAGGCCGAAGGCTGATGTTCGGCCACCGCCACCACACCGACCAGTGCCAGTACCACGGTGCCCAGGCGGCGCACCCAGCCGCGCAGGAACTCGACCTGCGGCTTGTGCCAGCGGAAGTGGATTTCCGCCACGCCGCCCGGGGCGAGGATGCGGTAGGCGGTGTAGAACACCAGCCAGGCCTGGGCCAGTTGCCAGAGGGCAGCGCCGAGGTTGGCATTCTGCCCGCGGGCGTCGATCTGCAGGGCGTAGCTGCACAGGGCCAGGCCCAGGCTGACCGGCATTGCCAGCAGGATGTTGATGAGGATCGCCTGCGGTGTATGCCACTGGCTGTCACGACGGAAATGGCCGATGTCCTGGTGCACCTTGCCCAGCCGTTGGTACAGGTATTTGCGCCGCCACAGCAGGGCGCCGATCACCAGCAGCAGCGGCAGGAACAGCAACGGGCGCTGGCTCAGGCCGTCGGCCAGTTCCTTCAGGCCCGAGCCCCACGGCAGGTTGGCCACCTGGTCGGCCAGGCGTTCCGGCACATAGCGCAGCCAGTCCCAGTCCAGCGGTTTGTTGCTGGGGATCCAGAACATCTGCTCGTCGAGGGTGGTGCGCAGGCTCTGGGCGGTGCCCAGCAGCTGCTTCTGGTTGAGCTGCAGGGTGATCGATTCGTTGAGCAATGCCGACAGCTCGCGGTTCAACCGCTCCAGCAGGTCGCTGCGGGTTATCGCCACTTCCAGCAGGGCCTTGCGCAGCTGTGGCGTCACTTCTTCCTGTGGTTGGGCGGCCAGCAGCTTGTCGACGTAGGTGACCGGGCTGCTCATCTGCTCGCGTTGCTGGTTGACCTCGAACTGGTACAGGCGGGTGTCGGCGATCTGGTCGGCGAGGTCGCGGTCGACCTTCAGGTGCGGCAGGGTCTGCTTCTGCTTGTAGAGGATTTTCGACAGCAGCAGGCTGCCCTTGAGCACGTTGATCTGCTCGTCCAGCGCCTGGTCGGCCTGGGTCAGGCTGTCCAGTTGCTGCTTGGTGCGCAGGTTCTGCTGGGTCAGCTCGTTGAGGCGGTCAGTGCTTTTCAGCAGGTAGTCGGAGAGCTTGAGGTTGACCGCGCTTTCGGTGGCCAGCAGGCTGCTGCCGCCGGCTTTCTGGGCTTCGATCGACTGCTGGGTGACCGCTTCCTGGGACTGGGCCAGGCGCTTGTCGTTGATCAGGGTCTGCAGGTCCTGGATTTCCTGCTCCAGACGTGCGGCGCGCTCGATCAGCAGGTCGTGGCGGGCGTTGCCCAGGTCTTGCAGCAGGCTGTTGCCGGCCAGCTCCTGGCGGCGCAGCAGGGTCAGTGCGTTCAGCGAGGCCAGTTCGGCATTCAACTGGTTGCGCTGGTCGGCGTTGATCGGTTTGCCGGCGTCCTTGCCGGTCTTGAGGATGCTGTTGATCTGCTGGGTGCGTGCCTGGCTGTTGCTGATCTCGGCCTGGGCGCGTTCCGGGCGGGTCTGCGAGTTGATGATCAGGCTGTTGGCTTCGGACAACGCCTTCTGCAGCTCGCCCTGCAGGGTGCTGCGCTCGCTGAGCATCTGCTCCAGTTGCGGCACGGAGAGGGCGGCGTAACGCTGGGCCACCGGCTGAGGCTTGCTTTCCTTGAGCCTGGCCAGTTCGCGCTGGCTGTCACTGGTTTCCTTCGGCGCACCGGCCAGCTGCTGCTTGAGCGCGGCGAGTTTCTTCTCGTTGTCTTCCTTGCTGGCGAGCAGGCTGAGAGTTTGCTCCAGCACCTGCTGCAGGGCTTTCTGCTCGGCCTCGGGCAGCTTGCGCTCGGCGATCTTGTCGAGGCTGTTCTGGATGCTGGCGGTGGTCGGGGCTTCTGCTGCAGTTGCTGCAAAAGAGAGAGACAGGCACAGCCCGAGCAGGGCTGTGCGAAGGTACACGCGCAGGGACATAGGCAGACTACTTGTGGATCCGGCAGAAACGAAGTTTAGAGGAACAATCCTGGTCCGGGTCGCGTTCCTTCGGGGAATCTGACGCCTACTTTCTGAATCTTGTTCCCGTCCATTGTGGCCACGGTCCAGATCGTGCCATGCCATTCGACCTGGTCACCTACTACTGGAGCGCCTCCGACCTTCTGTCGGATGAACTGGGCTAGCGGCATTTTCGCGTCCAGACCGTCGAGTTTCAGGCCATACAGTGCTGCCACCGCACCCAGTTCGGCATCGCCTTCGAGCACGAAGTCGCCGAAGAAACGCAGGTCCAGGCCACGTTGTGGCGCCTGGCTGAACAGTTTGCCCAAGGCCGGCAGGTTGTGCTCGTGACCGATCACGCAGAGCATGTCCCCCACTTCCAGCACGGTGCTGCCTGACGGGTGCAGCAGCTGCTCGCCCCGGAACAGCGCGGCGATCCGCGTGCCTTCGGGCATTTTCAACTCGCGCAGGGCGGCGCCGATACACCATTTTTCGGCGCCCAGGCGGTAAACGAACATTTCCCACTCGCTGGTGATGTGCACTTCCAGGGCGGAGCGGGAGATCGGTGCCGGGTCTGGCGGTACCGTCACTTTCAGCAGCTTGGCCATCCACGGCAGGCTGGTGCCTTGCACCAGCAGCGACACCAGCACGATGAAGAAGGCCAGGTTGAAGAACAGCTGGGCGTCCGGCAAGCCGGCCATCAACGGGAACACCGCAAGGATGATCGGCACCGCACCGCGCAGGCCGACCCACGAGATGAAGCCCTTTTCACGGCCATGGAAAGCCTTGAACGGCAGCAGGGCGGCGACCACCGACAGCGGGCGCGCCACCAGGATCATCCACAGTGCCAGACCCAGCGCCGGCAGGGCGATGGGCAGCAGATCGTGGGGCGTGACCAGCAGCCCCAACACCAGGAACATGCCGATCTGCGCCAGCCAGGCCATGCCGTCGAGCATGTGCAGAATACCGTGGCGGCTGCGGATCGGCTTGTTGCCCAGTACCAGGCCGCACAGGTACACGGCAAGGAAGCCGCTGCCGTGCAGGGCGTTGGTCGCCGAGAACACCGCCAGGCCGCCGGCGACCACCAGGATGGGGTACAGGCCGCCGGCCAGGTTGATGCGGTTGACCAGTTGCAGCATCAGCCAGCCGCCGCCCAGCCCCAGCAGCCCGCCAATGCCGAACTCGCGCAGCAGGTGGGCGAGCAGGCTCCAGTGCAGGCCAGTCTGGCCGCTGGCGATCATGTCGATCAGGGTGACAGTGAGGAACACCGCCATCGGGTCGTTGCTGCCCGACTCGATTTCCAGGGTAGCGGTAACCCGTTCGTTCAGGCCTTTGCCGCCGAGCAGCGAGAACACCGCCGCAGCGTCGGTAGAGCCGACGATGGCGCCGATCAGCAGGCCCTGGATCAGGCTGAGGTTGAACAGCCAGGCGGCAACCAGGCCGGTGAGGGCGGTGGTGATCATTACCCCGACCGTGGCTAGCGACAGCGCTGGCCACAGCGCCACGCGAAAGCTTGCCACCCGTGTGCGCAGGCCACCGTCGAGCAGGATCACGGCCAGTGCCAGGTTGCCCACCAGGTAGGCGGTGGGGTAGTTGTTGAAGATGATGCCGCCACCATCCACACCGGCGACCATGCCGACGGCGAGGATGATGACCAGAATAGGGATGCCCAGGCGCGACGACAGCGAGCTGACCAGGATACTTGCACCCACCAGCAATGCGCCGATCAGGAACAGGCTGTTGATGGTGCTTGCATCCAAAGGCAGGTACTCCGGGGACCGCAGGGGGGAGGGGACTTGATAGCATGACGCTAGCAGGTCGCGTGCCAAATGATTCTAACCTGATGAATTGGCAGGCTGTAAAGCGTTTCTGCAGATGAAAAAAAGGCACCGCGGTGGGTGCCTTTTGATGTGTTGCCTATGCGGGCCTCTTCGCGGGCTTGCCCGCTCCCACAGGGATATCGCAAGGCCTGCTGGCGATGCAATACCTGTGGGAGCGGGCGCGCCCGCGAAGAGGCCAGTGCAGGCTTACGCCTGTTTCACTTCACGCATCGGCTTGCCCTTCACCGGTGCATCACCCGCCACATAGTACTTGGCGGTGCTGCGCGGCAGCGGTTTGCGGCCACGGATCTTGTCCGAGATTTTCTCGGCGATCATGATCGTGGTGGCGTTGAGGTTACCGGTAATGATCAGCGGCATGATCGACGCATCGACCACGCGCAGGCCCTTCATGCCATGCACACGGCCTTCGCCGTCGACCACCGCCATGTCGTCGGTGCCCATCTTGCACGAGCAGGACGGGTGGAAGGCGGTTTCGGCGTGCTCGCGGATGAACTTGTCCAGTTCTTCATCGGTTTGCACGTGTGCGCCCGGGCTGATCTCGCGGCCACGGTACGGGTCCAGTGCCGGCTGGGCCATGATTTCGCGGGTCAGACGGATGCCGTCCCGGAATTCCTGCCAGTCCTGTTCGGTGGACATGTAGTTGAACAGGATGCTCGGGTGTTGGCGCGGGTCCTTCGACTTGACCTGGATGCGGCCGCGGGCAGGCGAGCGCATGGAGCCCATGTGCGCCTGGAAGCCGTGTTCCTTCACGCCATTGGAGCCGTTGTAGTTGATGGCCACCGGCAGGAAGTGGTACTGGATGTTCGGCCACTTGAATTCAGGGCGGGTGCGAATGAAACCACCGGCCTCGAACTGGTTGCTGGCGCCGATGCCGGTGCCGTTGAACATCCACTCGGCACCGATGGCCGGCTGGTTCCACCACAGCAGCGACGGGTACAGCGACACCGGCTGGGTGCAGGCGTACTGCAGGTACAGTTCCAGGTGGTCCTGAAGGTTTTCGCCCACGCCCGGCAAGTCGTGCACCACCGGGATGTCGAGGCTTTCCAGCAGGGCGCGCGGGCCGACGCCGGAGCGCTGCAGCAGCTGCGGCGAAGCGATGGCGCCCGAGCTGACGATGACTTCCTTGCGGGCACGGGCTTCAACGCGTTCTTCGCTGTCGCCGACCAGGTAGGTCACGCCAATTGCGCGCTTGCCGTCGAACAGCACACGGTCGGTCAGGGCGTGGGTGACGATGGTCAGGTTCGGGCGCTTCTTTGCCTGGTCCAGGTAGCCACGAGCGGTGCTGGAACGGCGGCCGTTCTTGGTCACGGTACGGTCCATGGGACCGAAGCCTTCCTGCTGGTACCCATTGAGGTCTTCGGTGCGCGGGTAACCGGCCTGCACGCCGGCTTCGACCATGGCGTGGAACAGTGGGTTGTTGCCCGCTTTTGGCGTGGTCACGCTGACCGGACCTTCGCCGCCGTGATAGTCGTTCGGGCCGATGTCGCGGGTCTCGGCTTTACGGAAGTACGGCAGGCAGTCCAGATAGGTCCAGTCTTCCAGGCCTGGCAGTTCTGCCCAGCCGTCGAAGTCCATGGCGTTACCGCGGATGTAGCACATGCCGTTGATCAGCGACGAGCCGCCCAGGCCCTTGCCGCGGCCACATTCCATGCGGCGGCCGTCCATGTACGGCTCCGGGTCGGTTTCGTAGGCCCAGTTGTAGCGGCGACCCTGTAGCGGGAAGGCCAGGGCGGCCGGCATCTGGGTACGGAAGTCGAAGCGGTAGTCGGGGCCACCGGCTTCCAGCAGCAGTACGGTGACGCCGGCATCTTCGGTCAGGCGGGTCGCCAGGGTGTTACCGGCCGAGCCGGCACCGACGATGATGTAATCGAATTCTTGGGACATGAAAGTACCCTCGTGTTGGCGGTGATCAGGGAGCGGGAACGCCCGTGCGCAGCGGCACGGGCGGGGCTAGACAGGGTTCAGAAAACCGAGTTGTAGCCGCCCAGCTCGACCTGGACCGACTTGATGCGAGTGTATTGAGCCAGCGAGCTGATGCCGTTCTCACGGCCGACACCCGACTGCTTGTAGCCACCGACCGGCATTTCGGCCGGCGATTCGCCCCAGGCGTTGATCCAGCAGATACCGGCTTCCAGCTTGTGGATGATGCGGTGGGCGCGGGTGATGTCGTTGGTGCAGACACCGGCGGCCAGGCCGTATTCGGTGTCGTTGGCACGGCGGATCACTTCTTCTTCGGTTTCGTAGGTGAGGATGCTCATCACCGGGCCGAAGATCTCTTCCTTGACGATGGTCATGTCGTCGGTGCAGTCGGTGAACACGGTCGGGGCCACGAACGCGCCCTTGGCGAAATCACCGGCGGTCAGGCGCTCGCCACCGCACAGTACGCGGGCACCTTCTTCCTTGCCCTTGGCGATGTAGCCAAGCACGCTTTCCATGTGCTGGAAGCTGACCAGCGGGCCGAAGTTGGTGTTTTCGTCTTCCGGGTTGCCAGCGCGGATGCGGGCAACACGCTCGACGATCTTGGCTTCGAAGGCAGCCTTCATTTCAGCCGGGATGAACACGCGGGTGCCGTTGGTGCAGACCTGGCCCGAGCTATAGAAGTTGGCCATCATGGCGATGTCGGCGGCCTTGTCCAGGTCGGCGTCGGCGCAGATGATCAGTGGCGACTTGCCGCCCAGTTCCATGGTGACTTCCTTGAGCGACGAGCTCGAGGCGCTGGCCATGACCTTCTTGCCGGTGGTGGTGCCGCCGGTGAAGGAGACTTTTTCGATACGTGGGTGCTCGGTCAGCCAGGTGCCGACTTCGCGGCCGCTGCCGGTCAGGACGTTGAACACGCCGTTCGGCAGGCCGGCTTCGGTGTAGATCTCGGCCAGTTTCAGGGTGGTCAGCGAGGTGACTTCCGACGGCTTGAAGATCATCGCGTTGCCGGCGGCCAGGGCCGGGGCGGATTTCCACAGGGCGATCTGGATCGGGTAGTTCCAGGCGCCGATACCGGCGGTTACGCCCAGCGGCTCGCGGCGGGTATAGACGAAGGACGATTCACGCAGCGGGATCTGCTCGCCTTCGATGGCCGGTACCAGGCCAGCATAGTACTCCAGCACGTCGGCGCCGGTGACGATGTCGACGTAACGGGTTTCAGAGTACGACTTGCCGGTGTCCAGGGTTTCCAGCATGGCCAGCTCGTCGTTGCGCTCGCGCAGGATCTCGACGGCGCGGCGCAGGATGCGCGAACGCTGCATGGCGGTCATCGCGGCCCAGATTTTCTGGCCACGCTCGGCGCTTTCGACGGCCTTCTCGACGTCAGCCGCGGTGGCACGTTGCACGTGGGCGAGGACTTCGCCGGTGGCCGGGTTGATGGCTTCGAAGGTGGCATCGCTGCCAGCGTCGACGTAAGCGCCATCAATGTAGAGTTTTTGCGTTCCGAAACGGGCCATAGTGTCCTCGCAAGTGCAGTGTGTGGTTTGGCTTGCGCGTCACGCTCCTGCCGGGTTGGCAAGGGCCGTGCGCGGTTGTTCAGCGGCCTGGTCGTTTGTACCCAGGGTGTGCTGTTTAGCCAGTTGTAGATCCATGTATTCGTAAGCAATCCGTATCGCCTGGTCGGTGTCGAATGCATCACCCGACAGGGCGCCACGCAGCCACAAGCCGTCGATCAGAGCCGCCAGGCCGCGGGCGGCCTTGCGCGCATGGTAGAGCGGCAGGGCGCGGCGGAACTGGCAGCACAGGTTGGAATACAAGCGGTGGTCGTTGATCCGCTGCAACCTGTGCAAATCGGGCTGGTGCATGCTGGAAGCCCAGAAGGCCAACCAGGTTTTCATCGCCGGGCCGTTCACCTGGCTGGCATCGAAGTTGCCCTCGATGATCACTTTCAGGTGAGCGCGCGGGCTGTCGTCCGTCAGGGCCTGGCGACGTGCTCTGACACCTTCGTTGAGCATGTTCATGATGTAACCCATCGTCGCTGCGATCAGGCCGTTCTTGTCCCGAAAGTAGTGACTGATGATGCCGTTCGACACACCGGCCAAACGGGCAATCAGCGCAATGCTGGCGTCACCCAGTCCGACCTGATCGACCGCCTGCAATGTGGCTTCGATCAACTGCTGGCGGCGGATGGGTTGCATACCGACCTTGGGCATCTTGCTATCTCCTCAGGCCTGCGAGCAGACGACGGGCGGCTGACTCGGCGAAGGCCAGTCTATTTTGTTTTGATTGAACGTTCAATCAATAAAGAATAAGCTCTGCGACAATTTGTGCCATTGACAGTTTTTCAGGCGGTCGAAAAGGCACGAGTTGACACCCCAGGAAATCGCGTAACCCCCGGAATACAAGGCGTTGACGGGCATGAGCGATGCGAAATGCAGATTCTGCCGTACGGTCATCTACCCTGCGGCGGGCCCTTGGAGCGGGCGGGGTGATCTGTGACGAATGCGCGCACCTCGGCTGAGGCGTGGCATTTTCAGCAGGCCACCTGTCTGTTTTTTGCAACGTATCGATTCGGGATCACGGTTTCCAAGGGTGCTTTTATAACACCTGATGCAGTGGGGATATTCCACCAATTGCTCGGGAAAGACTGATTAGCCTCCACAGCTGCACTGCCCGGAGCATTCGTGCAATGAGTTCTGCCTCACTTACCAACCCTCCGGCCGAGAGGGTACGGGTCAACCGCGTGGTGTTCTTCACCTCCGCGCTGATGATCCTCGTTCTGACTGCCTTGCTTATCGCTGTACCCGAAACCGCCGGCCAGGTGCTGGGCGTGGCCCAGAAATGGCTGACCCGCACCTTTGGCTGGTACTACATGCTGGTAATCGGCGGTTACCTGCTGTTCGTCATCTACCTGGCCTTCTCCGACTACGGCAAGCTCAAGCTTGGCGGCAAGGATGACCAGCCCGATTTCAGCTATGGCGCCTGGGCCGGCATGCTGTTCTCCTCCGGTATCGGTATTTCGCTGCTGTACTTTGGCGCCTCCGAACCGCTGGACCACTACTTCAACCCACCGGAAGGCACCTCTGCCAGCCTCGACGCCGCGCGCCAGGGCCTGCAGCTGACCTTCCTGCACTGGGGCCTGCACGGCTGGGCGATCTACGCCCTGGTCGGCCTGGCCGTGGGTTACTTCGCCTACCGTCATAACCAGCCGCTGGCCCTGCGCTCGGCGTTGTACCCGCTGGTAGGCGAGCGTTGGGTCAAGGGTGCCGCCGGCAACGCCGTGGACATCTTCGGCATGTTCGTCACCCTGCTGGGCCTGGTGACCAACCTGGGCATCGGCTCGATGCAGGTGGCCTCCGGCCTGGAATACCTGTTCGGCATGGACCACAGCAAGACCAACCTGCTGGTGGTGATCCTGGTCATGGCCGGCGTGGCCACCGTGGCGGCGGTGTCGGGTGTGGAAAACGGCATTCGCCGCTTGTCCAACCTGAACATCGTGTTGTTCAGCGGCCTGTTGATCTTCGTCCTGCTGGGCGGCGAAACCCTGCACCTGCTCAATGCCTTCGTGCAGAACATCGGCGACTACCTCAACGGCATCGTGCTGAAAACCTTCGACCTCTACGTATATGAAGGCGAAGCCGGCAAGTCCGAGCGCTGGCTGGGCCTGTGGACCGTGTTCTACTGGGCCTGGTGGATTTCCTGGGGCCCGTTCGTCGGCATGTTCATTGCCCGTATCTCCAAGGGCCGCACCGTGCGTCAACTGGTCAGCGGCGTGTTGCTGATCCCGCTGGGCTTTACCCTGGCCTGGTTGTCAATCTTCGGCAACACGGCGCTGGACCTGGTAATCAACCAGGGCGCGGTGGAACTGGGCAAGACTGCGCTGGAACAGCCGTCGATGTCGATCTACCAGCTGTTGGAATATTTCCCGGCTGCCAAGATCGTGATCGGTGTGGCGGTGTTCGTCGGCTTCGTCCTGTTCCTCACCCCGGCCGACTCTGGCGCGGTGATGATGGCCAACCTCTCCTGCAAGGGCGGCAAGGTGGACGAAGACGCCCCGCACTGGATGGTGGTGTTCTGGTCGGTGGTCATCACCCTGGTCACCATCGGCCTGCTGTTCGCCGGTAACTTCGAGGCCATGCAGACCATGGTGGTACTGGCGGGGCTGCCGTTCTCGGTGGTGCTGGTGCTGTTCATGTTCGGCCTGTACAAGGCGATGAAACAGGACGTGGTGGTCGAGCAGGAGCGTGCCGAGCTGGCCGCCCGTGGCCGTCGCGGCTTCAGTGAGCGCCTGACCCAGCTGGAACTGCAGCCGACCCAGGCCGTGGTACAGCGGTTCATGGACCGGCATGTCAGCCCGGCGCTTAAAGAGGCCGCCGCGCAGTTGCAGACCCTGGGCTTCGAGGTGGAAACCCGTGTTGGCCAGTCGCGCAACATGATGGGCCTGCGGGTGATGATGGAAGAGGGCAACCCGTTCGTCTACGAAGTGAGCCTGGACGGCTACCTGGCGGCGCCGAGCGAAGCACCGGTGGAAGGTGAGCCGGAAGTCCGTCAGCGCTTCTATCGAGCCGAGGTGTACTTGCACGATGGTAGCCAGGAGTACGATCTGATGGGCTTTGCACCGGAGCAGATCGTGCGTGACGTGCTGGACCAGTTCGAAAGCCACCGCCAGTTACTGGGGCGTGTATACAGCTGATACTGGTGAATTGAAGAAAAGGCCTTGCCCGAAAGAGCAAGGCCTTTTTTTTGAGCAATATGTAGTGCGGGTAACGGGCCTGCTTGCCACAGCCTACCGTTTTTCGAGGCGGAGGCACCCAGCATGACCCGTAACCAGGTTCCAGTCTTTGATTTCAGGCAGGCCGTTGCCAGGCAGTTCGACGATCGGCCGACCCTGCGCCAGGTCGCCAGTGCACAGCTGCTGCGCGTGTTGCTGGCAGAATTGCCATGGTTGGCCTACGTTACCCCTGCCCTGACAACGGCTGACCCGCTGACGCTGGACAGCCCGGAGCCCTACACCAACTATTGGACCACCGGCCCCTTGGTGGACCGGGTTCTGCAAGCCTTGCTCGACCCGCAGCCGCTGAGTCTCGAGCCACTGGCTGATGGCCGCCATTTCAACCTCGGGTTGACTGGCGGCTATCGTTTCGCCGGCTCGACGAGTGATTTCGATACCCGTCAGTTGTCAGGCTTGTCATCCGCCCTCAATCAGCTGGTAGAGGAGCTTCCACAACGTTTCTGCGAGGCCCAGCTCGAGTATTGGCGGGGCACGGGCAACGCAGCAGTCAGTCGCGACAGCTGGTTGCAGTTGCTGCTCAAGACCGCCCTGCTGCGCGGGCTGCCCTTGCAAGGACTGGATCCGCAGGAGCAGGCGTGTATCCGTGGGCTGCTGCACGGCGGTGACGACCAGCCCCCGGTGTACGTCGTCCAGACGCATCTGACCAGTGCGTCACTGCAGTATGCCCAGATGCAATGCCAGATGCTGATTTGTGGTGAGTGGGACGAGCGCGAGGTTGTCCTGTGGTGCGCGCCTTCGGGCGCGGTGCGCAGCTTCGATTCGTTGACTGCGTTTGGCCTGGCGTTGCGTGACGAACTGGCGCAAGCCTATGCCTTCGAACAAATGAGTTGGCAACGTCATCCGGCCCAAGGCAACGTTTTCGCCCAGCAGGTCTCGCTCTTGCTCGAGACGCTGTTTCAGAGAATCGAGCAAGCCCGCTATTGCGAAATCAAAGACGTTTCGGCCCTTGAGCAGCGTTTCGCCCAACTGAGCGATCCTTCGCCCTGGTTCGAGGCCTACCAGGACGAAACCCCGGCAGTACAACCACCTCCGGGTTTGCGGGATAGCCATGCACGGGACAGCTTTGCGTGCAGGGCTGCGTTGCTGCAGATCGCGCTATATCAACTCGACTCGGGCGGCATCGCGGCACTGGATGGCATTCAGCCGTTGACCGATTACGCTCGCCGGCGGCTGATTGCACAAATCCGCGAGGACCATGCGGCTGACATCTCACCGGATGAGCTGATGTTCGACCTTTACCTCGCCCGCGGGGTGCCGGGAGGGGCGGCAACAGGTGCTGGCGGTGGTGAGCCGCTCGCTTTCGCTGGCAGCAAGACGCTCACCGAGTTCGCCATCGGTAACCTCGCCTCCCTCAAGGGGGCGAGCATCAAGCGGGTTTACCTTCGCAGCGGCGGGGATGTGCCGGCATGGTTGAATGCCGAGTCAGCCAAGGCACTGGTCACCAAGGTGGATATCGGAAGCCACTATCCAGCCTATGTCGCCGCGCAGCTGGACGATCCGGCCACTCGCGCGGACCGGGTCAGGCGGTTGGGTGGGGAATGGCGTGCCGCTCTGCTCGCCAGTGCGATCACTGCCAAGCTTGACGCAAAGGTCACAGAGCCTGGGCTGCAATGCGTGGTCGACTTCTGTGCCGGTCATGTCGACCCGAGCACGCCGCGAATGATGTTGATTCCGTTGGCGTTCAAGCGCAGCGCAACCTCTGCGAAAACGGACGAAGTCCGGTGCATGTACATTCTGTACTGCGCAGAACCCTCGCTGGTACTGCTTTACCGCCCTTTGTTCAGCCAGGACACGCTTCGTGAATATGCCAGCCTGTCGGCCTTGCTCGAACATGTGCGCGAGTCGGTGATCCTGCAGGACAGCATTCTCGACTGGATGGATCCGAGCGTCCGGTCGGTATATGACCATGGTGGTTTCAGCGAACCCCACATCAGGGTTATCGGCATCGACCCCTACGTCAATCCCACACGCCCGGCACCGGCCCAGCTGGCCATCACCTATTGGCGTAACAACATCGACGAGAAGTTTTACGGGGCGAACCGCGATCTGCTGGTAAGTGTCGCCGAAGAGCAGTCTGTATCCAATGCCGAGAGCCGCTGGCAGACCCTGTGCGAGGGCGCATGGCTATTGTTCGATGTCGTGACCTTGGCGCTTCGTGGGCCGGTGGCATCCGTGGCCTGGCTGGTACAACTGCTGGCTTCCTTGGAGCACGACCTTGACGCCCTTGAGCGCGACGATGAGTTTGATCGTGCGGCTGCCGCTGCCGATCTGATGCTGAATTTGAGCATGGTGTTGTTGCATGCCAGGCAACCCCGACGCAAAGTTCCCAGCCATGAACTGCCTGGCGCGGCAGCTGTGGAAGGGCCTGCGCCGCAGCGCGGGGCCTTTGCCGAGGTTACTGTCGCCCCGGTGGAGCAGGCGCAGGTTGCTGGTGAAGCGCTGCCCAGCAGCTGGCTTGATTTTAGCTGGCGTGGCCAGAGTGGCTTCAACTGGTTGCCACACGCCCAGCGCAAAGCCCTGCTGGCCATGCGTTCCAGTGTGTCGCTCAATGGCATCAAACCGTTGGGTGACGGAAACATGGAGGGCTTGTACCGCATCGACGACAACTATTACGTGGCTTTGGCTGGTGACGTCTACCGCGTGGAGCAGTTGCCAGGTGGTGTGCGGGTGGTCGGCTCCAAAGGAACCCCAGGGCCCTGGCTGAGTTTTACCGATAGCGTCTGGCGGGTTGATACGACACTTCGTCTGGCCGGTGGTATGCCGCAAAACTCTGCCCGCGCCCGGCTGGCAAAGCGCTTCCGCGAATTGCATCAGAAAATCAACCAGCTAGATCAACAGGTCAACCGGGCAAGAGAGCAATTCGGCAGCATGGCCGCGAAATCGCTCGACTCGAAGAAAAAGCTCGACGCTTTGAAGGCGCTCAGAGCCAAGGCAGCCGCAACCCAATCGTCGCTGCCGGAGGGAGACGAAGCTGCCCGTTTGAGAGCTCTGCTGCAGCGCTACGATGAGCGCATAACCGCTCTGGAGGTGGATAGCCTCCAGCAGAGGGACCGGGCGATACAGCAGTTGGAGGCCGCTGTCAGCGCTGAAAGGGCAACACTCCCTTTACTGGCGACCATCAAAGAACCCAAATATGCCAACGAGCGGCAGAAGGGCAACTGGGATGATGTGCTTCCACAATACGAGACAACTGCACGGGAGGGACTTATCCGCAATAGCGACTTCATCATCGATGAGCTCTGGGACCTGGTGGATTACCCCAAATTGGTCGAAATGCAAAAGGCTCTGGATGGGCAGCCAGTCGCCGAAGTCGCTGAGCTGTATCAGACGTTCCGCCTCAGGCTGGAAAAGGTTGTCGGCCTGCAGGAGCGCATACTCGTAGGGTTCGAGGATCTCGACCAGTTGTTGGCTGATACTGCAGACGATTTCGCGATCAGCGGTATCTCGGATGAACCTGTGCGTACCGTTGCGCAACTGATTGCCCGGCGCAACGTCTCCACGGTTCAGCTGCGTTTCCACCAGGTATTGAACCTGGCTGACCTGGCCTTGCACCTTGACAGTGAGTCCGGGCAAAACGTGCTTGCCGGTTACAGGGAGGAGCTGGCCAGCCTGAGTCTGCGCAACGCCGCTGAAGCTCATGGCGAGCTGGACTTCGCCAACCTGTCGGCGCAGGACCGGATCGTCATCCTGCAGGAAGCCTGGGATGAATACAGTGCTGCGCTGCTCGACAGCGACCGTATTCGCAAGGAAGGCGGGGTGTTGATCGAGCCGACGATGATCGATCGCTACCGCGAGCATCTCGGCAAGCTCAAGCTGGATGCGGGCAGCCGTCTGGTCGAGGCGGCTCGGGAGCAGGATGACCCCAGCGTGCCTGCCAGGTCTTCGCCTTACAAGGCGTCCAGCGCGACGCAGCGGCTAGTGCGCAATGCTCAGGGCCAGCTAATGATCGGAACCGAGATCGAAGTGCAGGGGCAGCGCCTGCTCGAGGTGCGTGAGGCGGTCAGCGAAACCGTGCTGGCCACGTTCGAACGAATAGAGGGCGAGTGGCGCCAGCGCGAGGCTGAGCAGCCTTCGGCGGCTGACGAAGCGCCCCCAAGTGACCTGGCCATGTGGGTGCAGTCACTGCTGGACGAGAGCAATGCGTTGCGGGTGAAGGCCAAGTCGTATGTCGACAACGATATCAAGGGTACCTTGCTCGCTCGTTTGTTCGACCAACAGCTGGGCAAACTGGATCAGGCAGCAAGCACGCTGCGTGATGCCGGTGGCAACGACACGCTGCTCAGGACCCTGGAGCGCGAGGCGGATGCTTTGGCTGCGGAGAAAGAGCTCCAACTCACCACCCTATATACCGACACCCATTATCCCTCCGCTGAAGCCTTGCGCTTCCTGCACGCAAAGAAGCTGATCACGGTTGAATACAATGAGCGGCGTACCATGCAGGATGGTAGTGCGTTTGACGAATATCGGGTGCTGCGCCTGCCAAGCAAACGAAATCTGTGGGCTGCGCATTTCCATTTCCGCTCGCCTGACGACTTCGCCGAGGATTTCCTTACCGGCCACCTCAAGACCTGGAGCCAACGTCGCATGAGCAGCCGCCTCGCTGCGAGCGCAGGGCAGCGGCTCCACCGGGGCAGGCTGACGCTGGAGCAAGCGCGGGGGATCATTCCGTTCCATTGACCGGCCCGGTAACAAGACGGGAGCCGGCCTGCCGAACCTGGCATTCATGCCCGGGTACGGCAGGCTCGGGCAGCCTGTTACGGTGCCACGGCTTGAACCAGATCCGTACGGAACTCGGAACTCTGCCCAATCACATCGATGGCGACGCTGCATAGCTTCAAGGGCAGGGCCGAACCCGGGAGATCGCGGCTTTGTGCGCGCAACAGGCGATAGCCTGACGGATCATTGCAATCTGTCGTTGCCGGTGCACCACGTTTTACCCGGTAGAACACCACATCAGGATCGCGCAACCAACTGATCCGGGCGCCACCGTCAGGCAAGTGTTCAGTCATCACCTGAGCCAAGGGTTTGCCAGGTGGTAGCAGCTCCACCTTGATGCTCAGGCTATTGGCCATGAGCGCACGAGAAGGTAACTGCTCTGGCGACTGTACGCCGACCAGGCACAAGTAGTGAGTACCGGGCTCGGGGCCGATCGGGTCGTTGATCATGGCTTCGCTTGAAGGGAGGGTGCCGCTGTAGCCAACCGGGTCTTCGCATGCGAGTGCGTCTGTGCTGGTTTTGTAGCGGTAGCGCGGTGTATCGATCAGGAACTGGAAGCCCCAGCGCGCAGGCTCGAGGGGCTCATCGGCCAAGCCTCGGTCCTTGGTCAGTGTTTTGAAGCTGTTGCCCTGCGGCTCGAGTTGAAAGCCCGGCAGCAACTGGCAATCTTCCAGATCGAGGTCTGCACGGCCTGCACTGAAGCAGCCATGAAGGCGTTGGACCGGGATTGCACCGACCTCGTTGTCATGCAGGCTGTTGGCAATGCTGACCAGGCGATTGCTGGCGGTGTCGATGACCGGGCTGCCGGAGGCCCCCTCATCCAGGCCTTGGCAATCGTTACGCCTGACGTTGCGCCACACCCAGTTGCCGACACTGGATGTACTGTGGAAGCGCTCCGTGCAGGTGGACAAGCGCAGGCCTTTGCCGATTGAGCTGGGTTCGCCGATTACCTGAACCGCGCTGCCCGATGCCGCGGAGCGGCCCAGCTTGAGTGGCGTGATGCCTTGTGCCAGCAGCTCCTCAAGGGTGGCCTCCAGTTCCAGAAGCGCCAGGTCGGCACCTTGCAGGCTGCTCCATACCGTTCGTTTCAACGGCACGGTGTGGTGCTGGTCTTGTGTATAGACAAAATAATTGAAGGCAATGCTGCCGGTAATCGGCTGGTCGACAATGACCTTGCCATTGACACCGCCAGCGCAGTGGCCGGCTGTCAGTATGTAGGCCGGCCCACTTGTACCGTGGGTGTCATCACGGCTGTCCAGCAAGGTGCCGATGCAATGTCGGTTTTTCCAGATCAGCCGGCCAACGCCTGTCCACTGCGAGTTCTGGCCAGCGCTGTTGTGCAGGGCAAGTGGTGCTGCGGGAGGAGGCGTGGTGTCGTTGGCATTGGCCAGGTTGCTGAAGAGTGTCAGGCCCAGTGTGGCCAGGAGTAAGGGGTTATGCATGTCGTACCTCCATGGGATGGAGGACGAAGGGTGAAGGTGCTACCGATGCGCTTGGCGGTACATAGTTGAAGGGCCTGCTCAGCGGTTGCTGTAGCGGCCATGCTTGCCATGTGCCGGCATTGCCTGGTTACTCCGCTCGGCGATCATCTGCGACAGCTTGATCAAGATGACACCTTGGCCGTTGAGCCGTGGCAGTTCGCGCTCCAGCACTTCCAGCGTCTGCGGGTAAGGATGCCCGATCAGCACTGCCGAGCCTTGCTTGCGGGCCGTGGCAATGGCTTGCTGAAACTGCTGCGTAATCGCCTCGGTGGTGCGCACGTCGTCAAGGAACACATCGCGCGAAACGTGGGCCAGGCCGATGCGCTGGGCTTCGGCTGCGGCCACGGTGGCGGCGCTGGTGCGGCTGTCGACGAAGAACAGATGGCGCCGCTGCAATTCGCCCATCAGCCAGTCCATGGGTTCGCGCTGCGCGGTCATGCGGCTGCCCATGTGGTTGTTGATGCCGGCGGCGTAGGGCACCTTGAGCAAGGCGCTGTCCAGGCGCCTGGCCAGCTCCTCGATGGGTAGGCCAGGATGCCAGGCATAGGGCCCGGTGGCCGGGTCCATGGGCATGTGCAGGATTACCGTCTTGCCGGCCTTGTGTGCCTGGCGAGCGAAGTCGGTGGCATGTGGGGTATCAGGCATGATCGCCATGGTCACCGGCCCGGGCAGGGCCAGGGTGCGGCTGTCACGCTCGGGGCTCTGGCCCAGGTCGTCGATGATGATGCTCATGTAGGCCTTGCCGGCCGGCGCCGCTTGCGCGACCCCGGCCAACAGGCAGAACAACAGACACAGCAGATAACGCATGGGGTGGGTCAGTCGCCCTTGGTGATGTTCAGGCCCTTGAGCAGGCTCAGGGCCTGGCTCAGCTGGAAGTCGTCATCCTGTGGACGCTCCTTGCGCTTGCCGCTGCCGGTCGGGCGGTCGGCGCCGCCGTTGCCGTTGCCCAGGTGGCCCTGCAGGTCGGCTTCCTTGAAGTTGTCGGTGTCGGCTTCGGCGGTGAGCTTGGCCGGGCGCACTTCGATGTCGGGGACGATGCCCTGGGCCTGGATCGAGCGGCCATTAGGGGTGAAGTACAGCGCGGTGGTGAGCTTCAGCGCACGGTCGTTGGCCAGTGGCAGCACGGTCTGCACCGAGCCTTTGCCGAAGCTGTCGGTACCCATCAGCACCGCGCGTTTCTGGTCTTGCAGGGCGCCGGCGACAATTTCCGAGGCCGAGGCGCTGCCGCCGTTGATCAGCACTACCAGTGGCACGCCGGCGCTGGCGTCGGCCGGGTCGGCCGAGAAGCGCAGCTCGGAGTTGGCGATGCGGCCCTTGGTGTAGACGATCAGGCCCTTGGTCAGGAAGTGGTCGGCCACTTCCACCGCCGACTGCAGCACGCCACCGGGGTTGTTGCGCAGGTCCAGTACCACACCACGCAGCTTCTTGCCGTTGTCCTTGCGCAGCTTGGCCAGGGCCTTGCCGACTTCGTCGCCGGTCTTGACCTGGAACTGGGTGATACGGATGTAGCCGTAGTCGTTCTCCAGCAGCTGGCTCTTCACGCTCTTGACCTGGATGACCGCACGGGCAAGGGTCACGTCGAAGGGGTTGCCGCCGTCACGTACCAGGGTCAGGGTGATTTTCTCGCCGACCTTGCCGCGCATCTTGTCGACCGCTTCGGTCATGGTCTGGCCACGGGTCGGGGCGCCGTTGATCTTGACGATCAGGTCGCCTGCCTGCACGCCGGCACGCGAGGCCGGGGTGTCATCGATCGGCGAGACCACCTTGATGAAGCCGTCCTCCTGGCCCACTTCGATGCCCAGCCCGCCGAACTCGCCGCTGGTGCTTTCCTGCAGTTCCTGGAAGTCCTCGGGGCCGAGGTAGGCCGAGTGCGGGTCCAGGTTGCTGAGCATGCCCTTGATGGCATTTTCCAGCAGGGTCTTGTCATCCACCGGCTCCACATAGGCCGCCTTGATGCGGTCCATGACTTCGGCGAAGGTGCGCAGCTCTTCAAGCGGCAGTGGCGCCTTGGCGGTCACCTCGGTGGCCGCTACTGCGGCCGGCTTGGCCGGCTCTGCGGCAATGGCCAGGGGCGCGCCGATCGCCAGGGCGATGGACAGGGCCAGCTGGGTGAGACGAGGCGAGTGCAGCATGTCGAACGAACTCCTGATCCTGTAAGCGCTCCCTGGGGAGCATCGGGGCAGCCCGTGGCTACCCCGTAGAAATTTGACTAGCCCCGGCACCACTGTGAAGGGTCGGTAGGCCGGCCCTGCTGGCGGATGGCGAAATACAAGCCGGCAGCGTCCTGGCCGCCGCTGTCGCCAACGGTGGAAATGGCTTCGCCGGCCTTGACGATATCACCGGCGCTCTTGAGCAGGCTCTGGTTATGGCCGTACAGGCTCAGGTAACCGTTGCCATGGTCGAGAATGACCAGAAGCCCGGCACCGCGCAACCAGTCGGCGAACACGACGCGCCCGCCATGCACGGCTCGTACCTGGGTGCCGGGGTTGGCGCTGATCATCACCCCGTCCCACTTGGCACGTGCATCGCTGCCACGGGCATCACCGAAGCGTGCCAGCAATCGACCATTGACTGGCCAGGGAAGTTTTCCCCGAGCGGCAGAAAATGCGCCACCGTAGCTGACGCCATCGCTGGAAACCATCGGGCCCAGGGTGGTGCGGGCCTTTTTCGGTGGTTCCACCGGTTCGCGGGCCTGTTCGCGGGCGGCAGCGGCGGCCAGGGCTTCCTGCTGGCGTCGTTTTTCCGCTTCCTGCTGGGCCAGCAGGGCCTTCTTGCGCGCTTCTTCGGCCTCGCGGGCCTGGCGGGCGAGGGTTTCCTCGATGGTCTTGAGAACTTTGGACAGGTCGGCCTGGTCCTGCTCGCGCGATTGCAGCTTCTGGTCGCGGTCCTTCATGTCGCTGTTGAGCTTGGCCAGTACCTGCTGGCGCTTGCCCCGCTCGGTTTCCAGAGCCTGTCGGCGGCTGTCGAGGTCGGCGCGCTGGGCCAGCAACTGTTGCTGCTGGGTGGCGATTTCCTGTTCGACGTTGGCCAACTGGCGCAGGGTCTCGTTGAAGGTGCGCAGTTGCTCCAGGCGCGCCTTGCTCAGGTAGTCGTAGTAGGTGAGGGTACGGGCGAACTTTTCGGGGTTCTGCTGGTTGAGCAGCAGCTTGAGGTATTCCTCACGGCCGTTCTGGTAGGCCGAGCGGGCCTGGATGGCGATCAGTCGCTGTTGTTCAACGCGGGCGCTCTGGAGTTTTTTTTTCTCGGAATCAAGGCGCTCCAGCTCGCCCTCGGTCTTTTTTAGTTCTTGCTGCAGGGCCTCCACCTGCTTTTCGAGGTTGCCGATATCGGTCTCGGTGGCTTTGAGGTCCTTTTGCACACCGGCCTTTTCTTCCTGGAGCTTGCCCAGCGTCTTCTTGAGCTCGGCAATGTCCTGGCGGGTGGCGTCCAGTTGCTGCTGGGTCTGCGCACGCTCATCGGCAAAGGCCGGGCTGAGCAGGCAAGACAGGGCTAGGAGGATCAGGGCGCGAAGCATGGGGTTTGGCGTACCAAGGATGGAGACTGGCCTAGTATGCCCGCGCGGGCGGGCAAAAAAAACGCCTCGCTGCGGGTGCAGAGGGGCGTTTGTCTGGAATTCATGTGTTATTGGGGCTGCGCTGCAGCCCTTCGCGGGCACGCCCGCTCCCACAAAAGCAGGCTGTACCGCCGATCCTGTGGGAGCGGGCGTGCCCGCGAAGGGCCGCAGAGCGGCCCCAATACACAGAATCAGGGGTCAACCAGGATGGATGTGCCGGTCATTTCCACCGGCTTCTCCAGCCCCAGCAGCTTCAGCATGGTCGGCGCCACATCAGCCAGCACACCGCCATCCCGCACTTTCACATTGCGCTTGCCCACATAAATGAACGGTACCGGCTCGGTGGTGTGCGCGGTGTGCGCCTGGCCAGTGCACTCGTCTTCCATCTGCTCGACGTTGCCGTGGTCAGCCGTGATCAGCGCTTCGCCGCCGACTTTGTCCAAGGCTTCAACGATGCGGCCAACGCAGGTATCCAGGGCTTCGACGGCCTTGACCGCAGCTTCGAACACGCCAGTGTGGCCAACCATGTCGCCATTGGCGTAGTTGACCACGATCACGTCATAACGCTGCTGCTCGATGGCCTCGATGATGCGGTCGGTCACTTCCGGTGCGCTCATTTCCGGCTGCAGGTCGTAGGTGGCGACTTTCGGCGACGGAATCAGGATGCGCTCTTCGCCTTCGAACGGTTCCTCGCGGCCACCGGAGAAGAAGAAAGTGACGTGGGCGTACTTCTCGGTTTCGGCGATGCGCAGCTGGGTCTTGCCGTTTTTCGCCAGGTACTCGCCCAGTACGTTGTTCAGGCTGGCCGGGGCGAAGGCGGCGGGGGCCGGGATTTTCGCCGAGTACTGGGTCAGGCCGATGTAGGCGGCCAGTTTTGGCAGGCGGGCACGCGGGAATTCGTTGAAGTCGGCTTCGACGAACACGCGCGAAAGTTCGCGAGCGCGGTCGGCGCGGAAGTTCATGAAAATCACCGCGTCGCCGTCTTCGACCTTGACGGCTTCACCGATGCGCGTGGCCTTGACGAACTCGTCGCTCTCGTCGCGGGCATAGGCCGCTTCCAGGCCGGCCAGGGCGGTGTCGGCGGTGTATTCGGCAGCGCTGTCGACGATCAGGTTATAGGCGGCGCTGACGCGGTCCCAGCGGTTGTCGCGGTCCATGGCGTAGTAGCGGCCGATCAGGCTGGCGATGCGGCCCTTGCCCAGCCTGGCGAAGGTGGCGTCGAGCAGTTCGATGGACGACTGCGCGCTGCGTGGCGGCGTGTCGCGGCCGTCGAGGAAGGCGTGCAGATAGATCTTCTGCGCACCGCGCTGAGCGGCCAGTTCGGCCATGGCCACCAGGTGGTCCTGGTGGCTGTGTACGCCGCCATCGGACAGCAGGCCGAGGATGTGCACGGCCTTGCCGGCACTGGCTGCCTTGTCTACCGAACCGGTGAGCACCGGGTTCTCGAAGAACTCGCCGTCGCGGATGGCCTTGGTCACCCGGGTGAAATCCTGGTACACCACGCGACCGGCGCCGAGGTTCATGTGACCGACTTCGGAGTTGCCCATCTGCCCGTCCGGCAGGCCGACATCCATGCCAGAACCGGAAATGAGGCCATGCGGCTGGCTGGCGCGCAGGCGGTCATAGACCGGTGTGTTGGCGGCATAGATGGCGTTGTATTCGGGGCTTTCGCTGTGGCCGAAGCCATCCAGGATGATCAGGACCAGGGGTTTGGGCGTACTCGTCATCAATCAAACTCACGGTTGTTCAAAGATGATAAAGACACGCATTTTAGGGCAAATGCGCCACCGACGGCGAATATTCGTCCCATTCCCCCGACCGGCGTGCACGTGCCAGCAATGTGCAGATGGCTTTGCCGCCGGCCCGCCGGGCTTTGGTGGCAATAAGGGGCTGTGTATACTGGCCGGCATTTTCAATCGCGTGGAACACCCCAGATGGTTGCTAACCTGATTCAATTTGCGACAAACCACTACATCCTGGTGGCGATCTTCGTTGTCTTGCTGGTCGCGCTGCTGGTCAACGAAATCCGTCGCGGTGGCCAGAGCCTGAGCAACGGCCAGCTGACTGCCCTGGTCAATGCCGAGAAAGCCCTGGTCATCGACATCCGCCCGACCAAGGAATATTCCGCCGGTCACATCGTCGGTGCGGTGAACATCCCGCAGGACAAGCTGGTCAACCGCATGAGCGAGCTGGACAAGCACAAAGAGAAGACCCTGATCGTCGTCGACTCGATGGGCCAGCAGTCCGGCACCATCTGCCGCGAGCTGCTCAAGGCTGGTTACAACGCCGCCAAACTGAGCGGTGGCGTTTCCAGCTGGAAAGCCGATAACCTGCCCCTGGTGAAGTGATATGAAGCCCGTCATCGTCTATTCCAGCGACTACTGCCCCTACTGCATGCGCGCCAAGTACCTGCTCGAGAGCAAGGGCGTGGCCTTCGAGGAGATCAAGGTCGACGGCAAGCCGCAGGTCCGCGCCGAAATGAGCCAGAAGGCCGGCCGTACATCGGTGCCGCAGATCTGGATCGGCAGCACCCATGTCGGTGGATGCGATGACCTCTACGCCCTGGAGCGCGCCGGCAAGCTCGACGCGCTGCTGGCGGCCTGATTTGCACTGCATTCAAAAACATTAGGATAAGGATCTGCCATGACTGACCAACAGACCAACGGCGCTGCTGCAGAAGACAACAGCCCTCAGTTCTCCATGCAGCGCATCTATGTGCGCGACCTGTCGTTCGAGGCCCCGAAAAGCCCGCAGATCTTCCGCCAGACCTGGGAGCCGAGCGTTGCCCTGGACCTGAACACCAAGCAGAAAGCCCTGGAAGGCGACTTCCACGAGGTGGTGCTGACCCTGTCGGTTACCGTCAAGAACGGTGACGAAGTGGCCTTCATCGCTGAAGTTCAGCAGGCCGGTATCTTCCTGATCAAGAATCTGGACGCGGCTTCGATGAGCCACACCCTGGGTGCGTTCTGCCCGAACATCCTGTTCCCGTACGCCCGCGAGACCCTGGACAGCCTGGTGACCCGCGGTTCGTTCCCGGCCCTGATGCTGTCGCCGGTCAACTTCGACGCCCTGTACGCGCAAGAGATGCAGCGCATGCAGGAAGCTGGCGAAGCGCCGACCGTTCAGTAATAGCTGCCGGTATCAGGAAAGCGCCTCTCGGGGCGCTTTTTTGTTGCCTGTGCCAGCCCTTTCGCGGGCTCGCCCGCTCCCACAGGGATCGCGCCGAACCCGAACCTGTGGGAGCGGGCGCGCCCGCGAAGAGGCCGGCACAGGCTATCGCTCAGCTCCCGGCAAACCCGTTCTGCCGCCACGCCTCATATACCGTCACCGCCACGGTATTGGACAGGTTCAGGCTGCGGCATCCAGGCCGCATCGGTAGGCGCAGGCGTTGTTCGGCCGGCAGGCTGTCCAGCACTTCGGTCGGCAAGCCACGGCTTTCCGGCCCGAACAGGAACGCATCCCCCGGCTGGTAGGCCACTTCGTGGAACGGGTGCGAGCCCTTGGTGGTGAAGGCGAACAGCCGTGGGTTGCCCAGGCTCTCCAGGCATCCGGCCAGGCTCTCGTGGCGCTTGAGCGTGGCATACTCGTGGTAATCCAGCCCCGCGCGGCGCAGGCGCTTGTCATCCAGTTCGAAGCTGATGGGTTCGATCAGGTGCAGGTCGCAGCCGCTGTTGGCGCACAGGCGAATGATGTTGCCGGTATTTGGCGGAATTTCTGGTTGAAAAAGGATGACGTGAAACATGCACGGCTCCAAGCGTGAAGATGACGGGCATTCTACCCCCGAACCGGACGTGCGTTCGAAGGCGTTCCCGCGGATGATGCTGTCGCTGGCTGTCGTCGGCTTGATGGTGGGGCTTATGATCGGCCGCCTGACCACGCCCGACGAGCGCGAGCTGCAGCAGGTGGAGGTGGTGCAGGATGGCCTGCAACTGTGGTTCAACGAGGAGCCCCAGCTGCATGGCGAGAATGTGGACGGCACTGTGGCGCTGCTGTTCCAGGCCCAGGGCAAGGCCCAGCAAGGGCAATTGAGCCTGCAAGGCAAGCCGGTGAGCTGGCGGGTGCAGAAGAGCAAGGAAGGTTTATTGCTGACGGTGGTCGCTGCGCGCCCCCTGCTGGGCGAATGGGCCGGTGCAGAGGACGCGGGGCGCTGGCGGGTGCAGGTGAAACTGCACGAATAAAAGAGGGGATGTCCCGGCCTGCCTGTACCGAGGTCCCCAAAACTGGCGGTGTTGCGAATAAAAGAGGGGTTCACCCGGCCTGCCTGTACCAGGGCCCCCGAAACTTGGGATGTATTAGCTATTGCAGGGGGCGTGCCAGTTTTGCCAGGCCCCGTGAATAGGGGCTTTGAGGGGAATCTGGCCGGGTTTTGAGGGGATTTGTGCCTTTGAGCGGTGCGTCAGGCACAGGAACGGTGCATCGGAAGGCTGAAACTTTGTCTGGCTCTTACAACGCATTCGCGGGTAAACCCGCTCCCACAGGGACGGCGCTAACCTTGAGGCTGGCGCTGTACTTGTGGGAGCGGGTTTACCCGCGAATGCGTCGGTGCAGGCGGTCAAGGATTAATGGTCGTCACCTTCCTCATCATCTCCCCCCGCCACGTTCATCCCCAACTCCTTGATCTTGCGCGTCAGGGTATTGCGCCCCCAACCCAGCAACAGCGCCGCATCACGCCGACGGCCAGCGGTGTGTTTGAGCGCGGTCTCGATCATGATCCGCTCGAAGCTCGGCACTGCGCTGTCCAGCAGGCTGGTCTGGCCGCGTGCCAACGCCTGGTCGGCCCACTGGCGCAGGGCCTGCTCCCAGTTGGTCACCGGCGCGGCGTCCTGTGGCAAGTTCAGCAGTTCGGGCGGTAGGTCACCGATCAGTACTTCGCGGCTGGAGGCCATCACGGTGATCCAGCGGCAGGTGTTCTCCATCTGCCGCACGTTGCCCGGCCACGGCAGGTTGCGGATGAATTCCTCGGTTTCCGGCTTGAGGATCTTCGGCTCGACCGCCAGTTCCTGAGCCGCGCGGGCAAGGAAGTGGCGGGCGAGGGCAGGGATATCCTCGCGCCGGTCGGCCAGCCGCGGAATGTGGATACGGATCACGTTCAGGCGGTGGAACAAGTCCTCGCGGAACTTGCCGGCCTGTACCAGCGACTCCAGGTTCTGGTGCGTTGCGGCGATGATGCGCACGTCGACCTTGACCGGCACGTGGCCGCCCACGCGATAGAACTCGCCATCGGCCAGTACCCGCAGCAAGCGGGTCTGGGTGTCGGCGGGCATGTCACCGATTTCGTCAAGGAACAGGGTGCCGCCGTCGGCCTGCTCGAAGCGCCCCCGGCGCAGGTTGGCGGCGCCGGTGAAGGCACCTTTCTCATGGCCGAACAGCTCGGACTCCATCAGGTCCTTGGGGATGGCGGCCATGTTCAGGGCAATGAACGGTGACGCCGCGCGCGGGCTATGGCGATGCAGGGCGTGGGCCACCAGCTCCTTGCCGGTGCCGGACTCGCCGTTGATCAGCACGGTGATGTTGGAGTGGCTGAGGCGGCCGATGGCGCGGAACACTTCCTGCATCGCCGGTGCTTCACCGATGATTTCCGGGGTGCGCGCCAGGTTCTGCGGCACATCCAGCCCTTGTTGCTCCTGGGCGTGCTGGTTGGCGCGCTTGACCAGCGAGACTGCCTCGTCCACATCGAACGGTTTGGGCAGGTACTCGAATGCACCGCCCTGGTACGACGCCACGGCGCTGTCCAGGTCGGAGTGGGCGGTCATGATGATGACCGGCAGGCGCGGGTGCTGCTCACGTATCTGTGCCAACAGGTCGAGGCCGCTGGTGCCCGGCATGCGGATATCGGAAATGATCACGTCCGGTTGCTGGCGTGCCAGGCGGCCCATCACGCCATCGGCGCTATCGAAGCTCTGGGTGGTCATGCCTTCCTGTTGCAGGGCTTTTTCCAGGACCCAGCGGATGGAGCGATCATCGTCGACGATCCATACGGTTTCACTTCGGCTCATGAGGCGGTGGCTCCTTGTTCCAGGGGCAGGTAGATCGAGAAGGCGGTGTGGCCGGCATGGCTTTCACACTCGATCAGGCCCTGGTGCTGGCTGATGATGTTCTGGGTAATGGCCAGGCCCAGCCCGGTACCGTCCGGGCGGCCGCTGACCATGGGATAGAAGAGGGTGTCCTGCAGCTCCGGCGGGATGCCCGGGCCGTTGTCGATGATCTCCACCCGCGCCACCAGGCGATGGCGTACGTGACCGATGGTGAACTGGCGCAGGGCGCGGCTGCGCAGGGTGATACGGCCCAGGCGCAGCTCGTTCTGCGAACTGATCGCCTGCATGGCGTTGCGCACGATGTTGAGCACGGCCTGGATCATCTGTTCGCGGTCGATCAACACGTCCGGCAGGCTGGGGTCGTAATCGCGCACCAAAGTGATGCAGCCCTGGCTTTCGGCCTCTACCAGGCTGCAGACCCGCTCCAGTACTTCGTGGATGTTGGTCATGGCCAGCGACGGCAGCTTGTTCGAACCGAGCATGCGGTCAACCAGGTTACGCAGGCGGTCGGCTTCCTCGATGATCACATTGGTGTAGTCGCGCAGGCCTTCGTCCGGCAGTTCGCGAGCCAGCAACTGGGCTGCGCCGCGGATGCCGCCGAGGGGGTTCTTGATTTCGTGGGCCAGGCCGCGCACCAGCATCTTGGTGGTTTCCTGCTTGCTCAGCTGGGCCTCCTCCTTGGTGATGCGCAACAGCCGGTCGCGCGGGTGCACCTCCAGCAGCAGCAGGGTCTGGCCCTGATGCAGGATCGGCGTTACCGCGTAGTCGACGGTGATGGCCTGCCCGGTCAGCGAGGTGAGCTGCGCTTCGCGCTTGGTGAACGGGTGCGCCTGCTCGACTGCCTGGCGCAGCGAGCTGAGCGCCTCGGTCGATTCGGTGAACAGTTCGCTGATGAACTGCCCGTGGCTGCGCTGACCACTGACAGCCAGCAGCATTTCCGCGGCAGGGTTCATGTACTCCAGGCGCAGCTCGGCGTTGAGCAGTAGCGTGGCGGTGGTCAGGTTGTCCAGAAGCAGACGGTGCTGCGCATCGCTGATGGTCATAAGGCGTCGTTGACCTCTTTTGGCGCGTGTCGACTATGGCTGTGGGCAGGGCCGGACGCGCTGTGGAATCCGCTGATGCAAGCAAAATGCAAGAAACAAACCAAGGCTCCGAAAAGAAGCGGATTTTCCCTATAAAAGCCTGGAATTGCGCAAATTCGGACCAGAATGCCCTGATAAATCGGTTCTTGTGACCTGTTTTGGGCGATGGCGGCGGAGATTGATGCCCTTTTGTGCACCAATATAGAGCATAGAAGAATCCCGAACCTGACGGGTGTCGAAGCGGGCAACAAGCTCCGCTATCAGCTTTTCAGCCTGCAGTAGGCGTGGCCATGCCTTGTTTCGGCGCAGGTTGCGGGCATTCTTCCGCTGGCGTGAAGGGCGCCACACCTCTGGCGCCGGCATAGAACACCAGGATTTCGGCGGAGGCCTCTGCAGTGCGTCCTCGATGCAGACCGCCTACGATCTCGGCCAAGGCATCGCCTGCGTTGAGCATTACCCGTATGCCAGCAGCGTTTTCGACTTCGATCTGGCCATCGAGCAGGTAGCCGGCGTTGGGCGCCAGGTGGCAATGCCAGTCCATGGTCGTGTGCGCAGGGATGCGGATTTTCATCAGTGACAGTTCGGGCCGGCCCGCCGGGTAATGCGTATAGGGCGTCTGGTCCCAGGCCACGCGTGTGCGCAGGAGGGTCTTAGCTTCTATCGAGGCCGCTTGCGGTGGGTTTTTGTCGCAACCTGTGATGAGCAAGGTAGTGAGCAGAAGTAGCGCAGTTCGCATGGCAATCCCCTCGTTACAGGAGAGTGGATTGTGCGCGCTCAACGTTGGCCTTGTTTGTAGGAAGCATCTGAATCGGTGGGACTTGAAACAAAAACGGCCTTCAGAAGAAGGCCGTTTCCGGTGAGCTGATCGGCGCAGGTGCGCTGATCAGATCAGCAGCTGTAGTACAGCTCGTATTCCAGCGGGTGAACGAAGGTGCGGACCTTGATTTCTTCTTCGCTCTTCAGCTCGATGAAGGCATCGATGAAGTCGTCGGAGAACACGCCGCCCTTGGTCAGGAACGCACGGCCTTTGTCCAGCTCTTCCAGAGCTTCCTTCAGGCTGCCGCAAACCTGCGGGATGTCCTTGGCCTCTTCAGGCGGCAGGTCGTACAGGTTCTTGTCGGCAGCATCGCCTGGGTGGATCTTGTTCTGGATACCGTCCAGGCCGGCCATCAGCAGGGCTGCGAAGGCCAGGTACGGGTTGGCCGATGGGTCCGGGAAGCGGGCTTCGATACGGCGGGCTTTCGGGCTGCCGACGTAAGGAATACGGATCGAGGCGGAGCGGTTGCGCGCCGAGTAGGCCAGCATTACCGGTGCTTCGAAGCCTGGGACCAGACGCTTGTAGGAGTTGGTCGACGGGTTGGTGAAGCCGTTCAGGGCCTTACCGTGCTTGATGATACCGCCGATGAAGTACAGGGCAGTGTCGGACAGGCCGGCATAGCCTTCACCCGAGAAGGTGTTCTTGCCGTCTTTCCAGATCGACATGTGCACGTGCATGCCCGAGCCGTTGTCGCCGTACAGGGGCTTCGGCATGAAGGTAGCGGTGCGGCCGTAGGCGTCGGCAACGTTGTGCACGACGTACTTCAGCGCCTGTACTTCGTCAGCCTTCTTCACCAGGGTGTTGAACTTGACGCCGATTTCGTTCTGGCCGGCAGTCGCCACTTCGTGGTGGTGAACTTCGACGGTCTGGCCCATTTCTTCCAGTGCGTTGCACATGGCAGTACGGATTTCGTGGTCGTGGTCGAACGGCGGAACCGGGAAGTAGCCGCCTTTCACGCCTGGACGGTGGCCTTTGTTGCCGCCTTCCACGTCAGCACCGGTCATCCACGAGCCTTGCTCGGAGAAGATCTTGAACATCGAGCCGGAGATGTCCGACTGGAACTTCACTTCGTCGAAGATGAAGAACTCTGGCTCGGGGCCTGCGAATACGGTGTCACCGATGCCGGTGCTCTTCAGGTACTCTTCGGCGCGTTTGGCGATGGCGCGTGGGTCGCGATCGTAGCCCTGCATGCTCGACGGGTCGACGATGTCGCAGGTGATGATCAGGGTTGGTTCTTCGGTGAACGGGTCCAGTACGGCAGTTTCGTCGACCGGCATCAGGATCATGTCGGATGCTTCGATGCCTTTCCAGCCAGCGATGGAGGAACCGTCGAACATCTTGCCGACTTCGAAGAAGTCGTCTTCCAGCGCATCACGCGACGGCATGGTCACGTGGTGCTGAATGCCTTTGGTGTCCGTGAAACGCAGATCAATCCACTTGACGTCATGATCTTTGATGAGTTGAACCGACTTCGACATGTTGTCCTCCGGATGGTCTAGAGCGCGGTGGGCCGCTGCCCTGGAAAAAGGGTGTTGCCGGGCGCGGATAGTCGGCCAAGCGTACCTGCCTCACAAGGGAGCAAATTGCATGCCAGTGCCCGAAAATGGCGAGCGCGGGATAAAAGGGGGCGTTTGCGGGCATCTGGTGGTGGGTCGATGGGGAAAAATGCACCCTTAAGATGCGAATTTTTGTAGCAGTGCACTGATATGGTGCGATGGTTGGGTGGTGTGCATTGTTCAAGGGCCTCTTCGCGGGCACGCCCGCTCCCACAGGAATTACACTGCATTCGAAATCGGTGCAGTCCCTGTGGGAGCGGGCGTGCCCGCGAAAGGGCCGGGACAGGCAGCACAAAACCTGCTTCCTGCATTTATCTGCAAGCTTCTGATCAAAAGTTGGTCAAATCCTGAGCAATTTCCGCTATAATTCGCGCCCCTCATTTTCGGCAGGCCCTGTGCGCGCTGTTAACCAATGAAACTTATCGTCAAAGTCTTCCCAGAAATCACCATCAAGAGCCGGCCGGTGCGCAAGCGCTTCATCCGCCAGCTCGGCAAGAACATCCGCAACGTGCTCAAGGACCTCGACCCTGAGCTCGTGGTCGATGGTGTCTGGGACAACCTCGAAGTGGTCACCCGCGTCGAAGACGAAAAAGTCCAGCGCGAGATGATCGAGCGCCTCACCTGCACCCCGGGTATCACCCACTTCCTGCAGGTAGAGGAATACCCGCTCGGTGACTTCGACGACATCGTCGCCAAGTGCAAGCAGCACTTCGGGCACCTGCTGGCCGGCAAGCACTTCGCCGTGCGCTGCAAGCGCGGCGGCCACCACGACTTCACCTCGATGGATGTTGACCGTTACGTCGGCAGCCAGCTGCGCCAGCAGTGCGGCGCCGCCGGCATCGAGCTGAAGAACCCGGAAGTGCTGGTGCGCATCGAAATCCGCGACCAGCGTCTGTACGTGATCCATAACCAGCACAACGGTATTGGTGGCTATCCGCTGGGTGCCCTGGAGCAGACCCTGGTGCTGATGTCCGGCGGCTTCGACTCCACCGTGGCGGCCTACCAGATGATGCGCCGCGGCCTGATGACCCACTTCTGCTTCTTCAACCTCGGTGGCCGTGCCCACGAACTGGGCGTGATGGAAGTGGCTCACTACCTGTGGAAAAAGTACGGCAGCAGCCAGCGCGTGCTGTTCATCAGCGTGCCGTTTGAAGAAGTGGTCGGCGAGATCCTCAACAAGGTCGACAACAGCTATATGGGCGTAACCCTCAAGCGCATGATGCTGCGCGGTGCCGCGCACATGGCCGACCGTCTGCAGATCGATGCGCTGGTTACCGGCGAGGCGATTTCCCAGGTGTCCAGCCAGACCCTGCCGAACCTGTCGATCATCGACTCGGCCACCGACAAGCTGGTATTGCGCCCGCTGCTGGCCAGCCACAAGCAGGACATCATCGACCAGGCCACCGAAATCGGCACCGCCGACTTCGCCAAGCACATGCCGGAATACTGCGGCGTGATTTCGGTAAACCCGACTACCCATGCCAAGCGTCACCGCATGGAGCACGAAGAAAAGCAGTTCGACATGGCCGTGCTGGAGCGCGCCCTGGAGCGTGCCAAATTCATTTCCATCGACCATGTGATCGATGAATTGGGCAAGGACGTCGAAGTCGAGGAAGTGGCCGAGGCGCTGCCAGGCCAGATCGTCATCGACATTCGTCACCCCGATGCCCAGGAAGACGAACCTCTGGTGCTGGAGGGTATCGAAGTCCAGGCCATGCCGTTCTACGCAATCAACAGCAAGTTCAAGCACCTGGACCCTACGCGCCAGTACTTGCTGTATTGCGACAAAGGTGTGATGAGCCGCCTGCACGCACACCACCTGCTCAGTGAGGGACATGCCAATGTGCGTGTTTATCGTCCGACATAAGACGCCAGGGCTGTATGGCGGCAGCATCCGCCATCGCCCTCCCGACCATCGGGCCCGCTGAGCCTCAAACCGTACATATTCGCCGCCTACACTGGCGGCAACCGAATCCTCTGATCGAGATACAGTTGTGATCGAAAATCTGCGTAACATCGCCATCATCGCCCACGTTGACCATGGTAAAACCACCCTGGTCGACAAACTCCTGCGCCAGTCCGGCACCCTGGAGCGTAACGAGCTCAACGACGAGCGCGTGATGGACTCCAACGACCAGGAAAAAGAGCGCGGCATTACCATTCTGGCGAAAAACACCGCCATCAACTGGAACGGCTACCACATCAACATCGTCGACACCCCCGGCCACGCCGACTTCGGTGGCGAGGTCGAGCGTGTAATGTCCATGGTCGACTCCGTGCTGCTGCTGGTCGACGCCCAGGACGGCCCGATGCCGCAAACCCGCTTCGTGACCAAAAAGGCTTTCGAAGCTGGCCTGAAGCCAATCGTCGTGATCAACAAGGTTGACCGCCCGGGCGCGCGTCCTGACTGGGTTCTGGACCAGATCTTCGACCTGTTCGACAACCTCGGTGCCACCGATGAGCAGCTGGACTTCAAGGTTGTCTACGCCTCGGCCCTGAACGGCATTGCCGGTCTGGACCACACCGAAATGGGCGAAGACATGACCGCGCTGTACCAGTCGATCGTCGACAACGTACCAGCACCGTCCGTTGACCGTGACGGCCCGTTCCAGATGCAGATCTCCGCACTGGACTACAACAGCTTCCTCGGTGTTATCGGCGTTGGCCGTATCGCCCGTGGTCGCGTCAAGCCGAACACCCCGGTTGTCGCCATCGACACCAACGGCAAGAAGCGTAACGGTCGTATCCTGAAGCTGATGGGTCACCACGGCCTGCACCGCGTGGATGTCGAAGAAGCCCAGGCGGGCGATATCGTCTGCATCAGCGGTTTCGACGAGCTGTTCATCTCCGACACCCTTTGCGCACCGGATGCGGTAGAAGCGATGAAGCCGCTGACCGTCGACGAGCCAACCGTTTCGATGACCTTCCAGGTCAACGACTCGCCGTTCTGCGGCAAGGAAGGCAAGTTCGTCACCAGCCGTAACATCAAGGACCGTCTGGACAAAGAGCTGCTGTACAACGTAGCCCTGCGCGTTCAGGAAACTGATTCTCCTGACAAATTCAAGGTATCGGGCCGCGGTGAACTGCATCTGTCGGTACTGATCGAAACCATGCGTCGTGAAGGCTTCGAGATGGCCGTAGGCCGTCCTGAAGTGATCATCCGCGAAGTCGACGGCGTGAAGCAGGAGCCGTTCGAAAACGTCACCATCGACATCCCTGAAGAATCCCAGGGCAAGGTCATGGAAGAGATGGGCCTGCGTAAGGGCGACCTGACCAACATGGTGCCGGATGGCAAGGGCCGTGTTCGCCTGGAATACAACATTCCAGCCCGCGGTCTGATCGGTTTCCGTAACCAGTTCCTGACCCTGACCAACGGTGCAGGCATCCTGACCTCGATCTTCGATCGCTACGACACCATGAAGTCGGGCCAGATGTCCGGCCGTCTGAACGGCGTTCTGGTATCGGTAGAGACCGGCAAGGCGCTGACCTACTCGCTGGAAACCCTGCAGGCTCGCGGCAAGCTGTTCGTTGAACACGGCCAGGAGATCTACAACGGTCAGATCATCGGCCTGAACAGCCGTGACAACGACCTGGGCGTGAACCCGACCAAGGGCAAGAAGCTCGACAACATGCGTGCTTCGGGCAAAGACGAAGTCATCGCCCTGGTACCGCCGGTTCGCCACACCCTGGAACAGGCCCTGGAGTTCATCCAGGACGACGAACTGTGCGAAGTGACGCCGAAGTCGATCCGCCTGCGCAAGAAGATCCTGGACGAAGGCGAGCGTACCCGCGCTGCCAAGAAAGCCAAGAACTGAGTTAGCTCAGGCTGAATGAAAACGCCCCCGGTCGAAAGGCCGGGGGCGTTTTTTTTGCCAGCAGGATTTGTGTCGGCCCTTTCGCGGGCTTGCCCGCTCCCACAGGTACTGCACAAGTCCTGAATGTTGTGGAGATCCTGTGGGAGCGGGCAAGCCCGCGAAGGGGCCCTTGAAGGCTAGCGCTTAGCGCCCGACCACCTTGGGCTTGTAGGCACAATACCCCGGCCGCGGCCCGACCTTGGGGTGGTTGCGGCAGGTGTCCGGCCGCTTGTCATAAATGGTGCACAGGCGGCTTTTACGATCCAGATAAAGGCAGTCGTCATTGCTCATCCGGGTCAGGGTGAAGATCCCGGATTTCTGGTTGAAGCGCTCGATGATGCCGTCCTTCTGCAGGCGCTTGGCGATGTTCTTCGGCGGTTCGTCTTTCTCGAACTCATCGACCACGCCGATACGGATCAGATCCTTGATCTTCACCTCCACCGGCAGGGTGCAGCAGGTCGAATGGCAGCCATGGCACATGTTGCTGGTGTAGCGCTGCCAGGTCTCCAGGCGGTCGACTTCGGCTGCGGCGATCAGGGTCGTTTTCATCGTTATGAGGTGTATCACGGTCTTGGGGCGCGCGATCATACCGGAATTGTTCAATTTATGAACAACCTTTTGCCGGAATCGCAGAGTGGGCATGAAAACTGCGAACGCTAACTGTCACTCCCTGTCGAAGGGTCTAGGCTCAACAGTCTCCCTCCGTTTTCGTCAACTTGCCCGAGGATGCCGCATGTCCCAGGAACCCAAAGCTCGTGACGCCGAGGTGGCCGAATTCCGCGCCGCTGTACTGGACAAGCTGACCTATGCGGTCGGCAAGGACCCGGAACACGCTTTCGACCACGACTGGTTCGAAGCCATTGCCTTGGCCGCGCGCGATCACATGGTCGATCACTGGATGGACCACACTCGTCAGGCTTATCGCCGCAGCCAGAAGCGGGTCTATTACCTTTCCCTCGAATTCCTTATCGGCCGGCTGCTGTACGACAGCCTGAGCAACCTGGGCCTGCTCGACATTGCCCGCGACGCCCTGGAAGGGCTGGACGTGGACCTGGAACGCATCCGCCTGCTCGAGCCCGATGCCGCGCTGGGCAACGGTGGCCTGGGCCGCCTGGCGGCGTGCTTCATGGAGAGCATGTCGACCCTTGGCATCGCCGCCCACGGTTACGGCATCCGCTACGAGCACGGGCTGTTCCGCCAGGCCATGGTCGATGGCTGGCAGCAAGAGCAGACCGAGAACTGGCTGGACTTTGGCAACCCCTGGGAGTTCGAGCGCGCCGAGGTGATCTACCCGATCAGCTTTGGCGGCAGCGTCGAAACGGTGCACGACACCCACGGCCAGCAGCGCCAGGTGTGGTGGCCGGGCGAGACCGTGCGGGCGGTGGCCTATGACACCCCGGTGGTCGGTTGGCGCGGGGCCAGCGTCAACACCCTGCGCCTGTGGCGTGCGCGGGCGCTGGAAGAGCTGCATCTGGAGCGCTTCAACGCCGGCGACCACCTGGGCGCGGTGGCCGAGGTGGCACGGGCCGAGAGCATTTCGCGGGTGCTGTACCCGGCCGACAGCACCGAGGCGGGCCAGGAACTGCGCCTGCGCCAGGAATACTTTTTTGTCTCGGCTTCGCTGCAGGACCTGCTGCGCCGCCACCTGAACATGCATGACAACCTGCTCAACCTGCCGGATGCGGCGGCCATCCAGCTCAACGATACCCACCCGTCGATCGCCGTGGCCGAGCTGATGCGCCTGCTGGTCGACCAGCATGAAATTCCTTGGGATACCGCCTGGGAGCTGACTGTCGGCACGCTGGCCTACACCAACCACACCTTGCTGCCCGAAGCCCTGGAAACCTGGCCGGTGGCGTTGATGGAGCGCATGCTGCCGCGGCACATGCAGATCATCTACCTGATCAACGCCTACCATATCGACGCGCTGCGGGCGAAAGGCCTGCACGACTTCGATGTGCTGCGGGCCGTGTCTTTGATCGAAGAAGACAACGGCCGCCGGGTGCGCATGGGCAACCTGGCTTTCCTCGGCTCGCACAGTGTCAACGGTGTGTCCGCGCTGCACAGCAAGCTGATGAAAAGCACGGTATTCGCCGAGTTGCACAAGCTGTACCCGCAACGGATCAACAACAAGACCAACGGCATTACCTTCCGCCGCTGGCTGTACCAGTCCAACCCGCAACTGACCGCGATGCTGGTAGAGGCGCTGGGACCGGAGCTGCTGGATGACCCCGAAGGGCGCCTGGCCAATCTGGTGCCGTTCGCCGACAAGAGCGGCTTCCGCAAACAGTTCGCCGCGCAGCGCCTGCACAGCAAGCGAGCCTTGGCCAGCATCATCCAGGACCGCCTGGGCGTCACGGTAAACCCCGAGGCGTTGTTCGATGTGCAGGTCAAGCGCATTCACGAGTACAAACGCCAATTGCTCAACCTGCTGCATACCGTGGCGCTGTACCAGGCCATGCGCAACGACCCCGGTACCGACTGGGTGCCGCGGGTGAAGATTTTCGCCGGCAAGGCTGCGGCCAGCTATCACCAGGCCAAGCTGATCATCAAGCTGGCCAACGACATCGCTCGGGTGGTGAACAACGACCCGACCGTGCGCGGCCTGCTGAAGGTGGTGTTCCTGCCCAATTACAACGTCAGCCTGGCCGAAAGCATCATCCCTGCGGCAGACCTTTCGGAGCAGATTTCCACCGCCGGTTACGAAGCTTCCGGCACCAGCAACATGAAGTTCGGCCTCAACGGCGCGCTGACCATCGGCACCCTGGATGGTGCCAACGTGGAAATGAGCGAGCAGGTCGGTGCCGACAACATGTTCATCTTCGGCCTTACCGCGCAGCAGGTGGAAGCGCGGCGCCGCGCCGGGGACTTCGGTGCGACGGCGGCAATTGCCGCATCGAGTCGCCTGAATGATGTGCTGCAGGCCATTCGCAGCGGGGTGTTCTCGCCGGATGATCCGTCGCGCTACAGCGCCTTGATCGACGGGCTGGTGGCCTATGACCGCTTCCTGGTGTGCGCCGACTTCGATGCCTACTGGGATGCCCAGCGGCGGGTCGAGGACCTGTGGCACAAGCCGCAGGAGTGGTGGCGCATGGCGGTGCTGAACACTGCGCGGATGGGTTGGTTCTCGTCGGACCGGACCATTCGGGAATATGCGACCGAAATCTGGAAGGCTCTGGATTGATGTAAGTCTGTTCCGGCCTCTTCGCGGGCACGCCCGCTCCCACAGGGACTGCACAGGTTTCGAAGGCTGTGCAATCCCTGTGGGAGCGGGCGTGCCCGCGAATGGGCCCACAACCAGACCACCGGCCTGGCGCGCGCTGAACTACCGACCTATTGTGCCGTCTGAGAGCCGTGGCGAGTCTCATCACTCGCTAGCCTGCAACTCTCCCTGTAAACTGCGTGGGTTTTTTATCCCCCCAATCCTTTCGGAGCCATACATGTCCCGCGTTACCCTGAGTCGCTATCTGATTGAGCAGACCCGCAGCAACAATACCCCTGCCGATCTGCGCTTCCTGATCGAGGTGGTGGCGCGTGCGTGCAAGGAAATCAGCCATCACGTGTCCAAAGGCGCCCTCGGCGGTGTACTGGGCAGCATGGGCACTGAAAACGTGCAGGGCGAAGTCCAGAAGAAACTGGACGTGATTTCCAACGATATCCTGCTGGAAGCCAACGAGTGGGGCGGCCACCTGGCCGGCATGGCTTCCGAAGAAATGGACAACGCCTACCAGATCCCGGGCAAGTACCCGAAAGGCGCCTACCTGCTGGTCTTCGACCCGCTGGACGGCTCGTCCAACATCGACGTCAACGTGTCGGTCGGCACCATCTTCTCGGTACTGCGTTGCCCTAACGAGTACCTGAGCCAGAACGAAACCCTGAACGAAAACGCCTTCCTGCAGCCAGGCACCGAGCAGGTCGCCGCCGGTTACGCCATCTATGGCCCGCAGACCATGCTGATCCTGACCCTGGGCAACGGCGTCAAGGGCTTCACCCTGGACCGCGAACTGGGCAGCTTCGTCCTCACCCATGAAAACATCCGCGTGCCGGAAAGCACTGCCGAGTTCGCCATCAACATGTCCAACCAGCGCCACTGGGAAGCCCCGGTTCAGCGTTACGTGGGCGAACTGCTGGCAGGCGAGACCGGCCCGCTGAAAAAGAACTACAACATGCGCTGGATCGCCTCGATGGTGGCCGACGTGCACCGCATCCTGACCCGTGGCGGCCTGTTCATGTACCCACGTGACGCCCGCGAACCGAGCAAGCCGGGCAAGCTGCGCCTGATGTACGAAGCCAACCCGATGTCGTTCATCATCGAACAGGCTGGCGGCGCTTCCACCAACGGTTACGATCGCATCCTCGACATCAAGCCGGAGAGCCTGCACCAGCGAGTGTCGGTAATCCTCGGCTCGAAGGAAGAGGTCGAGCGCGTTACCGCCTACCACAAGGAGTAAGTCATGCTCGCACCTTGGCAGCCGTTGCTGGAGTGGTGGTTCGGTTGGGGCACCAGTCCCCAGGCCGTGGCTGACGAGAAGAGCACGCTGTGGTTCGGCAAGCATCATGACGCCGAGGCCCAGGCGCTGTTTGGCGATCTGGTCGAGCATGCCCTGGCGGGTGGGCTTGACGAGTGGCAGCAAAGCCCGCAGGGCTGGCTGGGTCTGCTGCTCCTGCTGGACCAGCTGCCACGCATGATCTACCGCGACACGCCGCGCGCCTTCGAGGGCGACCGGCGTGCCCAGGTGGTGGCGATGCAGGGTTTGCAGAAACACTGGGATTACCAGTTGCTGCCGATCCAGCGGGTGTTCGTGCTGCTGGTACTGGAGCATGCCGAAGTGCTGGACTGGCAGAACCTGTGCGTCGAACGCTACCAGCTGCTGCTGGACGAGCAGCCTGAGGCCAACCGCCGGTTGTTCGAAGGCTTCCTCGACTATGCCAAGCAGCACCAGCGGGTGATTGCCCGGTTCGGGCGCTTCCCGCACCGCAATCTGGTGCTGGAGCGGCCGAGCACCAGCGAAGAGATGGATTTTTTGCTGGAGCCTGGGTCCAGGTTCTGACGCCACGCTGGCGGCTTTTTGCAGGAGCAGCCTTGCGCTGCGAAGAGGCCCTCGCGGCCCATGCATCCCTGTTGACCTTACCGGCCCTTTCGCAGCACAAGGCTGCTCCTGCAGTGTGTAGGGGCGGCTTTTTTATTGGGCGGATGATTAATGCTTTGTGATTAATCGCACAGTAGTGGCCATCCGACCAATGGTGTAGGCGCAAAGGGGGTAGGGCAGGGAACCTGGGAGGCTTTTTTTCGTCGAAGGTCACTGCAGGCCACTCGCCTGTATCCCCTCTTCAGGAGTGTCCTTCATGTCGTTGCGTTCCCTCGCCCTGTTGTCGCTGTGCGTCGTCCTGACTGCCTGCAGCAAGATCAACCAGGAAAACTATTCCAAGATCAAGGCCGGTATGAACAAGGTCGAGGTCGAGCAGCTGCTCGGTACGCCGACCGAGTGCTCTGGCGCACTGGGCATGAGCAGCTGCACCTGGGGGGACGAGAAGAGCTTCATCAGCGTGCAGTACGCGGCTGACAAGGTACTGATGTATTCAGGGCAGGGTCTCAAATGAGACGTCTGTATCTGCTGATGGGGGTATGCCTGGCGTTGCTGCTGGGCGGTTGTGCCGGCTCCGTGCATGACCCGCTGGCACCGAAAACTGCAGGCAACATCGACCTCAAGCGCTATCAGGGCAAGTGGTATGAGCTGGCGCGCCTGCCGATGCGCTATCAGACCGGCTGCGAGCAGTCCGAAGCGCACTACAACCTCAGGCTCGATGGTAGCCTCGGCGTGCTCAACCGCTGCCGCACCATGGGTGACGAATGGCTGCGTGCCGAAGGGCATGCGAACATCCAGGAACCGGGGCACACCGACAAGTTGTGGGTCGAGTTCGACAACTGGTTCACCAAGCTGGTACCTGGCGTGGCCAGGGGCGAGTACTGGATTCTGTACGTGGATGATCGCTACCGCACGGCGGTGGTCGGCAGCCCGGACCGCAAGCACCTGTGGATCCTGTCGCGCACGCCGACGCTACCTGCCTGGGAGCGCGAGAACCTGATGTCCAAGGCGCGGCAGCAGGGCTATGACACCAGCCGCTTGATCTGGCGCGCATCGGACCAACAGATCGTCAAAAGGCACTGAATTTTCTGGGGCTGCAAAGCAGCCCCGATACACTTACCCCAAAAGCTGGCGCAACACCTCGGCAAACGCCCGCGCGCTTTGCTCTTCCTGCGCATGCCGCCCCTGGCGCACCACCCACTGCCCATTGACCATTACATCGCGCACCTGGCGATCACCCCCGGCAAACAGCCAGCGGTTGAGAATGGCATCGCCATCGGCCATGGCGATGTAAGGGTCCTGGCCGTCGAGCACCAGCCAGTCCGCGCGCTTGCCTACGGCCAGCTCACCGACCGCCTGCCCCAGCGCCTGCGCACCGCCCGCCAGCGCAGCGTCATACAGCGTGCGCCCGACCATCGGCTGGTCGCCGCGATACAGGCGGTTGCGCCGCTGGTCGCGCAGCCGCTGGCCATATTCCAGCCAGCGCAGCTCCTCCACCACGCTCAGCGATACATGGCTGTCCGAACCAATGCCCATCCGCCCACCCTGCGCCAGGTAGTCCACTGCCGGGAAAATCCCGTCGCCGAGGTTGGCCTCGGTGGTCAGGCACAGCCCGGCTACCGCGCCGCTGCGAGCCATGGCGGTGACTTCATCCGGCTCGGCATGGGTAGCGTGCACCAGGCACCAGCGCGGGTCGACGTCGACATGCTCGTACAGCCACTGCAACGGGCGCAGGCCGCTCCAGGCCAGGCAGTCGTCGACTTCCTTCTGCTGCTCGGCGATGTGGATATGCACAGGGCATTGCTTGTCGCTGGCGGCCAGCACCTCGACGATCTGCCCGGGCGTCACCGCCCGCAGCGAGTGGAAGCACAAGCCCAGTTGCTGCGCCGGTTGCGCGGCCAGCAGCGGGGCCAGTTGCGCTTGCAGTTGCAGGTACTGTTCGGTGGAGTTGATGAAGCGCCGTTGCCCGTCATTTGGCGCCTGGCCGCCGAAGCCAGCGTGGCTGTACAGCACCGGCAGCAAGGTCAGGCCAATGCCGCTGCCGGCTGCGGCTGCGCTGATGCGGCGGGACAGTTCGGCCGGGTCGGCATAGGCCTTGCCCGCCTGGTCGTGGTGCACGTAGTGGAATTCGGCCACGGAGGTGTAGCCGGCCTTGAGCATCTCGATGTACAGCTGGCGGGCGATCACCTGCAGCTGTTCCGGGCTGATCTGGCCAACCAGGCGGTACATCAGGTCACGCCAGGTCCAGAAGCTGTCGTTGGGGTTGCCGGCGACTTCCGCCAGCCCTGCCATGGCGCGCTGGAAGGCGTGCGAGTGCAGGTTGGGCATGCCAGGCAGCAGCGGGCCGGCCAGCCGCTCGGCGCCTGCGGCCGAAGCATCCGGTTCGATGCTGGTCACGTGGCCATCGCTGGCGACCTCGATGCGGACATGGCTGGCCCAGCCCGTGGGTAACAGGGCGCGTTCGGCGAAGTAGGCGGACATCGGTGAAAATCCTGTTATTGTTAACTTGTATATACATATACAGGCGTTTGCCTGCCGGGTAAACTGCGGCAAGCTACCGCTCATTCCATTTGCACAAGGATCCAACGCCGTGCCGACACCTCCTGTCTCCGCGCTGGTTGCCCAGATGGGCGAGGGCCCGGCGCCGCTGTACGCCCGGGTCAAACAGATGATCGTCCAGCAGATCGACAACGGCAGCTGGCCACCGCATCACCGGGTACCCTCGGAGAGCGAACTGGTCAGCGAGCTGGGCTTCAGCCGCATGACCATCAACCGCGCCCTGCGCGAACTCACCGCCGAGGGCCTGCTGGTGCGCATGCAAGGGGTCGGCACCTTCGTGGCCGAGCCCAAGGGCCGTTCCGCGTTGTTCGAGGTCAACAACATCGCCGACGAAATTGCCGCGCGTGGCCACCAGCATAGTTGCCAGGTAATCATCCTCACCGAGGAAACCGCCGGTTCCGAGCGGGCCCTGGCCCTGGACATGCGCGAAGGCCAGCGGGTGTTCCACTCGCTGATCGTGCATTGCGAGAACGGCGTACCGGTGCAGATCGAGGACCGCTACGTCAATGCGGCGATTGCCCCCGACTACCTCAAGCAAGACTTCACCCGGCAGACGCCTTACGCCTACCTGTCGCAGGTGGCGCCGCTGACCGAGGGTGAACACGTGGTCGAGGCCATCCTGGCCGAGCCGGAAGAATGCCGCCTGTTGCAGATCGAGCGGGGCGAGCCTTGCCTGCTGATCCGCCGTCGCACCTGGTCCGGCCGCCAGCCGGTGACCGCCGCGCGGCTGATCCACCCCGGTTCCCGTCATCGCCTGGAAGGACGTTTCAGTAAATGAGTCAGTTGCAGTTGTTGCGTGCGCAGGGCTACCCGCGCATGCCTTGGAAGAACGGTGGCGGTTTCACCGAAGAGATTACCCGCGACAATGGCGAGGGCCTGGACGGCTTTGGCTGGCGCCTGTCGATTGCCGATATCGAGGAATCCGGCGGCTTTTCCACCTTCGCCGGCTACCAGCGGATCATCACCGTGCTGCAGGGCGACGGCATGCGCCTGCTGGTCGACGGCCAGGCCAGCCGGCCGTTGCTGCCGTTCGATGCCTTTGCCTTCAGCGGCGAGAGCCAGGTCAGTTGCAAGCTGCTGGGCGGGGCGATCCGCGATTTCAACCTGATCTATGCGCCGCAGCGCTATCGGGCGCGGTTGCAGTGGTTCGATGGTACCAGCCGCTTGTACAGCTCGGCGTCGACGGTGTTGCTGTTTGCGGCCAGCAATCAGGTCGAGGTGGACATTGCCGGGCGCGAGACGCAGCGGTTGGGGTTGTATGACTGCCTGCGGCTGGAAGGCAATGACCAGTTGTTGGGGCTGGATGTGCAGGGGCGCTGCTGCCTGATCGAACTCGTTACACGTTGACATAGCCGGGGCTGCTGCGCAGCCCTTCGCGGGCTGGCCCGCTCCCACAGGTACAGCGCAAGCCTTGAAGGCTGTGAAGCCCTCTGTGGGAGCGGGCAAGCCCGCGAAGGGCCGCGCAGCGGCCCCGGTTTTTTTTGCCGCTCAGCGGATCAGTCCAATTATTTTGGTTGTCCATGCTTGTACATACAAGTAAAGGTGTGTTTGTATATCTACCACGACATACCCGCCCGCGGACGACCGTAGAGGACCTTTCCCGTGACCGACAACAACAAATACCGTGACGTTGAAATCCGTGCCCCACGTGGCAACAAGCTGACCGCCAAAAGCTGGCTGACCGAAGCGCCACTGCGCATGCTGATGAACAACCTCGATCCACAGGTCGCGGAAAACCCGAAAGAACTGGTGGTGTACGGTGGCATCGGCCGCGCTGCGCGCAACTGGGCCTGCTACGACAAGATCGTCGAGACCCTGACCCGCCTGGAAGACGACGAAACCTTGCTGGTGCAATCGGGCAAGCCGGTCGGCGTGTTCAAGACCCACAGCAACGCCCCGCGCGTGCTGATCGCCAACTCCAACCTGGTGCCGCACTGGGCCAACTGGGAACACTTCAACGAACTGGACGCCAAGGGCCTGGCCATGTACGGCCAGATGACCGCAGGCAGCTGGATCTACATCGGCAGCCAGGGCATCGTCCAGGGCACCTACGAAACCTTCGTCGAAGCCGGTCGCCAGCATTACGGCGGCAGCCTGAAAGGCAAGTGGGTTCTCACCGCCGGCCTGGGCGGCATGGGTGGCGCCCAGCCACTGGCCGCCACCCTGGCCGGCGCCTGCTCGCTGAACATCGAATGCCAGCAGAGCCGCATCGACTTCCGCCTGGAAACCCGTTACGTCGACGAGCAGGCAACCGACCTCGACGACGCGCTGGCACGCATCGCCAGGTACACCGCGGAAGGCAAAGCCATCTCCATTGCCCTGCACGGCAACGCTGCCGAAATCCTGCCAGAGCTGGTCAAGCGTGGCGTGCGCCCGGACATGGTCACCGACCAGACCAGTGCCCACGACCCACTGAACGGCTACCTGCCTGCCGGCTGGACCTGGGAGCAATACCGCGACCGTGCGCAGACCGAACCGGCTGCAGTGGTCAAGGCTGCCAAGCAATCGATGGCCGTGCACGTTCAAGCCATGCTCGACTTCCAGAAGCAGGGCATCCCGACCTTCGACTACGGCAACAACATCCGCCAGATGGCCAAGGAAGAGGGCGTGGCCAATGCCTTCGACTTCCCGGGCTTCGTACCGGCCTACATCCGTCCGCTGTTCTGCCGTGGCATCGGCCCGTTCCGCTGGGCGGCGCTGTCCGGTGATGCCGAGGACATCTACAAGACCGACGCCAAGGTCAAGGAACTGATCCCCGACGACGCTCACCTGCACCGCTGGCTGGACATGGCCCGCGAGCGCATCAGCTTCCAGGGCCTGCCGGCACGTATCTGCTGGGTGGGTCTGGGTCTGCGCGCCAAGCTGGGCCTGGCGTTCAACGAAATGGTCCGCAGCGGCGAGCTGTCGGCGCCGGTCGTCATCGGCCGCGACCACCTGGACTCCGGTTCGGTGTCCAGCCCCAACCGTGAAACCGAAGCCATGCGCGACGGCTCCGACGCTGTTTCCGACTGGCCGCTGCTCAACGCCCTGCTGAACACCGCCGGCGGCGCTACCTGGGTGTCGCTGCACCACGGTGGTGGCGTGGGCATGGGCTTCTCCCAGCACTCGGGCATGGTCATCGTCTGCGACGGTACCGACGAAGCCGCCGAGCGTATTGCCCGCGTGCTGACCAACGACCCGGGGACCGGTGTAATGCGCCATGCCGATGCCGGTTACGACATCGCCATCGATTGCGCCAAGGAGCAGGGCCTGGACTTGCCAATGATCACTGGCTGATCGCCACGCTTTGGATCGCACCCCACAAGGGTGATACTGAACAACAAGAAGGGGCGCGCAGGCACCAGAAACGGGCCTGCGGCTCCACGCGATTGGAGTAGTAAAGTGACCGAATTGACCCTCAAGCCCGGCACCCTGACCCTGGCCCAGCTGCGCGCCATCCACGCCGCGCCAGTGCGCCTGCAACTGGACGCCAGCGCCGCGCCGGCCATCGACGCCAGCGTTGCCTGCGTCGAACAGATCATTGCCGAAGACCGTACCGCCTACGGCATCAACACCGGTTTCGGCCTGCTGGCCTCGACCCGCATCGCCAGCCACGACCTGGAAAACCTGCAGCGCTCGCTGGTGCTGTCCCACGCCGCCGGTGTCGGCGCGCCGCTGGATGACGACCTGGTGCGGCTGATCATGGTACTGAAGATCAACAGCCTCAGCCGTGGCTTCTCCGGCATCCGTCGCAAAGTCATCGACGCGCTGATCGCCCTGGTCAACGCCGAAGTCTACCCGCACATCCCGCTGAAGGGCTCGGTGGGTGCTTCCGGCGACCTCGCCCCGCTGGCGCACATGTCGCTGGTGCTGCTGGGTGAAGGCAAGGCCCGCTATAAAGGGCAGTGGCTGCCGGCCACCGAAGCCCTGGCTGTCGCCGGCCTCGAGCCACTGACCCTGGCCGCCAAAGAGGGCCTGGCCCTGCTCAACGGTACCCAGGCGTCCACCGCCTATGCCCTGCGTGGCCTGTTCCAGGGTGAAGACCTGTACGCCGCCGCCATCGCCTGCGGTGGCCTGAGCGTCGAAGCCGCACTGGGCTCGCGCTCGCCGTTCGATGCGCGCATCCACGAAGTGCGTGGCCAGCGCGGCCAGATCGACACTGCTGCCTGCTTCCGTGACCTGCTGGGCGACTCCAGCGAAGTGTCGCTGTCGCACAAGAACTGCGACAAGGTCCAGGACCCGTACTCGCTGCGCTGCCAGCCGCAGGTCATGGGCGCCTGCCTGACCCAGCTGCGCCAGGCTGCCGAGGTACTGGGCATCGAAGCCAACGCCGTGTCGGACAACCCGTTGGTGTTCGCGGCCGAAGGTGACGTGATTTCCGGTGGCAACTTCCACGCCGAGCCGGTGGCCATGGCCGCCGACAACATCGCCTTGGCCATCGCCGAAATCGGTTCGCTCAGCGAGCGCCGCATCTCGCTGATGATGGACAAGCACATGTCCCAGCTGCCGCCGTTCCTGGTGGAGAACGGCGGGGTCAACTCCGGCTTCATGATCGCCCAGGTCACCGCAGCTGCCCTGGCCAGCGAGAACAAGGCTCTGTCGCACCCGCACAGCGTCGACAGCCTGCCGACCTCGGCCAACCAGGAAGACCACGTGTCGATGGCCCCGGCTGCCGGCAAGCGCCTGTGGGAAATGGCTGAAAACACCCGTGGCGTGCTGGCCATCGAGTGGCTGGGCGCCTGCCAGGGCCTCGACCTGCGCAAGGGCCTGAAGACTTCGGCCAAGCTGGAGCAGGCGCGCCAGGCGCTGCGCAGCGAAGTGCCGCACTACGATCGTGACCGTTTCTTCGCGCCCGACATCGAAAAGGCCGTGGAACTGTTGGCCAAGGGTAGCCTGACTGGCCTGCTGCCGGCGGGTGTGCTGCCAAGCCTGTAACGCCCCCTGGGGCCGCCGTGCGGCCCATTCGCAGCACAAGGCTGCTCCGGCAAGGCGACGCGCTCCCTTGTAGGAGCAGCCTTGTGCTGCGAAAGGGCTGCAAGGCAGCCCCCTCGATCTCACGACCACAAAAACAATTTAAGGACGTGACATGCAACAAGCTCAAGGTCTCAAGCGCGGGCTAAGTGCCCGCCACATCCGCTTCATGGCCCTCGGTTCCGCCATCGGTACCGGGCTGTTCTACGGCTCCGCCTCGGCCATTCAGATGGCCGGCCCGGCCGTGCTGCTGGCTTACCTGATCGGCGGCGCCGCGGTGTTCATGGTCATGCGCGCCCTCGGCGAAATGGCTGTGCACAACCCGGTTGCCGGCTCGTTCGGCCACTACGCCAGCACCTATCTCGGCCCAATGGCAGGCTTTATCCTCGGCTGGACCTACGCCTTCGAGATGGTCATTGTCGCCATCGCCGACGTCACCGCCTTCGGTATCTACATGGGCTTCTGGTTCCCGGAAGTGGCCCGCTGGATCTGGGTGCTGGGCATCGTCTTCCTGATCGGCGGCCTCAACCTGTGCAACGTCAAGGTCTTTGGCGAAATGGAATTCTGGCTGTCGCTGCTCAAGGTCGGCGCCATCGTGGCGATGATCCTGGCCGGCCTCGGCATCATGGCCTTCGGCTTCAGCCAGGTAGGCACCGGGCATGCCGTGGGTGTCAGCAACCTGTTCGACCATGGTGGCTTCATGCCCAATGGCGTGGGTGGCCTGATCGCCTCCTTTGCCGTGGTGATGTTCGCCTTCGGCGGCATCGAGATCATCGGCGTCACTGCCGGTGAGGCCAAGGACCCGCAGCGGGTCATCCCCAAGGCGATCAACGCCGTTCCACTGCGCATCCTGCTGTTCTATGTGCTCACCCTGTTCGTGCTGATGTGCCTGTACCCATGGCCGCAAATCGGCAGCCAGGGCAGCCCGTTCGTGCAGATTTTCAGCAATCTGGGCATCGGCTCCGCCGCCGCGGTGCTGAACATCGTGGTGATTTCCGCCGCGATCTCGGCCATTAACAGCGACATTTTCGGCGCCGGCCGCATGATGTACGGCCTCGCTCAGCAAGGCCACGCCCCGCGCGGCTTCAGCAAGCTGTCGAAACATGGCGTGCCGTGGATGACCGTGGTGGTGATGGGCGCTGCGCTGCTGATCGGCGTGCTGCTCAACTACCTGATCCCGGAGAACGTGTTCCTGCTGATCGCCTCGATCGCCACCTTCGCCACCGTGTGGGTGTGGCTGATGATCCTCGTCACCCAAGTTGCCATGCGCCGCAGCATGAGCCGTGAACAGGTGGCCCAGCTGCAGTTCCCGGTACCGTTCTGGCCTTACGGCCCGGCCATGGCCATTGCTTTCATGGTGTTCATCTTTGGCGTGCTCGGTTACTTCCCGGATACCCAGGCGGCATTGTTTGTCGGCGTGGTCTGGGTGGTGTTCCTGGTGGCGTCCTACCTGCTGTGGTGCAAGCCACGCGCCGGGCAGGGCCAGCCGGTAGCAGAGCCTGCCGAGTTGCACCGCTAGTAAAAGGAGATTGTGCATGAGAACCGTCTGGCAGCACTGCCATGTGGCAACCATGGCCGAGGGCCGTTACTCGGCCATCGAGGACGCGGCCATCGTCACCCGTGACGGGCTGATCGAATGGATCGGCCCGCGCACCGAGCTGGCGTCGGTCGAGGCAGAGCGCACGGTGGACCTGGGCGGTGCCTGGGTCACCCCGGGGCTGATCGACTGCCACACCCACGCGGTGTTCGGCGGCAACCGCAGCGGTGAGTTCGAGCAGCGCCTTCAGGGCGTGAGCTATGCCGAAATTGCCGCACAGGGCGGTGGCATCGCCAGCACCGTGCGGGCCACCCGCGCGGCCAGCGAGGACGAGTTGTTCGCCAGTGCTCGCCAGCGGGTCCAGGCACTGATGCGCGATGGCGTGACCACCCTCGAAATCAAGTCCGGTTATGGCCTGGACCTGGCCAATGAGCGCAAGATGCTGCGCGTGGCCCGGCGCCTGGCCGACGAACTGCCTTTGGCGGTGCGTGCAACCTGCCTGGCCGCCCACGCCCTGCCGCCGGAGTACGCCGGCCGGGCCGACGACTATATCGCGCACATTTGCGACGAAATGCTGCCGGCGTTGGCCGCCGAGGGCCTGGTGGACGCCGTTGATGCCTTCTGCGAACACCTGGCGTTTTCCCCGGCCCAGGTCGAGCGGCTGTTCATCAAGGCGCGCGAGCTGGGCCTGCCGGTCAAGCTGCACGCCGAACAGCTGTCGTCGCTGCACGGTTCCAGCCTGGCGGCGCGCTACCAGGCGCTGTCGGCCGACCACCTGGAGTTCATGACCGAGGACGACGTCATTGCCATGGCAAAAGCCGGCACGGTCGCCGTGCTGCTGCCGGGCGCGTTCTACTTCCTGCGCGAAACCCAGCTGCCGCCGATGGATGCACTGCGCCGTCACGGCGTGAAGATTGCCCTGGCCAGCGACCTCAACCCGGGCACCTCGCCCGGGCTGTCGCTGCGGCTGATGCTGAACATGGGCTGTACCTGTTTCCGCATGACCCCGGAAGAAGCCCTGGCCGGTGTCACCGTGCACGCCGCCACGGCGCTGGGCCTGGGCGACAGCCACGGCTCGCTGGAAGTGGGCAAGGTCGCCGACTTCGTTGCCTGGCAGATCGAACGCCCCGCTGACCTTGCCTACTGGCTGGGCGGCGACCTGCCCAAGCGCGTGGTGCGCAAGGGCTACGAGATTTCCAACTGAGTGAGGCACGATGGACAAGGTACTGAGTTTTCACCAGGGCCGCCTGCCGCTGCTGATCAGCATGCCGCATGCCGGCCTGAAACTGTCGCCGGCGGTACGAGACGGCCTGGTCGACCGGGCGAGCAGCCTGCCGGACACCGACTGGCATATTCCACGGCTGTATGACTTTGCCCGTGACATGGGCGCCAGTGTGGTGGCGGCGGAGTATTCGCGTTTCGTCATCGACCTGAACCGCCCGGATGACGACAAGCCGCTGTACGCCGGGGCCACCACCGGCCTGTACCCGGCCACGCTGTTCGATGGCGAGCCATTGTTCAAGCACGGGCTGGAGCCGACTGGCGAGGTACGCAAGCAGTATCTGGAGCAGATCTGGCGACCCTACCACGACACGATTCGTCGCGAGCTGGCGCGGCTGCGTGAACAGTTCGGCTACGCCCTGCTGTGGGACGCCCATTCGATCCGCTCGCTGATCCCGCACCTGTTCGACGGCAAGCTACCGGATTTCAACCTGGGCACTTTCAACGGCGCCAGTTGCGATCCGGAACTGGCCGAGCGGTTGCAAGCGGTATGTGCCCAGGCGCAAGGCTATAGCCATGTGCTCAACGGGCGTTTCAAGGGCGGGCATATCACCCGCCATTACGGCGACCCGGCCAACCATGTTCATGCGGTACAGCTGGAGCTGGCGCAAAGCACCTACATGGAGGAAACCGAGCCGTTCACCTACCGTGAAGACCTGGCCCGGCCGACGCAGCAGGTACTGAGGGGGCTGTTGCAGGCACTGCTGGCGTGGGGCGCGGAGCGGTACGGGCGGTAACCTTCTGCGGTTGAAAGCGGCGACGCGATGCAGGGTATGCGCGTCGCCAGTCAGCCGGCGTCAGTTGCCAGCGTTGCGGTTGATCTGCGCGAGGGTAAGTTCACGCAGCAGCTCGCGCTCTTCCTGGTGCTTGTCTTCCAGCAGGCCTTGCTGCAGGTTCAACTCGTCCTGAAGCGGGTGGTCCTTGTTGGCCAGTTCAAGCACGCGCATGCGGTAGCGTGTATCTATTTCGGCAAAACGATCGGCATGTTCGACGCGCAGGCGCGTGGTCCAGTCGCTATTCGCCAACATATAGTCGACCAGTGCATCGCTCAGTTCGCTTTGGCGGACCTTTTCCAGCACGCTGGCCAGCTCACCGGCCGCCAGGTTCGCGGCACCTCGGAAACGCATGCTGTCGGAAATCGGCAGGTCCAGCTCCCTGGCCAGTTCGCGACGGTAGGCCAGGCTCACCGAGACTTTGTCACCCGAGCCAGTCCTGTGTTTGGCCAGTTCCTCGAGCTGATTGATCCGGAACAGTTGCAACAGGCGTCGATGCAGCGCTTTCAGCGTATCGCCAGCGTCGATCAGCAGGCGCTGGTTCATCAGGTACAGTTCGATATTGTTGAATATCTGCAGTGCACCATCATGGCAGGTGGGCACCACTTGGGTCACAGGGTCAGGCAAGGCTTCCACGGCGATCTGCTCCATCGTGGCGCGTTCTATCTCGTTGCTGACTGCTGCTACCAGAATCAGGCGCACCCGCTCGCAGAAGGTGGTTCGGGTTTTGGGATCGACGTAGGGAGCGGCATTGTGCAAACGGCCCACCAAGCGCAACAGGTCGCTGCCCTCCAGGCGTGCCCAGCAGTCCTGCAAAGCCTCGTTCTGTGCCTCGTTGCCGAGCATCCAGTCCTCCAGCCTGGGCGTATCGTCGCCTAGCAGGGGGAAGTGAGGGTGATCCAGGGAGCCTTCGCTCGAGGAATCGACCAACTGCAGGTTGCCTGGGATATCCAGGGCGAAGGAGTAGCTGTGCTGGCTGTCCGAGAATGCCCGCACGCGCAGGATGGTATCGAGTGGTAAGGGATTGTCGAACAGCGCGATCGACGAAATCGGCATCGGGTTGTTCAGGTTCGACAGGATGTGCTCGGGCAACTGGCTGATATTGTTCGAGCTCAAGTCCAGCAGCTCGAGGGGCAGCAGGCTGTCACACCAGCTTGGCCAAGCCTGGAGGTTCATGTTGGTCAGCGCCAGCGATTGCAGGTTGTGGGATAACTGTGCGGGCACCTGGTTGATGGTCCCCACACGGTTGCCGGACAGGTCTATCGAGGTGAGCTGTTCCAGCCCCGCGAAGACTTCCAGCATGGACTGGTCGATTTCCAGGCCCATGTTGCGAAACTCCAGGAAAGTGAGCTGCGGCAGGCGCGCAAGGGCAGAGGCCAGTGCGGGGGTCGCTGCCTGATGGCCATCGATGGTCAAGCGGGTGACATTGGGAAAGCGCCGTAACAGTTCATCGAGTTGCGCAGCGCTGCCACGCAGACGGATCAGGCTCAGCGCCCGTACGCGCTCGCCGAAGAACGCTGGAAGCCGTCGGGGGAAATGCTCGATGGCCACGTCCTCGAGTTGCAGCCGCAGGTACAGCTGCCCCCGCTCCTGCTGCTGCCAGAAATCACTGATCGCAGTTCCGATGCGCTGCCTGTCCGCCAGTGCTTCCTGGGTCAGCGGGTTGCTCGAGCTGGAGGCGTGGGCCCAGCCATCGATAGCATCACGCATCTGCTGTCGCTCATTGCGGATACGGGTCAGCTGCTCGGTGAGTGCGGCAGACTGGTCGGTGCTGATACCGGAGATGTCGATACGCTCATTGAGCAGCAAGCGCTGCAGGTCGTTTTCATTGATGCTGTTGCCCTGCAGCGAAATTACCGGCGGGGTGGCCATGCTGCCTGCTTCATTGAGCAGGAACGAAGGCAACGACCTGAGGTTGTTGTCGCGCAGGGACAAGTGGGCGATGCGCCCGAGGGCATCGCTGCCAATGCCGATGGGCCATTGGGACAACTGCATCTGGTTAAGGCCCAGGTAATCCAGGGACAGTTCGTGGAAAGTCGGGCTGTTGTTCTGTGCCACGCGATTGCCGCTCAAGTCCAGGTAGCGCAATTGGCCGAGCCCCGACAGCAGGCCCAGATCGCTTTCGGACAGCGCGATGTTCTGGTTGGTAAACGTCAGCCGCTGCAAGCCGGGCAGGGCCTCGGTAATGGTAGGAATACTGAACAGGAAGGACGATGGTGTGGCTCTGGGGTCATAGGCCCGGCTGATTTCCAGGGACTCGATCTGTGGCATCTGCCTGAGCAGGCGTTGTAACAGGCGCTCGTTCTGCGCCCAGCCTGCCAGGGCGCCCGAAGGCAGGTCGACCAGGCTGAGGCTGCGCACGCGGGTATTGAAGAAGTCGGGCAATGTCAGAGGAACGTCGGCCAGAGGAACGCGAGTAATGCGTAGCTCGGCGGTATGCCCGGCGCTTTCATCCAGCGCGACGTCGTACCAATGTTGCAGGATCGCTTTGCGCAGGTTGTCGTAGTCGCGTGCTGCCTGATTGGTTGCCGGGGAAATGGCTTCGCTCCAGTCATCCAGCCGGCTTAGCAGTTCGTTGCGTTGTTCAAGCAACGCTTGCAGGTGTTCGAGGATCTGCTGCGGTGTACGGCCGGTGCCGGTGAGTGCCAGCAGAATCTGGTCTGCCGAGCGGCCGGTATGCGTGACCAGCCCTGTGGCTTCGACGGCTTCGAGCAGGCGTTGACGGGTAACGCTTTGTGCGGCCGCGCCGCCGCCACTGAGCGGGTAGCCCAGGCGACCATCGGCCAGGCGCATGGGCGAGCGGTAGCCGGGGCGCACCGGTTGCATGCCCAGAAGTGCCCGCAGTTCCGGTCGGGGTAGCAACGGGCTTTCCTGGACCAGGCGCTCGAGCGCCTGCTGGTCGGCGATTTGCATTTCGGTCATGGCTGCCGGCAGCGCCTTGTACAAGGCCGCGTAGAGGCTTGGGTATAGGCTGATGGCTGCACCTGGCTGGCTATCGTCGTGAACGATATACCCTGCCTCGGCATGGGTAATGGTCTTGTACGGATACCCGTCCAGCGGGCCCAGCTCATAGTCCTGAGCCGGCCACGACAGGCGCTGCAGCAACCTCACCCGGGTTTCGGCGGGCCAGCCCGGTAGCTGCGCCAGGGTATGCACGATCAGTCGGTCGCTGTCCCAGTTCGGTACGCAGGGCAGGTACAGCCCTTCGTAGGCGCGGGCAAGACGGATTTGTTGCCGGTAGACACGAAGTTCTTCGCTGAGGCGCAGCGGCACCTTGCCGCTGTCGAGCAACTGCAGTTCGCTGGTACCGGCGGCGCGTGCCAGTTCGTTGGCGACCACCGCCGGCAGTTGGGGGTAAACCCGCTGGAGGGCTTCGGCGCCCGCTGCGAGGGTAATCGGCAAGGTGCTGTAAGCCCTGTGGAATTCGGCTGAGCGAGTGCTGGTATCGGGTAGCAGGCGGAGGCGTTCGTCCAGCCTGAAGCGTTGCAGGGTATCCTCGAGCAAGGCTGGCAGCCGCTGGTTCGTCGCCAGGGTCCGGCGCAGTTGGTCTTCATCGCTGCCGCTGAGGGCCACGATGCGTTGCAGGGTCGTCTCGTCGAAATGCGCGTTCAAGTGGCCGATACGACGCAACAACTGCATGCCTGACCAACTCAGCGGTCGATCCGTTCCGAGCAACCAGGCCCCGGCGCCATTGTGCCGTACGGGTGGTTGATAGCGCCGAGGATTTTGCGGGTGCTGCAGGCGATACTCGCCGGTGGCTGCGGCCTGCTCGACGATGTACTGCTCGCCCTGCACAACCAGCCAGTGCCTTCCGTTGTGCTGGCGTAGGCCGAACGCGTCTGCTTCCAGGCCTTCGGGCAGTCTCTCGCTGCTCTGATAGGGCGCCAGGTCGGGTTTCCACAGGCGAACCTGGCCATCGGCTGTTTCCACATCTTCCAGTTCCTCGATGAATGATGGCGTTTCCACCGGAATACGCTCTATTTCTGCTTCCTCATCATCGCTGGCGCCAGTTTCCTGCCCCTCCACGGCAGCGCCGGCTTCACCGCCCTTTGGGCCCCTCAAGGCTTTGGCCGTCGCGCTGAGCGCCGCCATCAGCGCCACGTTCTCGACCACATCGACCAGGTAGCCATAGGCAATGTCGCGCTCGTCGTTTTCCCAGGCCTCTATGCCGTCATAAACCTCGAAGGCCAATTGAGTCACGCACACGGCCAGCATGGCCTCACCCAGCCCAGGCACAAAGAACCCGGCGATGTTCAGGGCGGTCAGCACGCGCCCCGCTATCAATTCCCGGTGCGCCTGAGCGGTGCGCCGGTCAACGATCTCGGTTGGTATGGCATGAAACAGCACATCCTGTTCATGGCGCTGGGTTTTCTGGAAGGCCATGACGCCCTGGAACGCATGGCTGAATGGTTTTGCCACCGGATACAGGGCGGCATGCAGGTCCGCAACAGGCTCGTGGATCCCTCGGGTACTCCAGCCCAGAGGCGTGAGCCGATCTTTGAGACGGGCGATGACTGATGGTTTATCGCGGTCGCCGATGTGTTTGTCCAGGTAGTGGATATCGGCCTGCAGCCTTTCGCCGAGCTCGGCTAGCAAGGCTTCCTGGCTGGTGAACTCTTTGAGCGGCAGCGTACCGTCTTCCGGGATATACAGGGCTACCGCCTGATGATCGGCTGCCTGCAGGGTGATGAGCACGACTCCGGTCAGTTCCGCCTCCCACAAATCGAGCAAGCTGAACGTTACTTGCGAGTTGGCCGATGGCGGCTGGTCAAGGGGCGCGGCAAGGGCGGCGGAGTACAGCGTTTCGCTGATGTCTCCCTTGAGCCGGGCGAAATGCAGCGATTGCCTGAACGCCGAAACCTCGGCGCGCCCCAAGGTTTCATAGACGGCCAGTGCGGCTTGGTCGGCGTCTGCTCGCGGCATGCCCGCTGGGTAGTAGATGGCATGCACCTGCTCATGGTACTTGCCGCCGATATCCAGGGTGCGACACAAGTCGGCAAACGCTTCGGCGGTGATGTCTAGCGTGTTGCTGATCGGCACCGTGCCCATGAAGCGGCGGTGATCGAGCATGACCGACTTTTTCAGCAAGGCGTCAGGCGCATCCATGCCATGCTCCCCAGCGGCGGCCTGGTCGAAGTTGTGCAGCGCGCAGTGGAGCAGCGAACGGGTGGCCCGATCGATCGCCTGACGGCTGTCTATCGCGTTACGGCTGTCGATCAGGCGGGCATCGACCAGGTAGGTGTTGCGTACGTCCAGGTCAAGCCCGAAGCGCTGCTTGATCGCCTTGGTCAGCGTTTCGCTGGCGTAGGTTTCCAGGTCTGGTAGCCGTTCGAACAGTTTGTGCACCTGCGCCTGGTGCTCGCGGTGGCGTGCATGTTCTTCCTGCCAAGCCTTGGCGACGTCCGGTTGCTGCTGGATGGCTGCCGGCAACCAGGCGGGGGCCTGCTGCCAGTTGCGCATCGCGCGATGGGTTTCGGACGTTGCAAGCTTGAGCCAGGCGGGGATCTTGCGTTCGATGGTGGCGTAATGAACGCCAGGTTGGGAAATCGCTGGGTTTGGCATATTGCGGCCTCGCATGATAGGGCAAGGGACTATCAGCGGGTTGTCTGGCCTGTGGGAGGTAGATATGTCTGCCGCTGCGCAGCGGACGTGTCAGAGAGGACGGTGCTGAAAGCGCAATTCAGGTTTATGATGGCCCACGGCCGAATAATCCTCACACGGAGTGCGCAATGCAGACCCTGTACCCGCAGATCAAACCCTACGCCCGGCACGATCTGGCCGTGGAAGCGCCGCATGTGCTGTATGTCGACGAAAGCGGCTCGCCAGAAGGTCTGCCGGTGGTATTCATCCACGGTGGCCCAGGGGCAGGCTGCGATGCCCAGAGCCGCTGCTACTTCGACCCCACGCTGTACCGCATCATCACCTTCGACCAGCGCGGCTGCGGCCGCTCCACGCCGCACGCGAGCCTGGAGAACAACACCACCTGGCACCTGGTCGAGGACCTGGAGCGTATTCGCGAGCACCTTGGCATCGACAAGTGGGTGCTGTTTGGTGGCTCATGGGGCTCCACCCTGGCCCTGGCCTACGCCCAGACGCACCCCGAGCGGGTGCATGGCCTGATCCTGCGCGGCATCTTTCTGTGCAGGCCACAGGAAATCCAGTGGTTCTACCAGGAAGGCGCCAGCCGCCTGTTCCCCGACTACTGGCAGGATTACATCGCGCCGATCCCGCCGGAAGAGCGTGGTGACCTGGTGTCGGCCTTCCACAAGCGCCTGACCGGCACCGACCAGATCGCCCAGATGCACGCGGCCAAGGCCTGGTCCACCTGGGAGGGCCGTACCGCCACCCTGCGCCCCAACCCGCTGGTGGTCGATCGCTTCTCCGAGCCGCAGCGCGCGTTGTCGATCGCCCGCATCGAATGCCACTACTTCATGAACAATGCTTTCCTCGAGCCGGATCAGCTGATTCGCGACCTGCCGAAAATCGCGCATCTGCCGGCGGTGATCGTGCATGGCCGCTATGATGTGATCTGCCCGCTGGACAACGCCTGGGCGCTGCATCAGGCCTGGCCGAACAGCGAACTGAAGGTGATCCGTGACGCTGGCCACGCGGCTTCCGAGCCAGGCATCACCGATGCCCTGGTGCGCGCCGCCGACCAGATGGCCCGGCGCCTGCTCGACCTGCCCCTGGAAGAAGCATGAGGGGCCTGCTGCAACGTGTGCGCGGCGCACGGGTGGAAGTAGCGGGGGAGGTGGTGGGTGCCATTGACCAGGGGTTGCTGGTGCTGGTGGCCGTCGAACCTGAAGATTCCCGTGAGCAGGCCGACAAACTGTTGCACAAGCTGTTGAACTACCGGGTGTTCAGCGACGAACAGGGCAAGATGAACCTGTCGCTCAAGGATGTCGGGGGAGGTTTGTTGCTGGTGTCGCAGTTCACCCTGGCGGCAGACACCCGCAACGGCATGCGCCCGAGCTTTTCGACGGCTGCGCCACCGGCCCTTGGCGCCGAGTTGTTCGACTATCTTTTGCAGCAGGCGAAGGCCCGGCATACCGACGTGGCCAGCGGCCAATTTGGTGCAGACATGCAGGTGCACCTGGTCAATGATGGCCCCGTGACTTTTATGTTACAAATATGAGGTCGAAAAACCCCTTGTTTATAGGAAAACAAGGGGTTTTGTACGATAAATAGTTGTTCCAGCCTGATGCGTTGTCACGCGACCTGCTGGATAATCGCGCGCTGCATGGACCTGCGTTCGCAGGTTCGTTTCACTCTGACTCGAGTATTGTCTGGATCCGTTTGGGGAATCATTACGCCCTCACGGGGTCCGAACAGTGCTCGCCAACCCGGCATTTGTCGCTGGCCGTTGGTTTCATGATCTGTTTTCGGCGAGGGTTGCTCGTGATTGTTAGTCCCCAAAAAGCATCAAGAATCCCCGGAACCGGGCTGCGCAAGGCCCTGATGGCCAGTGTGGCACTGGTCGGCCTGATGAGCGCGGGCCAGCTGTGGGCATTCAATCTTGACGATGTTGCAGCCAAGGCAAAGGATCTGGCCGGCCAGAAGTACGACGCACCGAAAAGCAACCTGCCGGCCGTATTCCGCGACATGAAGTTCGCGGACTACCAGAAGATTCACTTCCTGCAGGAAAAGGCCGAGTGGGCCAATGACAAGACCCCGTTCAAACTGTCGTTCTATCACCAGGGCATGCACTTCGACACCCCGGTGAAGATCAACCAGGTCACCGCCACCAAGGTCGAGGAAATCAAGTACGACCCGAGCCGTTTCGAGTTCGGTGACGTGCCGCACGATCCGGAAACCACCAAGAACCTGGGTTACGCCGGTTTCCGCGTGCTGTATCCGATCAACAAGGCCGACAAGCAGGACGAGATCATGACCCTGCTTGGCGCCAGTTACTTCCGCGTGGTCGGTAAGGGCCACGTGTACGGCCTGTCGGCCCGTGGCCTGGCCATCGACACTGCGCTGCCGTCGGGCGAAGAGTTCCCGCGCTTCACCGAATTCTGGGTCGAGAAGCCCAAGCCCGCCGACAAGCATCTGGTGATCTACGCTCTGCTGGACTCGCCGCGCTCCACCGGTGCCTACAAGCTGACCCTGCGCCCTGGCAACGACACCGTGGTCGATGTGCAGTCCCGCGTGTTCCTGCGTGACCATGTCAGCCGCCTGGGCATTGCCCCGCTGACCAGCATGTACCTGTTCGGCCCCAACCAGCCGTCCAAGGTCCTCAACTACCGCCCGGCCCTGCACGACTCCGAGGGCCTGTCGATCCATGCCGGCAACGGCGAGTGGCTGTGGCGCCCATTGAACAACCCGAAACACCTGGCCGTGAGCAACTTCAGCGTCGAGAACCCGCGTGGTTTCGGCCTGATGCAGCGCCAGCGCGCCTTCAGCGATTATGAAGACCTCGACGACAACTACCAGAAGCGTCCGAGCGCCTGGATCGAGCCTAAGGGTGACTGGGGCAAGGGCACCGTCGACCTGGTCGAAATCCCGACTGCCGACGAGACCAACGACAACATCGTGGCCTTCTGGAGCCCGGAAAAGCTGCCTGAGCCAGGCAAGCCATTCGAGTATGCCTATCGCCTGCACTGGACCATCGATGAGCCGAAGTTCCAGGCCTCCGAGCTGGGCTGGGTCAAGCAGACCCTGCGCTCCACCGGCGACGTCAAACAGTCCAACCTGATCCGCCAGCCAGACGGCAGCGTGGCCTTCCTGGTCGACTTCGCCGGCCCGGCGCTGGCCGCCCTGCCGGAAGACACCGCCGTGCGCAGCCAGATCAGCGTGGGCGACAACGCCGAGGTGGTCGAGAACAACCTGCGCTATAACCCTGAGACCAAGGGCTGGCGCCTGACCCTGCGTTTGAAGGTCAAGGAAGCCAACAAGTCGACCGAAATGCGTGCCGCGCTGGTGCGTGACGTGCCGGTCGAAGCCGCCAAGCCTGCCAAGGACACCAAGCAGGACAAGGCTGCAGCCAAGCAAGCCAAGGCCGAGAAAGCCGCCAAGGCCGAACAACCTGCCGCCGATGCGGCGCCCACCAACGGGACCCCGGCCACCACCGAGAAGGTGCTGACCGAGACCTGGAGCTATCAGTTGCCTGCCGATGAGTAACTCAAGCGCAAGGCCGGAATCGCTTCGCGAGTACCTGGCCCACCTACCACTGAGCGACGAGCAACGGGCGGAGCTCGCCAGCTGCACGTCATTCAGTGAGCTGCACCAACGCCTGGCGGCCAACCCGGCCGCCAGCTCTGCCGAGGCCGTGCAGGCCTCGGTGGGCCCGCGCCTGACCGTAGGCAGCGCCGCCGAGCTGGAAGACGCCGAAATGCTTGGCGTCGACGGCAGCGGCCGGCTGTGCCTGAAGATCGCCCCGCCGATCAAGCGCACCAAAGTCGTGCCCGAGCCGTGGCGCACCAACGTGCTGATCCGCATGTGGCGGCGCATGACCGGCCGCACCAACGCCCCGCAGCCGCCCAAGCGCGAGCTGCCGCCGGCCCGCTGGCGCACGGTCGGCTCGATCCGCCGTTACATCCTGCTGGCGCTGATGATCGGCCAGACCATTGTTGCCGGCTGGTACATGAAAGGCATCCTGCCGTACCAGGGCTGGTCGTTCGTGGACTTTGACGAAGTCGTCAACCAGCCGCTGTGGGACACCGTGGTGCAGGTTTGGCCGTATGCCTTGCAGACGTCCATCCTGGTTCTGTTCGGTATCCTGTTCTGTTGGGTATCGGCGGGCTTCTGGACCGCGCTGATGGGCTTCCTCGAGTTGCTGACCGGGCGTGACAAATACAAGATTTCGGGTAGCAGTGCAGGCAACGAGCCGATCGCGCCCGAGGCGCGTACCGCGCTGGTGATGCCGATCTGCAACGAAGACGTGCCGCGTGTGTTCGCCGGCCTGCGCGCAACGTTCGAGTCGGTGGCCGCCAGCGGCAACCTCGACCGCTTCGACTTCTTCGTGCTCAGCGACACCAACGACACCGACATCGCCGTGGCCGAACAGCAGGCCTGGCTGGACGTGTGCCGCGAAACCAAAGGTTTTGGCCGCATCTTCTACCGCCGCCGCCGACGCCGGGTGAAGCGCAAGAGTGGCAACCTCGACGACTTCTGCCGTCGTTGGGGCGGCGAATACAAGTACATGGTCGTGCTCGACGCCGACAGCGTAATGAGCGGCGAGTGCCTGAGCAGCCTGGTGCGCCTGATGGAAGCCAACCCGGATGCCGGCATCATCCAGACCGGGCCGAAGGCTTCGGGTATGGACACCCTGTATGCGCGCCTGCAGCAGTTCGCCACCCGCGTGTACGGCCCGCTGTTCACCGCCGGCCTGCACTTCTGGCAGCTGGGCGAGTCGCACTACTGGGGCCACAACGCGATCATCCGCATGAAGCCGTTCATCGAGCACTGCGCCCTGGCGCCGTTGCCGGGCAAGGGGGCGTTCGCCGGTGCAATCCTCTCCCACGACTTCGTCGAAGCTGCGCTGATGCGCCGCGCCGGCTGGGGCGTGTGGATTGCCTACGACCTGCCTGGCAGCTACGAAGAACTGCCGCCGAACCTGCTCGACGAACTCAAGCGCGACCGCCGCTGGTGCCACGGCAACCTGATGAACTTCCGCCTGTTCCTGGTCAAGGGCATGCACCCGGTGCACCGTGCGGTGTTCCTCACCGGGGTGATGTCGTACCTGTCGGCGCCGCTGTGGTTCCTGTTCCTGGTGCTGTCGACCGCGCTGCTGGCGACCAACACGCTGATGGAGCCGCAGTACTTCATCGAGCCGTACCAGCTCTACCCGCTGTGGCCGCAGTGGCACCCGGAAAAAGCCGTGGCGCTGTTCTCCACCACCATCGTGCTGCTGTTCCTGCCCAAGCTGCTCAGTGTCATCCTGATCTGGGCCAAGGGCGCGACCGAGTTTGGCGGGCGCATCAAGGTCACCCTGTCGATGCTGATGGAGATGCTGTTCTCCATGCTGCTGGCACCGGTGCGCATGATCTTCCACACCCGCTTCGTACTTGCCGCGTTCCTCGGCTGGGCCGCGACCTGGAACTCGCCGCAGCGTGACGACGACTCCACGCCGTGGAGCGAAGCGGTGCGCCGCCATGGTCCGCAGACCCTGCTGGGCATTGCCTGGGCGGCGCTGGTGGCCTGGCTGAACCCGAGCTTCCTGTGGTGGCTGGCGCCAATCGTCGGTTCGCTGGTACTGTCGATCCCGGTTTCGGTGATCTCCAGCCGCACCCGCCTGGGCCTGGCGGCCAAGGACGAGAAGCTGTTCCTCATCCCCGAGGAATACGCCACCCCGCAAGAGCTGCTGGCCACCGACCAGTACACCCACGAAAACCGCTGGCATGCCCTGCATGACGGTTTCGTGCGGGCTGTGGTCGACCCGCGACAGAACGCCCTGGCTTGCGCCATGGCCACTGCCCGTCATGGTCAGGCGGCACCGATCGAGGCACTGCGTGCCGAGCGCGTGGCCAAGGCGATCGAAGTCGGGCCGAAAGGGCTGGACCTCAATACCCGCCTGGCCCTGCTCAGCGACCCGGTGGCGCTGACCCGCCTGCACGAGCAAGTGTGGGCCGAGCACAACGCGGCGTGGATCGATGTGTGGCGTGCGTCGATCAAGAACGACCCGCATTCGCCGCTGTTGCCGCTGCACCCGGAGAATGAAGGCCAACCGGCACTCGTCGGCGCCTGATCGGGCCTCTTCGCGGGCACGCTCGCTCCCACAGGGCACTTCACTATCCCTGTGGGAGCGGGCGTGCCCGCGAAGCTTTTATGGCCTTCCCTCTATTTTGGCCAACAAAGTCCCCCCCGGCTCTAGGTCCCCGGGCCGCCATGCGTTAGCATCCCCCTCGATATGACGCATCGGCCGCCAGGGCCATGCCAACAATAAGATTCGCTACTTTTCTTGCTAGGGGACTTGGTGATGATCAAGAAATACCTTTCGCGACTGCTGGTCGGTGTCACCGCCCTGGTCGCCGTGACAGCGGCCCAGGCCGGCGCCATCGATGACGCGGTCAAGCGCGGCACCCTGCGGGTGGGCATGGACCCGACCTACATGCCGTTCCAGATGACCAACAAGCGTGGCGAAATCATCGGCTTCGAGGTCGATATCCTCAAAGCCATGGCCAAGTCCATGGGCGTCAAGTTCGAGCCGGTCTCCACCGCCTATGACGGCATCATCCCGGCCCTGCTGACCGACAAGTTCGACATGATCGGCAGCGGCATGACCCTGACCCAGGAGCGCAACCTGCGCCTGAACTTCAGCGAACCTTTCATCGTGGTTGGCCAGACCCTGCTGATCCGCAAGGAGCTGGCGGGCGAGATCAAGTCGTACAAGGACCTGAACAACGAGAAGTACCGCCTGACTTCCAAGCTCGGTACCACTGGTGAAATGGTTTCCAAGAAGCTGATCGGCAAAGCCAAGTACCACGGCTACGACAACGAGCAGGAAGCGGTGATGGATGTGGTCAACGGCAAGGCTGATGCCTTTGTCTATGACGCGCCTTACAACGTGGTGGCCGTGGAGAAGGCCGGTGCGGGCAAGCTGCTGTTCCTCGAAGAACCCTTCACCTACGAGCCGCTGGCCTTCGGCCTGAAGAAAGGCGACTACGACAGCATCAACTTCATCAACAACTTCCTGCACCAGATCAAGCATGACGGGACCTACGATCGTATTCACGACAAGTGGTTCAAGAACAAGGACTGGCTGAAGGACATGGAATAAGGCCCAGGCCACAAGCCCGGCTTTATGACCCCGACGCGCAGGCAAACCCTGCGCGTTCGCATTTACGGAAGTACCCCACGTGATCAAACACAAGAAAGCCCAGTGGCCCTGGCACGGTTTGACTGCCCTGGTCCTGGTGGGCCTGGCGTTCAGCCTGTACATGGCCACCTCGATGATTTCCTACGAGTGGCGCTGGAACCGCGTACCGCAGTACTTCGCCTACAAGGCCGAGGAAGCACAGCGCGCCGCCGGTTACGGCACCGTGCAGGAGATCGTCATCTCGGGTGACAATGCCCGTGTCACGCTGAAAGACGAGAATGGTGACGAGCAGGTACTCGACGTGGCCAAGGACAGCCTGCAGCTGTCTCGTGGCGATGATGTTTCCGAAGGCGACCAGATTGGCGTCACCCGCCACTGGGCGGCCGGCCCGCTGCTTTGGGGGCTATGGACCACCCTGTGGATTTCGGTGGTGTCCGGTGCCCTGGGCCTGCTGATCGGCCTGTTCGCCGGCCTCTGCCGACTGTCCAGCAACCCCACCCTGCGTGACCTGACGACGGTATATGTCGAACTGGTGCGTGGTACCCCGCTGCTGGTGCAGATCTTCATCTTCTACTTCTTCATCGGTACCGTGCTCAACCTGTCCCGCGAGTTTGCCGGGGTGGCGGCACTGGCGCTGTTCACCGGCGCCTACGTGGCCGAAATCGTGCGTGCCGGCGTGCAGTCCATCGCCAAGGGCCAGAACGAGGCGGCCCGCTCGCTGGGCCTGAACGCGGGCCAGTCGATGCGCCACGTGATCCTGCCGCAGGCCTTCAAGCGTGTGCTGCCGCCTTTGGCCGGCCAGTTCATCAGCCTGGTCAAGGACACCTCGCTGGTCTCGGTGATCGCCATCACCGAACTGACCAAGAGCGGCCGCGAGGCCATTACCACCTCGTTCTCGACCTTCGAGATCTGGTTCTGCGTGGCAGGCCTGTACCTGCTGATCAACCTGCCGCTGTCGCACCTGGCCAGCCGGCTCGAGCGGAGGCTTGCGCAAAGTGATTGAAGTCCGTGACCTGCTGAAAGTCTTCGACACCCGTGGCCACGTGGTACGGGCTGTGGATAATGTCACCACCCAGGTCGCCAAGGGCGAAGTGGTGGTGGTGCTCGGCCCGTCGGGTTCGGGCAAGTCGACCTTCCTGCGCTGCCTTAACGGCCTGGAGCATTTCGACGAAGGCCATGTAGCCATCGACGGCCTGCAACTGGCTGACCCGAAGACCGACATCAACGCCTACCGCCGCGAAGTCGGCATGGTGTTCCAGCACTTCAACCTGTTCCCGCACATGACCGTGCTGGAGAACCTGTGCCTGGCGCAGAAGGTGGTGCGCAAGCGCAACAAGGCCGACCGCGAAGCCAAGGCCAGGGCTCTGCTGGAGAAGGTGGGCATTGCGCAGAAGGCCAATGAATACCCGTCACGCCTGTCCGGCGGCCAGCAGCAGCGGGTGGCGATCGCCCGTGCTTTGGCCATGGACCCGAAAGTGATGCTGTTCGACGAGCCGACCTCGGCGCTCGACCCGGAAATGGTCGGCGAGGTGCTGGACGTGATGAAGACCCTGGCTCAGGAAGGCATGACCATGGTCTGCGTCACCCACGAAATGGGCTTTGCCCGCGAAGTGGCGGACCGCGTGTTGTTCTTCGACCATGGCAAGTTGCTGGAAGATTCGGCGCCGGCCGCGTTCTTCGCCTCGCCGAAAGACCCGCGTGCGCAGGCGTTTCTGCGCCAGGTGCTGTAACCCGCACTGGACTCTTCGCGGGCATGCCCGCTCCCACAAGGGTAGCGATATACCTGTGGGAGCGGGCGTGCCCGCGAAGAGGGCGACGCGGTTTCAGATGTTGAACCGCCCCACCATCCCCCGCAACTGCCGCCCCAACTGCTCCAGTTCCCCACTCGAAGCCGCCGTCTGTTCACTGGCTGCACTGGTCTGATCCGACACATCGCGCACATTCAGCACACTGCGATTGATCTGTTCGGCCACCACGCTCTGTTCTTCGCTGGCGGTGGCGATCTGCTGGTTCATGCCCTGGATGCTCGACACCGTGTCGGTGATCTGGCTCAACGCATGCCCGGCCTTGCGGCTCAGCTCGACGCTCTGCTCGGTCAGGTTCTTGCTGCTGTCGAGCAATCGGGTCACCTCGTCGGTACCGTTGTGCAGGCTGTCGATCAGTTGGCTAATCTCCTCGGTGGCGGTCGAAGTCCGCTGGGCCAGGCCGCGCACTTCATCGGCCACCACGGCAAAGCCACGCCCGGCTTCACCCGCCCGTGCCGCTTCGATCGCCGCGTTCAGGGCCAGCAGGTTGGTCTGCTCGGACACCGACTTGATCACATCGAGGATGCTGCCAATGCGCTGGCTTTCGCCCGCCAGGTGCTGCATGGCGGCCAGGCAATGGTCCATCTGCCCGGCCAGTTGCTCGATACGGCCGATAGCCTCGGCCACCACCTGGTCGCCCATCTGCGCCTGCTGGTCGGCATTGGTCGCGGCCAGCGAGGCCTGTTCGGCGTTCTGCGCCACTTCCTGCACGGTGGCGCTCATCTGATTCATGGCAGTCGCCACCTGGTCGGTTTCCTCGCGCTGCTGGTTGATGCGCAGCTTGGTATCCTCGCTGCTGCCTGCCAGCTCCGAGGCAGCTTGTGACAGTTGGCTGACGCCCTGGTCGATACCCCCGATAAGCTCGCGCAGGCTCAAGGTCATTTCACGCATGCTGGCCTGCAATTGCCCCATCTCGTCGCGGCGTTGCACTGTTTCGACCTGGCTCAGGTCGCCCTTGGCAATGCGTGCGGCCACGGCCAGGGTCTGACGCAAGGGTTGGGTGATCTGCAGGGTGATCAGCCAGGCGGCCAATACGCCCACCACCAGCGCCAGCAGCGCCACGCTGGTCAGCAACGAGCGGGCAGCCAGGGCTTCGCTGTCACGTTGCTCGATCTTGCGCTTGCCAAGCTCCAGGCTTACCGCGCGCAACTCATTGCCCATCTTTTCCAGGCTGTTCTGCAATTGCTCGACGTGCACCGCGGCGCGTCGGTACTGGTCCAGGCTGGCGCGGTATTTGCCCAGCTCGACACCGGGTTGCTCGGTAACGGCACGTGGCAGACGCAGCGGTGCAAGGCTCTTGAGCAGTTGCCCCAAGCTGGCATCGGCAGCGTTCAGGGCGTTGTCGCCAACCTTGGCGAAGTCCTCGACAGGGGTGAAAGTGTAGGCCGGTACCAAGCTCTGCTGGTTGGCACCGTCGACATGCCGGCTGAGGGTATCCATCAGGCCCAGCACAGCGCCTTGCTGACTGTCGGCAGGCATCTCCAGCAAGGCCTGGGTCTGCAGTTTGTCGATCGCCTCGTTGAGCGTCTGCTCCTGTAGCTGCATGGCCTCGCGCAGGGCGACACGGTTGGCGACGCTGCGTTGCAGTTCGCTGAAGTCATCGCGCAAGCGTTGCAGCAGCGTCAGCTTTTCGGTCAGCAATTGCCGCGATTCATCGACGCTGCTGCGTTGTTGCAGGGTGGTCAGCATGTTGTGCAGTTGTTCGAGGATGCTGGCTATCCGCGATTTGCTGGCATCGTCGTTGAGCACGCGGTAGGTAATGCTTTCCGCGCGCAGGTCTTTGGTCAGGTCGTTGATCAGGCCTATTTCACTGAGTTGCTGTGAGCGCACGATGGCGTCATCCAGCGCGCGCCAGCCACTGATGGTGGTGGCCAGGGTGAGCAGCAGAACCACGGCGAAGCCGAGGGCGAGCTTGGCAGCGACACTGATGTTGCCAAGCTTGCGGTTGAGGTAGCCGAGCATGATGAGCCTCCGGGCGATTGAGAGAGGGGATGCGGGCGGATTGCCGGCATCACACCTCTGCCAATCGGCAGCGGAGCTGTAGGACTTGACCTGATAATCAGGTAGGAAATTTCACTTCAACACGTAGGAATGCTCCGCCTGTGCCGGCCTCTTCGCGGGCTTGCCCGCTCCCACAGGTACTGCACAGACTTTGAGAGCTGTGCGGTCCCTGTGGGAGCGGGCAAGCCCGCGAAGAGGCCGGGAAAGGCGGCCCATTCTTCAGATCAGAGCCTGAACCGCCCCACCAACCCCTGCAAATGGGTACCCAGCCGCGCCAGCTCCATGCTGGAGCTGGCCGTCTCTTCACTGGCCGCTGAAGTCTGGTCAGAAATATCCCGCACATTCATCACGCTGCGGTTGATCTCTTCTGCCACGGCCGTCTGTTCTTCCGCCGCAGTGGCAATCTGCTGGTTCATCGCCTGGATCGACGACACGGTGCGAGTGATGGTTTCCAGTGAGCTGCCGGCGCGGCGGGTCAGTTCAACGCTGCTATCGGTAAGCTGGCGGCTGCTGTCCATCACGCTGGCCACGCGCTGGGTGCCGCTCTGCAGGCCGGCAATCAGCTCTTCGATCTCTTCGGTCGATTGCTGGGTGCGCTGCGCCAGGCTGCGTACCTCATCGGCTACCACCGCAAAGCCACGCCCGGCCTCGCCGGCACGGGCCGCTTCGATCGCCGCGTTGAGGGCCAGCAGGTTGGTCTGTTGGGCCACCGACTTGATCACGTCGAGTACGCTGCCGATCTTGTCGCTCTCGGCCTTGAGCTGGTTCATCGCTTCGCTGGAGTTGACCACTTCGCCGGCCAGGCGCTCGATCTGCGCCACCGCCTCGCCCACCACACGGTCGCCTTCGCGGGCTTGCTGGTCGGCCATCAACGCGGCTTCGGAGGCCTGCTCGGCATTGCGTGCCACTTCATGCACGGTGGCGGTCATCTGGTTCATGGCGGTCGCTACCTGATCGGTCTCGACCTTCTGGTTGTTGACACCGGCGCTGGTCTGCTCGGTCACCGCCGACAGCTCCTCGGCAGCGCTGGCGATCTGCGTGACGCCATCACCGATGCCGCCGATCAATTCACGCAGGCCCTGGGTCATGCGCTGCATGCTGGCTTGCAACTGGCCCAGTTCGTCGCGGCGTTGTACCTGCAGGTCCTGGGTCAGGTCGCCACTGGCCACGCGTTCGGCGGCGCGCAAGGTCTGGCGCAGCGGGATGATGATCTGCCGGGTGATGGCCCAGGCCGCCAGCAGGCCGAGGGCCAGGGCCAGAGCGGTGGCCACTGCGAGCAGGGTCTTGGCCTGGGCCGCGCCGGCGTCACGCACCTCGGTCTGCGAGGCGGTCATCGCCTGGCTGGTTTGCAGCAGTACCGTACCTTGCTCGGCCATGTGCTGAAGGGCTTGCTCACTGGCGGCCTGGGCATTGCCGAACTGGGTGACTGCGTCGCGGTAGCCGGCCATGGCAGTGGCGGCATCGTCCAGGCTGGCGGCATGCTCCGCCGGTACTTTGGCCGGCAGCGCGCGCAATTCGGCCAGGGCCTGGTCTATGGCCTTCAGTGCCGTTTGCTGGAAATCGGCATTGCCGCTGTAGGTGTAGCCACGCACCTGGAAGCGCGCCTGTTGCAGCAAGGCGCTCACGTCCACCGCGTGCTGGTACTGGTTGATATCGCCACCTTGCAGCAGCCCTCGCTGTACCCGGCCGATCAGTTCGGCAGCCTTGTCGGCGCTGTCGCCCAGCACGTCACGGCTGGCTTCGCGGCGTTGGCCGGCCTGCTTCAGGTCGTTGAACGCCTGCTGGTACGCACGCACGGCCTCGCGTTGTTGCTCCAGGCGCTGGCGGTCGGTGGGTTGTTCGATCTGTCCGAGCATCAGCTGCACCTGGCGGTCGAGGTTGCCCAGGGCCTTTTCCAGCTCAGCCACCGAGGCTTCGTCACGCTGGCGCTGGTAATGCTGGCGGGCGATACGCAGTTCCTGGGTGTACTGCTGGATGACCGAGATGTTTCCCAGCTTGTCGCCACGGTCAATGATGCTGTCCATGCCGTGCCAGCCGGCCAGGGTGATGGCTAGCGTCAACAGCAGCACCAGACCGAAGCCCAGCCCCAGTTTGCGATTGACGCTCACATTACCCAATGATTGGGCGAACCATTGATACATGTACGACTCCCCGGCGGCTTGGCAGCACCATTAATTGTTGTGTTGCCAAGGCAATCGGCCTGGGGAAGGGAAACTTTATGGGTAAAAATTGACTTATGTGTCAGAAAATCCGTGAAAGCAGCGCCGTTACTGCCGTCTCGACCCGCAGGATACGCTCGCCCAGTTGTACCGGTGCCAAGCCTGCCTTGCCCAGCAGGTCCACTTCATAAGGGATCCAGCCACCCTCTGGGCCGATGGCCAGGGTCACGGGCTGCTCCACGGCGCGCGGGCAGGCAGGGTAGGGGCCGGGGTGGCCGACCAGGCCCAGGGTGCCTGCGGCGACGGCCGGCAAGCGGTCTTCGACGAAGGGCTTGAAGCGCTTCTCGATGATCACCTCGGGCAGCACGGTGTCGCGCGCCTGTTCCAGGCCGAGGATGAGGTTCTCGCGTATGCTGTCAGGGTGCAGGAAGGGGGTTTGCCAAAAGCTTTTCTCGACCTTGTAGCTGTTCACCAGGATCAGCCGCGGCACACCAAGGGTGGCCACGGTCTGGAACAGCCGGCGCAGCATCTTCGGCCGGGGTACGGCGAGCACCAGGGTCAGCGGCAGTTTGGCCGGTGGCTGCTGGTCAAAGGCGACTTCCAGTTCGGCTTCGTGTTGTTCCAGGCGCAGCACCGTGGCTTTGCCCATCAGGCCGTTGATACGGCCCACGCGCAGGTTGTCGCCCACCGCCACACGGTGGATGTCCTGCATGTGGGTGAAACGCCGGTCAGCGAGAACGACGCGGTCGGCCGAGACGAAGTCGGCCTCTTCAAGGAGCAACAAGTTCACGGTTGGGTCGCTGGTGGCTGGTCGTTGTGGTCGTTGGCGGCGCTATCGTCGGCTTCACTGCGTTTGCGGATCAGGCTGCCGCACAGCACGCCGATCTCGAACAGCAGCCACATAGGTACGGCCAGCAGGGTCTGGGAGAAGATGTCCGGTGGGGTAAGGACCATGCCGACCACGAAGCAGCCGATGATCACGTAGGGGCGAATCTTCTTCAGATACTTCACGTCGACCACGCCGATCCATACCAGCAGCACCACCGCCACCGGGATTTCGAAGGCCACGCCAAAGGCGAAGAACAGCGTCATCACGAAGTCGAGGTAGCTGGCGATGTCGGTCATCATCGACACACCTTCCGGCGTGGCGCTGGCGAAGAAGCCGAAGATCAGCGGGAACACCAGGAAATAGGCGAAGGCCATGCCGGCATAGAACAGGAAGATGCTCGACACCAGTAGCGGAATGGCGATGCGCTTTTCATGGCGGTACAGCCCGGGCGCGATGAAGCCCCAGATCTGCTGGAGGATGAACGGGATCGCCAGGAACAGCGAGACGATCATGGTCAGCTTGAACGGCGTGAGGAACGGCGAGGCCACGTCGGTGGCGATCATCGTCGCATTGGCCGGCAAGTGCTCGCGCAGTGGCGCTGAGACCAGGGTGTAGATCTGCTGGGCGAAGGAGAACAGCCCGGCAAAGATCAGGAAAATGACGGCAACGCAGCGCAACAGGCGGGTGCGCAGTTCGGTCAGGTGCGAAACCAGCGGCATTGGCTGGTCGTGTTCCGGATTCTCGCTCATGGGGCTCGCGGCGGTTGAGGCGGTTCAGAAGGCGTGGCCGGGGTGGCAGTGGTTTCGACCGGCCTGGCTTCGAGCCCGGCGGGCGGCTGCACGGTGGCGGTGGTGACAGGCGGCTGCGCCGGTGGCGTCATCGGGTTGAGGATACGCTTGGCTTCCTCTTCCATCTGCAGGATGTGCTCGTTGTGCAGCTGGCGGCGGATTTCGTCGGCGCCGATTTCGCGCTCCACTTCCATCTTGATGCTGTTGAAGCTGCGCTTGAGCCGGCCGATCCACAGGCCTGCCGTGCGCGCGGCACCGGGCAGGCGCTCGGGGCCGAGCACCAGCAGGGCGACCAGGCCGACGAGCAGCAGCTCGCTGAAACTGATGCCGAACATGGGTCAGTCTTTCCGCTGCGGCTCTTGGGCCGGCTGGGCCTGGCCTTCGATGGTGTGGCCCTGGTTCTGCTGGGCAGTGTTCTGCACCGGTGGAACGGGTTGGGCAGGCGGCGGAGCCTGCTCGGCCGGCTTGTTCTCTTCGTCGCTCATGGCCTTGCGGAAGCCCTTGATCGACTCGCCCAGGTCACTGCCGAAGTTCTTCAGCTTCTTGGTGCCGAACACCAGCACCACGACCACCAGCAGGACGATCCAGTGTTTCCAGTCAAAGATACCCATTTCGTACTCCTGAAAAATGTGTGTACAGCAAATCGATCCGGCAACACGGTCCCTGTGGGAGCGGGCAAGCCCGCGAGCACCGGCGCAGCCGGTGCCATGCATTGCGTCGCATGCTTCGCGGGCATGCCCGCTCCCACAGGAGGCGAGCAGCACCCGCCTCAAAATACATCAGGCAGATGGTTGCCGCGCGGCCTTCTCATCATGCCCGGAAAGCCCGAAACGGCGGTCCAGCTCATCCAGCAAGGCTTGCGGATGCTGGCCCAGCGCGCTGAGCATTACCAGGCTATGAAACCACAGGTCGGCGGTTTCGTAGATGACATCGCTGTAATCCTTGCTGATCGCGGCATCCTTGGCGGCAATGATCGTCTCGATCGACTCTTCGCCGAGCTTTTCGAGAATCTTGTTCAGGCCCTTGTGGTACAGGCTGGCCACGTAGGAGCTGTCGGGCGCCGCTTGCTTGCGTTGTTCAAGCACTTCGGCCAGGCGGTTGAGGGTGTCGCTCATGTCAGTGTCCTGCGCTGTAGATGGCATCCGGGTCTTTCAGGACCGGGTCGACGGTTTTCCACTGGCCGTCTTCGAAGACGCGGTAGAAGCAGCTTTCACGGCCGGTATGGCAGGCGATATGGCCCAATTGCTCGACCATCAGGATGATCACGTCGGCGTCGCAGTCCAGGCGCATTTCATGCAGCTTCTGCACATGGCCGGATTCCTCGCCCTTGCGCCACAGCTTGCCACGCGAACGCGACCAGTAGATGGCACGCTGTTCGGCGGCGGTCAGAGCCAGCGATTCGCGGTTCATCCAGGCCATCATCAGCACGCGTCCGGTCTTGTGGTCCTGGGCGATCGCCGGTACCAGGCCTTCGCTGTTCCACTTGATCTCGTCCAGCCAGTCTTTCATCGTCGACTCCAAAGCGGGTCCGCTCCTGTGCCGGGCCCTTTGCGCTAGTGTGCCAGCCATGGGCGCGGCTGGCTATTGGCGCACGATCAGGTAAAGGCCGGCGGCCAGCATCAGCCAGGCCGGCCACGCGGTAGGGGCGGCCAGGCTGGCGGCCTCGGCGGCACCAGCGGCCAGTACCGCACCGCCGCCCAGCAGGCCGGCACCCAGCAGGCGCAGTGGCCAGCGGTCGCCCTGGCGACGGCGTTCGGGCAGTTGCGGGTCGTGCAGGTGCGGTTGTGACAGGCGTTCGAGGACGTCACGGGCCATGTCGGCCAGGTGCGGCAACTGCTCGACCTGGCTGTGGATGTTGCCAAACACGGCTTTGGGGCTCATGCGGTCACGCATCCAGCGTTCGAGGAATGGCTTGGCGGTGCTCCACAAGTCCAGGTCGGGGTACAACTGGCGGCCCAGGCCCTCGATGTTGAGCAGGGTTTTCTGCAGCAGGACCAGCTGCGGCTGCACTTCCATGTTGAAACGCCGTGCCGTCTGGAACAGACGCATCAGCACCTGGCCGAAGGAAATATCCTTTAACGGTTTTTCGAAGATCGGCTCACAGACGGTGCGGATCGCTGCTTCGAATTCATTGACCTTGGTGTGCGCCGGTACCCAGCCCGAGTCGATGTGCAGTTGCGCAACGCGGCGGTAGTCTCGTTTGAAGAAGGCGATCAGGTTACGCGCCAGGTAATCCTGGTCCTCGTCCGTCAGGCTGCCGACGATGCCGCAGTCGATGGCGATGTACTGCGGGCTCCAGGGGCGTACCGTGCTGACGAAGATGTTGCCGGGGTGCATGTCGGCGTGGAAGAAGCTGTCGCGGAACACCTGGGTGAAGAATACTTCCACGCCGCGTTCGGCCAGCATCTTCATGTCGGTGCGCTGATCGGCGAGCGTGGCCATGTCGGTCACCGGGACGCCATAGATGCGCTCCATCACCAGTACTTTCGGCCGGCACCAGTCCCAGTACACCTGTGGCACATACATCAGCTCGGAGCCTTCGAAATTACGGCGTAGCTGGCTGGCATTCGCCGCTTCGCGCAGCAGGTCAAGTTCGTCGTAGATGGTTTTTTCGTAATCGCCGACGATTTCCACCGGGTGCAGGCGGCGAGCGTCGGCGGAGACACGTTCGGCACCTTTGGCTATCAGGAACAGCCAGGCAATATCAGCGGCGATCACCGGTTTCAGGCCTGGCCGGACAACCTTGACCACCACCTCTTCGCCACTTTTCAGGCGGGCAGCGTGAACCTGGGCTACCGATGCGGAGGCCAGAGGCTCGACGTCGAAGCGGCTGAAGACTTCGCCCACCGTGGCGCCGAGCTGTTCTTCGATCAGCGCCACGGCCTGCTGCGGATCGAACGGTGGTACGCGGTCTTGCAGCAACATCAGCTCGTCAGCGATGTCGGTGGGCAGCAGGTCGCGGCGGGTCGACAACAACTGACCGAACTTGATGAAAATGGGACCCAGGTCTTGTAGCGCCAGTCGCAGGCGTGCGCCGCGGCTGAGCGCGGACGGGCTACGGGGTAGCCAACGCCACGGCATCAGCAGGCGCAGGCTCATCAGCCACCAGGGTAGCGGGTAGTCGAACAGCAGGTCATCCAGCCGGTAACGGATGACTACACGCTGGATGCGAAAAAGACGGCGGACGGCGAGCAGCTTCATGCGTTATCGCTGGTATCAAGGGATCGGGAGAGGCGCTTGAGGCGCGCCTCGAGGCGTTCTGTATCGAGTTTCAGGGCGTCGAGTTCGCTGAAGGCGGCTTCGGCTTCACGCTTGCCCACCAGGGTGCGGGACTCTTCGGCCAGGTACTCGGAAAGATTCTGGCTGAAGCGCGCCAGGCCCTGGCGGGTCCAGCGTGCGCGCAGGCGGATGTGGCCGGCCACCAGCGCCGTGGCGACCGGGCCGAGCCAGCGTTGTAGCTCATGCTCCCAGTCAAGTTCCAGGTCCTGCAGCACACCGAACAGGTCGAGCAGCACGGCACTGTCGCCATGCAGCTCGACCTGGGGGCTGTGCAGCACGGCAGTCTTGTCCCTGGCCAGGGCCAGTTGCGCCAGGCTGCCGGCCGGGGCGCGCAGGCTGCAGTCGACCTCGCCCTCCCAGTGGGCAGCCAGCATCAGGCCCTCTTCATCGGGCAGGATGAACACCTGCAGGGCCGGTTGGCGGCAGTCGATCTCGATGACCTTGCCTTCCAGCGCAGCCAGCCGCGGCAGGGCCGTGCTGTCCATGCGCAGGACGCGGTTCAGGCCATGTTCGACGCTGGCGAACAACCCGGCCAGCAACATCAGGGCTTGATTCCCCGGTGCACGGCGACGATGCCGCTGGTCATGTTGTGATAAGTGACGCGGTCGAAACCGGCCTCGACCATCATGGCCTTCAGCGTTTCCTGGTCGGGGTGCATGCGGATCGACTCAGCGAGGTAACGGTAGCTCTCCGAGTCGTTGGTGATCAGCTTGCCGGCCAGCGGCATGAAGGCGAACGAGTAGGCGTCGTAGGCCTTGGACATGAGCTTGTTGGTCGGTTTGGAGAATTCCAGCACCAGCAGGCGACCGCCCGGCTTGAGCACGCGCAGCATCGAGCGGATGGCTTCGTCCTTGTGGGTGACGTTGCGCAGGCCGAAAGCGATGGTCACGCAGTCGAAGTGGTTGTCCGGGAATGGCAGCTTCTCGGCGTCGGCCTGGACGAACTCGATGTTGCCGGCCACGCCACGGTCGAGCAGGCGGTCACGGCCGACCTTGAGCATCGATTCGTTGATGTCGGCCAGCACTACCTGGCCGGTCGGGCCGACCAGCCGCGAGAACTTGGCGGCCAGGTCGCCGGTACCGCCGGCGATGTCCAGTACACGATTGCCGGCGCGTACGCCCGACAGCTCGATGGTGAAGCGCTTCCACAGGCGGTGCATGCCGCCGGAAAGCACGTCGTTCATCAGGTCGTACTTGGCCGCTACCGAGTGGAACACCTCGGCGACTTTTTTCGCCTTCTGGCTTTCAGGGACGTCCTGGTAACCGAAATGGGTGGTGGGTTCGGCGTGGTCGCCTTTGCGCTGGTCGTTCATATCGCTTCACCGGAAAAAATTACCGCCATTCTAGGGCGAACGGGCGGATTTGTCTTGGCGGGGTGTGCCAGTGGGCAGGGGCGGGCATAATGCCCATTATGTCTTCATCTTCAGGAACACCCGCATGACTCAGATCAGCGTCGAACGCAAACATTCCCTCGGGCGCGATGCCGCCCGTGCCAAGGCCGAAGCGCTGGTCGACAGGCTGACCCGCGAATACGACCTCAAGGCCACCTGGAACGGCGACCGGGTCGACGTGGCGCGCAGCGGTGCCAACGGCAGCGTGCATATCTTCGATGACCGCATCCGGGTCGAATTGAAGCTGGGCATGATGTTGTCGATGATGAGCGGCACCATCAAGGGCGAAATCGAGCGGGCACTGGACAAGGCCCTGGCCTGAGGCCAGGGCGGTCGGCAGCAAGGTGTGGCTGTCACCGGGACGGGAAGGGGATCACACCCTCGACCTGGGCCAGGCGCAAGTCGCTACGATAGATCTGCAAGCGCTCCGCTGCGCTGCTGGCCTCTTCCATTTGCGCGTCGCGGGCCTTGCCCCGCGGCTCCCAGAATTTCAGGTGGCCTTTGACAAAGGCCCGGGCCGGGGCATCTGCGCTGCGGTAGTGGAAATGCGCTTCCCAGAGCACCGCTTGGGGAGCCTGGACGTCCCTGATCTGGTACACGTCGAGATAGTCGTCGGGCTTGCTCAGCGCCTTGCGTGCGGTAGTCCGGGCAATTTGCAGGCGTTGCTGCTCGCTGAGGTAGCGTAACGCCTTGCTGTCCGGATGACGGGTGTTCAGGTAGACATTCGTGAGCAGGCGGCTTTTTTCAAGCGTGACCGTTTCGACGGCCTGGTTCAGTTCACTTGCCAGTTCGAGGTCTTTCGGTTTGCTGCTGCCGGCCAATTGCCGCGAAGCCTCACGCATATCTTCTATCTGCCAGTCCATCAGGTCGGCCAGGCTGTTCGGCTCCTCGGTATAGAGCGCGGCGATTGCCATGCGCTTGTCCTTCTGCGCCAGCAGGCGGGCTGCACGGTGCCGCAGTTGCGCCCGGTCCGGCGCCGCGGGCTGCTGTTGGCCGGGCACCTCGAACCATACGCCGTCACGTTGTTCGTACTCGCCAGCGGGTTGTTGCGTGAGCGGGTTGCGCTGGATGGCCTGGTTGCCTTCGCGCCCGGGCTCGACCAGGAGCGAACGGCCTCGAGAGGTGTGTATCACTGTTCGCCTGCCGGCCCTGACGCGGTGGGTGACACGCGGTACTGCCGGCGGTGCGCTGGTCTCGATACCGGTCAGGGCCGTGTTCAGTTCGACTTCGGTCAGCTTCACAAGGGCTTTCAGTTGCGCGACGTAATCCGCAAGCATGGCCGCGTCGATGGCTGGTTCTTCATAGGTTTGCAGGTAGCTGGCCTTGCCCAGTACGGCTCGATACTCACGCAGTGCATCGCCGAGAATCTCCGCCTGTTGCGAGTAGGGCAGGTTGGCTGCGGCCAGGCCGTCGTGGCTCCACAGCATCGAAGAAAAATGCTGGTCGCAGAGGGCATCCTGCAATGGCAGCAGTTCGGCGGCGGTTTCAGGGGTGAGCAGGCTCTTGTCCAGTGTGAGGTAGGCCATGTCGCTGAGGGTTTGCGCGCGTACGATCAGCGTCGAATAGGGGCGCAGTTCGATGGCCTGCTCGATTTTGGTTTTCTTCTGGGCATAACGGACCCGGTTATCATCGAGTGCCAGGGGCAATGTCTGGTCGAGCCTTTCGCTGACCACCAGAATGCGGCTGGCGACATCGAGAGCATCGCGCGTGGCCTTGCGCAGCTTGGCATAGCGCGACAGTTGCTCCTGCCCCACCGGGAATTTCTGCAAGCCACGGGCAAGCTCCCGAAGCTGCTCATGGTCTGGCAGCTCGAACAGGCGACGGAGCAGCAGCATGTCGTTGTCGATGGCGGTCTCGGTCCACTGGCTGAAGCTGTGTTCGATGCGTCCAGCACGGTCGTATCTGGCAAAGCGAGGTTCCAGCATCTGCCTGAATGCGTCGAGGTTCTCTTTCAGCACCGTGGCCTGTTTTTCCAGAAACAGGCTCACCCCCTTCAGGTCGAGCAAATGATGTTCGCGCAATGCCAACAGTTGCTGACGTTGCGTCTGGAGGGCCTTTGGCAGTGGGCTGCGCTGGGTTTCGGGAAGGGCCTGGTAAGCCTTGTTGAACGCTGCTGCCAGGTCGTCATAGGGCTGCAGTTTCTGGCGGCTTTTCTCCATGAGGGGTTCCAGCCGGGATAACGCCGTTTGGTTCGCCTTGGTGGTGGCGAGCAACTGTTCGTAGGCCTGGCGGTTGTGCGAGCGGACCTGTTCGGTATTGGGCATGCCGCCGGCCCCTGAGACGTTCAATACCCATTCGTCATTCCAGCGGGTCAACCACGGGCCACGGCTGCGCTCGCGCCCGACGATGTGATAGCCATCATCGGTACCCCCCCATTGCGCAACCCATTCGCTGCGGCTTTCGTCCGGGCCGATGATTTGTACCCCGCCCCAGGTCTGTTGCACTTCGAAGGCGATGTCGGCAAGTTTCACGTAGTACCGCTGGTCCACCTGGTACAGGCCGCGCAGCTGCCCCGTGGCCAGTGGCGTATGGCCCTGCAGTGACTGCGTGGCCTGCAGCTTGCGCAGCGCCTGGAGCCCGTCCGGTGTCAGGTTGGCCAGGCGCTGATTGGCACTCCAGCTGTCTATCCTGATGGGCTTTGGTTTTGCCTCTGCCACGGGCTCGGCCCACGGTCGCTCCTTTATCGGTTCGGCCAATTGCGCCGCTGATGTGTTGCGCTCGGCAGGTTCGCTGAAGCGCACTGCCACAGGTGTTTCAGTTGCGGATGTGGCATGCGCCACGCGGTGTGCCAGCAACATCGCCAAGTTGCTCAGCAGGTCGGTGGCTGCCGCGATCCGCTCTTCGCGACCGCCGTTTGCCAGTATGGCCAGGTCGTCCTTGGCCGCCGACAGCGCTGCAAACAGCCACGCCACGTTGGCCAACAGCCCGGACCAGAATACCGTTGCGCTGTTGAACACCGCCCATGCAGCCTCTTTCGCCAGGGCCCATCGCTCCTGCGCGTTGGACACGCTGCGGGTGGATGCGACGTGCAGGATGGCTTCGACCCTGGCGTCAAACAGGTGGCTGTCGAGGTTTTCTGTCCAGGCCTCGAACGAGGCATCCACCGGCCGCCTGAGATTGTCCAGCAGGGTGGCTGTCAGCGCCGCATCGACGCCTAGCAGGTGCGCCAGGCTGGACAACTTGGGGTGCAGGTGAGGGAAGTTGAAACCATCGTTTTCATAGACTTTGCGTGCCTCGTCCTTCAGCCAGTGCAAGACGCTGCGCTGCAGCTCGCCCTGTTTGCGGATAGCAACCATCAGCGACGCCAGGCTGGTGAATTCCTGTAGCGTCTGGTCGGCATAGAACGGTCGGTACAAGATCCAGCTGTGCAGGCCCGGCAGTTCGATGACGAACATGCCATGCGCCCGATCGCTTGCCGAGGCGCCGGGCGCGCAGCGAAAGGCCAATGGGGCGATACGCGGCTGTTCGAGGCTATCGCCAATACCTGTGCAGAAGTTCAATAGTGCCCGCCGTGTGTGTTCGCTGAGCTGCTCGCTGATACTGGCCTTGAGCACGCTGAAGCGCAGCCCGGAACGCCATTCCCAGGCGTACTGCCTGATCCGTTGCGCCCTGCGCGGCTGTACCTCGACCTGCTCTCGCAGAAAGCCCGGGTATGAGCCACCGATATCCACCTGGTGAATCAACTTGTGTACCTGATCGATGCTCAACCAGCTGCCAGCCGGGGCGCTGACCCGGGTCATGACTTCGTTCACTGGCAAGCGGGCGACGGCCAGGCTGGTCAGGCTTTCGTGGCGCAGGAACAGGTATTGCGGGTTTTCGGCTGAACTGTTCGGGATCAGTTCGGAAACGGCAATCAGCACCGTGTCAGGATCGTAGGCGGCGTTGTCGGGATAGGTGGCCTGGGTCTGCTCACGTAGCCGGCGGTTGGCATATTGCTCGATGGTTTCGATATCCCCAAGCGAGGTCGCGCCCCCGCTGTGGCCTTGGCGGGCGGCGAGATCAAGCAGTGCGGCGTGGTATTCGAAGCGGTCTTCGGCCGTAGCCCCTGCGAGCCAGCCTGGCAGCTGGAGGGTTGGCACGCCTTCGACCAGGTATGGCTGCTGCAAAAAGTGCAGCGATGGATCGCTGACATGTGCATAGGCGTCTTCCATTTCGCTGACTGTCTGCACGTGTGCAAGGCTCAGGCGGTGGATATCGTCGAGGATCACATTGAGCATTTGCCTGGCTTGGTAGGCAAACGGGTCGCCTTCCAGCGCGGTACGCGACCAGGTCAAGCGGTCGAAGTGATAACGCTCAGCCATTTCGTCCTGTAATGCGGCCGAGAACGCTGCCTGGTCCGGGTAGCTCCGAATGGTGCCGCAGGGTTTGCACCACAGCAGCTGGGAAGCACCGCGTGTCGTGCTCAGCAGCAGGTCTGGCACTGGTCGCTCGAAGGTCTGCCAGCCGACGCCGAACTCAAGCCGCATGGCGCTGATGGTAATGCCGGTTCGAGTGCCATCGAGCATGGCGTACAGCGTGGCTGTCGCATCTGCATCAAGGCCTTGGCGCTGCACATTGCTTAGCATTGCAGCCTTGATCAGCAGCTCAAGCCAATGTAGGCGGGATACCCCCGAAAGTGGGTCCGAGCCGCTCCAGTAACTGATCTGAGCCTGCTGAAACGCCTCTGTCAGGGTATCCAGAAGACCATCGAGATCGCTGGAAACCTTGTACATGTCCAAGGTTATCCCAGGCTGGGCAATGCTGTTGGCACCTTGTTCCTGGGCGAGGAACACCTGCGGCGGACTGATGCTCAACGCGTCCGAACCCTTCAGTTGCAGGTGTTTGCCGGTACGCAAGTGTTCCAGTAGTGCATCCAGCAGCAAGGGTTGCCGGGCGGGTTCGCCTTGGCCGGCTGGGGCCTGGAGGATGTGGAAATCATCAAGCGATGCCAGTTGCGGGTGATTGCTGCGGATAAACGGGTAGCGGTCGACAAGGGCATTGAAGCCTTGCAGGGACAATACCTCGCGCAGGCCCGGGCGTTTGCCGAAGCAGCTTGCTACCCGTTGTCGGAAAGTGGCTATGGGAGTGGAATCGGTCATGGCATCGGGCTCCAGTCAAGTGAGGCCCGGCAGGCTAGGCGATACGGCCTTCGCTGCTGCGGTATATGTATGGGTACGCCGTGCAGCTTAGGGTGAGGTTTCTAATTTTTATCCCTACCTTGTGCTCAAGCCCAACCTCCATGGGCGGTTACTCCTCCACTCATGAGCATGAGGTACAGAGCATGGCCAAAGTGACTGTGAAGAAAAAGGACGACGCCCCGGGTACGCTGGGCGAGGTGCGCGGCTACGCGCGCAAGATCTGGCTGGCGGGTATCGGCGCCTATGCACGCGTGGGCCAGGAAGGCTCCGACTACTTCAACGAGCTGGTCAAGGCCGGTGAAGGTGTCGAGAAACGCGGCAAGAAGCGTATCGACAAACAACTGGACGCGGCCAACAACCAGATCGATGAAGCGACCCAGGCCGTTAGCCGCGTCCCTGGGCGAGTCGAAATTCAACTCGACAAAATCGAAAAAGCTTTCGACGCACGGGTAGGGCGCGCCTTGAATCGCCTGGGCATTCCGTCTAAACATGACGTTGAGGCGTTGTCCATCAAGCTTGAACAGCTGCATGAGCTGCTTGAGCGCGTCGCGCACAAACCATAAGGAGAGCAGGATGGCTGGCAAGAAGAACACCGAGAAAGAAGGCAGCTCCTGGGTCGGCGGGATCGAGAAGTACTCCCGCAAGATCTGGCTGGCGGGGCTGGGTATCTATTCGAAGATCGACCAGGACGGCCCGAAGCTGTTCGACTCGCTGGTGAAGGATGGCGAGAAGGCCGAGAAGCAGGCGAAGAAGACCGCTGAAGACGTGGCGGAAACCGCCAAGTCGTCGACCACCTCGCGCGTGTCTGGCGTCAAGGACCGTGCGCTGGGCAAGTGGAGCGAACTCGAGGAGGCTTTCGACAAGCGCCTGAACAGCGCCATTTCGCGCCTTGGCGTGCCGAGCCGCAACGAGATCAAGGCCCTGCACCAGCAGGTGGACAGCCTGACCAAGCAGATCGAGAAACTTACCGGTGCTTCGGTTACGCCGGTTTCGTCGCGCGCTGCGGCCAAGCCGGCTGCGAGCAAGGCGGCGGCCAAGCCCCTGGCCAAGACGGCAGCGGCCAAGCCTGCGGCGAAAACCGCGGCGGCCAAGCCGGCGGCTAAAACTGCCGCAGCCAAGACCGCAGCGGCTAAACCTGCTGCCAAGACTGCGGCGGCCAAGCCTGCGGCGAAACCGGCAGCGGCCAAGCCGGCTGTGGCGAAGAAGCCAGCAGTGAAGAAAGCCCCGGCCAAGGCGGCCGCCGCCAAACCGGCGGCTCCAGCGGCCAGCGCCGCTCCGGCACCTACCGCAGCACCGGCACCTGCCGTCGCCCCGGCCAGCAGCACGCCGTCGGCACCGACGGGCACCGGCACTCTGATCTGATACCGCGTCGCCTTCTTCGCGGGCTTGCCCGCTCCCACAGGTCCTGTGTGCACTCAAGCACTGCATTTCACCTGTGGGAGCGGGCATGCCCGCGAAAGCCGCGACACCGAAACGACAGGCTTACCCTTCCAGATACCGCACCGCCAACTGCTCCGCTGCCCCCCGCGCCTGGGCCTGCAGATGCGGCGCCACCAGCATCATTACCTGATACACCACAATTCCCACATCCCCTTCGCGCCCCAGCACCCGCTGATAATCCAGCGAGAACATCAGCGTCAATGTGATCTGCTCCACCAGTTGCCCCAGCGCCTGGGTCTCGCTCTCCACCAGCCCCTGGCCCTTGAGGCTGGCCAGCAACGCCGCCAGCGTGCGCTTGAGTGCATTGATCAGGCTGCGCATGCCGCGGGCCAGTTTGGGCAGGCGCCCGGTCAGGTTCGACAGGTCCTGGAACAGGAAGCGGTACTGCGCCATGCGTTCGACGATCAGGTGCAGGAACAGCCAGTAATCCTCGGCATCCAGGCGTACCTCCAGAGGTGGGTCGAGCAAGGGCATCAGCGCTTCTTCAAAACGCTCGAACAGCCCCAGCACCAACGGCTCCTTGCCATGGAAGTGGTAGTAAAGGTTACCGGGGCTGATGCCCAGCTCGTTGGAAATTTCCAGGGTGGATACGTTCGGTTCGCCCTGCTGGTTGAACAGTTGCAGGGCACATTCGAGGATACGGTCGCGAGTCTTCATCCGGTCGGCATGCTCATCGGGTCAGCACATAGGTGCCCGGCGCGGGGCCCAGAGGCGGGTAGGTGGCATTGCCCAGCTCGCTGCGCGGTGCCTTGAGCGGGCCGGAGCGCGGGGTGATCCACTCCAGCCACAACGGCCACCAGCTGCCTTCGCTGCGCTTGGCGTCGTGGAACCAGGCACGCGGGTCGCTGGGCAGCCTGGGGTTGGCCAGGTAATAGGCCTTGGGGTTGCCGGGCGGGTTGATGATGCTCTGGATGTGCCCGCTGTTGGCCAGCACGAAGCGCCGGTCGCCACCCAGCAGCAAGGCCGAGCGATACACCGCGTCCCACGGGGTGATGTGGTCGTTGCTGCCGGCCACGGTGAAGCTGTCCAGCTCGACCTTCTGCAGGTCGATGGGCGTGCCGCACACCTCCAGGCCGGCGGGGCGGGTCAGCGGGTTGTGCTTGAAGAAGTCCAGCAGGTCGCCGTGCAGCGCGGCGGGCAGGCGCGTGCTGTCGGCGTTCCAGTAAAGGATGTCGAAGGCCGGTGGTGTCTTGCCGAGCAGGTAGTTGTTGACCCAGTAGTTCCAGATCAGGTCGTTGGGCCGCATCCAGGCGAAGATCCGCGCCACCTCGGCGCCATCCAGCACGCCGCGCTGGTAGGAGCGGCGCTTGGCGGCCTCGATGGTCTGCTCGTCGGCGAACAGACTGGCGGGGCTTTCGAACTTGCTGTCCAGCAGGCTGACCAGGTAGGTGGCGCTGCGCACCCGGCGCAGCTGGTGCCTGGCCTGCAGGTGGCCCTGCAGCGCGGCCATGGTCAGGCCGCCCGCGCAGGCGCCCATCAGGTTGGGGTCGCGGTTGCCGCTGATGCTACGGCAAGCGTTGAGCGCTTCTTCCAGAGCCTGCACGTAGCTGGACAGGCCCCATTCGCGGTGGCGCGGGTCGGGGTTGCGCCAGCTGACCATGAACACCTGCAGGCCATTCTTGAGCATGTACTGGACGAAGCTGTTGGTCGAGCTGAGATCGAAGATATAGAACTTGTTGATCTGCGGTGGCACCACCAGCAGTGGCCGGGCGTGTTGCTTTTCGCTCATCGGCTTGTACTGGATCAGCTCCAGCAGTTCGTTGCGAAACACCACCGCGCCGGCGGTTGCGGCCAGGTTGCCGCCCACTTCGAAGGCGCGCTCGTCGACCTGGCGTGGCAGGCCGTCGTTGTGGCGCAGATCATCGAGCAGGTGGGCCACGCCACGTACCAGGCTCAGGCCGCCGCTGTTGAACATCTCCTTGACTGCCAGCGGGTTGAGTAGCGAGTTGCTTGGTGCCAGGGCGTCGTTGATCTGGTTGAACAGGAAGTGCGCACGGGCCCGGTCATCGTCGTCCAGGTGGCTTTCCTCGATCCACTGGCGGGTCTGCTTCTGCCAGGCCAGGTAGGCCTGCAGGCCGCGCCGGTAGAACGGGTTCTGGCTCCAGGTCGGGTCGTTGAAGCGCGGATCGCGCGGGTTCGGCTGAAACGGTGTGTCACCCAGCATCACCCGGCCCAGCTGGCCGCCCAGAGCCAACAGGTGGTGGGCGGTGTGCAGCGGGTGGCGCAAGCTTTGGCGGCTGACATTGCGCAGCGTGGAAATCAGGTCACGGCCACGCAGACCGAGGATGGCGTTCTGCACGTTCATGCTGGTGGCGGGAAGCGTTCTCGTTCCTTTGGCCGGTTTGTCTTTCATGGCAACACTCCCTCGTCTAAGCCGTTTCGCTGTCGAGACCTTCGCGGGCATGCCCGCTCCCACAGGTTCAGCGCCGTCCCTGTGGGAGCGGGCGCGCCCGCGAAGAAGGCCGCATCGATCTACCCGCCCGAAGCCGGGCGAGGGTGCATGACGGCGCGCTGTCGTTCTTGCTGAAGGAACTTCATGATGATCGGAGCGACGGCCTCGGCCCGGGTGATCAGGAACAGATGGCCGTCGTCGATAATGTGTAGCTGGGCATTGGGAATCCGCCAGGCCAGCAGGCGCATGTTGATCAGCGGGATCAGCGGGTCGTCGTCGCCGGCCAGCACCAGGGTTGGCTGCTGGATCTTGTGCAGCCAGTGGATGCTGGTCCAGCCAAGCCCGGCGAACAGCTGCCAGTAGTAGCCCATCTTGCCTCCGGAGCGCACCTTGGCGGCATGCTGCATGGCCAGGTCCGGATCGCGCCGGAAGCCACCGCCATAGATCAGCGGCGCAATGCGGATAACGTGCGACGGCTGCACGTAGCGCCGTGGGCTGGCCATCATCCACAGCACCTTGGGCTTGCCTGGCACCATCACGGCACCGGCGGCGGTGGCGGCGAGCACCAGCTTCTTGCAGCGCTCGGGGTAGTCGTGGGCGAACTGCTGGGCCAGGGCACCGCCCCAGGACACGCCGATGACGTTGACCTGGCCGTAATCGAGATAATCCAGCATCCGTGCCGTGAGCTTGGCCAGCCCGGGGAACCGGTACGGGTGGCGAGGTGTTGACGAACCGCCGACCCCGGGTACATCGAAGGCGATGACTTCCAGGTCCGGATCCAGTGCTTCGATGAACGGGAACACCAGCTCCAGGTTGGCGCCGATACCGTTGAAGATCAGCAACGGCGTCAGGTGCGGCTTGCCCGGGCGGACGGCGGTACGGATGGACTGGTTATCCAGCTCTACAGTCCTGAAGATATAGGGTTGCGGCATGCGCATGACTCTCGGGTGAAATGAACACCGTGGCACCCCGCAGGGGCCACGGCGCTGCAGCTCAACGCTCGTGAACGTAGGTGCCCGGTGCGGCTTCGCCAGCGGCATAGGCTCGGTTGCCCAGGCGGGTCGGCGCTTTTTTCAGCTCACCGGCACGTTCGCCCAGCCAGCTCTGCCAGTGCAGCCACCAGGAATCGGCATGCTTGGTGGCATTTTCCTGCCAGGCCAGCGGGTCACCCGGGCGGTCGGCACCGGTCATGAAGCGCGCCTTGGGGTTGCCCGGCGGGTTGAGGATGCTCTGGATATGCCCGCTGTTGGACAACACGAATTCGATCTTGCCGCCGAACAGGTGCGCCGAGCGGTAGCATGACTGCCACGGGGTGATGTGGTCAGCGGTGCCGGCCACGCTGAAGATGTCGCATTGCACCTGCTTCAGGTCGATCGGTGTGCCACACACTTCCAGGGCATTGGGGCGGGTCAGCGGGTTGCTCTTGAACATTTCGATCAGGTCGCCATGGAAGGCGGCCGGCAGGCGCGTGGTGTCGTTGTTCCAGAACAGGATGTCGAATACCGGCGGCTCGTTGCCGAGCAGGTAGTTGTTGACCCAGTAGTTCCAGATCAGGTCGTTGGGGCGCATCCAGGCGAACACCTTGGCCATCTCGCTGCCTTCCAGCACGCCAGCCTGGTAGGAGTGGCGCTTGGCGGCCTCCAGGGTTTGCTCGTCGACGAACAGCGCGACCTGGTTGTCCATGGTGGTGTCCAGCACGCTGACCAGCAGGGTCAGGGCATTGACCTTGTTCTCGCCAAGGGCGGCATAGTGGCCGACCAACGCGGTGCAGGTGATGCCGCCGGAGCAGGCACCGAGCATGTTCAGGTCCTTGCTGCCGGTAATTGCCAGCACCGCGTCGACCGCTTCCTTGAGCGCATCGATATAGGTAGACAGGCCCCACTCGCGCTGGGCTTTGGTCGGGTTGCGCCAGCTGATGATGAAGGTTTGCTGCTGTGAGCGCAGGCAGTAGCGCGCCAGGCTCTTTTCCGGGCTGAGGTCGAATACGTAGAACTTGTTGATCTGCGGCGGCACCACCAACAGCGGGCGGGCGTGTACCTGCTCGGTGATCGGGCTGTACTGGATCAGCTCCAGCACATCGTTGCGGTACACCACGGCACCTTCGCTGGTGCCCAGGTTCTTGCCCACTTCGAAGGCATCCATGTTCACCTGGCTGGGCATGCCACCGTTGTTGACCACGTCCTTGGCCAGGTTGGACAGGCCGTCCAGCAGGCTCTTGCCGCCGGTTTCGAAGAAGCGCTTGACCGCCGCGGGGTTGGACAGGGTATTGGTCGGCGCCATGGCCTCGGTCATCAGGTTGATGACGAACTGGCCGCGGCTGATGTCCTGGGGCGACAGGTCGCTGCTACCGATCCAGTCCTGCAGCTCCTTGCGCCAGGCCAGGTAGGTCTGCAGGTAGCGGCGGTAGAGCGGATTGTGGCTCCAGGCCGGGTCGTTGAAGCGACGATCATCGCTTTCCGGGGCCAGGCTGGATTTGCCCAGCAGCACATTCTTCAGCTCCAGGCCGAAGTGGGCCACATGCTTGGCGCTGTGCAGCGGTTGGCGCACGGCCTGGCGCAGCACGGTGCGTGCCGAACTCAACAGGTCCTTGCGACGAATACCGATGACCGGGTTCAGCCCCAGGGTGTTTTCCGAGGCTTGCCGCTGCAGCTCATCGTTGTTCTTGTTACTCATCTACGACGCTCCGTTGTCCTGAGACGAGTACCGGTTTGCTGTGACGGGTGCACAGTGCTGAGCCCGGTACTGCTACTCGGGTGACCAGTGATAAGGAACAGCGGTGCTGCGAGGGTGCTGATTACCTGCAAGGTGATGCAGGGAACTTGCCACTCCCCATTGGTTACCCGACTTTCATGTATTGCGCAAGACAGCCCTTCATTGGGCTGTCTGTAGGGCATTCAAACAGATGATTCTAGAAAATGCGCTCTAAACCCCAGGGCCCTTGCGCTAGAGCATCAGTTTGACCACCGACTCGGCGGGGTCGCGGGATTTGCCGGCCTTGTGCAGCTCGTCGAGGTACTCGGCCCACAGTTGTTCCTGGCGCAGGCACAGCTGTTCGAGGTATTCCCAGGTGAACAGGCCGCTGTCATGGCCGTCGTCGAAGACCAGTTTCAGTGCATATTGGCCGGCAGGCTCCAGGCCGCTGAGGCCGACGTTGATCTTGCCGAACTGCAGGATGGGGTTGCCGTGGCCCTGGACCTCGGCGGAGGGGGAGTGCACGCGCAGGAATTCGGCGGGCAGGTGGTAGACCTCGCCGGGGGCATAGGTGAGGCTGAGGGTTTTCGAGGCTTTGTGCAGGTTGATGGCGGTGGGCAGGCGGGCCATGGGCAGAATCTCTCGGGAGCTGATGAAGCAAGCTTCCAGCTTATGATGGAGGGATTCAAGGGCCTCTTCGCGGGCACGCCCGCTCCCACAGGATCATCACATGCTTTGGGTCTGTGGTGATCCTGTGGGAGCGGGCGTGCCCGCGAAACAGTCGACGCCGTTTTTACAGGATGTAGCGCGACAGGTCTTCGTTCTGCGCCAGCTCACCCAGGTGGCTGTTCACATAGGCCGCGTCGATCTGGATCGGCGCTTCGTCATGGGTGCTGGCCAGGTCGCCGGCACTGAACGACACCTCTTCGAGCAGGCGCTCGAGCAAGGTGTGCAAGCGGCGGGCACCGATGTTCTCGGTCTTCTCGTTGACCTGGTAGGCGATTTCGGCCAGGCGCTTGATGCCGTCCGCCAGGAACTCGATGTTCAGCCCTTCGGTCTTCAGCAGGGCCTGGTACTGTTCGGTCAGCGACGCGTGCGGCTCCTGCAGGATACGCTCGAAGTCTTCCGGGGTCAGGGCCTTGAGCTCCACGCGAATCGGCAGGCGGCCTTGCAGCTCGGGCACCAGGTCGCTCGGCTTGCTCAGGTGGAACGCACCCGAGGCAATGAACAGGATGTGGTCGGTCTTGACCATGCCCAGCTTGGTGTTGACGGTGCAGCCTTCGATCAGCGGCAGCAGGTCGCGCTGCACACCTTCGCGGGACACGTCGGCACCGCCAACATTGCCGCGCTTGGCAACTTTGTCGATTTCGTCGATGAACACGATACCGTGCTGCTCGACCGCTTCCAGGGCCTTGGCCTTGAGCTCTTCCTCGTTGACCAGGCGGCTCGCTTCTTCATCACGAACCATCTTCAGGGCTTCTTTAACCTTCAGCTTGCGCGCCTTGCGCTTGCCTTTGCCCATGTTGGCGAACAGGCTCTGCAACTGGTTGGTCATTTCTTCCATGCCGGGCGGCGCGGCAATTTCGACGCCTACGGCATCGGCCACTTCGATCTCGATTTCCTTGTCGTCCAGCTGGCCTTCGCGCAGGCGCTTGCGGAACAGCTGGCGGGTGTTGGAATCGGTGCTGGTCTGCGCGGCTTCTTCGCTGAAGCTGGTCACGCGGGCCTGTGGCAGCAGGGCATCGAGGATGCGGTCTTCGGCGGCGTCTTCGGCGCGGTGGCGCACGCGAATGATCTCCTGCTCACGCAGCATCTTCAGCGCGGCATCGGCCAGGTCGCGGATGATCGACTCGACGTCGCGGCCCACGTAGCCCACTTCGGTGAACTTGGTGGCTTCGACCTTGAGGAACGGCGCGTTGGCCAGCTTGGCCAGGCGGCGGGCGATTTCGGTCTTGCCGACGCCGGTGGGGCCGATCATCAGGATGTTCTTCGGGGTCACTTCGGCGCGCAGCTCGGCGGGGAGCTGCATGCGCCGCCAGCGGTTGCGCAGGGCGATGGCCACGGCGCGCTTGGCGTCGTCCTGGCCGATGATGTGGCGGTTGAGTTCGTGGACGATCTCGCGGGGGGTCATGGACATGATCAATTGGGTCCTTGGGCAGATGAGTCAGCGTGGAAAAGCCCCCGCACCGGGCGGGGGCGCCAGAACAGCTGAATCACTCGGCCAGGTCCTGCTCCTCGATGGTCAGGTTGTGGTTGGTGAACACGCAGATGTCGCCGGCAATGTTCAAGGCGGTTTCGGCGATTTCGCGGGCCGAGAGGTCGGTCTTGTTCAGCAGGGCGCGGGCTGCGGCCTGGGCGTAGGCGCCACCGGAACCCATGGCGATCAGGCCGTCTTCGGGTTCGACCACGTCGCCGTTGCCGGTGATGATCAGCGATGCGTCCTTGTTGGCCACGGCCAGCATGGCCTCCAGGCGGCTCAGGGAACGGTCGGTACGCCATTCCTTGGCCAGTTCGACGGCGGCACGGACCAGGTGGCCCTGATGTTTCTCGAGTTGGCCCTCAAAGCGCTCGAACAGGGTGAACGCATCGGCGGTAGCGCCGGCGAAGCCCGCGATGACCTGGCCGTGGTACAGGCGGCGCACTTTCTTGGCGTTGCCTTTCATCACGGTGTTGCCGAGGGATACCTGGCCGTCGCCGCCCATGACGACTTTGCCGTTACGGCGGACAGAAACGATGGTGGTCAAGGGGAGAGTCTCCACGCAGCGGGGCGAAAGTGCCTGATGCAGACTCATATGGGGGTGGGGGGAAGGATTTCAACCGTGGGGGATGAATGGTCGCGCTTGGCAGGGGGAACCGTGCGAGGGCATTCGCGGGCATGCCCGCTCCCACAGGGTTACCACATGCCTCGGAATTGTGGTGATCCTGTGGGAGCGGGCGTGCCCGCGAACAGGGTTACTCAGGCCTCGTGGCAGACATGCCCATCGACCAAGGTATAACGCACCGCACCCGGCAGGCAGTGACCAATGAACGGGCAGTTCTCGCCACGCGAGAACCACTGCTCGCCGGCCACGGTCGAGGCTTGTGGGTCGAACAGCACCAGGTCGGCCGCACCACCCACTTTCAGCTCACCGGCCGGCAGGCGCAGGGCCGCCGCCGGGCCGCTGCTCAGGCGGGCCAGCAGGGTTGGCAGGTCGAGCAGGCCGTCCTGCACCAGGGTCATGGCCAGCGGCAACAGCAATTCGACGCTGCTGATGCCCGGCTCGGTGGCGCCGAACGGGGCCAGCTTGGCGTCGCGCTCGTGCGGCTGGTGGTGGCTGGAAATCGCCTGGATCACCCCCGACTTCACTGCCGCACGCAGGCCGTCGCGGTCTGCGGCGGTGCGCAGCGGTGGTTGCACATGGTACAGGCTGGAGAACTCACGCAGCGATTCGTCGGTAAGAATCAGCTGGTACAGCGCCACATCGGCGGTCACCGGCAGGCCAAGCTGCTGGGCCTGCTCGATCAGCCGCGCGCCACGGGCGCTGGTGATCTGGGTGAAGTGCGCACGCACGCCGGTCTGTTCCACCAGCAGCAGGTTGCGCGCCAGGGCCACGGTTTCGGCGGTTTCCGGAATGCCCGGCAGGCCGAGGAAGCTGGCCATTGCACCTTCGTGGGCCAGGCCGCCGTGGGCCAGGTCGCGGTCCTGCGAGTGGAACACCACGGTCAGGTCGAAAGTGGCGGCGTATTCCAGGGCGCGGGCCAGGGTACGGTTGTTGGGGATTTCCTTCAGGCCATTGCCGAAGGCCACGCAGCCGGTATCGCGCAGGGCCACCAGCTCGGCCAGCTGCTCGCCTTCCAGGCCTTTGGTCAGGGCGCCGATCGGGTAGACCTTGCTGTTGGCGGCCTCGCGGGCGCGGTCGAGGATCAGTTCGGCCACCGCCGAGGTGTCCAGCACCGGCTTGGTCTGCGGCGGACAGCACAGGCTGGTGACGCCGCCGGCGACGGCAGCGCGGGTTTCACTGGCGATATTGCCTTTGCGGCTATAGCCCGGCTCACGCAGGGACACGCCGAGGTCGACCAGGCCGGGCGCGGCGACCAGGCCATCAGCCTGGATCGTGCGGCTGGCGCTGAACCCGGCCGGGGCGGCGCCGATGGCGGCAATGCGGCCGCCGTCCAGGTGCAGGTCGGTGACCTGGTCCAGGCCGCTGTTGGGGTCGATGACCCGGGCGCCGAGAATACTGAGGGTCACTGGGCGTTCTCCTGGTCGAATTGACGTTGCGCGTTTTGCCCGCTCATGGCCATGGACAGCACGGCCATGCGCACGGCGATGCCGTAGGTGACCTGGTTGAGGATCACCGAGTGCTTGCCGTCGGCCACCGCCGACTCGATTTCCACGCCACGGTTGATCGGGCCCGGGTGCATGACGATGGCGTCGGGCTTGGCCCCGGCCAGGCGCGCGGTGGTCAGGCCGAACAGGCGGTAGAACTCGCCTTCGCTGGGCAGCAGGCCGCCGGCCATGCGCTCACGCTGCAGGCGCAGCATGATCACCACATCGACGTCCTTCAGGCCTTCGGCGAGGTCGGTATACACCTTCACACCGTATTGCTCGATACCGATCGGGATCAGGGTTTTCGGGCCGACCACGCGGATGTCCGGGCAGCCCAGCGCTTTGAGCGCCAGCATGTCGGAGCGGGCCACACGCGAATGCAGGATGTCGCCGACGATGGCCACCGACAGGTTCTCGAAGCTGCCCTTGTGGCGGCGGATGGTGAGCATGTCGAGCATGCCCTGGGTCGGGTGCGCGTGGCGGCCGTCCCCGCCGTTGATCACGGCGACTTCCGGGCACACGTGTTCGGCGATGAAGTGCGCGGCCCCGGAGTCGGAGTGGCGCACCACGAACATGTCGGCGGCCATGGCTTCGAGGTTGCGCAGGGTGTCGAACAGGGTCTCGCCCTTGCTCGTCGAGGAGGTCGACACGTTCAGGCTGATCACGTCGGCCGACAGGCGCTGGGCCGCCAGTTCGAAGGTGGTACGGGTACGAGTGGAGTTCTCGAAGAACACGTTGCATACGGTCTTGCCGCGCAGCAACGGGACTTTCTTCACGGCCCGGGCACCGACTTCCAGGAAGGAATCGGCGGTGTCGAGGATCTCGGTGAGCAGTTCGCGGGGCAAACCGTCGAGCGAGAGGAAGTGGCGCAGCTGGCCCTGATCATTGAGCTGCAGCGGGCGCTTGGCGTCGATTGGCGTCATCGCGGGGGACTCTTAAAGGGCGGAAGCGGAGGCGAGGTCCTGGCGCTCGAGGGCGAGCGGTGCGGGTCCGGTCAATTTTACCCGTTCATGGGCGGCCAGCGACAGGGTGGCGCCGAGCACATTCGGGCGGATCGGCAGTTCGCCGGCATCCAGGTCCAGCAGGCAGACCAGGGTGACGCTGGCCGGGCGGCCGTAATCGAACAGTTCGTTGAGCGCAGCGCGCACCGTGCGGCCGCTCATCAGTACGTCATCCACCAGCACCAGGTGCTGGCCCTCGACCTCGAACGGCAGCTCGGACGGGCGCACTTGCGGGTGCAGGCCGTTCTGGCTGAAGTCGTCGCGGTAGAACGAAACGTCCAGGGTGCCCATGGGGCTGGTGTCGCCCATGGCTTCCTGCAGGGCCTGGGCAACCCAGACGCCGCCAGTGCGGATACCGATGTAACGCGGCTCGCTGATTGCCCGGCGGGCCAGGTGGGCGCGAAGGTCGACAGCCATCTGCCGAATCAGCTCGGCGGGATCGGGTAGGCTCATTGCGGGCTCCTCGGGAGGGGGCGCCGGGCGCGCCCGGCGGCAAAAATGATCAGGTATTGGCCTCCAGCCAGCCTTGCAGCAGCAGGGCGGCGGCGATGGCATCGACCGGGTTGACGCGGTAGCTGCCGCGCTGGCCGCCACGGGCCATGCGCTCACCCTTGGCCTCGAAGGTGGTCAGGCGTTCGTCGTGGGTGTGCACGGGCAGGTTGAAGCGGCCGTTCAGGCGGCGGGCGAACTTTTCCGCACGGGCGCTCATTTCGCTGGGGGTGCCGTCCATGTTCAGCGGCAGGCCGACGACGATGGCATCGGGCTTCCATTCGGCAATCAGCTTTTCAACCTGGGCCCAGTCGGGCACGCCGTTCTGCGCCTTCAGGGTGCACAACTCGCGGGCCTGGCCGGTGACCACCTGGCCGACGGCCACGCCGATCTGTTTGCTGCCGTAATCGAAGCCCAGCAGCAGACGTGGTTCAGGGTGCAGTTCAGCCATCAGGCGTGGCCCGCCTGGCTGGTCAGCAGGTTCAGGTTGATCCCCAGGCTGGCGGCGGCGGCGTCCAGGCGCAGGTCGCTGGCCTTGCCGAAGATGATTTCCGGGTCGAACGGGCAGTTGAGCCAGGCGTTGTCGGCCAGTTCCTCCTCCAGTTGGCCCGCTTCCCAGCCGGCATAGCCCAGGGTGATCAGGCTCTGTTTTGGGCCGACACCGGCGGCGATGGCCAACAGAATGTCCTGCGAGGTGGTCAGCGACAGCCCTTCCAGCGCCACGGTGGCCTGGAAACTGCACTCGCTGCTGTGCAGCACGAAGCCACGGTCGGTCTGTACCGGGCCACCTTGGTAGATCGGCACCTGCAAGGTGCTGGCCGGTGGCATTTCGTCCGGGCGCAGCTGCTCGAGGATATCGGCCAGGTTCAGCTCCTGCGGCCGGTTGACCACCAGGCCCATGGCGCCATGGGCGTTGTGCTCGACGATGTACGTGAGGGTCTGGGCGAAGTTCGGATCGGCCATGTGCGGCATGGCGATCAGGAACTGATGCTTGAGGTAGCTCGGCGTGAGGGTTTTCATGGGGGATAGTGTGGCGCCAGGTGGCGAGGCTGACAAGGTGCGGATTTGTGTCGTTTGTGCCGGCCTCTTCGCGGGCACGCCCGCTCCCACAGGTACCCCCACAGGCTTCAGGTTCAGTGAAGATCCTGTGGGAGCGGGCGTGCCCGCGAAAGGGCCGGTACAGCCAGCAGGTCAGTTACTGGACAAACGGTCCCCACGGGCAAAGCGCCAGGTGCGGATGATCTCCAGCCGGTCGAATTCGGCCAGGTCGCCGGTAAACGGTGCAAACGGCGCCGCCAGCCGCACGATGCGCTGCGCCGCCTGGTCCAGCACTGGCTGCCCGGACGACTCCAGCACCAGCACCTCGTACAGCGAACCATCGCGGTTGATCGACACCATCATGCGCAAGTTGCCGTAGATCTGCTGCCGACGCGCTTCGTCGGGGTAATTCAGGTTGCCCACCCGCTCAACCTTCTTGCGCCACTCTTCCTTGTACCAGGCGCCCTTGTCGCGCATGGTCGAGGCGGCGTTCAGGCGGTGGATGCGCGGGCGCTTGGCGTACATTTGCTGTTCGTTGGAGAGCTCCGCCTCCAGGCTGGCGATCTGGCTGGACAACTGTGAGCTGTCGAAGTCCGGTGCCGGCGCGGCCGGCTTGGGCTGCACCTTGCTTTCCTTGGGTTTGGGCTCGACCTTCTGCGGTTTGGACACCGTGGTCGCCACTGCCGACTTCTGCGGCGTAGGGGGCGGTACCACTTCGGGCCTGGCCGCAGGTGGCGGGGTGATCTTGTTGATCTTGCTGTCCTGGAACGGTGCCAGTTCGGTGGTCTTGGGCACCGCTTTCTTGTCCAGGGTACCGCTGCCCTGCTGGTTGTCCTGGGCCTGGAAATCGGCCTTCTCCGGCGCTTTCTCGCTTTTGAAGGTGGCCAGGGTGATGTCCATGGTGTGGCGGATTTCGGCAGGCTTGACCACGCTGAAACCGACGCCAAGGATCAGCGCCAGGTGCACCAGGGCAGCCAGGAACAGGGTGAAGCCAAGCCGGTCCACCGGGCGAACACGGGGGGGCAGCATGTCGGCGGGGATGTCAGCGGGCAGCGTCATCAGGTTTCCAGCAACCGCAGGGCGGGGTAGCAGGCCAGGCTAAAAGGACCCGCATCATACCCCACTCTGGGTTGTTGCCGTGCGTCGGCGGTCAGCGCGCCTTCAACTGGCGATCAATGGCATCCATCAGCTTGCCGCCGATATCGGTGTTGTAGGCGGCATCGATCTCGCGGATGCAGGTGGGGCTGGTGACGTTGATTTCGGTGAGGTAGTCGCCGATCACGTCCAGGCCCACGAACAGCAGGCCCTTCTCGCGCAGGGTCGGGCCGACCTGGGCGGCGATCCAGCGGTCGCGGTTGGTCAGCGGGCGCGCCTCGCCACGGCCGCCGGCGGCCAGGTTGCCACGGGTCTCGCCGCTGGCCGGGATGCGCGCCAGGCAGTAGTCCACCGGCTCGCCGTCGATCATCAGAATACGCTTGTCGCCGTCGACGATCTGCGGCAGGTATTCCTGCGCCATGATCTGCTGGTTGCCATGCTGGGTCAGGGTTTCCAGGATAACCGACAGGTTCGGGTCGTCCTTGCGGTGGCGGAACACCGAGGCGCCGCCCATGCCGTCCAGCGGCTTGAGGATCACGTCACCGCGGCTGTTGGCGAACTCGCGCAGGATGTCGACACGGCGGCTGACCAGGGTCGGTGCCATGCACTGCGGAAACTGGGTAGCGAACAGTTTTTCGTTGCAATCGCGCAGGCTCTGCGGGCGGTTGACCACCAGCACGCCTTCGCGCTCGGCCTGCTCCAGCAGGTAGGTGCTGTAGACGAACTCCATGTCGAAGGGCGGGTCCTTGCGCATCAGGACCACGTCCAGCTCGGCCAGCGCGCTGTCCTGCTCTTCGCCCAGCTCGAACCAGCGGGCCGGGTCGGCGAACACTTTCAGCGGGCGCATCTGCGCACGGGCCTGGCCGGCGCCCAGGTACAAGTCGCGCTGCTCCATGTAGAAAAGGCTCCAGCCGCGTGCCTGGGCGGCCAGCAGCATGGCCAGCGAGCTGTCCTTCTTGTAGGAAATGGACGCGATGGGGTCCATGACAATGCCGAGGCGAACGCTCATGGGGTGGTTCCTCTTGGCGGCGCGTGGCCGCGATGGATCGAAAGAAAAGTGGCTCAGGGTGGCGCCGTGAACGCCGCCGGTCAAGGGGCGCCGCAGATGGAACGGCCACCCGGAGTGTGCTAAAAATGCCAGTCATAGTGCTATACAACAGGCCTTTGGGGCTGCTGCGCAGCCCTATCGCGACACAAGGCCGCTCCTACAGGAGATCGCGGTCCCATGTAGGAGCGGCCTTGTGTCGCGATAGGGGCGCGCAGCGGCCCCACGATTTCGGCATGAACAGCGATGGTAGCCCAACAGATGGAACAACCCCTGAAGGTGATGGTGATCGACGATTCGCGCACGATCCGCCGCACCGCGCAGATGTTGCTCGGCGAAGCGGGCTGCGAGGTGATCACCGCCAGCGATGGCTTCGATGCCCTGGCCAAGATCGTCGACCACCAGCCCAGCATCATCTTCGTCGATGTGTTGATGCCGCGCCTGGACGGCTACCAGACCTGCGCGGTGATCAAGCACAACAGTGCCTTCAAGGACACCCCGGTCATTCTGCTGTCGTCCCGTGACGGCCTGTTCGACAAGGCCCGCGGTCGGGTGGTCGGCTCCGACCAGTTTCTGACCAAACCGTTCAGCAAGGAAGAACTGCTCGACGCGATCCGCGCCCACGTACCCGGTTTTGCCGCAGCCCAACAACACGCACCCTGACCGTGCCCCGCCATGGCACGGTCTTTCTTTCCTGATGGGGAACCAGCATGGCCCGAGTTCTGATTGTCGACGACTCGCCGACAGAGATGTACCGATTGACCGAGTGGCTGGAAAAGCACGGCTACCAGGTGCTCAAGGCCAGCAACGGTGCCGATGGCGTGGCCCTGGCCCGGCAGGACAAGCCTGATGCGGTGCTGATGGACATCGTCATGCCCGGCATGAATGGCTTCCAGGCTACCCGCCAGCTCAGCAAGGACCCGGAAACCAGCGCCATCCCGGTGATCGTGGTCACCACCAAGGACCAGGAAACCGACCGCATCTGGGCCACGCGCCAGGGCGCCCGTGACTTCCTGACCAAACCGGTGGAAGAGGACGCGCTGATCGCCAAGCTCAAAGAAGTGCTGGGGGCTTGACCACCCGCCCGCAGGGCGCGTCGCTGACCGCCTTCGAATTGTTGCTGGACATCGACCGGCGCTGCCGCCTGCTGGTCGCCGACCAGCCGCCGCAGGACAACCGCCTGCAACAGTGGAGCGGCATCGGCTTTCGCATTGCCGGGCAATGGTTCGTCGCGCCCATGGGCGAGGTCGCCGAGGTGTTGCGCGAACCGCGCAGCAGCCGCGTCCCGGGCGTGCAGCCATGGGTGTGCGGGGTGGCCAACCTGCGCGGCCGGCTGCTGCCGGTGATGGACCTGAGCAGCTTCTTCGGCCTGGGCCACGCCGCCCCTGGCAAGCAGCGACGAGTGCTGGTGCTGGACCATGAGGACCTGTTCGTCGGCTTGCTGGTGGACGAGGTGCTGGGCCTGCAGCACTTTGCCCTGGACAGCCTGCAACTGTCGCCGCCGCAACCCCTGATCCGCGCCGCTGCACCTTTCGTGCAGGGGCATTTCCCGCGTGAACGTAACTGGGCGATCTTCAGCCCCTTCGCCCTGGCCCAGGCGCCGGGCTTTCTCGATGTGGCGTTATAGGACCTGCGAACGTGAACAAGCCTGCCACCCCCGTCACCACCGTGACCCCACGTACCCGCAGCATCGCGCAGATCACCGTGCTGTTCCTGATCCTGATCCTGTCGATCATCCTGCTGTTCGCCAATTTCGCCTACCTGAACACCCAGTCCAACTACGACAAGCAGTACATCGGCCACGCCGGCGAACTGCGGGTGCTGTCGCAGCGCATCGCCAAGAACGCCACCGAAGCCGCCGCCGGCAAGGCCCTGGCCTTCAAGCTGTTGTCGGACGCGCGCAACGATTTTGAACGGCGCTGGGGTTACCTGCGCGAGGGTGACAAGTCCACCGGCCTGCCGCCTGCGCCGCCCACGGTGCGTGACGAGATGGAAGCGGTACGCCGCGATTGGGAAAACCTGCGCAAGAACACCGACACCATCCTGTCCAGCGAGCAGACCGTGCTGTCGCTGCACCAGGTGGCGGCGACACTGGCCGAGACCGTGCCGCAGTTGCAGGTGGAATACGAGAAAGTGGTCGAGATCCTGCTGCAGAGCGGTGCACCGGCCAGCCAGGTGGCGGTAGCCCAGCGCCAGCTGTTGCTGGCCGAACGCATTCTGGGTTCTGTCAACACCGTGCTGGCCGGTGACGATACTGCGGCCCAGGCGGCCGATACTTTTGGCCGCGATGCGGGGCGCTTTGGCCAGGTGCTCGAGGGCATGCTCAATGGCAACGCGGCGATCCAGGTGACCCGTGTCGAAGACGCCGACGCCCGCGCGCGACTGGCCGAAATTGCCGAACTGTTCCAGTTCGTTGCCGGCTCGGTGGACGAAATCCTCGAAACCTCGCCGGAACTGTTCCGTGTGCGCGAGGCCGCGGGCAACCTCTTCAGCCTGTCGCAAACCCTGCTCGACGAGGCCTCCCACCTGGCCAACGGTTTCGAGAACCTGGCCGGCGGGCGTACCCTCGACACCGTTGGCGGCTACGCCCTGGGCTTGCTGGCGCTGGCCTCGATCATCCTCATCGGCCTGGTCATGGTGCGCACTACCAACCGCCAGCTGCGCGAGACGGCGGAAAAGAACGAACGCAACCAGCAGGCGATCATGCGCCTGCTCGACGAGATCGAAGAGCTGGCCGACGGCGACCTGACCGTGACCGTATCAGTGACCGAAGACTTCACCGGTGCCATTGCCGACTCGATCAACTATTCCGTGGACCAGTTACGCGATCTGGTCGCTACCATCAACCACAGCGCCATGCAGGTTGCTGCGGCCGTGCAGGACACACAGAACACCGCCCGCCAGCTGGCCAAGGCCTCCGAGCACCAGGCCGAGCAGATCAGCGAGGCTTCCGAGGCGGTCGGTGACATGGTCGAGTCGATCGACCGGGTTTCCGCGCACGCCTATGAATCCGCCAAGGTGGCCGAGCGTTCGGTGGCGATCGCCAACAAGGGCAATGAGGTGGTGCACAACACCATCAACGGCATGGACAACATTCGCGAGCAGATCCAGGACACCGCCAAACGGATCAAGCGCCTTGGTGAGTCCTCCCAGGAAATCGGCGATATCGTCAGCCTGATCGACGACATTGCCGACCAGACCAACATCCTGGCCCTGAACGCGGCGATCCAGGCCTCGCTGGCCGGTGAGGCCGGCCGTGGGTTTGCCGTGGTTGCCGACGAAGTACAGCGCCTGGCCGAACGCTCATCCTCGGCCACCCGGCAGATCGAGGCGCTGGTGCGCACCATCCAGGCCGATACCAACGAGGCGGTGATCTCCATGGAGCAGACCACTGCCGAAGTGGTGCGCGGTGCCCGCCTGGCCCAGGATGCCGGGGTGGCGCTGGCCGAGATCGAAGGCGTGTCGCAGAACCTCGCCGACCTTATCCACAGCATCTCCGATGCCGCCCAGTTGCAGACATCGTCGGCCGGGCAGATTTCCCACACCATGGCGGTCATCCAGCAGATTACCGCGCAGACCTCTGCCGGCTCCGGCGCCACCGCCGACAGCATCCGCCATTTGGCGCGCATGGCCAGCGAGATGCGCCGTTCGGTGTCCGGGTTCACCCTGCCGCCACCCGCAGAGCCCAAGTGAAGAGCTCAACCGATGAGCTCGACTGAAGAGCCGCGCCGAGGAGTGCCCATGGCTGTAGCCGCAGTAAGCCCCGAGCGCCACGACACGGTGGCGCTGGCCTGGACCAAGGCCGCCATCCTCGACTGCCTGGGCCAGGCGCGCCAGGCGCTGGAGCGCTTTGCCGGCGAGCCTGGCGACTTGTCGATGCTGGCATTCGTGGTCGACAACCTGCATCAGGTGCACGGCTGCCTGCGCATGCTCGAACTGCGCGGCGCCACGCGCCTGGCCGAAGAGCTGGAGCTGTTCGCCAAAGCCCTGGCCGATGGCCAGGTCAGCCCCCGCGGTGATTGCCTGGGCGCGTTGTTCCGCGGCCTGGAGCAACTGCCGTCGTACCTGGAGCGCTTGCGCGGCGCCCGCCACGACCTGCCACTGGTGATGCTGCCACTGCTCAACCAGCTGCGTGCCTGCCGGGGGGAGGAGCCATTGGCCCAGGCCAGCCTGATCAGCGGCGCCACGCAACGCTTTGCCGGTGCCGATGACCTGGCCAATCTCGACCTGTCGCTGGGCAACTGGCGCGAGCAGTTGCAGGCCGGCCCGGGCCGCGATGCCTTGCGTTCGGTGGTGACCGCGCTTTGCGATGACCTGATGCGCATCAAGGAGCGCCTGGACCAGTTCGTGCGCGGTGACCGCCAGCACAGCGAGCAGCTCGATGCCTTGCTGGCACCCCTGCGCCACGTGGCCGATACCCTGGCAGTGCTGGGCTTCCAGCAGCCACGCCGGGTGATCATCGACCAGGTGCTGGCGCTGCAGGCTCTGGCCCAGGGCGAGCGGGTGGTGGACGACGCGGTGTTGATGGATGTCGCGGGGGCCCTGCTGTACGTGGAGGCCACGCTCAATGGCATGGTCGGCCCGCTGGAGGAAAACGGCCAGGGCGGCCTGCCTGGCTCGGACCTGGTCGAGATCCGCCAACTGGTGTTGAACGAGTCGCTGAACGTGCTGCAGCAGGCCAAGGACCTGATCGGCGATTGCCTGGAGTCCGGCTGGCCGCGGCAACGCCTGCAACCCTTGCCAGGGTTGTTGCAGCAGATTCGCGGAGCGCTGGCGATGTTGATGCTGCCGGGCGTGGCCGAGCTGTTTGCCGGTTGCGCCAGCTATGTGCAGCGCTGGCTGCAGCACCTGGAGGTAGAACCGCCAGCCGACGAACTGAAGCACCTGGCCGAGGCCCTGAGCGCCGCCGAATGCTACCTGCAATGGCGGGTGGCGGACCCGTTGGCGGACGGCCAGCCGTTCATCGACATGGCGCGCGCCAGCCTGGCGACGCTGGGCGTGCACTGCGCGCAGGTCGAGGCCGCTGCCGGCCACGGTGGCAGCACAGATGGCATCGATGACGAGTTGCGCGAAGTATTTCTCGACGAGGCCGGTGAACTGCTGCCGGAAATCGAGCGCCACTGGCTGCGCTGGCGGGCCGACAACCAGCTGCGCGAGGCACTGGGTGAAGTGCGCCGCGCCTTGCATACGCTCAAGGGCAGCGGCCGCATGGTGCATGCCGAGGCGGTGGCCGAGCTGGCCTGGGGCGCCGAGCACCTGCTGAACCGGGTACTCGAAGGCCGCAGCGTGCTCAGCCCGGAAGGGGTAGTGGCGTTGCAGCAGGTGTTTGTCCACCTGCCCGACCTGCTGGCCGACTTTGCCGCCGGCCAGTTGCCGCAACTGACGGACATCGAGCGACTGGCCGGGCACCTGCACGCCCTGGCCGAAAACGATGCCCCGGTGGCGACCGACATCGATGGCCTCGACCCACAGCTGCTCGCCATTTTCCGCAGTGAGGCGCAGGGCCACCTGGCCAGCCTGGATGCTTTCCTGCAGAGCGCCGACGGCCACGACACGTCAGTCAGCGATGGCCTGCAGCGTGCCCTGCACACGCTCAAGGGCAGTGCCGCCATGGCCGGGGTGATGCCTGTCGCCGAACTGGCTACCGCCTTCGACCGCCTGGCACGTGAATACAAGGGCCACCAATTGCCCCTGCAAATGGCCGAGATCGAATGGCTGGAAGCGGCGCGCTCGCTGTTCCACCTGGGCCTGGCGCAACTCGACAGCACGCCGCTGGCGGCCATCCCCGGCGCGGCGGAGCTGATCGAACAGGTCGGCCAGGCGGTGGACGGGCACCTGGCCAGCTTGCATGACGACCCGCAGCATGCGCGGCGCGGCAAGCGCGACCCGCAATTGATTGCCAGTTTTCTGGCCCAGGCCATGGATATCCTGCTGAATGCCGAGTCGTTGCTGTCGCGCTGGCAGGAACAGCCTGGCCAGCGCGATGCGCTGGACACTCTGCTCGACGAACTGACCACCCTGGGCCACGCCGCGCACCTGGCCGACTTGTGGCAGATGGATGAGGTGTGCGAAGCCTTGCTCGACCTGTATGGCGCCGTGGAGGAGGGCAGCCTGCCCGCCGATGCGCGCTTCTTCGCCCAGGCGCAGCGGGCCCATGAGGCCCTGCTGGACATGCTGGACGAAGTGGCGGCCGGGCAGGATATCCCGCCAAGGCCGGAGCTGGTCGACAGCCTGCGTGAGCTACTAAGCCAGGCCTTGGCTCCGGAGGCCACTGGCCTGGTGGGCATCGACGCGGTCACGCCGCTGCACCCGGACATGGACCTGGCCGATACCCTTGGCCTGGGGCCGGCGCACACCCCCTTGCTGCCGGCTGTGGCCGAGCCGCTGGTCGAAGAGCCGGAAAGCCCTGGCGAAGAGCTGCTGGAAGTGTTTCTCGAAGAAAGTTCGGACATCGTCGAGAGCGCTGCCGCAGCCCTGGCGCGTTGGCAGGCCGACCCACGCAGCAGCGTCGAAGTGGACAACCTGATGCGCGACCTGCACACCCTCAAGGGTGTGGCGCGCATGGTCGAAATTGCGCCGATCGGCGACCTGGCCCACGAACTGGAGTTTCTCTACGAGCTGCTGGCCGCTGGCCGCCTGCCGCCGAGCGCGCCATTGTTCGCCCTGCTGCAGAACTGCCACGACCGCCTGGCGCACATGCTCGATGCCGTGCGCCTGGGCCAGCCGCTGCATGCTGCCACGGCGCTGATCGATTACATTCGCAACTTCAGCAGTGCGGCGCTGACCGACAGCGCCGCGGGCCAGGGGCCGGTTGGCGCCGCCACCAGCGAGGTGCCGGCGGCAGCACCGGAGCGGGCGCCAGGCGACATGGTCAAGGTCGATGCCGAGTTGCTCGACGACCTGGGCAACCTGGCCGGCGAGCACTCGGTCATCCGCGGACGTATCGAGCAGCAGGTCAACGATGCGCAGTTCACCCTCAACGAGATGGAAACCACCCTTGAGCGCATGCGCGACCAGTTGCTGCGCCTGGACATTGAAACCCAAGGGCGGATCTCCAGCCGGCAGCAATTCGAAGGCGATGCCTATGACGACTTCGACCCGCTGGAAATGGACCGCCATTCGCAGCTGCAGCAGCTGTCGCGGGCCCTGTTCGAGTCCGCCTCGGACTTGCTCGACCTCAAGGAGACCCTGGCCCAGCGCGCCCAGGAGGCCTATAGCCTGCTGCAACAGCAGGCGCGGGTTAACAGCCAGTTGCAGGAAGGCCTGACCGCCACTTTGATGGTGCCTTTCGAGCGCCTGGTACCGCGCTTGCAGCGTGTGGTGCGGCAGGTGGCCAGCGAGCTGGGCAAGCAAGTGGAACTGGTGGTCGGCAACGCCGAGGGCGAGCTGGACCGCAGCGTGCTCGAACGCATGGTGGCGCCGCTGGAACACATGCTGCGCAACGCCGTCGACCATGGCCTTGAAAGCCGCGAAGCGCGCCTGGCCGCCGGCAAGCCGGAGCAGGGCACCATTCACCTGAACTTGCTGCATGAAGGCGCGGACATCGTTATCGAAATGACCGACGACGGTGCCGGCGTACCACTGGAAGCGGTACGCCGCAAGGCCATCAAGCGCGGCCTGCTGGACCCGCAGGCGCAATTGAGCGATCACGAGATCCTCCAGTTCATCCTGCGCCCGGGCTTTTCCACTGCCGAGAAGATCACCCAGATTTCCGGGCGGGGCCTGGGCATGGACGTGGTCCACGAAGAGGTCAAGCAACTAGGCGGCTCGATGAGTATCGAGTCGGCCCAGGGCAAGGGCGCGCGCTTCCTGATCCGCCTGCCATTCACCGTGTCGGTCAACCGTGCCCTGATGGTGCACCTGGGCGAAGAACAGTACGCCATTCCGCTGAACACCATCGAGGGCATCGTCCGTGTGCCGCCGGCCGAACTGGCCGCGTGTTACCAGCTGGACGCCCCGCGTTATGTGTACGCCGGCCACGAGTACGAGCTGCGCTACCTGGGTGAGCTGCTGCAGGGCATGCCACGCCCGGCATTGCTCGGGCAGAGCGTGCCGCTACCGGTGCTGCTGGTACATTCCCAGGAGCAGTCATTCGCTATCCAGGCCGACAGCCTGTCGCCCAGCCGCGAGATCGTGGTGAAGAGCCTGGGGCCGCAGTTTGCCGCGGTTGCCGGGTTGTCGGGGGCGACGCTGCTGGGCGATGGTCGGGTGGTGTTGATTCTCGACCTGCTGGGCCAGTTGCGTGGCCAGCAGCGGCGCCTGGCGCGCCTGCCGGGTGGCAGCGGTGCCCAGCGCCAGGTGTTCGGCCCGGCGCCACGGCGGGCGCTGCTGGTAATGGTGGTGGACGACTCGGTGACCGTGCGCAAGGTCACCAGCCGCCTGCTGGAGCGTCATGGCATGAGCGTGCTGACGGCCAAGGACGGGGTCGACGCCATGGCCCTGCTGGAAGAACACCGGCCCGATGTGTTGTTGCTGGACATCGAGATGCCACGCATGGACGGTTTCGAGGTGGCCACACGCATTCGCCGTGACGAGCGGCTGAAAGACTTGCCGATCATCATGATCACCTCGCGCACCGGGCAGAAGCATCGCGACCGTGCAATGGCCATCGGTGTCAACGAATACCTGGGCAAGCCGTACCAGGAATCGGTCCTGTTGCAGAGCATTGCCCACTGGAGCCAGACCCATGCTTGAACTGATCGCCGGCCAGCGCAGCAGCCTGACCGGGCTTTTGCTGCCGTTGGGCGACCGTACCCTGGTGTTGCCAAACGTGGCGGTGGCCGAACTGAGTGGCCAGCGCAACCTGGTGTGCCAGCGCGGCGAGCCGGCCTGGCACCTGGGCTGGATCGACTGGCGCCAGCAGCGCCTGCCGCTGATCGGCTTCGAGGCTGCGTGCGGAGGCGAGACGCCCTGTGGTGAGCGGGCGCGCGTGGTGGTGCTCAATGCCTTGGGCGATACCGGGCTGCGTTACCTGGCGCTGTTGCTGCAAGACATTCCGCGCTCGTGCAAGCTCGACAGCCAGCTGAACTACGTGGATGTGGCGTTGGGGCGGCTGGAGCTGGCGGCGGTGCAGGTGGGCGAACAGGTGGCGCGGGTGCCGGACCTGGTCGGGCTGGAACGGCTGGTGCGTGACGCGGAACTGCAACCTGACTTTGGTTAGGATGTAAGGCACAGGGCCTCTTCGCGGGTGAACCCGCTCCCACAGGGATCCCAAAAAGCCTGAGGGCGGTGTCGTACCTGTGGGAGCGGGTTTACCCGCGAAGAGGCCGTAGCAGAAGGACGCAGGAACCCAGCCCACCTCAGGAGGTCTGTGTTTGCATGTACTACGGTGAACGCTTCAATGCCTGGACCCACCTGGTCGGTGCCGTCCTGGCCTGTATCGGTGCCATCTGGCTGATCGTGGTCGCGGGCCTGCAGGGCGACCCGTGGAAGATCGTCAGTTTCTCCATCTACGGCAGCACCTTGCTGTTGCTGTACAGCATTTCTACCCTGTACCACAGCACTCGCGGGCGGGCGAAGGTGATCATGCGCAAGCTCGATCACCTGTCGATCTACCTGCTGATCGCCGGCAGCTACACGCCGTTCTGCCTGGTCAGCCTGCGCGGCCCCTGGGGCTGGAGCCTGTTCGGGGTGGTCTGGGGGCTGGCAGTGATCGGCATGCTGCAGGAGATCAAGCCACGCTCCGAGGCGCGCATTTTGTCGATCATCATCTATGCGGTGATGGGCTGGATCGTGCTGGTGGCGGTCAAGCCATTGCTGCACTCCCTTGGCAGCGCCGGCTTTGCCTGGCTGGCCGCCGGCGGGGTGTTCTACACCGTCGGCATCATCTTCTTCGCTTTCGACAGCCGCTTCCGCCACTGGCATGGCATCTGGCACCTGTTCGTGATCGCCGGCAGCCTCATGCACTTCGTGGCGGTGTCGTTCTACGTGCGCTAGTCAAAAGTCGCCCCACAGTTGCTGTGCCACCGACAGTGCCACCACCGGTGCGGTTTCGGTGCGCAGCACGCGTGGGCCCAGGCGTGCTGCGTGGAAACCGGCAGCCTTGGCCTGGTCGACCTCCGCCTCGCTCAGGCCGCCTTCGGGGCCGATCAGAAAGGCCAGGGTGGCAGGCTTGGCATGGCTGCTGAGCGGTTCGGCCACCGGGTGCAGGACCAGTTTCAGGTCGGCCTTGGCGCTGTTCATCCATTCGGCCAGGGTGACGGGTGGGTGGATGACCGGCAAGGTCGAGCGGCCGCATTGTTCGCAGGCACTAATCGCCACCTGCCGCCAGTGCGCCAGGCGCTTGTCGGCGCGTTCGTCCTTCAGCCGCACCTCGCAGCGTTCGCTGACGATCGGGGTAATTTCGTTTGCGCCCAACTCGGTGGCCTTCTGGATCGCCCAGTCCATGCGTTCACCACGGGACAGACCTTGGCCGAGGTGGACATGCAGGGGGGAGTCGGCCTGGCCGGCAAGAGCCTGGTCGAGGCTGACGCGGACGGTTTTCTTGCCCACTTCGAGCAACTGGCCGCGGTATTCCTGGCCACTGCCGTCGAACAGCTGCACGGCGTCGCCGGGAGCCATGCGCAGCACGCGGCCGATGTAGTGGGCCTGGGCTTCGGGCAGGTCGTGCTCGCCAAGGCTCAGGGGGGCGTCGATGAAAAAGCGGGACAGTCTCATGGGTTTGCTCGGTAGAAGAGAGACGCAGATCCCCTGTGGGAGCGGGCATGCCCGCGAACAAGGGCGGAGCCCTTGCCAGGCACCGCGGTGCCTGCTTCGCGGGCACGCCCGCTCCCACAGGGAAAGTGGTATGGCTATCTGTCCGGGCTTAGCCCGGGTCACGGAAGTCGGGGTGGAAGTTGGCCGGTACGGCCACGCTCACGCTATCGCGGGTGGCAATGTCGATGCCTTCGCTGGCAACCTCGGCGAGGAAGTCGATCTGCTCTGGCGTAATCACATACGGTGGCAGGAAATACACCACGCTTCCCAGCGGGCGCAGCAGGGCGCCACGGGTCAGGGCGTGCTCGAACACTTTCAGGCCACGGCGCTCCTGCCATGGGTAGGCGACCTTGCCGGCCTTGTCCTGGACCATCTCGATGGCCAGGGCCATGCCGGTCTGGCGAATCTCGGCGACATGTGCGTGGTCGGCCAGGTGCGCGGTGGCACTGGCCATGCGTGTGGCCAGGGCCTTGTTGGCTTCGATCACCTTGTCCTGCTCGAAGATGTCCAGTGTTGCCAGCGCCGCGGCGCAGGCCAGCGGGTTGCCGGTGTAGCTGTGCGAGTGGAGGAATGCGCGCAGGGTCGGGTAGTCGTCGTAGAACGCCTGGTACACCTTGTCGGTGGTCAGGCAGGCGGCCAGCGGCAGGTAACCGCCGGTCAGGGCCTTGGACAGGCACAGGAAGTCCGGGCGGATGCCGGCCTGTTCACAAGCGAACATCGTGCCGGTGCGGCCGAAGCCCACGGCGATTTCGTCGTGGATCAGGTGCACGTCGTAGCGGTCGCAGGCCTCGCGCAGCAGCTTGAGGTACACCGGGTGGTACATGCGCATGCCGCCGGCACCCTGGATCAGCGGCTCGACGATCACCGCACTGATCGAGGCGTGGTGCTCGGCCAAAGTCTGTTCCATGGCCTGGAACATCGTGCGCGAGTGCTCTTCCCAGCTCATGCCTTCCGGGCGCAGGTAGCAGTCGGGGCTGGGCACCTTCAGGGTGTCGAGCAGCAGCGCCTTGTAGGTTTCGGTGAACAGCGGCACATCGCCGACAGACATGGCGGCGATGGTTTCGCCGTGGTAGCTGTTGGTCAGGGTGACGAAGCGCTTCTTGCCCGGTTTGCCGACGTTCTGCCAGTAGTGGAAGCTCATCTTCAGCGCCACTTCGATGCACGACGAACCGTTGTCGGCATAGAACACCCGGTCGAGGCCGGCCGGGGTCATGGCTACAAGGCGCTCGGACAGCTCGATCACCGGCTGGTGGCTGAAACCGGCCAGGATAACGTGCTCCAGCTGGTCGACCTGGTCCTTGATGCGCTGGTTGATACGCGGGTTGGCGTGGCCAAACACGTTGACCCACCAGCTGCTCACCGCATCCAGGTAACGTTTTCCTTCGAAGTCTTCCAGCCACACGCCTTCGCCGCGCCTGATCGGGATCAGCGGCAGCTGCTCGTGGTCTTTCATCTGGGTGCAGGGGTGCCACAGGACCTTGAGGTCGCGTTGCATCCACTGATCATTGAGGCCCATGGGCACTTCTCCTGGCTTTGCGGCGTGGTTCGACCGCGTAAGCCTAAGCAATGCCGCAGGGCAGAACAACCGCTGCTGTCGATCGGCTTGCCAGCTGCGCTTGCCAACTTGTGGCAGGGCCGCAGGCAAAAATGTCAGTGGCCAAAAGGACTTGATGTCACTGCGCTGGCAGGGCCGGCGGAGCTGACGTATTCTTAACGCATCTCTCCCGGGGCATTCCTGCCTCTCCCCGTTTCTGTAACCCCTGACTCGGAGTTCGCCGACATGGCTGCTGCTTGGGTGCGCCTGTGCGCGTTGGTATTGATTGGTGTGTCCAGCGGCGCTGCGCTGGCAAAGGACAAGACGCCTTCGGCAATCGTCGTGGGTGGTGGCCTGGCGGGCCTGACGGCCGCCTACGAGCTGCAGAACAAAGGCTGGCAGGTGACGCTGCTTGAAGCCAAACCGGGCATGGGCGGGCGCTCGGGCCTGGCCACCAGCGAGTGGATCGGCAACGCCAAGGCGCAGCCGGTGCTCAACCAGTACCTCGACCGTTTCAAACTTGAAACACTGCCGGCACCGGAGTTCGTGCGTACCCCCGGTTACCTGATCGACGGCGAGTATTTCAGCGCCACCGACCTGGCCACCAAGCAGCCGGCCACCGCCGAGGCACTCAAGCGTTACGAGAAAACCCTCGACGACCTGGCCCGTTCGATCGACGACCCGCTGAACCCGCAAGCCAACAGCACGCTGTTTGCCCTCGACCAGATCAACGTCTCCACCTGGCTGGACAAACTGCAACTGCCGTCCACCGCCCGCCAGCTGGTCAACCAGCAGATCCGTACCCGCTACGATGAGCCATCGCGCCTGTCGCTGTTGTACTTTGCCCAGCAGAACCGCGTGTATCGTGGCGTCAGCGACCGTGACCTGCGTGCCGCGCGCCTTCCCGGCGGCAGCCCGGTACTGGCCCAGGCCTTCGTCAAGCAACTGAAGACCATAAAGACCAGTTCGCCGGTGACCGCCATCGTCCAGGACAAGGACGGTGTCACGGTCAAGGTCGGCAGCGTCGGCTACCAGGCGGATTACCTGGTCATGGCCGTGCCCTTGCGCGCCCTGGCCAAGATTCAGATGACCCCGGGCCTGGACAGCCAGCACCTGGCGGCGTTGAAGGGCACCAACTATGGCTGGCGCGACCAGCTGATGCTCAAGTTCAAGAAGCCTGTTTGGGAAAGCCGCGCGCGCATGTCTGGCGAAATCTTCAGTAACGCCGGTTTGGGCATGCTGTGGATCGAGCCAGCACTCAAAGGTGGCGCCAACGTGGTGATCAACCTGTCCGGCGACAACGCCCGTCTGCTGCAGGCATTCGGCGACAAGCAGATGGTCGATCAGGTGCTGATCCGTCTGCATGCATTCTACCCACAGGCCCGTGGCTCGTTCACCGGCTACGAGGTCAAGCGCTACAGCACCGACGCCGGTACCGGCGGGGCCTACCTGGCCTATGGCCCGGGGCAGATCAGCAAATACTGGCGCCTGTGGGAACGCCCGGTGCAGCGCATCACCTTTGCTGGTGAGCATACCGACCCCCTCTACCCGGGCACCCTGGAAGGCGCTCTGCGCAGCGGCCAGCGCGCCGCCAGCCAAGTGCAGGACCTGCTGGCCGGCAAGTCGTTCGACCCGGCCAAAGCCGCGCCGGTTGCCGCGGCAGCAGCGGCAGGCGCAGTGGCGGCCAAGGAGAGCAAGGGCGGGTTCTTCTCCAACCTGTTCGGTGGCTCCTCCGACAAGAGCGACAAGGCAGACAAGGCCCCGGCCAAAGCTGAGCCGAAGGCGGTCGATGAGGCCAAGCAGGACAAGCCGGGCTTCTTCAAGCGCCTGTTTGGCGGGGCGGACAAGCCTGAAGTGAAGGCCGAGCCGATTGCCAAGGCCGAGGAAGTGGCGCCGGCACCTGCGCCAGCGCCTGCTCCACAAGCCGCACCGGCCCCGGTTGCGCCTGTGGCCAAGGAAGCTGCTGCCAAGCCAGCGGCGAGCAAGGCAGCCCCGGCCAAGCATGCGCCTGCGCACAAGCCAGCTCAAAAGCCTGCCCAGACCAAGAAGGCTACCGCCAAGTCCGAGCCGGCCAGGAAAGCCGCGGCCAACACCCAGGCCAAAGCGGGTTGATTTGTTGACTATGCTGGCCCTATCGCCGGCAAGCCAGCTCCCACAGGATCATCACAGGTTCGAAGGCCTGTGCAAGACCTGTGGGAGCTGGCTTGCCGGCGATAGGGCCGGTACTGGCAACCACTGATTGCCCGACTATCGTTAATGTTTCCTTAATGGGAAGCTTACAGAATACATATCGGATTTCTCGATAATCCAAAGCAATTTTTTCCGCTTTTCTTCGATACGTTACGCGTTAGTCTGTGCACAGCTTTCACGGGGAAACACGTCAACATGCAACTGCGCAATTCACCTTCTCGCTACGGCGTGGTCAGCATCGTCCTGCACTGGGGCGTCGCGCTGGCAGTCTTCGGCCTGTTCGGCCTGGGCCTGTGGATGGTCGGCCTCGATTACTACAGCCCTTGGCGCAAGGCCGGCCCGGACCTGCACAAGAGCATCGGCCTGGTGCTGCTGGCGGTGATGTTGCTGCGGGTAGTCTGGCGCTTCATCAGCCCGCCACCCCCGGCACCGGCCAATCACGGCGCGCTTACCCGTCTGGCAGCCAAGTTGGGCCACCTGGCCCTGTACGTGGGGCTGTTCGCGGTAATGATCGCCGGTTACCTGATTTCCACCGCCGATGGCGTCGGCATTCCGGTGTTCGGCCTGTTCGAAGTACCGGCGCTGGTCAGCGACTTGCCCGACCAGGCAGACGTGGCTGGCGTGATTCATCTCTGGCTAGCCTGGGGCCTGGTGATTTTTGCCGTGTTGCATGCCCTGGCAGCGCTCAAGCACCATTTCATCGACCGTGACGCGACCCTGACCCGCATGCTGGGCCGCAAAGCTTGACTCTCAACCTCAATTGCATAGGAAGGAAGTAAGGATGTTGAAAAAGACTTTTGCCGCTCTGGCGCTCGGTACCGCTCTGCTCTCCGCCGGCCAGGCCATGGCTGCCGAGTACAAGATCGACAAGGAAGGCCAGCACGCGTTCGTTGACTGGAAGATCAGCCACCTGGGCTACAGCTTCATTCACGGTACCTTCAAGGACTTCGACGGCAATTTCACTTGGGACAGCGCCAAGCCTGAAGCCAGCAAGATCAGCGTCGACCTGAAAACCGCCAGCCTGTGGTCGAACCACGCCGAGCGTGACAAGCACATTGCCAGCGCCGACTTCCTTGACGTGAAGAAGTACCCGGAAGCCAAGTTTGTCTCCACCAGCGTCAAGTCGACTGGCGAGAAGACTGCTGACGTGACGGGCGACCTGACCCTGCACGGCGTGACCAAGCCGGTCACCTTCAAGGCGACCTTCAACGGTGAAGGCAAAGACCCATGGGGCGGCGAGCGCGCTGGCTTCAATGCCACCACCACGCTGAACCTGAACGACTTCGGTATCAAAGGCCCGGGCGCTACTTCGCAGACCCTGGACCTGGATATCAGTGTTGAAGGTGTGAAGCAGAAGTAATTCGGCTTAGCTGAAAGACCGAGGGGGCTGCTTCGCAGCCCTTTCGCGACACAAGGCCGCTCCTACAGGTTTTGCGCAGTTTTCACTTGCAGCGCAATACCTGTAGGAGCGGCCTTGTGTCGCGAAAGGGCCGCAAAGCGGCCCCCTCATGCTTTTTGTCAGCCCTTGCGGGTCAGCAGCGCCGGGCGCTCACCGCGTGGGCGGCTTGGCAGATCATCCAGTTGCTCGGGCGTCGGGTAACGGTCGAGCTTGGACTCCTTGCGGATGATCACTGGCTGTTTTTCCGGCTGGCGCGGGTTGCGCACTGCCGGCTCTTGCCGGGCAGCATCGTCACGGGCCGGGCGGCCACGGCCACCACCATCACGGCGGGCACCGCCGCCGTTGTTGGCGCGGGCCGGGCGTTTCTCGCTGCCGCCACCGCCATTGCGCTGCTGGCCAGCATTGCGACCCTGGCCACCCGCGTTGCTGCGTTGGCCGCTACCTTGAGCCTGACCTTGGCCGGCACTGCCACCCGGGCGGCGGTTGCGGCCCTGGTTCTTGCCCTGGTACGGGCTGACATAGTCGGCACGGTTGCCAAAGTTGTCGATATCGTCGTCCAGGAACTCTTCCGGGTCACGGTCGGCAGGCACTTTCGGCACGCTGCTGTTGCTGCCCTGCTGTTGCTGCTGGCGCGGTTTCTTGTCACGCGGCTTGCGTTGCTGCTGTTGCTTGTCGCCGCTCTTTTCCTTGTCGGCTGGCTTGTCCGCAGCCTGTTGCTTGGTCTTGCCTTTATCCTTGCCCTTGTCCTTGCGGCCGCCGTTGGCGTCTTTGCCGCCTTCGCCACGAGCTTGCTGGTTGCGGCCACCACGGCCACTGTTCTGCTGGCGTTCACGCACTTCAGGCTTTTCGGCTTCTACCTGGCTGGCGTCGAAGCCCATCAGGTCGCCGTCCGGGATCTTCTGCCTGGTCACCCGTTCGATGCTCTTGAGCAGCTTCTCTTCATCCGGCGCGACCATGGAAATGGCCTCGCCCGAACGCCCGGCGCGGCCGGTACGGCCGATACGGTGGACGTAGTCTTCCTCGACGTTCGGCAGCTCGAAGTTGACCACGTGTGGCAGTTGGTCGATGTCCAGGCCACGGGCGGCGATATCCGTGGCGACCAGTACGCGCACGCTGTTGGCCTTGAAGTCGGCCAATGCCTTGGTGCGGGCGTTCTGGCTCTTGTTGCCATGGATCGCGGCGGCGGTCAGGCCGTGCTTTTCCAGGTACTCGGCCAGGCGGTTGGCGCCGTGCTTGGTGCGGGTGAACACCAGCACCTGTTCCCAGGCGCCCTGGGTGATGAGGTGCGCCAGCAGTGCGCGCTTGTGGCTGGCCGGCAGGCGGTAGACACGCTGCTCGATACGCTCGACGGTAGTGTTCGGCGGGGTGACCTCGATACGCTCCGGGTTGTGCAGGAGCTTGTCGGCGAGGTCGGTGATGTCCTTGGAGAAGGTGGCCGAGAACAACAAGTTCTGGCGCTTGGCCGGCAGGCGGGCAAGGACCTTCTTGACGTCGTGGATGAAGCCCATGTCGAGCATGCGGTCGGCTTCGTCCAGTACCAGGATTTCCACGTGGGCCAGGTCAACCTTGCCTTGGCCGGCCAGATCGAGCAGGCGCCCAGGGCAGGCAACCAGCACGTCCACGCCTTTGGCAATGGCCTGGATCTGCGGGTTCATGCCGACCCCGCCGAAAATGCAGGCGCTGACCAGTGGCAGGTCACGGGCATAGACCTTGAAGCTGTCATGCACCTGGGCTGCCAGTTCGCGAGTCGGGGTCAGGACCAGTACGCGGGGTTGGCGTGGGCCATGGCGCTGCGACTTGTCGGGGTGGCCGGCCGGGAACAGACGCTCAAGGATCGGCAGGGCGAAACCGCCGGTTTTACCAGTACCTGTCTGTGCGGCGACCATCAGGTCGCGGCCTTGCAACACGGCGGGAATCGCCCGCTGTTGCACGGGGGTCGGCTGGGTATAGCCCGCAGCCTCGATAGCGCGGACAAGAGCCTCGGAGAGACCGAGGGAAGCAAAGGACATGGGCAATCCTGTTCTCGTGTGGGCTGGGCCCGTTTGGGATGTTCTGCCTGGCGCGACGGGCATCGGTGGGATGCGATCGCGTCCGGTCCAGCTGGGCTTTCACTGCGCATCCGGGTAACGGAGGGTGGACGCGAAGGCGCGTCGATGCCGATCGGGATGCCTGTTGCGAGGCCGAGCGTCCGGGCGTGAGCCGGGCGGGAAGGCCCGAGTATAACAGAGCTAACGCGCTGTGCTGCTTTCCTGCTGCTCAACGGCGTTGAGAATGTTTCCGATGTCGCCTGTGTAGCGGTTGCTGATCGCTCTATAGGCGGGTTCCTGCTTGAAGCGCCCCAGTTCCAGGGCAAAGGCCTGGGCCAGCGCCTCTCGCCCGGGCTTGCGTGCCAGCCCAAGGTATTGCGCCTGGCGGCTGATCACCAGCGGCAGTTCCTCGATTTGCTGTTGCAGGCCCAGATGCCGCAGCAGGTAATGGCCGACCCTGCGGTCGGTGATTGCCAGGTCGATGCGGCCCAGCATCAGCTTGCCGAAGTTGGCTTCATGGGTGGGCGCGGCTTCACGCCTGAAATGTGCGGCCTCGTTGAACGCTGCACCATAGGCGTAGCCGGGCGAGGTGCCGACGGAGAGGCCGGCAAGGTCATCCAGACCCTTGACGCCATGGCGACGTGTGCGGGCCTGGAACAGGACGAACTCGACCTCCGACAGGGGTTCGTCGGCATATACCAGGTAGGGCTGGCGTGAGTCGGCCTGGAAGATGTCGAGGATGCCGTCGGCCTGGCCTTGTTCGATCATGAGCAGACAGCGCTTCCACGGCAGGAATTGCACTTCCACCTCGAACCCAAGGCGTTCGAACACCCGGCTGGTGACTTCATAGTCGATGCCGGCCGGCTGGCCGTCGCGCTGGTACACATAGGGTGCCCAGTCGTCGGTTACCAGGCGCAGGCGCTCGCCCAGGGCCAGCGGGCTCAGGCAGGCGAGCGACAGGATCCAGAACAGACGGGCGACGAGTGGCATGGCCGGAGATTACGCGCTCGGACATTTCAAGGCCAGTGGGGAGGATGTTCGCCTGTGCCGGCCTCTTCGCGGGTAAACCCGCTCCTACAGGCTCTCTGCTGGCTGGCAGGCTTGCGCTGTACCTGTGGGAGCGGGTTTACCCGCGAAGAGGCCGGCACAGGTCAATCAATTGTGCGAAGACCTCAGCAGATGCGCCTCGATATCCTTGCGCCGCTCACCCAATGACAGGCGCAACCCCGGGTGGCGCAGACATTGGCGCAGTTGCTCGGGCTCCATGTGGCCATGGCGGGCATTGAGGTTCTCCAGGGCCTTGTCCCACCAGGCCGGCGCGCAGGCGCGGTCGAACTCGTTGGCATAGGGGTAGCAGCCATACAGCAGCTCGCGGGCGAACTGGCGTTCGTGGCTGGGCAGGGTCATGCTCAGCGCCTTGTAACCCAGGCGTTGCAGGGCTGGTGGCCGTGGTAGCTGGTCATTGACCAGCGGCACGTCGGCCTGCGCCGCCTGGCTCAGCAGGTCGTGGCCGTGCTTGCGCAGCCAGGCCTGGATCTTGGCGCGGAACTGCGCCTTGCGGCTCCAGTAGTGGTGGATGACATCGGTGCATTCAGCCAACTCCAGCGTGCGGTAGGCCGCCACCGCCAGGCAGAACTCCTCGAGGGTATAGGCTTCGCGAGCCAGGGGGTGGAACTCGTCCATCAAGGCGATAGAGCGGTCCAGGGTGCCGGCGTCTTCGGCGGTGAGGCCGATCACCCCTGAGTTGACCAGGGGCATCTGGCAATCGGCCAGGCCCCGGGATTCGAGGATGGCCAGCAGGTTCTTGTACAGCAGGCACTTCTGGTTGCTGCCGTAGCGCGCGCCGATGGCATTGCACAGCAGGCGGCCTGGGGCTACCCGGGCGAACAGCTCCAGCGGCGACTTGCGGAAGAAGGTGTCGGTGTCGATCAGCACTGCCAGCGGGTGATGCTGCAGCACCTGGCGCAACAGCACATGCTTGCTGCGAAAGTGATAGCCGTGGGGGGCGTTCCATGCCTTGCGCGTGGCTTCGTCCAGCAGGTGTACGCTGACCGGAAGGCCGGCATAGGGCTGCGGGTTGTCGGTGTACACCTGGATGTCCATGGCTTCGCCTGGGCCCAGGTGGGCGAGCGCACTGACGATGCTGAAGCAGGCTTCCTGATGGTAGGTTGCCGGGCCAAAAGCCAGGTAGACGAGCTGTGGACGCGATGGCTGGGGGGGCTGCATGGCAGGCAAGACCTGTGTAACCAAAAAATGAATAAGGCTTTAGTCTATGACCAAAGCCTTAATCAAATCTTAAACAGATTTTGCAAAAAATTTCAGCGTGGCAGCTTCAGGTTGTTCCAGATCGCCAGGCTCGGCTCGGCCTGGTTCAAGGTGTAGAAGTGCAGGCCCGGTGCGCCGCCTTGCAGCAGCTGTTCGCACATGCGAGTGATCACTTCTTCGCCGAAAGCCTGGATGCTGGCGGTGTCGTCGGCATAGGCTTCCAGCTGCTTGCGGATCCAGCGCGGGATCTCGGCGCCACAGGCATCGGAGAAGCGCGCCAGCTTGCTGTAGTTGGTGATCGGCATGATGCCGGGTACCACCGGGATATCCACGCCCAGTTTCTGTGCGCGCTCGACGAAGTAGAAGTAGCTGTCGGCGTTGAAGAAATACTGGGTGATGGCGCTGTCGGCACCGGCCTTGACCTTGTGCACGAAGTTGGCCAGGTCAGCCTCGAAGTTGCGGGCCTGGGGATGCATCTCCGGGTAGGCGGCCACTTCCAGGTGGAAGTGATCGGCGGTTTCCTGGCGAATGAATTCGACCAGGTCGCTGGCGTAGCGCAGTTCGCCACTGGCCATGCCCATGCCCGATGGCAGGTCGCCACGCAGGGCGACGATGCGCTTGATGCCAGCGGCCTTGTATTCGGCCAGCAGAGTGCGCAGTTCGGCCTTGGTGTCACCTACGCACGACAGGTGCGGCGCGGCAGGTACCTTCACTTCGCTTTCCAGCTGCAGCACGGTGTTCAGCGTGCGGTCGCGGGTCGAGCCACCGGCACCGTAGGTGCAAGAGAAGAAGTCCGGGTTGTAAGCGGCCAACTGGCGGGCGACGCCCATCAGCTTTTCGTGGCCGGCATCGGTCTTGGTCGGGAAGAACTCGAAACTGTAACGGCGTTCCTGGGACATCAGGCGTTCCTCTAGCAGCAAGCTTCATGCAGCGGGCTGCAAGTAAAAGCCAGATCGGTTATGGCCGGTCTGGCTTGGGCATCGTTCAAGATCCTTGATGCTTGAGCTGCAAGCGGCAATGGCACGGTCTGCCTTTGATTGCCGCTTGAAGCTTCAAGCTGGCCGCTTAGTAGCGGTAGGCGTGTGGCTTGAACGGGCCTTCGACGGTGACGCCGATGTAGTCGGCCTGCTGCTTGGTCAGCTGGGTGACCACGCCGCCGAAGCCGCGGACCATCTCCAGGGCCACTTCTTCGTCGAGCTTCTTCGGCAGAACTTCAACGGTCAGGCGCTCGGCTTTCTTCTCAGGCGACAAATCGGCGAATTTCTGCTCGAACAGGAAGATCTGCGCCAGTACCTGGTTGGCGAACGAACCATCCATGATGCGGCTTGGGTGGCCAGTGGCGTTACCCAGGTTGACCAGGCGGCCTTCGGCCAGCAGGATCAGGTAGTCGTCGTTCTGCGGGTCGAAGCTGCCAGCGCCGGTACGGTGGATCTTGTGCACCTGCGGCTTGACCTCTTCCCAGGCCCAGTTCTTGCGCATGAAGGCGGTGTCGATCTCGTTGTCGAAGTGGCCGATGTTGCACACTACGGCACGCTTCTTCAGCGCCTTGAGCATGTTGGCGTCGCAGACGTTGACGTTACCGGTGGTGGTCACGATCAGGTCGATCTTGCCCAGCAGGGCCTTGTCGATGCTGGCTTCGGTGCCATTGTTGATACCGTCGATGAACGGCGAAACCACTTCGAAACCGTCCATGCAAGCCTGCATGGCGCAGATCGGGTCGACTTCGGTGACCTTGACGATCATGCCTTCCTGACGCAGGGACTGGGCCGAACCCTTGCCCACGTCACCGTAACCGATCACCAGGGCCTGCTTGCCCGACAGCAGGTGGTCGGTACCGCGCTTGATGGCGTCGTTCAGGCTGTGACGGCAGCCGTACTTGTTGTCGTTCTTGCTCTTGGTGACCGAGTCGTTGACGTTGATCGCCGGGACCTTCAGTTCGCCCTTGGCCAGCATGTCCAGCAGGCGGTGCACGCCGGTGGTGGTTTCTTCGGTCACACCGTGCACGCGCTCCAGCACTTGCGGGTACTTCTTGTGCAGCAGTTCGGTCAGGTCGCCACCGTCGTCGAGGACCATGTTGGCGTCCCATGGCTGGCCATCCTTGAGGATGGTCTGCTCCAGGCACCACTCGTATTCTTCCTCGGTTTCACCTTTCCAGGCGAACACCGGGATACCGGCGGCGGCGATGGACGCGGCGGCCTGGTCCTGGGTGGAGAAGATGTTGCAGGACGACCAGCGCACTTCGGCACCCAGGGCAACCAGGGTTTCGATCAGCACGGCAGTCTGGATGGTCATGTGGATGCAGCCCAGGATCTTCGCACCCTTGAGCGGTTGCTCGGCCAGGTACTTGCGACGCAGGCCCATCAGTGCAGGCATTTCCGATTCGGCGATGATGGTTTCGCGACGGCCCCAGGCGGCCAGGGAGATGTCGGCGACTTTGTAATCGGTAAAACCGGCAGGCATGTTTGCAGCGCTCATGAGAGCCTCCATTCGTAGTGTGCGAATGGGCGCCGTTGTGCGTTAAGCGCCCGCGAGAGCGAGCAACGCCCCATCCGAGCCTGACAGGCCTAGCCTGCTGCAGCGCCCCTCGGACGGGTGGCGGGCATGGCGCCGCTGTGGGCGGCCATGTGAAGCGGCGAAGATTATAGCCGCGCCCGTCGGCTTGCCCAAGGCTTTCTGTCGATTAATCGCGACGATAGTCGATGTTCAATGGAGCGACAGCGGCCGCTCTGCCATCATTGCTACACGTTAGCCAGGCAGGTCAGGAGTACAAATGAACTTTCATACCCGCAAGTGGGTTAAACCCGAAGACCTCAACCCAAACGGCACTTTGTTCGGTGGCAGCCTGCTACGCTGGATCGACGAAGAGGCAGCGATCTACGCCATCGTCCAGCTGGGTAACCAGCGCGTGGTGACCAAGTACATATCGGAAATCAACTTCGTCAGTGCCTCGCGCCAGGGCGACATCATCGAGCTGGGCATCACCGCCACCGAGTTCGGCCGTACCTCGATCACCCTCAAGTGCGAAGTGCGCAACAAGATTACCCGCAAGGCCATCCTCACGGTCGACAAGATGGTCTTCGTCAACCTTGGCGAGGATGGGTTGCCGGCGCCGCATGGGCGGACCGAGATCAAGTACATTCAGGACCAGTTCCCTGATTCGGCGGTGGAATAAGATCAGTGTTCGGCGCTTCGCGGGCTTGCCCGCTCCCACAGGTACGCCACCGTTTCTGAAACTTGTGGTGTACCTGTGGGAGCGGGCGAGCCCGCGAAAAGGCCGGAAACTATCTCAAGGCTGGGCGCTGACCTTGCGCACCACCCGCCCGATGCTCAACCCCTGCACCAGGATCGACGACAGCACCACGATGTAGGTGATCGACAGCAGCAGGTCACGCTCATCGCCCAGCGGCAGCGACAGTGCCAGGGCCACCGACACACCACCGCGCAGGCCACCCCAGGTCAGCACTCGCACCGTGCCTTTGGGCACCGGGCGCCAGCGCCGCAGCAGCACGATCGCCGGGGCCACGGTCAGCAGGCGCGACAGCAACACCGCCAGCGCCAGTACGCTACCGGCCGCCAGGTGCATCCAGTTGAATGGCAGCAGCAACAGCTCCAGGCCGATCAACGCGAACAGCAGGGCGTTGAGCATGTCGTCTATCAGTTCCCAGAAACCGTCCATGTAGCGACGGGTCATGTCGTTCATCGCCAGGTTGCGCCCCAGGTTGCCGATGATCAGCCCGGCCACCACCATGGCGATTGGCGCCGAAACGTGCAGCTCGTAGCACATCGCCGAGCCACCGATGACCAGCGCCAGGGTCAGCATCACTTCCACCTGGTACTGCTCGACGCTCTTGATCATGCGGTAGGTGGCGTAGCCGATCAGGGCGCCGAACAGCACGCCGCCAATGGCCTCGCGGACGAACAGGATCGCCGTGTCGGCCATGCTCGGCGTTTCGCCCAACTGGATGATGCCCAGCAGCACGGTGAACACCACCACAGCGGTGCCGTCGTTGAACAGCGACTCGCCGACGATGGTGGTTTTCAGCGGTTTGGAGGCATTGGCGGTACGCAGCGCGCCCAGCACGGCAATCGGGTCGGTGGGCGAGATCAGTGCACCGAACAAAAGGCAATAGATCAGCGGTACCTGCCAGCCGAACAGGGCGAACACCCAGTGTGACAGGTAGCCGATGACCACGGTGGCAATCAGCACGCCGACGGTGGCCAGCAGGCCGATGGGCCAGCGGTAGTTGCGCAGGTCGGAGAGGTTGACGTGCAAGGCGCCGGCGAACAGCAGGAACGCCAGCATCCAGTGCATCAGCAGGTCGTTGAAGTCGATCTGGTTCATCAGCCCTTCGACGCGCGCTTCCAGGCCGGGGAAGCCGATCAGGCTCAGGCCCTGCAGCATCAGGGAAAACAGCAGCGCCGTGACCATCACGCCGATGGCGGGGGGCAGGCCGATGAAGCGGTAATTCACATAGGTGAGGAGGGTGGTGAGGCAGATAAACGCGGCAACTAGTTCAAGCATCCCGAATCCTGTAACAGTGGCTTCCAAGTCATAACCCGAACGGCTCGGGCAGTTCTTTGATGACCTGGCACGGGGTTCGGGACACAAGGTTTGACCAGAGTCGTTTGAATCGTTCCCATGTAAGGGGCCGCACAGCGGCCCTCGAACGCTATATAGTCCCAGCCATAAAAAGCCACGAGGACAACAAGGCGTGTTGGCAACATCCCTGGTGCTGGTCGCTGCCCTGCTGCATGCGACCTGGAATACCCTGATCAAATTCAGCGGCGAGCGCCTGCTGGTAATCGCCAGCATGGATACGGTGGCGTTGGCCTTCGCGGTGCTGGCGGTGCCCTTCGTCGAGGTACCGCCGGCCACCATCTGGCCTTGGCTGCTGGCTTCGGCGCTGGCCGAGCAGTTGTACCGCTTCCTGTTGATCCAGGCCTACCGCGTGGGCGACCTGGGGCTGGTCTATCCTCTGATGCGCGGGCTGTCGCCGCTGGTGGTGCTGGGGCTGACCCTGGCCTTTGCCGGCGAGTCGCTGAGCCAGCAGCAGATCATCGGCATCCTGCTGATCCCTTGTGGCATGGCTTGCCTGCTGTGGCAGGGTGGCGGCGGTGACCGGCTGCCCTGGTCGATGCTGCCGGTGGTCGCCCTGATTGGCCTGTGCATAGGTTGCTACACCTGGTTCGACGGCCAGGCCGTGCGCCTGTGGGGTAAGCCCTGGGATTACCTGGTGTGGCTGACCTTGCTCAGTGCCTGGCCCTTCCCGCTGCTGGCGAGTGTGGCCCGGCGGGCGCCATTCGTGCTGTTCTGGCGCCTGCAGTGGCGCCTGGGGCTGGCAGTGGGGTTGTGCGTATTGCTCAGTTACGCGCTGGTGCTGTGGGCCATGCATCTGGGGTCGGTGGCCGAGGCAGCGGCACTGCGCGAATTAAGCGTGATTCTGGTGGTGCTGCTGGGCATGCGCTACCTGAAAGAACCTTTTGGCGGTCCGAGACTCCTAGCTTGCGGGCTGGTGTTGGCCGGCATGCTGGTAATGAAGCTTTGACCTGAAGACTGAACAAGGAGTCCTGTCCATGACTGTTGCCCTGTGGTGCATCCTGATTGCGCTGGTCTTGCCGCCACTGTGTGGTTTGATCGCCAAAGTCGGTAGTGGCCGCTTCCGGATGCGCGACAACCATGACCCGCGTGCGTTCCTGGATACCCTGTCCGGGCTGCCGCGGCGCGCGCATGCCGCCCAGCAGAACAGTTTCGAAGCCTTTCCGGCATTTGCTGCGGCGGTGCTGGTGGCGGATATCGTCGGCAATGCCGAGCAGGTGACCCAGGATGTGCTGGGGGTGATGTACATCACCAGTCGGCTGCTTTACATCATCTGCTACCTGGCTGACTGGGCTGCCTTGCGATCGCTGGTGTGGTTTGCCGGGATGGCGATGATCGTGGCGTTCTTCGTGGTTTCCATCTGAGACCGCGTTGCCTTCTTCGCGGGCTTGTCGGACCGCCGCACCGCCGCTCCCACAGGTACATCACAGGATTCAATGGCTGTGGTGTACCTGTGGGAGCGGCGGTGCGGCGGTCCGACAAGCCCGCGAAGAATCTACCACCGATCAAGGCACTTTCGGCACCTCAGGCAGCGGCTTGCCCTTGGGCCACAGCATCCAGATCTGCCCCTGCTGCTTCATGTTCCCGGCCAGTTCCCCGGCCTCCGGGCCGGTGCCCCAGAACAGGTCGGCCCGCACCTCGCCAGTAATCGCCCCACCGGTATCCTGAGCCCCCACTGGCCGTACTACCGGCGTACCGTCCGGGCGTGTGGTGGAGAGCCACAGCAGGCTGCCCAGCGGAATCACCTTGCGGTCGATGGCCACGCTGTAGCCAGCGGTCAGCGGCACGTTCAGCGAACCTCGCGGCCCTTCGTTGCTGTCCGGGCGGGTGCTGAAGAACACATAGCTGGGGTTGCTGGCGAGCAGTTCAGGTACCCGCTGCGGGTTGGCCTGGGCCCAGGCATGGATAGCACCCATGCTCACTTCTTCCTTCTTCAACTGGCCCTGATCCACCAGCCAGCGCCCGATCGGCCGGTAGGGGTGACCGTTCTGGTCGGCGTACCCCAGGCGCAGCTGGCGACCATCTTCCAGTTGTACCCGGCCGGAACCCTGGATCTGCAGGAACTGCAGGTCCATCGGGTCGGTCAGCCAGGCCAGCACCGGTGCCTTTACGCCGTCACGGTTGATCACCTCGGCGGTGTCGTAAGGCTTGAGCACCCGGCCGTCAAGGCGACCGCGCAGGCGCTTGCCCTTAAGTTCGGGGTACACGCTGGCCAGGTCGACCACGATCATGTCTTCGGGTACGCCGTAAACTGCCACATGGTTGGTTGCCGACTGGCTCAGGCTGCCGGGGTAGACCGGTTCGTAGTAACCGGTGATCAGGCCGTTGGCATTGTTTTCGGCCGAACGCAGGCCGTATACCTGCAAGTTCTGTTGCAGGAAGGCGCGCACCTGCAAGGCATTGTCGGGCACGCTGGCGGCTGCTTCGCAGGTGCTGGCCCAGACGGTATCGCGCTTGAGCTTTTCACAGCCGTTGCGCCAGGCCTGGAAGCCGGCCACCAGGTCGCTGTCGCTGACGGTAGGCAGGTCCTGCCAGGTGGCATTGGCGTAGGTGGCGATGGCGTGGGGCTCGGGTTTGGCGCTTTCGCCACCGTTGCAGCCGGCCAGCAGGGCCAGCGCCGGGAGTGTCCAGGCCAGATGGCGCAGGGCAGATTTCATGAGTACGTTCCTGTCATGGGTGAACATGAATATTCACCCCTGTTATTTATGTGGCTATTGGTCTTTGGCCCTTGGGCGGCGATACTGGCCGCCCATTTGCCTAGGCCGAAGTGACCGTGATGTTGAAGCGATTGACCGTTGTACTGCTGGCAGCACTGGCCCTGGGTGGTTGTGACCGGGTTGATCCGAACTCCCCGCTGGGCAAGCGCAAGGTGATCTTCAAGGACATGCTCAAGACCAGCGAAGACCTGGGCGGCATGTTGCGTGGGCGGTTGCCGTTCGACGGGGTGAAGTTTGCCGACGGTGCGCTGAAGCTGGACAACCTTTCGCGCCAACCCTGGCAGCACTTTCCACAGGCGCGTGATGGTGGTGACAGTAGCGCACGGGCCGAGGTATGGGAGCGTCAGGCGCGCTTTCATGACCTGGCCCGGCAGCTGGAAGGCGTCACTGGCGAAATGGTCGATGTCACCCGCGGCCAGCCGCTGGACGCTGCGCAGTTGAAGGCGCCCATGGACAAGGTCGAAGCGGCTTGCAAGGCCTGTCATACCGAGTTTCGTAATCATTGATGGCCTGTTGCGGCCTCATCGCCGGCAAGCCAGCTCCCACAGGTATCACGCTGCCCTTGAGTGCAATGCAGTACCTGTGGGAGCCGGCTTGCCGGCGATGAGGCCAGTAAAGGCAACGCCTTATTCGAGTCTCTGTCAGCGATCCAGATCGTCCACCGCTTCCTGCAGTTCCTTGCGTGACTCGGCCAGCTTGTCCTTGCGCTTGTTGATCTTTTCCGAATCGCCTTTCTTCTCGGCTTTTTTCAAGTCCTTTTCCCGCTGCGCCACTTCGTGACGGGCTTCGAGCACCTTCTGCTCACGTTCCTTGCGCAGCCCGGCATCGGTGCAGTTTTCGACCCCTCGCAGTGCCGCTTCGAGCCCTGCGGCCTGGTCGTTGTTGCCGTGGTCTCGGGCAATCTTCAACTGGTTCTCGATGGCGCTGCGCTTGGCGGCGCAACCGGTCAGGCCGGCATCCGGCTGGGCCGCCTGTACGGCACCAGCGGCCAGGCCTAGTGTCGCGAGCAGGAAAAGGGTTGAAATACGTTTCATGAAAAGCCTCCTTGACGGGGCGGGGCAGCAAAAGTTGGGGGAAATCCTGCCTTGGTTTTGCCCATTTAGAAACCCTTGTTGGGGTTTTCCGGTTGAATCTCGGGATTTCTCTACAGGCGAATTGGTAAGAATTCATTGCTCGATGCTCTGCCTGTCGATCCGGAATCCGTCGATCCCGGCCTTCGCCAGTTGCGCTGCAATGGCTTGAACCTCGGTACTCGCAAAAAAACCTGCAAGCTGTTGCCCACGCTTTTCGCCGATACCGGGCATGGCTTGCCATTCGAGGTTTGTGCGGGCAGCAAGCTCCAGCCAGTCGCCTGTCACCTGCATGCCAGCGGGGGTTGGCGCACCCAGTCCGCGCAACCATTGGGCAAACGGCCGTGAGCGTGCTTGGTCGAAACTGCCGAGTAACTGCCCAGCCGTCGCGTCGCTGATGCCGGTTACCTGGCCCAGGCGCTCGGCATCCAGATGCAGCCAGTCGGTCATCGATGTCACCAGCCCGGCAGACACCAGCCGGCGCCAGGTGCCAGTGCCGGTGCGGGGCAGGGCCAGCCCCTGCTTGCCGCTGAGCCAGGTCAGTCGGGCAATGAATTGGTCCTCGCAGCCTGCGCTGATCTGCCAGCAACTGTGGGCATGATGTTGACCGGGCGCTGGTACGGCGACCGGTTGGCGCTCGGTGGCGCGGTGCACCACTTGCTCCAGGCGCGGGATGGTCAGCCCGGCAAGGCTGACGGCCACCTGGTCACCGGGGCGGATGTCGAGCTTGAGCCAGCGTGCCAGCGAGCCCAGGCTCACCTGGGTGATGCGCCGGTCATCGAGGGTGACCGGCAGCACCTGCAAGACGGGTGTAACCCTACCGGTGCGGCCGACGCGGAAGCGTACATCGCGCACTTCGGCCAGGGCCTGCGTGTACGGGTGCTTCCACGCTGCGATCCAGTAGGGGGCCTTGGCCTGCCAGCGCTCTGCCGGTGGCCGGACGCCTTGGCGGAGCACCACGCCATCGGTGGCGAAGGGCAGGGGTGAGCGGTACCAGTACTCGCGCCAGTGCGCCGCATCGTCTGCGGTTTCTATGGCGACGCTGTAATCCTGGCTGTGCGCAAAGCCCAGTTGTGCCAGCTGTGCGAGGCGTTCGGCCTGCTGCTCGGGGCCCTGCGGCCAGTCCCACACGAACAGGCCGATGCGCTCGCCTTGCTCACGCCCCAGCTGCTTGCGAGCCAGCAGCCCGGCTACCGTGCCTCGGGCGTTGGCGCTGCCAGCCTGGGCTTGCACGTGCGCGTCCAGGCGCAGGTACAGTTCGCCCTGCAGTTGCAGGTCGATGGCCAGGGGCAGCTGCCGATTGATGGCGTGGAGCTGGGGAATGTGACGGCTCCAGTCGTGCCCCTGCACGCCGTCGCCACGGCTGATCAGCTGCTCCAGCCGGCCCTGTCGGTAGATGAGCGAGACCGCTACGCCATCGACCTTGGGCTGTACCCACACATCGGCCTTGCCGGCCAGCCAGCGTTCTACAGCCGCGCGGTCGGCCAGCTTGTCGACGCCGGTATGCGGCACCGGATGCGGGATTGGCCCGCCAGCACTGGCCAGCGGGGACTGGGTGGTCGCGATGCCAAAGCATTGCTGCAGGTGCACCAGGCGCTGGCGGCTCTGGTCGTACAGTTCATCGGCCACCAATGCGATGCCCTGACGATGGTAATGGTCGTCCCAGCGGGCAAGTGTGGCGCGCAGTCGGCTCACTTCAGCCTCGACTTGTTGCGGGTTCCAGGCGGGGCATGTGGCGGCACGTGCCAGGGGGGAATTAAGCGTCAACAGCAGGGCGAGCAGCAGCATGAACGGCATGGCCAGCATCCTTGCATGGCGGGTGGGAGCCATCAGACTAGGAAGGTTGCGTGCGGGTCGCCATGCAGCGTTTGTCAGCCCATATGTCACAAAAAAGCCCCAGCCGATTGCTCGGCAGGGGCTTTCGACCAGCGCTGCAGGAAAACTTACAGGCCGGCAGCGTCACGCAGCGCCTGGGCGCGGTCGGTGCGTTCCCAGGTGAAGGTAGTGAAGGTGTCGTCGCCGACCGTCTTCTGCTGCGGGGTACGGCCGAAGTGGCCGTAGGCAGCGGTTTCCTGGTACATCGGGTGCAGCAGGTCGAGCATGGTGGTGATGGCGTACGGGCGCAGGTCGAAGCACTCGCGCACCAGTTGGACGATCTTGTCGTCGGAGACCTTGCCGGTACCGAAGGTATTGATCGAGATGGAGGTCGGCTGGGCCACGCCGATGGCATAGGAAACCTGGATCTCGCAACGTTCGGCCAGGCCGGCGGCGACGATGTTCTTGGCCACGTAGCGGCCGGCGTAGGCGGCGGAACGGTCGACCTTGGACGGGTCCTTGCCGGAGAACGCGCCACCACCGTGGCGGGCCATGCCGCCATAGGAGTCGACGATGATCTTGCGCCCGGTCAGGCCGCAGTCACCCACCGGGCCACCGATGATGAAGTTGCCGGTCGGGTTGATGTGGTACTGGGTGCCCTTGTGCAGCAGTTCGGCAGGCAGGGTGTGCTTGACGATCAGCTCCATCACGGCTTCCTGCAGGTCTTTCTGCGAAACCTCAGGGTTGTGCTGGGTCGACAGCACCACGGCGTCGATGCCGACCACCTTGCCATTTTCGTAACGGCAGGTGACCTGCGACTTGGCGTCCGGGCGCAGCCATGGCAGCAGCTTCGATTTGCGCGCTTCGGCCTGGCGCTCGACCAGGCGGTGCGAGAAGCAGATCGGTGCTGGCATCAGCACGTCGGTCTCGTTGCTGGCGTAGCCGAACATCAGGCCCTGGTCACCGGCGCCCTGGTCTTCCGGACGGGAGCGGTCGACGCCCTGGGCGATGTCCACCGACTGCTTGCCGATGATGTTCATCACGGCGCAGGTGGCGCCGTCGAAACCGACGTCGGAGCTGTTGTAGCCGATGTCGATGATGACCTTGCGCACCAGTTCTTCCAGGTCGACCCAGGCGGAGGTGGTGACTTCGCCGGCGATGATGGCGACGCCAGTCTTGACCAGGGTTTCGCAGGCTACGCGGGCGTATTTGTCCTGGGCGATGATGGCATCAAGGACGGCGTCCGAAATCTGGTCGGCGATCTTGTCCGGATGCCCTTCGGACACGGACTCGGAGGTGAAAAGGGAGTATTCGCTCATCTCGAAGGTTCCTGAAATTTACCGATGGTGTATGTCGCCAGCCGTCCGCTGGAAATGGCGGACCTGGATCTGGAAACCGTTACGCAAGCCCACGTACAGGCTGTCCCCGGGGGACAGCCCGGCGGCGTTGGCCCAACGGGCCAGGTCGTCCTGTTCGAAGCCAAGCCACAGGTCGCCGCAGGCTTCGCGCGCCCACCCCTGGTCATGGCTGCACAGTTCGGTTACCAGCAGGCTGCCGCCTGCCTTCACCCGTTTGGCCAGCTGGCGCAAGGCCAGGGCCGGGTCGCTGAAATGGTGCAGCACCATGTTCAGCACAACGCAGTCGGCGGCCACATCCGTTGCACCCAGTGCATCGGCCAACTGCAGGTTCACGTTGTCGAGCCCCTCGCGCTGGCACACCTGGCGCGCCAGTTCGAGCATGGTCGGGCTGTTGTCCAGCGCGGTGACCTGGGCGAAGCGCCGGGCCAGGTCGGGGAGGAAGCCACCGTCGCCGGGGCCGACCTCCAGGGCGCTGGCGGCCGGGTCGAAATTCAGTTTGTCGAGCAGCGCCAGCAGGCTTTCGCGGTACTGCGGCAGGCCGGCGATCAGGTCTTGCTGGGCGCGGAACTTCTCTTCCACGCGCAGGAAGAAGTCCTGGCTGGTGGCAGCGCGGCGTTGCTGTACCTGGGCGATGCGCGCCTGCACATCGGGCGGCAGGGTCAGGTCATCGACCTCTTCGAGCAGTGCCGCATGCAGCCGACCGCCCAGGCGCAGGCTGTCGGGCAGGGCACGGCGGTAGAAGATGGCATTGCCTTCGCGGCGGGTCGCCACCAGCTCGGCCTGGGCCAGCACCTTCAGGTGGTGGCTCATGCCCGACTGGCCCACGTCGAAGATCTGCGCCAGCTCCAGCACGCCGAACGAGTCGTTGGCCAAGGCGCGCAACACGTTCAGGCGCAGCTCGTCGCCACTGGCTTTGCACAGGGCGGCCAATGCTTCGCGTTGCTCGGGGATCGATTGCGCACGGAGGTTCATGGGGCGGCAGTCTAGACATGCATCGTTGCCCTCGCAAGGTCAATATCAAAAAGTTTTGATATTGGCTGATGGGCGGAGTGCTAGCCCCGGATTTTTACCCGAAATCAATGCCAATAAGAGGAAAATCCCCCGACTGCGACCATACGTCATTGCCCCCGGCCCCCGCAGTGGGCGAAAATGGCCGCCTTTTTTCGTGACACCACCTATTCAAGCCCCCAGGAGATCAGCGATGCCCAGCCGTCGTGAACGTGCCAACGCCATTCGTGCCCTCAGCATGGATGCCGTGCAAAAGGCCAACAGCGGCCACCCAGGTGCCCCCATGGGCATGGCGGATATCGCCGAAGTGCTTTGGCGCGACTATCTGAAGCACAACCCGAGCAACCCGAGTTTCGCCGACCGTGACCGCTTCGTGCTGTCCAACGGCCACGGTTCGATGCTGATCTACTCGCTGCTGCACCTGACCGGCTACGACGTCACCATCGACGACATCAAAGGCTTCCGCCAGCTGCACAGCCGCACCCCGGGCCACCCGGAATACGGCTACACCCCAGGCGTAGAGACCACCACCGGCCCGCTCGGCCAGGGTATCGCCAACGCCGTGGGCTTCGCCCTGGCCGAAAAAGTGCTGGCTGCCCAGTTCAACCGTGATGGCCACACCATCGTCGACCACAACACCTACGTGTTCCTCGGCGACGGCTGCATGATGGAAGGTATCTCCCACGAAGTCGCCTCGCTGGCCGGCACCCTGGGCCTGAACAAGCTGATCGCCTTCTACGACGACAACGGCATTTCCATCGACGGCGAAGTGCACGGCTGGTTCACCGACAACACTCCGGCACGTTTCGAAGCGTACAACTGGCAGGTGATCCGCAACGTCGACGGCCATGACGCCGACGAGATCAAGACTGCCATCGAGACCGCCCGCAAGAGCGACCGTCCGACCCTGATCTGCTGCAAGACCATCATCGGTTTCGGCTCGCCGAACAAACAGGGCAAGGAAGACTGCCACGGCGCACCGCTGGGCAACGACGAAATCGCCCTGGCCCGCAAGGCTCTGAACTGGAACCACGGCCCGTTCGAAATCCCGGCCGAAATCTACGCCGAGTGGGACGCCAAGGCTGCCGGTGCCAAGGCCGAAGCCGACTGGAACCAGCGCTTCGACGCCTACGCCAAGGCCTACCCCGAGCTGGCTGCCGAGTTCAAGCGCCGTGCCAGCGGCGAGCTGCCGGCCGACTTCAGCGAGAAGGCCCAGGCCTACATCAACGAAGTGGCTGCCAAGGGCGAAACCATCGCCAGTCGCAAGGCCAGCCAGAACACACTGAACGCCTTCGGCCCGCTGCTGCCGGAGTTTCTCGGTGGTTCGGCTGACCTGGCCGGTTCCAACCTGACCCTGTGGAAGGGCTGCAAGGGTGTCGAAGCCAGCGACGCCAGCGGCAACTACGTGTTCTACGGCGTGCGCGAGTTCGGCATGACCGCCATCATGAACGGCGTTGCCCTGCACGGCGGCCTGGTGCCTTACGGCGCGACCTTCCTGATGTTCATGGAATACGCCCGCAACGCGGTGCGCATGTCGGCGCTGATGAAGCAGCGTGTGATCCATGTCTACACCCACGACTCCATCGGCCTGGGCGAAGATGGCCCGACTCACCAGCCGATCGAGCAACTGACCAGCCTGCGCAGCACCCCGAACCTGGACACCTGGCGCCCAGCCGACGCGGTGGAGTCCGCCGTGTCCTGGAAAAACGCCCTGGAGCGCAAGGACGGGCCTTCGGCGCTGATCTTCTCGCGCCAGAACCTGCAGCACCAGGAGCGCGACGCGCAGCAGATCGCCGATATCAGCCGCGGCGGCTACGTGCTCAAGGACTGCGCCGGCGAGCCTGAGCTGATCCTGATCGCCACCGGTTCCGAACTGGGCCTGGCTGTACAGGCGCATGGCAAGCTGACCGAGCAAGGCCGCAAGGTGCGTGTGGTTTCCATGCCATGCACCAGCGTGTTCGACGCCCAGGACGCTGCCTACAAGCAGTCCGTGCTGCCGCTGGAAGTGAGCGCGCGCATCGCCATCGAAGCCGCTCACGCTGACTTCTGGTACAAGTACGTCGGCCTGGAAGGTCGTGTCATCGGTATGACCACCTACGGTGAGTCGGCGCCGGCCTCGGCACTGTTCGAAGAGTTCGGCTTCACCGTGGAGAACATCCTCGGTACTGCCGAAGAGCTGCTGGAAGACTGATACAAGGAAGGCGAGGGCCTTTGGCCCTCGTTCGCGGCACAAGGCCGCTCCTACAGGGTACTGCGTATGCCGTCCCTTGTAGGAGCGGCCTTGTGCCGCGAATGGGCTGCGCAGCGGCCCCGTTCAACTGCCGGAGTTCAAGAGCTACCTATGCCCCACCTGCGTCCCTACAAAGTTGCACTCAACGGTTATGGCCGTATCGGCCGCTGTGTCCTGCGCGCGCTGTTCGAGCGGGGGGCAAAGGCCGGTTTCGAGATCGTCGCGCTGAACGACCTGGCCGACCAGGCCAGCCTGGAATACCTGACACGCTTCGACTCCACCCACGGGCGTTTCCCCGGTGAGGTGAAGGTCGATGGCGACTGTCTGCATATCAATGGCGACTGCGTGAAGGTGATGCGCAGTGCCACCCCCGAAGGCATCGACTGGGCCGCGCTGGACATCGACCTGGTGCTGGAGTGCTCCGGCGCCTACCACACCCGCGCCGATGGCCAGCGCTTCCTCGACGCCGGTGCGCCGCGGGTGCTGTTCTCGCAGCCGATGGCCAGTGAGGCCGACGTCGATGCCACGGTAGTCTACGGTGTCAACCAGGCCTGCCTGACCGGCAACGAGCGCCTGGTGTCCAACGCCTCGTGCACCACCAACTGCGGCGTGCCGCTGCTGCGCGTGCTGGACCAGGCATTCGGCATCGAATACGTGCAGATCACCACCATCCACTCGGCCATGAACGACCAGCCGGTGATCGACGCCTACCACCATGAAGACCTGCGCCGCACGCGTTCGGCCTTCCAGTCGGTGATCCCGGTGTCCACTGGTCTGGCGCGTGGCATCGAGCGCCTGCTTCCGGAACTTGCCGGGCGAATCCAGGCCAAAGCGGTACGCGTACCGACCGTCAACGTCTCGTGCCTGGACATCACCTTGCAGACCGCCCGCGATACCAGTGCGGCCGAAGTCAACCGGGTGCTGCGCGAGGCGGCGCTGGAAGGCCCGCTGAAAGGCTTGCTGGCCTACACCGAGTTGCCTCACGCCAGTTGTGATTTCAACCATGACCCGCATTCGGCGATCGTCGATGCCAGCCAGACGCGTGTTTCCGGCCCCCGGCTGGTGAACCTGCTGGCCTGGTTCGACAACGAATGGGGGTTTGCCAACCGTATGCTCGACGTGGCCGAACACTATCTGCACGTCGTTCACCCAACCCGCAACAAACAGCCCTGAAGGACTGCATTCATGACCGTGTTGAAGATGACCGACCTCGACCTGCAAGGTCAGCGCGTACTGATCCGCGAAGACCTCAACGTGCCTGTGAAGGACGGTGTGGTAGCCAGCGACGCGCGTATCCTGGCAGCGCTGCCGACCATCAAGCTGGCCCTGGAAAAGGGCGCAGCGGTAATGGTCTGCTCGCACCTGGGCCGCCCGACCGAAGGCGAATTCTCTGCCGAGAACAGCCTCAAGCCGGTCGCCGACTACCTGAGCAAGGCCCTGGGCCGCGACGTGCCGCTGGTTGCCGACTACCTCGACGGTGTCGAGGTCAAGGCCGGTGACCTGGTGCTGTTCGAGAACGTGCGCTTCAACAAGGGCGAGAAGAAGAACGCCGACGAACTGGCGCAGAAATACGCCGCGCTGTGCGACGTGTTCGTCATGGACGCTTTCGGTACTGCGCACCGTGCCGAAGGTTCGACACATGGTGTAGCCAAGTTCGCCAAGGTCGCTGCTGCCGGCCCGCTGCTGGCTGCCGAGCTGGACGCCCTGGGCAAGGCCCTGAAGGCCCCGGCCAAGCCGATGGCGGCCATCGTTGCCGGTTCCAAGGTCTCTACCAAGCTGGACGTGCTGAACAGCCTGAGCTCGGTCTGCGACCAGCTGATCGTCGGTGGCGGCATCGCCAACACCTTCCTGGCGGCTGCCGGCCACCCGGTGGGCAAGTCGTTGTACGAGCCTGACCTGGTCGAAACCGCCAAGGCCATCGCCGCCAAGGTCAGCGTACCGCTGCCGGTCGACGTGGTAGTTGCCAAGCAATTCGCCGAAACGGCCGAAGCCTCCGTCAAGGCCATCGCCGACGTTGCTGCCGATGACATGATCCTGGACATCGGCCCGCAAACCGCTGCCCACTTCGCCGAGCTGCTGAAGTCGTCGAAAACCATCCTGTGGAACGGCCCGGTCGGCGTGTTCGAGTTCGACCAGTTCGGCAACGGCACCAAGGTGCTGGCCAAGGCCATTGCCGACAGCGCCGCATTCTCCATCGCCGGCGGCGGTGACACCCTGGCTGCCATCGACAAATATGGCGTTGGCGCCGATATCTCCTACATTTCTACCGGTGGTGGCGCCTTCCTCGAGTTCGTCGAGGGCAAGGTCCTGCCAGCCGTGGCAATCCTGGAAGAGCGGGCCAAGGCCTGATGACGTCGGCGCTTGGCAAAGGGAGTGGCCTGATGGTCAAGCAATTGCCTGTGATGATGCTGGCGGGGTTGCTGAGCGCATGCGCCGGCAGCCCGGCCTCGGATGCCGACCCGGCGCAGCCGCCCAAGGGCGGTTGCTACCAGTCCGAGTGGCAGGCCGAGACCGTGCCGGTGATCAGCAAGCGCGTGGGCCCGGAAGGCCTGGAAAAGTACGACGAAGACCACCAGCGCAAGGCGCCGGGTTGCCCTTGATCGGGTAACAGGCAACCTGAAGGCTGATTTGTGGTCTTGAGGTAGGGCCCGCTGTGCGGTCCTTCGCGGGCTTGCCCGCTCCCACAGGTACAGCGCTTGACCTGTGGGAGCGGGCAAGCCCGCGAAGGGCTGCACAGCAGCCCCAAATCGAGGAAGCTGAATGAAAGCGCTTTTGGCCGTGACGGCCCTGGCGACACTGGCAGGATGCTCGCTGCTGAAGCCGGCGCAACCCGCCCCGGCAGACGACTGGACCCGTTGGGTCTGTGACACCCAGGCGGAAGTGCTGTGGCGCTTCGCCGATGCGCAACGCGACCAGGTCGATGTGCGCCTTGGTGGCGGCGACCAGGTCTACCGGCTCAAGGCCGAGCCGGGCGCCTCGGGTGCGCTGTACAGCGATGGCATGCTGGCCTTCCACACCAAGGGCGAAGAAGGCCTGGTGTACTGGGTGGCAACCAACGATCTGATTGGGCGGGGCTGCAAGGCACCGTGACTGGCCGGGCCGCGAGGGTGGCCCACACTACTTGAACAGCAACCGCCCCTGCGGCAGGCTTGCACGAAACAAACGACGCTTGTCGGGAGAGAGATACACAATGGCACTCATTAGCATGCGCCAGATGCTGGACCACGCCGCCGAGTTCGGTTACGGCGTACCAGCTTTCAACGTCAACAACCTCGAGCAGATGCGCGCCATCATGGAAGCGGCCGACAAGACCGACTCCCCGGTGATCGTCCAGGCTTCGGCCGGTGCCCGCAAATACGCCGGTGCTCCGTTCCTGCGTCACCTGATCCTGGCGGCCATCGAAGAATTCCCGCATATCCCGGTGTGCATGCACCAGGACCACGGCACCAGCCCTGACGTTTGCCAGCGCTCGATTCAGCTGGGCTTCAGCTCGGTCATGATGGACGGCTCGCTGGGTGAAGACGGCAAGACCCCGACCGACTACGAGTACAACGTTCGCGTTACCCAGCAGACCGTTGCCATGGCGCACGCCTGCGGCGTTTCGGTGGAAGGCGAGCTGGGTTGCCTGGGTTCGCTGGAAACCGGCATGGCCGGTGAAGAAGACGGTATCGGCGCAGAAGGCGTGCTGGACCACAGCCAGATGCTGACCGACCCGGAAGAGGCCGCCGACTTCGTCAAGAAGACCCAGGTCGACGCCCTGGCGATCGCCATCGGTACCAGCCACGGTGCCTACAAGTTCACCAAGCCACCAACCGGTGACGTGCTGGCCATCGACCGCATCAAGGAAATCCACAAGCGCATCCCCAATACCCACCTGGTGATGCACGGTTCGTCCTCGGTACCGCAAGAGTGGCTGGCGATCATCAACCAGTACGGCGGCGACATCAAGGAAACCTACGGTGTACCGGTCCAGGAAATCGTCGAAGGCATCAAGCACGGCGTGCGCAAGGTCAACATCGACACCGACCTGCGTCTGGCCTCCACCGGTGCCATGCGCCGCCTGATGGCGCAGAACCCAAGCGAATTCGACCCGCGCAAGTTCTTCGGTGAAACCGTCAAGGCCATGCGTGACGTGTGCATCGCCCGTTACGAAGCCTTCGGCACCGCTGGCAATGCCTCCAAAATCAAGCCGATCTCCCTGGAAGGCATGTACCAGCGCTACCTGAAAGGTGAGTTGGCCGCCAAGGTCAACTGATCTTCGGCATTAATGAAAAAGCCCGCAGCGATGCGGGTTTTTTCATTAATGGTTGACAGGTTCTGCGCAGCCTGGAGGGTTTGCGGGTTCCCTGTGGGAGCGGGCATGCCCGCGAAGCAGCCAGCACATAATTGCGGCAAAGCGACCGTTAGTCGGCTACCGTACAGTTGAGGCACTGATAGCGTTCTGATTGCATTGCGTGTTATCCGCTCAGGTCTAGAGTACTAGTGGATCCAACCGTATTCTTGAAGTCGGTCACAAAACAGAGAAGCAGCATGGATGGCGCTCAACCTCACCCCCAGCCACTGGATGGCAACTCGGTTCTTCTGGTGGTAGATGATTACCCCGAAAACCTCATCAGCATGCGGGCATTGCTGGCCCGTCAGGATTGGCAAGTATTGACGGCAAACTCGGGGATGGAAGCCCTGAGTGCGTTGCTCGAACACGATGTTGACCTGGTGTTGCTGGATGTACAGATGCCGGAGATGGACGGTTTCGAGGTCGCCCGGCTGATGCGCGGCAGCCAGCGCACCCGGCTGACCCCGATCATTTTCCTCACCGCCAACGAACAGTCCGAAGCGGCCGTGCTCAAAGGCTATGCCAGCGGTGCCGTGGACTACATGTTCAAACCGTTCGACCCGCAAATCCTCAAGCCCAAGGTCCAGGCCCTGCTCGAACAGCAGCGCAACCGGCGCATGCTGCAGCGCCTGACCCGCGAACTGGAAGCGGCCAGGGCATTCAATGCATCGATCCTGGAAAACGCCGCCGAGGGCATTCTGGTGGTGGATGCCCAGGGCATCATCCGCTTTGCCAACCCGGCCATTTCCCGTTTGTTGTCAGCGCCGGTGCAGCAGTTGCAGGGCGCCCATATGCTTGACCTGGTGCAACTGACCAGTGCCAGCCTGTGGAACGAATCGGATTTCTACCAGGCCTACCTGGCACGGAGCATCTTCCGCGTGCACGACGCCCAGTTGCGCACCCTTGGCGGCGAGCTGGTGCCGGTGGCGTTGTCCTGTGCGCCGCTGCCTGCCGAGCAGCAAGCCATGGTGGTGACCGTGCTGGACATGTCGGCGGTGCGCAACCTGCACCAGCAGCTGGAGTACCAGGCGGTTACCGACCCACTCACCGGCCTGCTCAACCGCCGCGGTTTCTACCAGGCTGCCGAAGGCGCGCTGCTGCGCAACGAGCGCTCGGACAAGGCACAGGCGCTGATGTACATGGACCTGGATGGCTTCAAGCGCATCAACGACTCGCTAGGCCACGATGCGGGTGACCGGGTACTGCATTGGGTGGCCGAACAGCTCAAGGATTGCCTGGGCAGTGAAGCGCTGCTGGCGCGAATGGGTGGCGACGAGTTCACTGCTCTGTTCGACAGCCTGCCTTACCCGGAGCAAGCCGGGCGCTATGCCGAACGTTTGCTGGAACGCATTTCCATCAGCCACCAGGTGGAAGGCCTGGATGTGTGCCTTGGGGTGAGCATCGGCATCGCCACCTATCCGGATTGTGGCGCCAATGTGGAAGGCCTGCTGCGCGCAGCCGATGCGGCGATGTATGCGGCCAAGCAGGCCGGGCGCCAGCAGTATCGCTTCTACGATCAGGAGCTGAACGGCCGGGCGCGCTCGCGGCTGATGCTTGAAGACAGCGTACGCACAGCCGTCGAGCAGCAAGACTTCACCTTGGTTTACCAGCCGCAGGTTGGCTTCAACGATGGCCGCCTGCGTGGCTTCGAGGCGTTGCTGCGCTGGCAGCATCCCAGTGTCGGCGACGTACCGCCGGGGCTGTTCATTCCGTTGCTGGAAGAGGCGCGCCTGATCAACCGCCTGGCCAGCTGGATCTACCGCCAGGGCGCGGCCCAGCGCCAAGCCTGGTACCAGCGTTTTCCGGCAGACCTGGTGCTGGGTATCAGCCTGAGCCGCGCACAGTTTTCCATGCCCAGCCTGGTCGACGAACTGCATCGGGTCATCCAGCTTTACCAGTTGGACCCAGCGCAGCTGGAAGTTGAAGTGGCGGAAACCTCGTTGATGTACAACATCGATGCGGCGGTGAAACAGATACACCGCTTGCGCGAGCTGGGCGTGCGGGTGGCGCTGGATGACTTTGGCGCCGGCGACTGTTCGCTGCGCATGTTGCGCGACCTGCCGATCGACACCCTCAAGCTTGACCGCCACCTGGTGGCACGCCTGCCCGACTCGGCAGTGGATGCCGCGTTGGTGCGCAGCGTTATCGGCCTGTGCGCCGACTACCGAATCACGGTGATCGCCGAGGGCGTGGAGACCTCGGCCCAGGCAGCCTGGCTCAAGGCCAATGGCTGCGAGTACGTGCAGGGCTTCCTGGTGGCTTACCCGATGACCGCGACGGACGCCAGCGACTTTCCGGCGATTTTCTCGTGGCCGGGGCCATGATTGGCTAGAATCGGCATTCGTTACGCCGAATGCCGCGCCATGACCGTATTACGTTACTTGCAAGCCTACCCCCCGCACCTGCAGCAGCAGGTGCAGCAGATGATCGACAGCGACCGCCTGGGTGAATACCTGCAGCGCCGCTATCCTGACCGCCATGACGTGCAGAGCGACAAGGCGTTGTACGGCTATACCCAGGATTTGCGCCAGCAATACCTGCGCAGTGCGCCAAACCTGGACAAGGTGCTGTTCGACAATCGTCTTGACCTGACTCATCGGGCCCTGGGCCTGAACACGGCGGTATCAAGGGTGCAGGGCGGCAAGCTCAAGGCGAAGAAGGAAATTCGTATTGCCTCGCTGTTCAAGGAGGCCGCGCCGCAGTTCTTGCGCATGATCGTGGTGCACGAACTGGCGCACCTGCGCGAGCGCGAGCACAACAAGGCGTTCTACCAGCTCTGCCAGCACATGGAACCGGACTATCACCAACTGGAATTCGACCTGCGCGTCTACCTGACCTATCGGGAGCTGCCGGGCAACTGTTAAGGACCACGCAGCATGGAAGTGAGCAAGACCAAGAGCAGCTTCTACCGCCGACTGTACGTAGCCTGGCTGATTGACAGCCAGACCGCGACCAGCGTGCCCGCGCTGATGGAGGCCACCGGCATGCCGCGGCGTACTGCACAGGACACCATTGCGGCGCTTGCCGACCTGGATATCGTCTGCGTGTTCGAGCAGCAGGAAGGTGCGCGCAACCACGCCGGGCATTACCGCATTCATGACTGGGGCGCGGTCGACAAGCAGTGGATCACCCGGCACCTGCGGCAGATTCGCGAAGTGCTGGGGTATCCGTGAGCAATCTACGCGCGCGGCCAAAATAGAGGCAAAATGACACTATTGGCCGCTGCCCTCGGCAATGGCTTTGTGTAATCTCCTCGGCAGTGTGTGCCCTCCATTGCGAAAGGACGTGAGCATGCGGCCACTGCTTTGTGTTCTGGGATTTCTGGCATTGATACTGGCGACACCTGTTCTGGCTCAGGACAGGTTGCGCCTGGTGGCGGACAACTGGCCGCCGTTTACCGATGCCAGCATGCCTGGCGGAGGCCTGGCGACCAGCATCGTCACCACCGCGCTGGCCCGGGCTGGCTACACCAGCGGGTTCGAAGAAGCGCCCTGGGCGCGGGCGTTGCTGGGTGTGAGTGAAGGGCGCTACGACGTACTGGTCAATGCCTGGTACAACGATGCGCGGGCTCGCATCGGGCAGTTTTCCAGCGCTTACCTGAGCAATCGCATTCGCCTGTTACAGCGCAAGGGCGAAGCGTTCCGCTACCAGCACCAGTCGGATTTGTACCCTTTCAGCATTGCCGTGGTGCGTGACTATGCTTATTCGCCCGAATTCGACGGCGATACCCGCTTGCACAAGGTGCCGGTGCGCAGCTTTTCATCGGCAGTGCGCATGCTGGCGGCCGGGCGGGTGAACCTGGCGGTGGAAGACGAGTACGTGGCCCGTTACAACCTGCAGCGCGAGCCTCAGGATGTGCGTGATGGGGTGATGCTGGTGGAGCCGCCGCTGGGAGAGAATACTCTGCATATTCTGGTCAGCCTGAAGCACCCGGAGCATGCGCAGATTGTCGAGCGGTTCGAGCAGGCGATTGCGGCGATGAAGGCCGATGGCAGCTATGCGCGGCTGCTGCGTCAGCATGGCTTCTGATTTCTACTCCCCTTTGCCGGCCTCTTCGCGGGCATGCCCGCTCCCACAGATATCTCACAGGACCTGTGGGAGCGGGCGTGCCCGCGAAGAGGCCAGAAGCACTCAGGCCGGCGCACCTTCCTTGATCAAATGCGCGGCAAGGGTCCGCAACGGCCCCAACTGTCGGCAGATCAACGCCAGCTGCGTCTGCACCAACCGCTGGTGCTCGTCCAGCTCGTCGGGCATCTGCTCCAGGGCATTGGCCAGCGCTTCTTCGGCATCACTGTGAATCGCCACCGGCAGCCGCGCGGCCAGGCCGTTGGCAATCTCGTCCAGGCTGCGGGCCAGGCTTTGCCCGGCGCCTTCGATCAACTGCTCCTGCACCTCCGCCGGCAAGGCCGTGTCGCGGTGCGCGCCCAGCCCCGAAAGGTAGCTGAGCAAGGTATGCGACAGCACCAGGAAGCGGAAGCCCACGTCCGCCTCCTTACGGAAATGCCCAGGCTCCATCAGCATGTTGGCCAAGGTAGTGGACAGCGCCGCATCGGCGTTATGGGCGTTGCGCCGGGCCAGGCGGTAGGCCAGGTCGTCGCGCTTGCCGTGGGCATACTGCTGCATGATCTGCCGCAGGTACACGCTGGCGCACGCCAGGGTATTGGCCAGCGCCTTGTTCAAGCGCCGCCCCTGCCAGTCAGGCAGGAACAGGAATACCGCCAGGATGGCGATGAGGCTGCCGACCAAGGTATCGAACAGGCGCGGCAGGAACAGCCCATAGCCATCGCCGATCTGGTTGAAGCAGAACAGCACCATCAGGGTGATCGCCGCCGTGGCCAAAGTGTAGCGGGTGGTACGGTTGACGAAGAACACCACCCCGGCGACCACGGCGAACAGTGACTGGATGACCGGGTTGGGGAACAGGTCGAACAACGCCCAGCCCACTGTCAGGCCGACGGCGGTGCCGAAGATTCGCTGTACCAGCTTGCGCCGGGTTGCACCATAGTTGGGCTGGCAAACGAACAACGTGGTGAGGATGATCCAGTAGCCTTGAGTGGGGTGGATCAGGTGCACCATGCCATAGCCGATCGACAGCGCCAGCGGCAGGCGCAGGGCATGCCGGAACAACAGCGAGGTCGGCGTAAGCTGAGTACGCAGGCGCGTCCACACGTCTTTCAGCGAGCGCGGCGAGCGGTCGAGCAGGCTACTGTCGCTGGCGTCTGCCAGGCTGTCCGGGTTGCTGGCGGCGCTTAGCAGGCGGTCCAGGGTCGCCAGGTTGGCAGCCAGTGCCCGCAGCGAACGCAGCAGGCCGCGCCAGGCCGGGTTGCTCTGGATGCGCAGGTGCTCTAGCGAGGCATTGAGGTCCTCGAGTGCCTCGGGATAACCGCTGGCCAGCACGAACGGCTGGCGCAGGCGAATCGAGCGGGCCAGCTCCTGGCAGGACGAGCCTTGTTTACGCAGCAGACGCTGGCAGCGGAACATCACGTCGCTGTGGAAAAAAGCCTCGGTCAGGGCGTTGTAGGGATAGTGCGAAGCACTGACCCGTTCATGGATGTCCTGGGCCAGGAAGTACAGCTTGAGATAGCGGCTGACCTTGGAGTTTGGCTGGCTGTTGCCCACCCGGTGCAGGATGATTTCCTTGGCCGCGTTGAGCGCCGCCACCACTTTGCCGTTCTGCTGTGCCAGCTCCAGACGCCGGGCTTCGACGTCAAGGGTGCGGATCGGTTCGAACAGGCTGGCCTTGAGCTTGAGGTAGCTGCCCAGCTCGAAGAACAGCTTGGCCAGGCTCTGCTGCACCGGCTGGTTGGAAAACAGTGCCTGCCACAGCACCGACAGCAACCCGTACCAGGCCGCACCCGCCACCAGCAGCAGCGGTTCGTGCCAGAAGTCGGTGACCTGGCCACCGCGCTGGTCCACGCCGATCATGGTGTATACCGCGGTGATCAAGGTCGCCGAAGCGATGGCGCCATAGCGCTCGCCCAAGGCACCGAGCATGGTCAGGCCGAAGGCCGCCAAGGCCAGGGCAATGACGAATACCCACGGGTAAGGGAACAGCAGCTCGACCGCCAGTGCGGCGATGGCAAAACACACCAGGGTGACGGCCAGGGCGCTGAGGCGGCCCTGCCAGCTGTCATCGGTTTCGGCCAGGGCGCTGGCGATGATGCCGAGGAACAGCGGAATCAGCAGGGCCATCTCGTTCTGGTACCAGCACAGGGCCAGGCTGCCGGTGAGGGCGATGGTGACCCGGATGCTGTAGCTGAACTTGTCTTGGCCCCACAGGCGACGCAGTGACTGACGGAACGAGCTCGATGACATGATGGCCTGCTAGGCAGTGAGCGAACGAAATGCATTGCAGCACGGCCAGCAAGAAGCGTTCCGTGCTGCTGAATGGATTCTACTCTACACGAACTGCGCTGCGGCGTTGGCCGATGCCCAGGCCCACTGGAAATTGAAACCACCCAGGTGGCCGGTCACATCCAGTACTTCGCCAATGAAGTACAAGCCGGGGCTCTTCAGCGATTCCATGGTCTTGGAGGACACTTCACGGGTATCCACGCCGCCCAGGGTCACTTCGGCAGTGCGGTAGCCCTCGGTGCCGGCCGGCACCACCTGCCAGTTCGCCAGTTTTTCGGCGATCTGTGCCAGTTCCGCCGGGGTGTACTGCTTCATGGGCCTGGACTCGAACCACTGCTCGGCCAGCAGGTTGGCCAGCTTGCGGGTGAACACCTCGCCCAGTACGGTCTTCAGCTCGGCGTTGGCGCGTTCAGCCTGCATCTGTTGCAGCCAGGTCAGTGCATCGCGATCGGGCAGCAGGTTGATCTCGAGCGTGTCACCGGCTTCCCAGAACGACGAAATCTGCAAGATCGCCGGGCCGCTCAGGCCGCGGTGGGTGAACAGCAGGTTCTCGCGGAAGCTGGTGCCGTTACAGCTGGCGGTGCAATCCAGCGAGGTGCCGGACAACTCGGTGCACAGTGCCTTGAGCTGGGGCTCGGTGATGGTGAAGGGCACCAGCCCGGCGCGGGTCGGCAGCAGGGTGTGGCCGAACTGGCGGGCCACCTGATAGCCGAAGCCGGTGGCACCCAGGGTCGGGATCGACAGGCCGCCGGTGGCGATCACCAGCGACTGGCAGGCGAACTGGCCGCCGCTGGTCTGTAGCAGGTAGCCGCCTTCGGTCTTCTCGATCTGTTCAATGCTGGTGTGCATGCGGATCTCGGCACCGGCCTCGTCGCATTCGGCCAGCAGCATGTCGAGGATGTCGCTGGCCTTGTTGTCACAAAACAGCTGGCCGAGCTTCTTCTCGTGGTAAGCCACGCCGTGCTTGCATACCAGCTCGATGAAGTCCCATTGGGTGTAGCGGGCAAGGGCCGACTTGCAGAAGTGTGCGTTCTGCGAGAGGAAGTTGCCCGGCTCGGTATACATGTTGGTGAAGTTGCACCGGCCGCCGCCGGACATGAGGATTTTCTTGCCCGGTTTGTTGGCATGGTCGAGCACCAGTACCCGGCGGCCACGGCGGGCGCTGAGCTGGGCGCACATCAGGCCGGCGGCGCCGGCGCCGAGGATGATCACGTCGGTGGAGTGCACGGTGTTACCTCATTGTTAGCCGGGGCCGCTGAGCGGCCCATCGCAGGCAAGCCAGCTCCCACAGGTACTGCACAAGCCTGAAGGCCTGTGGAGATCCTGTGGGAGCTGGCTTGCCTGCGATGGGCTGCAAAGCAGCCCCAAAAAATGTCAGACGATGCGGACTTTCAGAGAGCGGCCCTTGATCTTGCCGCTGTTCAAGCGCTGCATGGCCTGCTTGGCCAGCGCCCGCTCCACGGCCACGAACGCCTGGAAATCGAAGATGGCAATCTTGCCCACCTGCTTGCCCGGGATACCGGCATCACCGGTCAGCGCCCCGAGAATATCGCCCGGGCGCAGCTTGTCCTTGCGCCCGGCCGCGATGCACAGGGTGCTCATCACCGGCAGCAGCGGCTCGCCGCCCTTGTGCTTCAGGCTGTCCAGCTGGTCCCAGCGCAGCGGGCTCTTCTGCAGCTCTTCGATGGCCTGGGCGCGGTGGCCCTCGGCCGGTGCAACCAGGCTGATCGCAATACCTTTCTCGCCGGCACGGCCGGTACGGCCCACACGGTGCACATGGATTTCCGCATCACGCGCCAGTTCGACGTTGATGACCATGTCCAGGCCATCGATGTCCAGGCCGCGTGCGGCCACGTCGGTAGCCACCAGCACCGAGCTGCTGCGGTTGGCGAACATGGTCAGCACCTGGTCGCGGTCGCGCTGCTCCAGGTCGCCATGCAGGGCCTGGGCCACGATGCCCTTGGCGGTCAGGTGGGCGACCACATCCTCGCACTGCTGCTTGGTGAAGCAGAACGCCACGCAGGACTGCGGGCGGTAGTGGCCGAGCACGCGGGTGACGGCCTCGAGGCGCTGTTGCGGGTCGATCTCGATGAAGCGCTGCTCGATCTGGTTGTCGGCGTGCAGGCTCTCGACCTTGACCTGTTGCGGGTTACGCATGAAGTCGGCGGCCAGTTGCTTGATGCCGGCCGGGTAGGTGGCCGAGAACAGCAGGGTCTGGCGGCGCGACGGGGTCTTGCCGATGATGCTGGCGATGGCATCGAAGAAGCCCATGTCGAGCATGCGATCGGCTTCGTCCAGTACCAGGGTGTTCAGCCCGTCGAGCACCAGCGTGCCCTTGTCCAGGTGCTGCTGGATGCGCCCCGGGGTGCCAACGATGATATGCGCGCCGTGCTCCAGCGAAGCGATCTGCGGGCCCAGCGAAACGCCGCCGCACAGGGTCAGGATCTTGATGTTGTCCTCGGCGCGGGCCAGGCGGCGCAGCTCCTTTGCCACCTGGTCGGCGAGCTCGCGGGTGGGGCACAGCACCAGCGCCTGGCAGCCGAAGTAACGCGGGTTGATCGGGTTGAGCAGGCCGATGCCGAAGGCGGCGGTCTTGCCGCTGCCGGTCTTGGCCTGGGCGATCAGGTCCTGGCCCTTGAGGATGACCGGCAGGCTCTGGGCCTGAATCGGCGTCATCGAGGCATAGCCGAGGGCGTCCAGGTTGGCCAGCATGGCAGTGGACAGCGGCAAGGTGGCAAAGGCGGTGGATTCGGTGGTCACGAGGCGGGCCTGCGGTGCGAAGCGAAAAATGCCGCACAGTCTACCAGCCTCGTGGCCATTCGCCCTACGACTCCATGTGTTGTTCCGGACGACGGGCACGCCTTCCGTCCGTCGGCGACAGCTGCAGGAAGATCGCAGCCGCCAGCATGGCCATCACGCCGATGGTGACGAAGGTGAGCTGGAATGCGCCCAAGGTGGTTTCCACGCCCTCGGCGCTGCCGGCTGCGGTAAACCCGCCTAGCAATGCGCCGGCACAGGCCACCCCCAGGCTCAGGGCCAACTGCGCGACCACCGACAGCAAGCTGTTGCCGCTGCTGGCGCTGGCGTCGTCGAGGTCGATGAGCGTGACGGTGTTCATTGCGGTGAACTGCATGGAGTTCACCGCGCCCAGAAGACCGAGTTGCACCAGTAGCAGCCAATAGGGCGTCTGCTCGTCCACCAGCCCCAGGCTGGCCAGCAGCACGCCCAGCAGCAAGGTATTGCCGGTGAGAATGATGCGGTAGCCGAAGCGTTCGATCAGCGGCCGGGCAATGGACTTGGCCAGCATTGCCGCCGCCGCCAGCGGGATCATGCTCATGCCGGCCTGGGCCGGCGAGTAGCCCAGCGCCACCTGCAGCAGCAACGGCACCAGAAACGGCAGGGCGCCGCTGCCCAGGCGGGCGAACAGGTTGCCGAGGATACCGATGGCAAAGGTGCGTACGCGGAACAGGCTGGGCGAGAACAGCGGCTCCGGGTCGCGCCCGGCGCGCAGCCAGTAGGCCGCCAGGCAGGCCATGCCGGCAAACAGCAGCAACATTACCCGCAAGTGCGGCAGGTGCAGTTCGCCCAGGCCTTCCATGGCGATGGTGATCAATACCATCGCTGCGCCAAACAGCAGGAACCCTGGGCCGTCGAACGTGGTGCGCTCGGCACCGCGCAGGTCGGGGATGAACTTCCACACGGCGTAGCAGCCGATCAGGCCGACTGGCAGGTTGAGCAGGAAGATCCAGTGCCAGCTGAGAATTTCCACCAGCCAGCCGCCAACCGTTGGGCCCAGTAGTGGCCCAAGCAGGCCGGGGATGGTGATGAAGCTCATGATGCGCACCAACTCGGTGCGCGGGTAGGCGCGCAGTACCACCAGCCGCCCGACCGGCAGCATCAGCGCACCGCCCAGGCCCTGCACGACGCGGGCGAAGATCAGGAAGCCGAGGCTGTTGGCGGCGGCGCACAGCAGCGAGCCGAAGCTGAACAGCAGGATGGCGCTGAAGAAGATGCGCTTGGTGCCGAAGCGGTCGGCGATCCAGCCAGAGGCGGGGATCAGCAGGGCCACGGTGAGCATGTAGGCAATGATCACACCCTGCATGCGCAACGGGTCTTCGGCCAGCGAGCGGGCCATGGCTGGCAGTGCGGTGTTGAGGATGGTGCCGTCCAGGGACTGCATGAAGAAGGCGATGGCCACTACCCAGGGGATCCAGCGGGCAGTGACGGGGTCCAGCGGAGCGCGTTCGGGCATGACTTCCTCGTTTGTCTGTACCGGCCTCTTCGCGGGCGCGCCCGCTCCCACAAGGGTTACGCGTTCCCTGTGGGAGCGGGCTTGCCCGCGAAGAGGCCGGCAATGCCAATCACAATGTCAAGGTCAACCCTTTGACCAGTGCCCCCGGCAAATGACTCGACCCGGTACTGCGCTGTCCATAGGTGCTGGTCGACAGGATCATCTCGCGCTCCTGGGTCAGGTCCTCCAGCTGGCTGCCTAGCAGGCTGTACAGGCTGTCATCGAAACGCATGGTGCTCACCGGCCCCTGGATCTGCCCGTTCTCCACCCAGAAGGTGGCGAAGCGGGTCAGCCCGGTCATGCGTGCCGCCGGCAGGTCGGAATAGTTCAGGTACCACAGGTTGCTGATGTACAGCCCGGTGCCGAGCCGCTCCAGGATCTGCTCGCCGGGCAGGCTACCGGCTGCCAGGCTGAGCGCGCACGGTGACTCGTAGCTGTCGGCGCCATTGGCCTGCAGCTCGAACTCGGCTGCACTGCGCGCACTGATCAGCCGATGCAGGGCTTCGCCTTGCCGGATCAACGGTACATCCAGGCGCGGCGAGCCTTCATCGGAAAACGCCGGGCTCAGCGAGCCGCTGACCTGTTCGGTAAAACTCACCAGCGGGCTCAGCCGCGCATCGCCATTGTACAGACGCTGCAGGGCGCTGTTGCCGGTGGCCAAGGCCTGTGCGGAAAAGCCGCCCCAGCACAGCATGCCGGCTATTTCGTCCATGGCCGCCGGGGCCAGATAGGCGCGGTAGCTACCAGGCTTCAGCGTGATTGCCGGGCGGCCAAGGAAGCCCAGTTGCTCTCGCGCCTGGCGCAGGCGTGCGGTGAAGTCGTCGGAGCTCCATACCTGCCCGGCGTAGTTGGCCTTCACCGCCTCGCCGTTTTCGTGGAACAGGCTCCAGTCGAAGTTGAAGCTGTTGGCCTGGTGCCAGCCGAAGGCCCCGAACGAGCTGGCGAAGCCCCGGCAGATGGGCCCGGCGGCGTAGATGCCGACCAGGTCCAGGTCGCCCGCCTCGTGGTCGAGCAGGGCCAGTACTTCGCTCAGTTCGGGCAGCGGCTGCTCCTGCTGGCTTTGGCTGTGCCAGGCACTTTCGTCCAGACGCAGGTACGGGTCGACAGCCAGCAGTGGCAAGGTCTGGCGCAGTTGCTCCAGGGCTGCGATCAGGCGCTGGCTATCCAGTTGCGCGTCACCACTCAAGGTCAGCTGTTGCTCTGCCTGACGGCCATCGCGGATCAGCCGCAGCTGCGCACTGGCCTGGCTAACTTCGCCAGCCTGGCGCACCTTGGCGTGGTTGAAACGCACGAATTGCGAATGTTCGGCGCTGTAGCCGAGAGTGAACTGCTCGCCTGTCTGCAGGGCTTTGCGCGCATCCCCGACCAAGGTTTCGAAAGCGTTTTTCATCAGGCGTCTCCTCCGAATACGTCGATCTGGCGGAATACGCAGGCCGGCGAGGCGTGGCCGACCCGCACCACCTGGTTGGGTTCGCCCTTGCCGCAGTTGGGCGTGCCCAGCACCTGGAAGGTACTGCTGTCGCCGACCGCCACCAGGTTGCGCCAGAACTGCGCGGAGATGCCGCGGTAGTTGGGGTTCTTGACGATGCCTTTGAGCTCGCCGTTTTCGATCAACTGGCCCCATTCGCAGCCGAACTGGAACTTGTTGCGCGCATCGTCGATGGACCAGGAACGGTTGGTACGCATCAGGATACCGTGCTCGATGCCCCCGATCAGTTGATCCAGGGATTGGTCACCCGGCTCGATGTTGAGGTTGGCCATGCGGTCGATTGGCGCACGGTTCCAGCCGCAGGCACGGCTGTTGGCCACGCCTTCCAGGCCGGAGCGGAACTGCGACAGTGCACCGCCCAGCGGGCGCAGCAGCAGGCCGTCACGGATCAGGAACTGTTTGCTGGCCGTGGAGCCGTCGTCGTCATGGCTATAGCTGGCCAGCTCTTCGCCGATGGTCGGGTCGAAGGTCACGTTCAGCAAGCTGGAGCCATATTGCAGGTGGCCGAAGTCGCTGGCTTTGACGAAGCTGGTGCCGGCGTAGTTGCGCTCGTCGCCGAGGATACGGTCCATCTCCAGCGGGTGGCCGATAGATTCGTGGATCTGCAGCATCATCTGGTCCGGCATCAACAGCAGGTCGCGCGGGCCGCTGGGGGTGTTGGGCGCCAGCAGCAGCTGTAGTGCCTCATCGGCCACCCGGCGGGCAGCGCCGACCAGGCCGCAGCGCTCGATGATCTCGAAACCGCCCTGTTGGCCGAAATTGTCGCGGCCCAGGCTGCGGCTCTGGCTGTCCTGGCCGTCGCTGGCGGTCACGCCCAGGCCTGGGAACAGGAAGCGCTGTGCGTGGCGCAGTTCGGCGCCCGCCGAGTTCAGGTAGGTCTGCTCGACCAGGCTCAGGCCCAGGCTGGCCTGCCAGTCCACCAGGCGGTTGTCCTTGGGCACGCTGGCCGATTCGGCCGCGAGCAGGCCGAGGCAATCGGCGAGGTTGGGCAGCGGCTGGTCGAAGTTCGGTGAGATGTAGTCGTGGCGTGCGCTGGTAACGGGTTGCTCGCGCAGGTCCAGCAGGCTGTGCCGGGCAGTCTGCCGGGCAAGGGCCTCGGCGTGCTCCAGCGCGCGCTGCAGGCCGGCCTGGGACAAGTCGGCGGTAGCGGCATAGGCTTCCACGCCATTGACCCGCACGGTGAGCATGGCGCCTTCGTCCTGGCTGAACAATGGCGGTTCGGCGACATTTCGGCGTACCGACAGCGCCTGGTGCGACTGTTTCACATGGCGCAGGGAAAACATCTCGGCCGTGCTGCGCAGGGCGGCGAAGCGCTGGCGCAGCAGGGCGCTGGAATCAAACATGTGGAAGCCTCCGTGTACACGGTGGCTCCCCCTTAGAACCACTCGTCCTGCATGGTAAGGCAAGTGTCGTCGCGCGCCTCGAGCAATGCCAGCTCATTATGGCAGCCCGGTACTGCCCGGGTCAGGAAATAAAGTGCGGTCAACCAAGGCCTGGGTTTGCCGCCCCATCCTTCTGAATGGCGGCTTTCAACATATCGTTCAGATGCGACGCAACAGGGTGAGCGGTGTCCGTCAGCAGATAGACGTGGTGCTCGGGGAGTTCGGGGAAACCCATGCCTTCAACGTACGCCAGTGTGGTATCGCCACTGTCCAGCCCCTCGACAATACCGACTGCCAGGCCGCTCCTCATACAGGCCAGTACCGCTTGCCAGTTGGCGCTCTCCAGCAGGATGCGGTACGCAATGCCGTGCGCCTTCAATGCCTGCAGTGCCGCCTCTCGGTACGGACAGCCCTTCAACTGCAGGGCCAGCGGCAAGGGGCGCTCAGGGTTGTGTTGGAACCCTGGGGCCGCGGCCCAACGAGGACTGGTCGCGCGTAGCCACTCCCCTTGTCTGCATGCTTCGTTGCTGACCGCTACTGCCAGGTCCAGGCGCTGTCGCGCAAACAGCTCGATGAGCTCTGCGCTGGACCGCGCTACGGCTTCCAGTTCCAGTTTCGGATTGCTGGCGACGAAAACCGGCAGGAAATCACTCATGAGGCTGGCCGCATAGCCGTCCGGTACCCCAAGGCGGACCTTGCCGGTCATCTGCTGGGGCGACAGCGTAGCCAGCAGCCTGTCATGGGCCATCAGAAAACGTGTCGCCTCGACCAGCAGGTGCCGACCTGCCGGGGTCAACTCGACGGACTGGTTGCTGCGAGCAAACAGCTGTTGCCCGATCTGTTCCTCCAGCTTCTGGATCTGCGTGGTCACCGCCGAGGGGCTGCGATGGACATAGTCGGCGGCATCCTTGAAGCGCCCCAGTCGGGCTACTGCCTGGAAGGTTCTCAGTACGTTGATGTCGAGGCCTTTCGCCATTGAACCACCTGATTTGGCTGGATCGAACCAGCGCTTCGATTTAATCAACTGTACAGGCTTTATACCCCCTCTTACTGTGTGGGCAAGGCATAGCTCCCCCCGAAATTGCAAAGGAATGATACGGATGAGCCTGAACGACTTCGTTGTAGATGCACTCGTGCGCACCCCCTCGTACCAGAATGCACGGCTATGGACTGTCGAAAACCATGAGAAGTATTCGACTCTGGCTCAGCCTGACGCCGGTCCGCACAGCGATCACCGCTTCAACCACGAGATATTTCTGCTGATGCGCGCCTTGAATGAACAGGGCGTGGGCCAGGACGGGCTTTGCGCTGACGGACAGGGTCAAGGTGCGCTCAAGAGTGTCATCGGCAATGTCGCCGAGCGATTGGCGGCACTGGGCAGTGGGCGCCGCGTGCACTATGTCGAGCTGGGCCCCGAGCCGATCAAGAGCGCCTGCTTGTTGAAGCGAATGGCCGAGACCTCCAACTCCATCCGCTACACCGCTATCGACATCAACCAGACCTCGGAACCCGCGATGAGCGATGCGGTGCGTCCCATAGTGCAAAGGGATGGCAGTTTCAATTACATCGCTGCCGACTATCGCACCGTAACCCATGACGTTTTGCGTCACGACCAGGAGCTCACGCTGATCACCTTGCTTGGTTTCCAGGAGGGCAACGAGTTGCCAGTCAGTACGGGCAGGTTGATCCGCAGTCTCGCGGGTGACAGGACCTACATTCTTTCGGAAATGCAGGTATACGAGGAAGGGCTGGAACGGCCAATCCTTGAGTTCTACGCCAACCCCAACATGCTCCAGTTCTCCCAGGTGGTTGCGCTTCAGCAAGGCTTCACTCCGTCGGGGAAGCATGAAGCCATCCTCGTACCTTTGCGGATCCTCGACGAAACGGTCCATGTTGCCGTGACCCTGCAGCCTGTGCAGCGCCTGCAACAACATGGCTATCTGCTGACCAATATCTGCCTCAAATATACGCCCGAACAGTTCCGTCACATCAGGGCCCGGCACTGTAACTGCAGTGTGCTGGACGAATTTGCCAGCGGGGACGGCTCGGTGCGTTATCAAATCGCGAAGTACCTCCAGTAGCGGCCAAAACAGGGACAGTCCCATCATGAATCGCTCTGATACCTTACCGTTGTTCGAGCGCGGCGTCGGCCGCGTAAAGCTGGCGCTCAAGTCAACGTTGAAGCGCACTCCGCGACTTTCGTCGATCCGCCTGGGTGAACAGGTCGCCTGGCGGGACACGTTGCTCCGCCAGCAAGGGCCTGCCGTCACCGATACGCGAACACTCGGGGAACTGGGCTACAGCCACAGTCCGCACGCAAAAATTGCAGCGGATACCATCACCGGTGTGGCGGTGGTCCATCGGTTGTTCACTGCCGAGGGAGTTGCGGCCTTGCAAGAAATCTGTGGCCGCCTGGAGAAGGGCGCAGGTGACAGTGACTGGATAATTTCCCGGCGCACACGTGGAGTGACGGCGCTGTCATCGTTCATCCACGACATGATGTGCAGCCGCTCATTCCTGTTGGCCGTCTCGCGTATTGCCGGGGTGCCGCTGGTGCCTTACCCCATGCTCAACGCCCGCTCGCAGATCAACTATTACTACCCCAAGCCGGTCGAGCAACAGCAACAACTGGGCATGTGGCATACGGACGGCACCAATTATGTGCTGAACATCGTGCTGTCGGGCGCCAACGACTATAGCGGCGGCGAGTTCCTGTTCCACAACGGTACCGTCGATACCTTTGATGCCCTGGATTATCGTACCTTTGAAACCGCACGCCTGGACGCGCCAGGCGATGCCTTGTTCATCTATGGCAGTCGATTGTTCCACGGTGTTCGCCCGGTGCTGGGCGGGAGACGCATGTCACTGGTGTTGTCCTTCCATTGCCCTTACTTCAATGACGATTCCAACAGTTTCTGGCACCTCGCCTCCGATGATGGCATTCCCGCGACCATCCCCAACTGGCTGCGGTTACGCTGGGCCCTGCACCGCTCGGCCGCCCGACACTATGCACGTCTAGGCATCGAGCCGATCACGTTCCAGGAATTGCATCAAACAGGGGCGTGAATATGCCAAGCAGTGCGCCTTACCTGATCCTGCTGCAAGCCATCTTTGTCCTTTCCTGGAGTTCGGGCTTCATTGGCGCCCGGCTAGGCACGGAGGACGCGGGTGCGATAAACCTGCTGTTCTGGCGTTTTTTGCTGGTCTGCATCTGCCTGCTGCCCTTTGTCTTGCACCGGCTGCGTTTACTGTCATGGGCGCAAATACGTTACAACGCCGTGATCGGTTTTCTGGCCCAGTTTGCTTACCTGGTCAGCGTCTACATCGCCATCGGCGGCGGCCTGCCTGCCGGGATTGCTGCCATTATTTGCGCCTTGCAGCCATTGATTACGGCATCGATGAGCAGCAGAGGCCACGGTGAACGCAGTGGCCGTCAGGAGTGGTTGGGCCTTGTGCTTGGGTTTGCCGGTGTCAGCGTAGTCATTCTGGGAGAGTACAGCCTGTCGACGGCGCAGCTTGGCCTCTGGCTGTACGCTCTGCCGCTGATCGCTGCCATCACGTTGTCGATCGCCACGCTTTACCAGCGACGGCAATCGGTTCTGGAGACAGACCACAGCAAAGACGGTTTGCTGATGCCGCTGTTTCTGCAATCGACCGCGACGCTGGTGCTGCTCACTGCTACAGGCTTGCCGTTGGGCTTGATCGAGGTGCCTGTCAGCGGCCAGGCCTGGGTGGCTGTCGCCTGGCTGACACTGTTCTCGACGTTCATCGCCTATTTGAGCCTGTGGATGTTGCTGACCAAGCTGACGGCGACCCGCGTGTCGGTGCTGGTCTATCTGGAACCACCCGTGACCTTGTTATGGGCTGCGTTGATGTTCGGCGACGCGATCCATTGGACAACCTACCTGGGCATTGCGGTAGTCGCCGCAGGAATAGCTATTGCTCGCAACCCCCGCAGTTCGGCATCGCCCGCCAAGTGTGCCCAGTAATGCAGGTGCAGGCGCGGTCTAGTACCACGCGTCTTGCATGGCGAGGCAGGTGTCGTCGCGCGCCTCGAGCAAGGCCAGCTCATTATGGCAGCCCGGTACTTCCCAGATCAGGAAATAACGTGCGGCCTGCAGCTTGCCAAGGTAGAAGTCGCGGTCGGCGGGGGTGCCCTTGGTCAGGCCGAGTTCGGCGTGAATCGCCTGCTCCAGCCAGCGCCAGCCAATTACGCAGTGGCCGAAAGCCTTGAGGTACAGGGCAGAGTTGGCAAGGGCGCCGGCCACTTTGCCCTGGGCCAGGTCACTCAGCAAGGCCAGGGTCACTCCTTGCAGTCGGTTGACCAGTTGCTCCAGCGGGTGGCGCAGCGGGTCGAGGTTCGGATGCTGGCTGGCGCGCTCGCCGGTGGCGGCGATCAGGCGAATCAGCTGCTTGAGCCCGGCGCCATTGTTCTGCGCCAGCTTGCGGCCGAGCAGGTCGAGCGACTGGATGCCCTCGGTGCCTTCGTGGATCGGGTTCAGGCGGTTGTCGCGGTAGTACTGCTCTACCGGGTATTCGCGGGTGTAGCCGTGGCCGCCGAGGATCTGGATCGCAAGTTCGTTGGCCTTGAGGCAGAAGGCCGAGGGCCAGGACTTGACGATCGGTGTAAGCAGATCGAGCAGTTCCTGCGCCTGTTTGCGGGTGCTTTCATCGCTGGCGGTCCGGGTGTCGTCGAACAGGCGTGCGGCATACAGGCCGAGGTCGAAGGCGCCTTCGACATAGGCTTTCTGCGCCAGCAGCATGCGTTTCACATCGCTGTGCTCGATGATCGGCACCGCCGGGCTGTGCGGGTCTTTGTTGTCCGGCAACCGACCCTGTGGCCGCTGGCGGGCGTATTCCAGTGAATACAGGTAGCCCGCGTAGCCGAGCATCACTGCACCCATGCCAACGCCGATGCGTGCCTCGTTCATCATCTGGAACATGCAGGCCAGGCCCTGGTGCGGCTGGCCGACCAGGTAGCCGACGCACTGGCCGTTGTCGCCGAAGTTCAGCGCGGTGGAGGTGGTGCCGCGCCAGCCCATCTTGTGGAACAGCCCGGCCAGCAGCACATCGTTGCGCGGGCCGCGGCTGCCATTTTCGTTGACCAGGTACTTGGGCACGATGAACAGCGAAATGCCTTTAACCCCGGGCGGTGCGTCTGGCAGCTTGGCCAGGACCATGTGCACGATGTTTTCCGACAGTTCGTGGTCGCCGCCGGAGATAAAGATCTTGTTGCCCTTGAGCCGGTAGCTGCCGTCACCGGCAGGTTCGGCTCGGGTGCGGATATCGGCCAATGACGAGCCAGCGTGGGGTTCGGTCAGGGCCATGGTGCCGAAGTAGCGGCCCTCGATCATCGGCTGCAGGAACAGGCGCTTCTGTTCTTCAGTGCCGAAGCTTTCGATCAGGTTGGCCGCGCCCATGGTCAGGAACGGGTAGGCCGTGGTGCCGGCGTTGGCGGCCTGAAAGTGGGCGAAGCAGGCTTGCGAGACCAGGCTCGGCAGCTGCATGCCACCGACTTCGAAGTCGCGGTTGGCGTTGAGGAAGCCGGCTTCGAGGAAGGCATCGACTGCGGGTTTTACCTCGGGGATCAGCTCGGCGCGACCGTCGACGTAGCGCGGCTCGTTTTCGTCAGCCTTGCGGTTGTGCGGGGCGAAGAACCTTTCGGCGATGGTGCGCGCGGTGGTCAGGGCCGCATCGAAGGTTTCGCGGCTGTGCTCGGCGAAGCGTGGGCGCTGGGTGAGAGCTTCGGCGTCGAGGACTTCGTAGAGCTCGAAGGCGAGGTTGCGGGGGCTGAGCAGGGTCTCGGGCATGGTCGCGGTCCTGAGGCGGGATGCTGGGAGTGTAGGAGGGCGGCGGGGTGGGGGACAGGTTAATAGGTTTGGGTGATATGGGTTGTGAAAGTGTAATGAGACCTGCGGTCTGGCATCCGTACAGGTGTTACTTTCCATGAAAGATTTTCTGCGATGAGTGGTCCGGGCAAGTGGAAGTTAACATCCATGCGTGTTAATAAACTTGCTTCGAGTGCTGCCTTTGTTGCGAATTTCCTGACATCAAGAGGAGATGAGGGGCGAGTCTTCTTGTCGTCAGGGAAAGATTTTGCGAATACGACCAGAACAGTTACGCAGGAATGGGTGCCGCTTGATGAAGATGAGCAGGATTTTTCGCCATCTTTCGCAATCCACAGATATGGAATGGAACGTAAAGTAATGCAAATTTATGTGGAGGCTGATGATGCCTGGGATGTGTCGGGAGCCTCATGGCATTGGCGACCAATAATCGCAAATGAAGAGTATGAGTTAAAAGATAAATGAACTGGGGCATCGGTTTGATAAGGTCAACGCGTTTGGTCGGTTTGTTTTGGGGGGGTATGGATGCTTTTTACATTTCTTTCGTTGTGGTCAGTAGCCTGAATAGAGGTGTGATCCCCTTTGTGAGTGATTTCAAATCCGCCCTTGCAAACATGGAGCAGTGGGGGGGAGGGCTTGAGTTCATGGTGTGGATGGGGCTGATTGTCCAGGTATCCCTTGTTGCCAGTAGCATATTACTTTGTATGGGGAGAAGATCAGGGTGCTATCTGGCTTTCGTTCAATTTCCATTTCGTGTCTTGTTTATAGTTCCGTCGATTTCTTTGTTTCTATTATTGCCAGATACCAGTACGTGGGTTTGGTTGAGCCTTTTCGCAGCTTCTGAAGGGGCTAAAATCCTGAGCCTTTGGTGGTTCTGGCGAAGGCTCGGATGAGCGAGGGCATCAACGGTACTTGCTTAGGTTCCTTCTATATCTGTGCGACCGAGCGGCGCTCGGTCACGCAGGCGCGCTGCAAAGGGCGAGGTGAAACTTGCCAGCCCTACCGCATTTTAGTCACCAACCCGGCAGTTTTTTAGGTTTTTGCCTATTCCATGTAGTCCATTTCCCGGCACAGCTGCCACCCTCTTGTTTGACAGCAGGTGGTGGTGGCCTATACCGAGAAAAATACCAATGCTGAAGAATGTCCCCGATCCACCCCACGATTCCCTTTTCTGTGAAGACAGCCCGAAGCCGGGGCGGATGCCTGCTGTAAGGCTTTGTTGATATGTCGTCTGAACGGGCCCTTTCGCGGGCATGCCCGCTCCCACAGGTACGGTGCAAGTCTTGAAGCCTGTGGTGATCCTGTGGGAGCGGGCGCGCCCGCGAAGAGGCCGGCCCAGGCAGTCAAGAATTATCAGGGGATTGAACAATGACAACAGAAGACACCCAACTCACCGTCGGCAAGACCACGTTCTATCAGGGTGAAAACGGCACCCACCCGCTGTTCCGCATCGAGCCTGGCATCCCGTGCAGGGATGCGCGCGAGCAGTCTTCGGAGTTGATGGGGTATGTGCGAGAGCTGACCATAACCGGGCTGATGGATGAGAAGCCGATGATGATCTGGGCTGCGCACTACCTGAGTGCGATGGCCAAGGCGCTGATGGATGATGCTGAGTTGGGGATGAAGCAGTGAGGGGTTGGCTTCAGGTTGCATGAAGGCTGCCAGGTGTATGCCGACAGTTTTGCAGCGCCTATGAGATCGAGCGCCGCCCGCGCGGCGCTCGATCTCATAGGCGCAAAACATCTCAAGACATGCGCCCATAAAAAAGGAGAGCCGAAGCTCTCCCTTTTCTTCAACAACCCTCAGCCTCAGCCAATGGTCATCAAGCTGGCATTACCGCCGGCAGCCGCAGTGTTCACACTCACTGCCCGCTCGATCACCAGGCGCTCCAGCGCAATCTGATGATCCCCGCTGGACAGCCCGTGCACGCCGACGATCGCCCCGGCACGCTTGGCCACCTGCTGGCACACGCCGCGCAGTTGGTCCGAGTCGCCGTGGTGGATCACGGCGTCGAACGCCACTTCATCCTTGTTCCAGTCCGCTACCAGCTTGACCTTGGCCTGCAGCTCACGCGGCAGGCGGGCACGCAAGGCCTTGCCCGGCTCGCCGTCAGCCCATACCGCCGAGCTGCCAACCGCCAGCACTGCGGCGAACTGCGCCAGCAGATCGGCCTCGTTGTCGGCCAGGCACAGCACGTGCTCGCGCGGCAGGATGGTGTAGCTGTTGCGCTCGCCGGTCGGGCCCGGCAGCAGGCGGGCGATGCCGCTTTGCGACTGGCTGGCGAATTGGCTGCACAGCGCGGCCAGGTCGGCCAGCTGGTTGCTCTCGGCCCAGGCCTTCAGGCCGTGCAGCGGCTTGATCAGCTGTTCGTGCAGGGCGCGGTCAGGCTTGCCTTCGCCGTCCTGCTGCTGGAAGTGGCGGCCAATCGCGTCGGCCGGGCGGGTCGACAGCAGGCGGTACAGGTACAGCGGGCCGCCGGCTTTCGGGCCGGTGCCGGACAGGCCTTCACCGCCGAACGGCTGCACGCCCACCACCGCACCGACGATGTTGCGGTTGACGTACATGTTGCCGGCATTGGCGGTTTCCACCACCTTGGCGATGGTCTCGTCGATGCGGGTGTGCACGCCGAGGGTCAGGCCATAGCCGGAATTGTTGATCTGCTCGATCAGCTGGTCCAGGTTGCGGCGGTTGTAGCGCACCACGTGCAGCACCGGGCCGAAGATTTCACGCTTGAGCTCGTCGAAGCTTTCCAGCTCGATCAGGGTCGGCATGACGAAGGTGCCACGCTTGATCTCGGCAGCATCGGCAATCGCCACCTGATAGACCGAGCGGCCTTTCTCACGCATGCCCTGGATGTGCTTCTCGATACCGGCCTTGGCTTCGGCGTCGATCACCGGGCCAATGTCCACGGCCAGGCGGTCCGGGCAGCCCAGGCGGCTTTCGGCCATGGCGCCCTTGAGCATTTCGATCACGCGGTCGGCGGAGTCTTCCTGCAGGCACAGCACGCGCAGGGCCGAGCAACGCTGGCCGGCGCTGTCGAAGGCCGAGGACACTACATCGATCACCACCTGCTCGGTCAGTGCCGAGGAGTCGACGATCATCGCGTTCTGGCCGCCGGTTTCGGCGATCAGCGGGATCGGGCGGCCCTGGTTGTCCAGGCGACCGGCGACGTTGCGCTGCAGCAGGCGGGCCACTTCGGTGGAACCGGTGAACATTACGCCTTTGACGCGCTCGTCACCGACCAGGCCGGCACCGACGGTTTCACCGCGGCCTGGCAGCAACTGCAGCACGCCTTCCGGAATACCGGCTTCCAGCAGCAGGCGAACGGCCTGGGCCGCGATCAGCGGGGTTTGCTCGGCGGGCTTGGCCAGTACCGGGTTGCCGGCGGCGAGCGCTGCGGCCACCTGGCCGGTGAAGATCGCCAGCGGGAAGTTCCACGGGCTGATGCACACTACCGGGCCCAGTGGGCGGTGGGCGTCGTTGCTGAAGTCGTTGCGCGCCTGTACCGCGTAGTAGCGCAGGAAGTCCACGGCTTCACGTACTTCGGCGATGGCGTTGGCAAAGGTCTTGCCGGCTTCGCGGATCAGCAGACCCATCAGCGGCTGGATTTCGGCCTCCATCAGGTCGGCGGTGCGCTCCAGAATGGCAGCACGTTCGGCCGGCGGGGTGGCCTGCCAGATCGGTGCGGCATTCAGTGCGCACTGGATGGCATTTTCGACGTCGACGACAGTGGCTTCCTGCACATGGCCGACCACGTCGCGGTGATCTGCCGGGTTCAGCACGGCTGCGGCGACGCCTTCGCTGGCGGCGCAGGCCAGCAACGGGGCGGCTTTCCAGTCGTTGTGGGCGGTGGCCAGCATGGCGCAGGACAGCGACGCCAGACGGTGCTCGTTGGCCATGTCGATGCCGGCCGAGTTGGCCCGCTCGCTGCCATACAGGTCACGCGGCAGCGGGATGCGTGGGTGCGGCAGGCCGATACTGCCTTCCTGGGTGCCCATGCGCTCGATGCTGGCGACCGGGTCGGCAACCAGTTCCTGGATGGAGATCGAGTGGTCGGCGATGCGGTTGACGAACGAGGTGTTGGCGCCGTTTTCCAGCAGGCGACGCACCAGGTAGGCCAGCAGCGTTTCGTGGGTGCCGACCGGTGCATAGACGCGGCACGGGCGGTTCAGCTTGCCTTCGGAAATCTTGCCGACCACCTGCTCGTACAGCGGCTCGCCCATGCCGTGCAGGCACTGGAACTCGTACTGGCCCGGGTAATAGTTCTGACCGGCAATGTGGTAGATGGCCGACAGGGTGTGGGCGTTGTGGGTGGCGAACTGCGGGTAGATGGCTTCTGGCACGGCCAGCAGCTTGCGGGCGCAGGCGACGTAGGACACGTCGGTGTACACCTTGCGGGTGTAGACCGGGTAGCCTTCCAGGCCTTCGACCTGGGCGCGCTTGATTTCGCTGTCCCAGTAGGCGCCTTTCACCAGGCGGATCATCAGGCGGTGGCGGCTGCGCTTGGCCAGGTCGATGACGTAGTCGATCACGTACGGGCAGCGCTTCTGGTAGGCCTGGATGACGAAGCCGATGCCGTTCCAGCCGGCCAGCGACGGCTCGAAGCACAGGCGCTCGAGCAGGTCGAGCGACAGCTCCAGGCGGTCGGCTTCTTCAGCGTCGATGTTCAGGCCGATGTCGTATTGCTTGGCCAGCAGGGTCAGCGACAGCAGGCGCGGGTACAGCTCTTCCATCACGCGCTCGTATTGGGCGCGGCTGTAGCGCGGGTGCAATGCCGACAGCTTGATCGAGATGCCTGGGCCTTCATAGATGCCACGGCCATGGGAGGCCTTGCCGATCGAGTGGATGGCCTGCTCGTAGGACGCCAGGTACTTCTGTGCGTCGTGCTCGGTCAGTGCGGCTTCGCCGAGCATGTCGTAGGAATAGCGGAAGCCCTTGGACTCGAAGCGGCTGGCGTTGGCCAGGGCTTCGGCAATGGTTTCGCCGGTGACGAATTGCTCGCCCATCAGGCGCATGGCCATGTCGACACCCTTGCGGATCATCGGCTCGCCACTCTTGCCGATGATGCGGGTGAGCGAGGAGGTGAGGCCGGATTCGTTGTGGGTAGACACCAGCTTGCCGGTCAGCAGCAGGCCCCAGGTGGCGGCGTTGACGAACAGCGACGGGCTGTTGCCCAGGTGCGGCTGCCAGTTGCCGGTGCTGATCTTGTCGCGGATCAGCGCATCACGGGTGCCCTTGTCGGGGATGCGCAGCAGGGCTTCGGCCAGGCACATCAGCGCCACGCCTTCCTGGGACGACAGCGAGAACTCCTGCAGCAGGCCCTGGACGATGCCGGCACGACCGCCAGCGCTCTTCTGGTTACGCAGTTTTTCGGCGATACCGGCGGCCATCTTGTTGGTCGCTTCGGCCAGCGGGGCGCTCAGGCGCGCCTGCTCCAGCAGCATCGGCACCACTTCCTGCTCGGGGCGTCGGTAGGCGGCGGTGATCGCCGAGCGCAATACCGACTGTGGCAGGATGCTCTCGGCGAATTCGAGGAAGCACTGGTGGCTGTGGTCGGGTTGAACCTCACCGGCGTCGTCGGCCAGGTTGCTGGCATGGCCGTTGAGTTCGGTCAGGGTGGCACCACCCTCGAGCTTCTCCAGGTAGTTGAAGATCGCTTGCTTGATCAACCAGTGCGGCGTGCGGTCAATGGACTGCGCTGCTGCCTTGAGTCGCTCACGGGTCGGGTCATCGAGTTTGACCCCAAGGGTGGTCGTCGCCATTTCTTATCCTCGTTATTGCCACGGTTGTGGCCTAAGCTGGCGCCAAGAGTAGCTGTAGGACAATTCGGGTGCAACCAGGTGCAACCCTAATTTTCGATGAAAAAGGTGCAACTCGTCAGCTGCTCGGTTGTGCACGCTAATAAGGCGTGTTTTCGGTGCGTTTTATTCTGAAAAAAGGCCCTCATTGCTCCCAAAAGGAGCAAGAAACGGGCTTTATCGGAAAATGCGCTGGAAGGTGCAACTTGCAGGTGAAAAATGGTTGCACCCGCTTCGCGTTGTTGCATAGCATTCGCCGCCTGGGTGCAACCGCCATGGGTGCGGTTGTGCATGAGATAAAAACAAACGCCAGGGCACACATATGGGCAACCCACTAACGATCACGTTCGTGATCTACATCGCGGCAATGGTGCTGATCGGCTTCGCGGCCTATCGCTCCACCAAGAACCTTTCTGACTACATCCTCGGCGGTCGCAGCCTGGGTAGCGTGGTTACCGCGCTCTCCGCCGGTGCTTCCGACATGAGCGGTTGGCTGCTGATGGGCCTGCCGGGCGCCATCTACTTCGCCGGTTTGTCCGAAGCCTGGATTGCCATCGGCCTGACCGTCGGCGCTTACCTGAACTGGCTGTTCGTCGCTGGCCGCCTGCGCGTGCAGACCGAGCACAACGGCGATGCACTGACCCTGCCGGACTACTTCTCCAGCCGTTTCGAAGACCACAGCGGCCTGCTGCGGATCATTTCGGCCATCGTGATTCTGGTGTTCTTCACCATCTATTGCGCTTCCGGCATCGTCGCCGGTGCCCGTCTGTTCGAAAGCACCTTTGGCATGTCCTACGAAACCGCCCTGTGGGCCGGCGCGGCGGCGACCATTGCCTACACCTTCATTGGTGGCTTCCTGGCGGTGAGCTGGACCGATACCGTGCAGGCATCGCTGATGATCTTCGCGCTGATCCTCACCCCGGTGATCGTGCTGATCTCCACCGGCGGCTTCGATCAGACCTTCGCCGCTATCGAGGTGGTGAATCCGGCTCACTTCGACATGTTCAAGGGCGCGACCTTCATCGGCATCATTTCGCTGATGGGTTGGGGTCTGGGCTACTTCGGTCAGCCGCACATCCTGGCGCGGTTCATGGCCGCCGACTCGGTGAAGTCGATCGCCAAAGCTCGTCGCATCTCCATGACCTGGATGATCCTGTGCCTGGTCGGCACCTGCGCCGTGGGCTTCTTCGGCATCGCCTACTTCTCGGCGCACCCTGAGCTGGCGGGGCCGGTCACCGAGAACCACGAGCGTGTGTTCATCGAGCTGGCCAAGATCCTGTTCAACCCGTGGGTCGCTGGTGTGCTGCTGTCGGCCATCCTGGCGGCGGTGATGAGCACCCTGAGCTGCCAGCTGCTGGTGTGCTCCAGCGCCCTGACCGAGGACTTCTACAAGGCCTTCCTGCGCAAGAACGCTTCGCAGGTCGAGCTGGTGTGGGTCGGTCGCCTGATGGTGCTGGCCGTGGCCCTGATCGCCATCGCCATGGCCGCCAACCCGGAAAACCGCGTACTGGGCCTGGTGGCCTACGCCTGGGCTGGTTTCGGTGCCGCATTTGGCCCGGTGGTGCTGATTTCGGTGCTGTGGAAGGGCATGACCCGTAACGGCGCGCTGGCCGGTATCGTGGTCGGTGCGCTGACCGTGATCCTGTGGAAGAACTTCGATACCCTCGGGTTGTACGAAATCATCCCGGGCTTCCTGTTCGCCAGCATCGCCATCCTCGTGGTGAGCAAGCTGGGCAGCCCTTCGAAGGCGATGGTGCAGCGCTTCGAGACTGCTGATGCGGCGTATCACGCTGACAAGTAACACCGGCTGATTTGGTGTTGCCTTCTTCGCGGGCTTGCCCGCTCCCACAGGTGCTCCACAGGGTCTGAGATCTGTGCGGGCCCTGTGGGAGCGGGCGAGCCCGCGAAGAAGCCGCCGCCGATCAGCAGCCAGGCCTGACTCCGCCTGCAAGGCAAGGTAAACTTGCCGCCTTCGCAGGAGTTGCCATGAACTATCGTCACGCCTTCCACGCCGGCAACCACGCCGACGTCCTCAAACACATCGTGCTGACCCGCCTCATCGCCCTGATGTCGCGCAAGGAACAGCCGTTCGCCTACATCGATACCCACGCAGGACTTGGCCTGTACGACCTGCAAGGTGACCAGGCAACCCGCACCGGCGAGTACCTGGAAGGTGTCGCCCGGCTGTGGAATCGCGATGACCTGCCGGCTATGGCCGACGACTATCTGCGTATCATCAAGCGTCTGAACGCCGACGGCGAGCTGCGCTACTACCCCGGTTCGCCCGAGTTGGCCCGCCGCCTGATGCGCCAGCAGGACCGCGCCCTGCTCAACGAAAAGCACCCCGAAGACGGGCCGCTGCTCAAAGAGAACATGAAAAAAGACCCGCGCGTGACTGTGCACCTGGGTGAAGGCTGGCATGTGCCGCGGGCCTTGCTGCCGGTGCAGGAAAAACGCGCGATCATGCTGATCGACCCGCCGTTCGAGCAGGCTGACGAACTCAAGCGCTGCACCACCGCCATGAAAGAGGCAATCGGTCGTATGCGCCAGACTGTCGCGGCCATCTGGTATCCGATCAAGGACCAGCGTTCGCTGACCCGCTTCTACCAGGACCTGACCAGCACCGGCGCGCCAAAACTGCTGCGGGTCGAGCTGTATGTGCACCACCAGGACAGCCCCCAAGGGCTCAACGGTTCAGGCCTGGCCATCGCCAACCCGCCGTGGGGGCTGGAAGAAGAGCTCAAGGCGCTGCTGCCATGGCTGGCCAAGGAGCTGGCGCAGACCGCCGGCAGCTACCGCATGGACTGGCTGATCGCTGAATAATATAGGTTGTCTGTACCGGCCTCATCGCCGGCAAGCCAGCTCCCACAGGTACACCATCGCCCTTGAGGCCTGCGCCGTACCTGTGGGAGCTGGCTTGCCGGCGATGAGGCCGGTACAGGTTGCCGCGTTGCGCACATGTTTGCGTTATAATCCCGCCCTTTAGTCGCCACCCGCCCAAGAGGCCGCTGGCGCATTTCTACCGAATGAAGAGGCTAATCCCTTGGCATTGACGATTCTTGGCCTGTCCGGCGCCCTTAGCCATGACCCTTCCGCGGCCTTGTACATTGACGGCAAGCTGATTGCCGCCGCCGAAGAAGAGCGCTTCGTGCGTGACAAGCATGCGAAGAACCGCATGCCCTACGAGTCGGCGAAGTTCTGCCTGGAACAGGCAGGCATCAAGCCATCCGACGTCGACGTGGTAGCCATCCCGTTCGCCCCGATCAGCCTGTTCGGCAAGGCGCGCTGGCACTATGCCAAGCGCTACTGGTACGCCCCGGACCGCGCCCTTGATGCCATCCTGATGGGCAACCGTCGCTACAAGCGCTATCGCAAGAAGATCGTCTGGTGCCTGGAGCAGCTGGGCTTCGACCCGAAAAAGGTCAAGATCGAGCCGGTCGAGCACCACCTGGCTCACGCCTCCAGTGCCTACCACTGCTCGGGCTTCAAGGAAAAAACCGCAATCCTCGGCATCGATGGTAAAGGCGAATACGCCACCACCTTCTTTGGCTACGGCGAAAACGGCAAGATCCACAAGATCAAGGAATTCTTCGACCCGGACTCGCTGGGCGGCCTGTATGGCGCAATCACTGAGTTCCTCGGCTTCGAGATGCTCGATGGCGAGTTCAAGGTCATGGGCATGGCGCCATATGGCGACGCCAGCAAGTACGACTTCTCGCGCCTGGCCAGCTTCGAAAACGGCGAACTGGTGATCAACACCGAATACGCCAACGTCATCGGCCTGCGCCGCTATAAAGAGAAGGGCAAGGGCTTCTACTTCTCGCCGAAGCTGATCGAATGGCTGGGCCCCAAGCGCGAAGGCGACATCGCCGACGAGCCGTACATCCATTACGCGGCCAGCATGCAGGCGCTGTTCGAAAAAATCGCCCTGCAGATGATCGACCACTATCTGGGCGACACCCTGCGTGAGACCGGCAAACTGGCCTTTGCCGGCGGTTGCGCGCTGAACGTCAAGCTCAACCAGAAGATCATCGCCCGCCCAGACCTGAAAGAACTGTTCGTCCAGCCGGCTTCCGGTGACGCCGGTACCGCCGTTGGGGCTGCCGCCTACGTTTCCCACGCCCGTGGCGTGCCGGTCGAGAAGATGGAACACGTCTACCTCGGCCCGTCGTACTCCAACGAGGACGTGATCGCCGCCTGCGCCCGTCACCCGAACGCGCCGAAGTGGCGCAAGCTCGACGACATGCCGCAACGCATCGCCAGGATCATGGTCGACGGCAACCCGGTGGCCTGGTTCCAGGGCCGCATGGAGTTCGGCCCGCGCGCCTTGGGTGGCCGTTCGATCATCGGTTGCCCGAGCGTGCCGGGCGTAGCCGACCGCATCAACGAACAAATCAAGTTCCGCGAGCGCTGGAGACCCTTCTGCCCGTCGATGCTCGACACCGTTGCCCCGCAAATGATCAAGGTCGACCACCCGGCGCCGTTCATGACCTTCACCTTCGAAGTGGCTGAAGAGTGGAAGACCCGCGTGCCGGAAGTGGTTCACGAGGACGGCACTTCGCGTGCCCAGGTGCTCAAGCGCGAGTACAACCCGCGCTATTACGACATGATGAAGGCGCTGGAAGACCTGACCGGCAACGGCGTGTCGCTGAACACCTCGCTGAACCGCCGTGGTGAACCGATGATCTGCTCGCCGACCGACGCCCTGAACATGTTCTTCGGCTCGGACCTGCAGTACCTGATCATGGAAGACATCCTGGTTGTGAAGGACGGCGCGGCCCCGTATGACCAGCCGCTCTGAACCGCGCATCCTGCAGTTCTGCCATGGCTATGACGGGCCGTTCCTGGACTGTGCCCGTCAGTACGCCAGCCTGTTCCAGGGGCGTGGCTACCAGGTCACCACGGTGTTTCTCACCGGCGCCGCCGACCCGCAGGTAGCGGCAGGCTGCGCGTCGGACGAGGTGCTGTTCCTGGAGTTCAGCTCCAAGGCCGTGCGCGGCCTGAAGCTCGGCGCCATCCGTGCATTGCGGCGGATCGCGGCCGAGCGCGATTTCGCTTTCTGTATTGCCCACCGCTTCAAGCCGATCTACGTGGCGCTGCTGGGTACCGGCTTGCCGGTGATCGGTGTGCACCATGCTTTCGGTGACTACCAGCGCAAGGGGCGGCGCCTTTTCGCCAACCTGTTCAGCAAACGCCTGAGCTTGCTGGGCGTGTCGGACGCAGTACGCGACGACATGCGCCGCTGTCTGCCACAGTGGCCGGCAGAGCGTATCCAGACCCTGTACAACCGCATCGACATCGAAGCCCTGCAAGCGGCCCTGGTGCCTCGCGCCGAGGCCCGTAAGGCCTTGGGCCTGGATGCGCAGGCATGGATTGTCGGTAACGTCGGGCGCCTGCATCCGGACAAGGACCAGGCCACCCTGCTGCGGGGCTTTGCCGAAGCGTTACCGGGGCTGCCGGCCGGCGCCCGCCTGGCGATCCTCGGCAAGGGCCGCCTGGAAGCCAGGCTCAAGGCCCAGGCCGCCGAGCTGGGCATTGCCGGGCAAGTGGACTTCCTTGGCCAGGTGCCGGATGCGCGCCGTTACTTCCAGGCGTTTGATGTGTTCGCCCTGAGCTCCGACCATGAGCCGTTCGGCATGGTCCTGCTCGAGGCCATGGTCGCTGGTGTGCCGGTACTGGCCACGGCCTGTGGCGGTGCTCGCGAAGTGGTCGAGGGTGTTGGCGTTCTGTTCCCGCTGGGTGATGCCGGGCAGCTGGCCCAGGGCCTGAAGCACATGGCGGTACTCGATGGGCAGCAGCGCCAGGCCTGTGCCGAGCATATGCTGCAGCGCCTGCGTGAACGCTTCTCCGACCAGGCGGTGCGCGAAGCCTTCTGGCAGCTGCCGCAGGTCCGTGCGCTGGTGGGGCAGGCCTGATGCTCAACCGTATCCAGGCCTTCCGCGAGCGCGGTTGGCAAGTCATCGACGCCAAGGCCTACGCCGAGGCATGGGCCCGCTTTGGCGGTAGTGTCGCCACCCATCCGCTGGTAGTCGAGCAGTTGGCGGACCTGGCGCAGATCCCGGTGCGTTACCTGGGCTGGCACCAGGCCGGCGAGCTGAAGGCTGCCATCCCTGCCTGGGGGCGCCACCTGGCGCTGTCCAAGGACGTGCTCAAGCGTGCCGGCAAAAAGGCCCTGTTCGACTTGGGCAATGCCGAAATCATCCTGCCGGCGGCGGCCGGTACCGCCGCGCCGTTGCGCCACAGCGCACGCTATCTGTCCGAGCTGAACCAAGGCCGCTTCAGTGGCCTCAAGGCGCAGAAGGAACAGCTGGCCATGGCTCGGGCACATGAGGACCTGTCGAAGAAGTTCCGCTACAACCAGCGCCGTGAGTTGCGCCTGCTGGAAGAGGCGGGCGGCGTAGTACGGCCGATCAGCGACTTCAGCGCGCAGGAAATTGCCAGCATGTACTGTGACCTGTTCCAGCGCCGCTGGGGCTTCCCGGCCACCGGTGCCGAACGCATGGCCGAGGTGCTGGAGCGCCTGCGCGAGCTGCTGATCGGCTCGGTGCTGCTGCTGGACGACAAGCCGATTGCCATCCAGCTGGTGTACCGCGTCGAAGCGCCGGAATGGATCAGCGTCGAGTACATCAATGGGGGGGTCGACCCTGAAACCAAGGCCTTCAGCCCCGGCAGCGTGCTGAGCTTCCTCAATACCCAGGCCGCCTGGGAAGATGCCCGTGCGCGCAACAAGCCGTTGCGGTTCTCCTTCGGTCGTGCCGACCGCGAGTACAAGGATCGCTGGTGCAACCCCGTACCGGTGTATCAGGCGTGAGCCGCAAGCAGCAGTTGCTCAAGCGCCACCGGCGTAACAAGCGCCTGGGCCTGCTGGCGGGCCTGGTCGCGCTGCTGGCCGTCGGTGTGTTCAGCTGGTGGTGGTTGCCACTGCTGCTGTTGCCGCTGCTGTGGGCGGCCCACGAAGCCTGGTTTGCCGACCACCTGTTCTACGCGCCAGGCGAGGACTACGCCTACGACTTCGGTGAGCAGACGCAGGAGGCCCTTGCCAGCCTGAACGGCGACCTGCTCAAGACTGACTGCGCATTGCAGGGCAACGAAACCCTGATCCTCGAGCTGCGGGTAAAAAGCCGCTGGCTGGGGCGCTTCCTTGACCCGCAGGTCGAGCTGGTGGCGGGTGAACAGACCGACCGGCAAACCTTCGAGCGCGGCGTCGATGGCGTGCGCTTCCTCAACTTGACCGGCCTCGCCGCACCGCTGCAGGCTGGCACGCTGCGCCTGCGTGGCCGGCATTGTCGGCTGGCGGGCCAGCCGCGCCTGTGGATAACCCCTGGGGTTGAGCTGCAACGGCGCCGAGTGATGGTGATCGCGCCGCATGCCGATGACGCCGAGCTGGCCGCCTATGGCCTCTATAGCCGAGCCGACGAAACCTGGGTGGTGACCCTGACCGCCGGTGAAATCGAGGCCGAACACTATCAGCAGATGGGTTTGGCAAGGGCCGAAGCCGCGCGTCTGAAGGGCCGCCTGCGGGCCTGGGACAGTATTGCCGTGCCACGCTGGGCCGGTGTCGCCGAATCGCGTTGCGTGCAGCTGGGCTACTTCTGCCTGCAATTGCCTGCCATGCAGGCTGCGCCAGGCCAGCCGGCCGCCTCCCGCGAGGCCGATCTCGCCGACATCCGTGTGTTCCGCCAGTACAACCCGTTCCCGCTGCCGGCCGACGGCGATGGCGCGCCGACCTGGCACAACCTGCTGGCCGACCTGCGGGCATTGCTGGAAATGGCCAGGCCAGAAGTGCTGGTGATGCCGCACCCGCAGCTCGACCCACACCCCGATCACATCTGTGCCCAGGCCGCGGTACTGGAAGCCCTGCAAGGCCTGGCCTGGCAGCCACAAACCCTGCTGTGCTACGCCAACCACCTGCATGACAACGACCGCTGGCCGATGGGCGACAGTGGAGATGGCGTGGCCTTGCCGCCGCAACTGAGCGCTGCCCAGGCCTGGGCACCCTGCAGCCTTGTACTGGACCTGGCGACCCAGCGCGACAAGGCCATGGCCCTGGGCATGATGCACGACCTGCAACCGCCGGCGCCGTTCAAGCGCCGCCTGCGCCGCCTGTTGCAACGCTGGCTGGCCGGGCGGCGGCCGTCGCCTTACGGCGAGAACGAATTCTTCCGCAAGGCCGTGCGCCGACATGAACTGTTCTGGCGGCGTGAGCTGTAGCCGCGCCGCCATGGTTGACCGCGATGGCGCTGAGCGCCCAAGGAACCCAATGAAAGTCCTATTTCTGGTGCAGAAGGAACAGCGGGCGATTCTCGACCGCCTGTACGATGGCGTCGCGGCCAATTGCGAGTGCGACCTGCGCTGGCTGACCAGCGAAGACCAGCGCAATCTGCGCCGCTATTTCAAGCGTGAGGTGCAGGTCGAGCGTTACGACCGCATCGTGTTCTTCCTGCGTTTCAAGCAGGAAATCCGTCAGGCGGCGTTCATCCGCACCGTGCCGAACCTGGTCATCCTGGAGCACGATGCCTATCAGAACTACATCCCGTGCAAATACACCGGCAAGTTCAGCGCCCATTACCGCAAGCTGCCCTGGGCGCGGGTGATCAGCTCCGGCTACATGGTCAGCGAGCGCCTGCGTCAGGAAGGTTTCGACGCCGTATTCGTGCCCAAGGGCTACGACGAGCAGTTGCTGGCCGACCAAGGCCGTGAGCGCGACATCGAACTGGCCTTCGTCGGCAGCACCAACAGCGTGGCCTACAGCGGCCGCAAGGCGTTGCTGGACGAGCTGGGCCGGGTCGAGAACCTGGTGGTGACCCGTACCAAATCGGGTGAAGACTACTGCAACACGCTCAACCGGATCCGCTTCTTCGTCAGTGCCGACGTCGGCATGGGCGAATACATGATCAAGAACTTCGAAGCCATGGCCTGCGGCTGTGTGTTGCTGGCGTATGACCAGGGCGAGCAGGAAAACCGCGCACTGGGCCTGCAGGACATGCACAACGTGGTGTTCTATGACAGCATCCCCACCCTTCAGGAAAAACTCCGCCGCTTGCGTTCGGATCCTGAACTGGCACGGCGGATTGCAGAAAATGGTCGCCATCTGGCGGTTTCCCGTTTCAGTTTCGCGGCAGTTGGACGTAGCATCGTCGACCACATGCGCCCGGCACTCAGGCCCCACCCACCGTTGTCTGCATGGCAGCGGCTGCGCCTGAAGCTGGGCATCTAACATAAGAACTTTCGCGCCTACGGAACAGGTGCCGAAAGTCGATAGTCGCAAGGCGGAGGGAGTCCGGTGCGCTTTTCAGGTGAGAGTGACATCACGCTTGTCGTGACCAGTTGTGGGCGGTTCGATCTGCTCAGAGATACCCTTGAGAGTTTCGATCGCTACAATACCGCGCCCATTCGCGAAGTGTTCATCACCGAAGATTCCGGTGACGATGCCGTGCATGCCGCTGTGCCTGAGCATTGGAAACCGCACTGCAAGGTGTTCGTCAACCGGCCCAAGCTGGGCCAGTTGCCGTCTATCGACCTGGCCTACAGCCACGTCAAGACACCCTACATCTTCCACTGCGAGGACGACTGGCACTTCTATCGCCAGGGCTTCGTCGAGGACTCCCGGGCCATCCTGGAGGTCAGCCCCGACCTGTTGCAGGTCTGGCTGCGCAGCCATGCCCATGACCTGGCCATCCACAGCCCGTACATTCACCTGGGCGATCGCCAGGTGATCGCCGGGGTGCCTTGCTACCCGCTGCTGTCCGACAAGGCCGAGTGGCAGGCGTTTTCGCTCAACCCCGGGCTGCGTCGTTTGAGCGATTACCAGCGTTGCGCGCCATTTGCCGCCTATGCTGGAGAGAAGGCACTTTCCCGACGCTACGCTGAGTTGAACCTGACAGCGGTCACCCTGGAGGGTGATGCAGTCTTGCATACAGGATTTGGTAATCACGTGACCTTGCCCATCGAAGTGGAGCGCAAGGCCAAACGTCGTAAGCGTGATCGGATGAAGTTGGCATTGACGCTGGTGGCGGGTGCCGTGATTGGCATGGGAATCACCCTTTTTGTTCAATGAAGTCGCTGCCCCACCTGGCATGAGCGGGAGAGGGCCCATGAACATCGTCAATATGATGTGGGCGGGTGGAACGCCGTACATGTCCATCCACAAGGTGCATCGGCAGGTGCTGTCGCACGCGGGGGCCGATGCCCGGATCAGCAACTGGCTGCTGCTGGGTAGCGGGCTCTGCTGTGGGCTTGGTTCGACCCGCGAGTGGCACATGCCGTCACGGGCGCTGAAAGGGCGGCACTTCTGGCGGCTGTTGCGCCCATGGTTGCGCATGCGCTTGCGCAAGGCACTTTACGAGGCCCAGGCTGAAGTCGTGCTGCTCGACGGCGTCGGTGTGGCGCGGCTGGTGTTGCCGCTGTTGGAGCGGGTTCCGCAGGTGCGTGCCAAGGTGCTGTTCCACGGCAAGACGCGTCTGAGCGCCAGTGATGTTCGCCTGCTGCGCATGTTCCCGGCCGAGCGGCTGAGCATTGCCGCCGTTTCGCAGACACTGGCCGCGTCCATCGAACACGAACTGGGCAGGCCGGTGCAGACTCTGCGCATGGCCCTTGACCCGCTGGCGTTCGCCGAGCCGTTGTTGAGCCGTGAGGCGGCCAGGCAGGCCCTGCAGTTGCCCCAGGTAAATGGGCTGATGCTGGGCGCGGTCGGGCGGCTGGTGGAGAGCAAGGGCTTCGAGATGCTGATCGAGGCGTTCGCCAAAGCCAGTGCGCGGCAGCCGGGTTTGCAATTGGCAATCATCGGCGAAGGCCCCCTGCGTGCGGTATTGCAGGCCCGTATCGACGCGCTGGGCCTGGCCGGGCGTGTTCACCTGAGCGGTCATCGCGACGACCTGCAGCAGTTGTACCGGGCATTCGACTGGCTATTGGTGCCTTCGCGCTCCGAAGGCCTGGGGTTGGTGGTGCAGGAAGCGGTCATGGCCGACGTGCCTGTGGTGTGCAGCGACCTGCAGGTGTTCCGCGAGCAGTTGCAGGACACCGGTGGCTACCTGCCCGTTGCCAATGAAAATGCCTGGGCCGAGGCGATGGTGCGTTGCGCAGCGCTGAGTGGCCCGGCGGTAGCCGCCCGGCAGCGCCAGGCGCTGGCCCCGGAGCAGGCCTGGCAGGCGTTCTGCAGCGGCTCGCAGAGCCTGCTGCGCAACTGACCTCAGCGTGCCAGCAGGGCGGCCTCGAAGGCGGCCAGGGGGAATCGGTCGCCCAGGTTCTCCCGTTCGATATAACGCACCATGTGCTGCACATTGCGCCGAATCATGCGCGCCGACAGCGGCGGGCGCAGGAAGCGCATGTCGGCCACGTCAATCAGTCCCAGCTGCTGGTCGGGGGTGACCACCACATTGCCCAGGTGCAGCGAGCGGAAGTACACGCCACTGCGGTGCAGCTGGCGGATCAGCTCGATGAGGCGCGGCAGGTAGGTGTCCCAGCTGAAACCTTCTTCGCGCGACATCTGCAGCAAGGTGCGCCCCGGCAGCGGGCGGTACAGTACGGCGGTGCGGCCTGGCACATCGAGCTTGTGCTGGCTGATCACGTTCAGGGTGGGGATGCCCAGTTGCGCAAGGCGCGCGGCATTGTCGACGAAGCGCTGCGAGTACGGACGCAGCAGTGCAGATGAAATCAGTCTTTTCCTACGGAAAACCTTAAGGAAATTACCATCCGCGAGCAGGTAGACTTTGGCACCATGGCTATCTGCCTCAAGCACCTGTGCACCTTGTGTCAGCTGATCGAAGTCGACCTGGGGTAGCCGGGAGCATTGCATGAATAAAGCCTTGTCGTCGGGCGAACAGAATGACCGGCAATAATGCCGAAAATTATGCTGTAGCACCATTGGATGGTGTGTTTGATTCATCGGGGGAAAAATGTTGTATGAAAAAAACTGGGCGCGAGCCTGGTTGGGGTTTGGTCTGGTCTGGTTCCTGGCAGCGATTGCCCTGGCACCGAGCAACAAGGTCTATCAACAGGGCCTTGTGCTGTTCCTGTGGCTGCCTACGCTGGTAATGGCGTGGTCCGCGAGGCACGTCATCATGCAAGCCTGGCGGCGTCAGCCGGCCTTGTGGGTGAGTGTACTGCTGCTGTTGGCATGGAGCGGGCTCAGCCTGTTCTGGTCGGCCGCGCAAGAGCCGGGGCGCGAGGCCAAGCGCCTGCTCTACATCCTGGTGTTCCTGCTGGCGTTCCCGCTGCTGGCCCAGCTTGGCCTGGCCCGCATTCGTCAACTGCTGCTGGCCGGTAGCGTCTTGCTGGCCGTTGCCGCGCTGGTCTCGGTCATCCATTTCTACGGCGTGCTGGGCATGCCGTTGGTCGCCCGCCTGCAGGGCATCGGCGAGATATCTCACCCGATCCTGGGCGCCTACGTCATCGGTGCAGCCGTGCTCTTCCTGCTTTACGAGCCGCCTCGGCAACGTGGCCTGCAGTTGTTGTGGCTGGCAGCGCTGGCGTGCCTGGGGGTGTTTGCCATGCTCAGCCAGAGCCGTGGCGCGGTCCTGGCCCTGGTGCTCACGGTGATCATGGCGCCGCTGTGGTTCCGCGACCGCCACAGCCGGGTGTTCGCCATGCTGGCGGCGATTGCCACCGGCCTGGCCTTCTATCTCGTGTACGACCTGATCGCCCAGCGCGGTTCGTCCTACCGGCCGGAAATCTTCCATGCCGTGGTCGACATGATCGCCGCGCGTCCCTGGACCGGGCTTGGCCTGGGGACTGCATACGACGTGAGTGCAGTGGGCAAGCACTTCGACCATACCCACAACATGTTCACCCACATAGCAGTGGAGATGGGCCTCCCGGGCATGCTGCTGTGGGTCATGGTGTGGCTGTACACCCTGGGCGAAATCATCCGCGCACGCGGCACGCTGTTCGGCAAGATCCTGCTCGGCTTCTGGGTGTACTCGACCCTGGCCATGCAGTTCGATGCCGCCAGCCTCACCGGTACGCCACGTGCCGAATGGTTCATCAGCTGGCTGCCGGTCGGCCTGGCCATGTTGCTGCCATGGGGACGTGCCGAAGATGGCGCCTGTGGTAAAATTTCCGGTTCAACCTGAACAGCGAGCTCGATAATGGCCGAAACACCGCGACCGGCGGAACACACCTCCAGCCTGAAGATCTACTTCCGGCTGCTGAGCTATGTGAAACCCTATGTCGGCATTTTCCTGCTGAGCATCATCGGTTTCGTGATCTTTGCCTCGACCCAGCCGATGCTGGCCGGGATCCTGAAGTATTTCGTCGATGGCCTGAGCAACCCCGAAGCGGTGTTGTTCCCCAACGTCCCCTACCTGCGCGACCTGCAACTGCTGCAGGCGGTGCCGCTGCTGATCATCCTGATCGCCGCGTGGCAGGGCCTGGGCTCGTTCCTCGGCAACTACTTCCTGGCCAAGGTTTCCCTGTGCCTGGTGCACGACCTGCGTGTGGAACTGTTCAACAAGCTGCTGGTGCTGCCTAACCGCTACTTCGACAACCACAACTCCGGGCACCTGATTTCGCGTATCACTTTCAACGTGACCATGGTCACCGGTGCCGCCACCGATGCGATCAAGGTGGTGATCCGCGAAGGCCTGACCGTGGTGTTCCTGTTCGCCTACCTGCTGTGGATGAACTGGCACCTGACCCTGGTGATGGTCGCCATCCTGCCGGTGATCGCGGTAATGGTCAGCGTCGCCAGCAAGAAATTCCGCAAGCAGAGCAAGAAGATCCAGGTGGCCATGGGTGACGTCACCCACGTGGCCTCGGAAACCATCCAGGGCTACCGCGTGGTGCGCAGTTTCGGTGGCGAAGCCTACGAGAAGCAGCGTTTCGGCAAGGCCAGCCAGAGCAATACCGACAAGCAGCTGCACATGACCAAGACCGGCTCGCTGTACACGCCGATGCTGCAGTTGGTGATCTATTCCGCCATGGCCGCGCTGATGTTCCTGGTGCTGTTCCTGCGTGGCGAGTCCACTGCCGGTGACCTGGTGGCCTATATCACCGCCGCTGGCCTGTTGCCCAAGCCGATTCGCCAGCTTTCGGAAGTCAGCTCGACCATCCAGAAGGGCCTGGCCGGTGCCGAGAGCATCTTCGAGCAACTGGACGAAGCGCCTGAAGTGGACAGTGGCACCGTCGAGAAGGAGCGGGTGGAAGGGCGCCTGGAAGTGCGCAACCTGAGCTTCACCTACCCGGGTACCGAGCGGGAGGTGCTGAGCGACATCAGCTTCGTCGCCGAGCCGGGGCAAATGATCGCGCTGGTCGGTCGCTCCGGCAGCGGCAAGTCGACCCTGGCGGCGCTGATCCCGCGCTTCTATCACCATGATCAAGGACAGATCCTGCTCGATGGCGTGGAGATCGAGAACTATCGCCTGCGTAACCTGCGTCGCCATGTTTCGCAGGTGACCCAGCATGTCACCCTGTTCAATGACACTGTGGCCAACAACATCGCCTATGGTGACCTGGCCGGCGCTCCGCGCGCCGACATCGAAGCCGCTGCGGCCGATGCCTACGCCAAGGAGTTCGTTGACCGGCTGCCGAAAGGCTTCGATACCGAAGTGGGCGAAAACGGCGTGCTGCTCTCCGGCGGCCAGCGCCAGCGTCTGGCCATCGCCCGGGCACTGCTGAAGAACGCACCGCTGCTGATCCTCGACGAAGCCACTTCGGCGCTGGATACCGAGTCCGAGCGGCATATCCAGGCGGCCCTGGACCATGTGATGCAGGGTCGTACCACGCTGGTGATCGCTCACCGCCTGTCGACCATCGAGAAAGCTGACCAGATCCTGGTCATGGACCAAGGGCGCCTGGTCGAGCGCGGCACCCATGCCGAGCTGCTCGCGGCCAATGGCCATTATGCCCGCCTGCATGCCATGGGCCTGGATGAGCCGGCCAAGGCCGATATCACCTGAACCCTCGTTGATCGGGGCCGTCGTGGCCCCGATTGTCACGGGAATTTTCCTGGGGTGATCTGGCCATAAAGCCGTCGTCTACCCTGTGCTAATATCCTGCCCCTGTTCATTATTTCCATATGGGTTGCCCATGAAGTTGTCCATGCCGCGTTTCGATCAAGCCCCGGTACTGGTGGTCGGCGATGTCATGCTCGACCGCTACTGGCATGGCGGTACTTCGCGTATTTCGCCTGAAGCGCCAGTCCCGGTGGTCAAGGTCGATCAGATCGAGGATCGCCCCGGCGGCGCGGCCAACGTTGCCTTGAACATCGCCGCCCTGGGCGCACCGGCTTCGCTGATCGGTGTCACCGGCCAGGACGAGGCCGCTGACAGCCTGGCCAACAGCCTGCAGGCTGCAGGCGTGCGCTCGGTGTTCCAGCGCATCGCGCACCAGCCGACCATCGTCAAGCTGCGGGTCATGAGCCGTCACCAGCAGTTGCTGCGCATCGATTTCGAAGAACCGTTCGCCACCGACCCGCTGTCGCTGGGGGCCGAGGTCGACAGCCTGCTCGAGGGCGTCAAGGTGCTGGTCCTGTCGGACTACGGCAAGGGCGCACTGAAAAACCACCAGAGCCTGATCCAGGCGGCGCGGGCCAAGGGCATTCCGGTGCTGGCCGACCCCAAGGGCAAGGACTTTTCCATCTACCGTGGCGCCAGCCTCATCACCCCCAACCTCAGCGAGTTCGAAACCATCGTCGGCCGTTGCGCCGATGAAGCCGAGCTGGTCGCCAAGGGCCTGCAGTTGCTGCAGGACCTGGACCTGGGCGCCTTGCTGGTAACACGTGGCGAGCACGGCATGACCCTGCTGCGCAGCGGCCAGCCGGCGCTGCACCTGCCGGCGCGGGCGCGTGAAGTGTTCGACGTGACCGGTGCTGGTGATACTGTCATTTCCACCCTCGCTGCGGCCATTGCTGCCGGCGAGGACCTGCCCCACGCGGTGGCCCTGGCCAATCTGGCGGCGGGTATCGTGGTCGGCAAGCTGGGTACGGCTGCGATCAGTGCCCCCGAGCTGCGCCGGGCGATCCAGCGCGAGGAAGGCTCCGAGCGCGGTGTGCTGGGCCTGGAGCAGCTGCTGCTGGCCATTGATGACGCGCGGGCGCACAAAGAAAAGATCGTCTTCACCAACGGCTGCTTCGACATCCTGCATGCCGGGCATGTCACCTACCTGGAACAGGCGCGGGCCCAGGGCGATCGCCTGATCGTCGCGGTCAACGATGATGCCTCGGTCAGCCGCCTGAAAGGGCCGGGCCGGCCGATCAACAGCGTCGACCGGCGCATGGCCGTACTGGCCGGGCTGGGTGCGGTGGACTGGGTGATCAGCTTCCCCGAGGGCACGCCGGAGAACCTGCTGAGCCAGGTCAAGCCGGATGTGCTGGTCAAGGGCGGCGACTATGGCATCGACCAGGTGGTAGGTGCCGATATCGTCAAGGCCTATGGCGGTACCGTGAAGGTGCTGGGGCTGGTCGAGAACAGCTCGACCACGGCGATCGTCGAGAAGATTCGCAAGAACTGATAATCGGGGCTGCTGTGCAGCCCTTCGCGGGCATGCCCGCTCCCACAGGTACGGCGCAGGTTTGAGGTTTACACCATTCCTGTGGGAGCGGGCATGCCCGCGAAGGGCCGCATAGCGGCCCCAATCATTTGTTCAGGGAGGTACGCGCCCGCTCCAGCAGCGCTCGCGCCTTGTCGCCAAACCGCTGCAGGTGCGATGCCCGCACCGGCTTGCTCTCCACCAACCCCTGCTGTTTCACCCAATCCTTCCAGCGCACCCGCTCGTCCGTGACCACCCAACCCTCCTGCCGTGCAAAACTCTCGGCCAGGTACAGCCCGCGCGTGCTCGCCGGCACCAATTCATCCTTCCTCACGGTATACAGTTCAGCCAGTGGCTGGCCGTCCTTCAATGGCATCAGGTACAGGTCTGGCCGCTTGCGGTTGAGCCGCGCCACCAGTTGGTCGCCCTCCAGCCGCTCATCAACGTGGAACAGGCTGAGCTTCTTGGCGTCCCGGGGTACCTGCAGGCGCATGTCATAGATCAGTTGCAGCGAGGCGGTGGGCAAGTGCACATACGCCCGTGGCCGTTCCAGCAGCATCAGCTTGCCGCAGTGCACCGGGCGTGCGGCACCGGACTCCGGGGCCAGCACGAAGTGCGGTGTTTCGCGGTAGTGCAGGGCGGCGGCGTAGGGTACCGGTAGCCAGGTGTCGTTGAAGCGCCCGCCCAGCCAGCCTTCCGGAGTTTCCAGCAGGCATTCCTCTGCCACTTCCTGCACGGCTGTGTGCAACGGCAGGTTCAGCTCCTGCGCCGGCACATAGCCCGAAATCAGTTTCAGCACCACATCGCCACGGTCTTGCCGGCGCTGACGCACCAGCACCCAGTAATCGCGGTTCTGCCAATGCAGGGTCAGCCGTACCGACACGCCCAGGTTGGCCAGTTCGACCACGAAACGTTGCACATCGGCCAACTGGATGGCCTTGCGCCGCTGTTGGGTCTGGGCAAAGTTCAGCGGCATGCCGATGCTCTGGTAGGTCAGCCCTTCGGGCGTGGCCTCGACATGCAGCGGCAGTGTCTTGAAGTTGCTCGGGTTCTTGCGGATCAGCGTTCGCGCCACGAGGCTCCTCCTTGCGTCGGGTCAGTCCAGGCTGGGCCTGGGGCAACTCAATGCTGGCCCAGGATACGGGCGACGGTGGCCACGTTGTGGGCCAGGTGCAACGGATTGATGGTGCCGACGATAGCACTGCTGACGCCCGGGTGGGCGAACAGCAGCTCGAAGCTGGCTTGCACCGGGTCGACACCCGGAGCCAGGCAGATATGCCCGCTGGCCAGGGCCTTCTTCACCAGGATGGCCTTGCCGTGTTCGGCAGCGTAGTCCAGCACCGGGCGTTCTGCCTGTTCGTTGAGGTTGTAGGTGACCATGGCGCAGTCGCCTTGCTCCAGTGCCTTCAGGCCGCCGGCGACGGTTTTGCCGGACAGGCCGAAGCCGAGGATCTTGCCCTCCTGCTTGAGCTCGGCCAGGGTCTGGTAGACCTCCTGCTGTTCGAGGATTGCCAGGTCGTTGCCGTCGGAATGCACCAGCACCAGCTCGATGCGGTCGGTTTCCAGGCGCCGCAGGCTGCGCTCTACCGAGCGGCGGGTGTGAACGGCGCTGAAATCGAAGTGTGATTGGCCGTTGTCGAATTCTTCGCCAACCTTGCTGACGATCACCCATTCATCGCGCTGGCCGCGCAATAGCGGGCCCAGGCGCTCTTCGCTGCGGCCGTAGGCCGGGGCGGTGTCGATCAGGTTGATGCCCAGCTCGCGTGCCTGGGCCAGCAACTGGCGGGCTTCGTCATCGCCGGGGATGGTGAAGCCGGTGGGGTATTTCACGCCCTGGTCGCGGCCCAGCTTGACTGTGCCCAGGCCTAGCGGCGAAACCTTGAAGCCGGTGCTGCCCAAGGGGCGATGGTAGTTGTGCAGGGTGGGCAGGCTCATGACAGCAGTTGCTCCCAGGCCGGCACACCCAGCGGCGGGCGTGGCAGGTCGACCAGGTCGGCCTGCGCCTGCGGGCGGATGCTGTCACGCTCCAAGTGGCTGATGACCCGGTCACTGAAGTCCGGTGCCAGGGCCAGCTTGGTTGGCCAGCCCACCAGCAGGCGTTGCTGGTCGGCGAGGAAGGCGTTGTCCGGGCGTACCAGGCCCGATTGCGCCGGTTCCGCCCGGTCGACCCGCAGGGTCGCCCAGCGCACCTGGCTCTGGTCCACCCATGGCAGCAGGCTGGCGATTTCTTTCTGTGCCGCAGCGATTTGCGCAGCCGGCTCGCGGGCAACGCCATCGGCTTCGGCCAGGTCACCGCCCAGGTACCAGACCCACTGGCCGTCGGCGGCCGGGTGGGTGGTCACCGTCACCCGTGGCTTCGGCCCGCCGCCCAGGCAATGGGCGTACAGCGGTTTCAGGTTGGCACCTTTGGCCATGACCATGTGCAGTGGGCGTGTCTGCATGGCCGGCTGGTTCAGGCCCAGGGCATGCAGCAGCTCTTCGGTACCGGCGCCGGCACTGAGCACGATGCGCTGGGCGCGGATGTCGCGCTCGTCCACGCGCAGACCGACCAGCTCGTCGCCCATGCGCAGTGGCGCGATGCGCTCGCCGGCGAGCAGGCTGTCACCCGCCAGCTGGGCCAGGTTGGCCAGCAGGCTGGGCACGTCCACGACCAGTTCGGCCAGGCGATAGACCTTGCCCTTGAAGGCGCGGTCCTGGAGCGCAGGTGGCAGTTGCTCGCCCTTTACCTGGTCGACCCGGCCGCGCACGGCCTTGCTGGCGAAGAAACTGGTGAGGTTGCCGGCCAGGGTGCCTGGCGACCACAGGTAGTGGGCGTCGGACAGCAGGCGGGTGCTGGTCAGGTCCAGCTCGCCGCTGCCACTTAGCGCTTCGCGCCAGCGACGCGGCATGTCGGCGATGGCTTCCGAAGCGCCGGTGAGGGCGCCGTGCAGGGCGTACTTGGTGCCGCCATGGATAATGCCCTGGGACTTGATGGTCTGCTCGCCGCCAAGGCTGGCGCGTTCCACCAGTACCGTCGAATAGCCCAAGCGGCGCAGCCGGGCATTGAGCCAGAGGCCTGCGACCCCGGCGCCGACGATCAGCACGTCAGTGGAAATGGCAGATGGCATGGCGGTACCTCGAAGACTGGGACAGCTGGCAAGTATACAGGGTCGGGCCCGAGAGGGATTGCGTGCGGGCTGACATGTGGCCGCCTTGAGGTTTATGGCGTCTTTGAGATCGAGCACCGCCCGCGCGGCGCTCGATCTACGCGACACCAGGAATCAAGACAAGCACCTGGCAGCCCCGACCCAACCCTCCGCCAGACCCAAGGCAACCATCAATGCCCAGCCGTCTTCGAAAACAGCTGAATCACCACCACCCCACCCACAATCATCGCCATGCCCAGCATCGCCGGCACATCCAGTTTCTGCCCATAGATCACCAGCGCCGCGACACTGATCAGCACAATCCCCAACCCCGACCAGATGGCATAGGCGATCCCCACCGGAATGCTGCGCACCACCAGGGTCAGCATCCAGAACGCGATGCCATAGCCCACCACCATCAGCAGCAGCGGCAGTGGCGTGCTCAGGCCTTTCACCGCTTTCATGGATGCGGTGGCAATGACTTCGGCGCAGATGGCAATGGCGAGGTAGGTGTAGGCATTCATGGTGGATCCTCCGGTAACTGGGGGGCATTCTAGGCGTTACCTGGATGGGGTAAAGTCATTACCTATCACTATGGGAGATAGGTTGATGGCCGAGCAGTGGAACCTTGAACAGCTACGTACCTTCCTGCGCGTTGCAGAACTGCGCTCGTTCTCTGCCGTGGCCCGTGAGCAGCGCAAGGCCCAGTCGGCGATCAGCAGCGCGATCGCCCTGCTCGAAACCGACCTCGGTGTCACCTTGTTCGAGCGCAGCAGTGGCCGGCAACCCAAGCTGACCGAAAACGGCAGCGCCCTGCTGGAAGATGCCCGCGAACTGTTGCGCCAGTGCGAACGCCTGGATGGCCGTGCATTGGCGCTGATGCGCGGGCAGGAGGCCTTGCTGCGAGTCGCCCAGGACGAAGCCATGCCCTATCAGCCGGTCATCGACAGCCTCGACGAACTGGCCAGCCGCTACCCGTTCCTGGAGGTGCAACTGGCCAGCGGCGCCCAGGGCGATGTGGCGCGCAAGCTGGTGGAGCGGCGCGCCGATCTTGGCCTGTTCTTCCACCACGAAAGCATCCCGGCATCGCTGGAGCGGCGCGCCCTGGGCAGCGTGGAAATGGTCACGGTGTGCGCGGTTGGCCACCCGCTCGCGGGCGAAGGCCGGGTCACCCGCCAGCAACTGGCGCGCCATCGACAACTTCTGATTACCCCGCAGCAAAGCGGCTATCCCGGCGGCGAGGCGATCAGCCCGCAGGTGTGGCGCGCCGACAGCTTCTACGCCATGGCAGAACTGCTGATGCGCGGCCTGGGCTGGGCCTGGCTGCCGCGGCACGTGGTGCAATACCCGACTTACCAGGCGCACATGGTCGAACTGGACAGCGAGTGGCGGCCACCGGCCTTGGTGGTGGAACTGGCCTGGCGCCGCGACGAGCCACTGGGGCCGGCTGCGCAGTGGCTGGCCGAGCGCTTTGCGGTGCACCTGCGCGCGATCGGGTAAACTCCGCGGCCATGAACAGAACTCTCTATACCTTGCTGTTTCACCTGGGCCTGCCGCTGGTTGCGCTGCGCCTGTACCTGCGCGCGCGCAAGGCGCCGGCCTATGGCCATCGCATCGGCGAGCGCTTTGCCTTCAAGCTGCCGGCCATGCGCCAAGGCGGCATCTGGGTACACGCGGTGTCGGTGGGCGAGAGCATTGCAGCGGCACCGATGGTGCGTGCCTTGCTCAAGGCCTACCCGGAGTTGCCGATTACGCTTACCTGCATGACTCCGACCGGGTCCGAGCGTATTCGCGCCATGTTCGCCGACGAACCACGTGTGCAGCATTGCTATTTGCCCTACGACCTGCCGTGGGCGGCGGGGCGTTTTCTTGATCATGTGCAGCCGAAGCTGGGCATCATCATGGAAACCGAACTGTGGCCCAACCACATTCACCAGTGTGCGAAACGCGGCATTCCGGTAGCGCTGGCCAATGCCCGCTTGTCCGAGCGCTCGGCCCGTGGCTATGGGCGCTTTGCCAGGTTGACCCGGCCGATGCTGGCCGAGATGAGCCTGATTGCCGTGCAGACCGAAACCGAGGCCCGACGCTTCCGTGACCTGGGCGCTCGCCCTGAGTGCGTACGGGTCACCGGTTCGATCAAGTTCGACCTGAAGATCGACCAGCAACTGCTGCCGCGTGCCAGAGCACTGCGTGCGCAGTGGGGGGCTGAGCAGCGCCCGGTGTGGATTGCGGCCAGTACCCATGAAGGCGAGGATGCGCTGATCCTGCAGGCGCACCGGCAGTTGCTGCAGGTGCATGGTGATGCCTTGCTGATCCTGGTGCCGCGCCACCCCGAGCGGTTTGCCGCGGTGCATGCGCTGTGCAGCGAACAATTCGTCAGCGTGCGCCGCTCGGCCGGTACCCCGGTCGATGCGCAGACTCAGGTATTGGTCGGCGACACCATGGGTGAGTTGCTGTTCCTTTACGCGCTGGCTGATATTGCCTTCGTTGGTGGCAGCCTGGTGGCAACCGGTGGGCACAATCCGCTGGAGCCGGCAGCGTTGGCATTGCCTGTGCTGATGGGGCCGCATGTGTTCAACTTCCTCGAAATCAGCGCGATGCTGCGCGAGGCGGGGGCCTTGCAGCAGGTGGAGGATGTCGACGGGCTGGCGGAGGCAGTGCGGCGGCTGGTCGAACTGCCGCAGGATGCGCAGCGCATGGGCGAGGCGGGCAGGGCGGTGATGCGGGCCAATCAAGGGGCCTTGCAACGGTTGCTCGATGGGCTGGGTGCGTTTATCCGCTGATTTTTGCATTGGCTTCTTCGCGGGCTCGCCCGCTCCCACAGGATTGATGCATGCTTCGAGGGCTGCGCAATCCCTGTGGGAGCGGGCGAGCCCGCGAAAAAGCCAACACCTATCTCAAGGGCGGCGCTCGAAGTTCTTCGCTGCCGCTGCTGCCAGGTCCGGCGGCAGGAAGTCCTTGTCCGGGTTGTAGTCCGGTTTCAGGTACCGCTTGAGGTCCTGCAGGTCCTGCGGGCTCAAGGTGCCGGCCGCCTGCTTCAGGCTCAGGTTGTCGAGGATGTAGTCATAGCGGCTGTTGTTGTAGTCGCGCACCGAGGTGTACAGC